>NZ_JBVHXR010000003.1:1379-209426 GCF_055569295.1 Streptomyces sp. NPDC029292
GTGGTGGGTTCCGCCGCGATGACCGGAGCGACTTCCGGCGTGACGACCGCCGAGGCGACGACCGTCCGGCTCCCCGTCGCGAGGGGGACCGTCCGACCTTCCGTCGCGACGACCGGCGCGATGACCGACGAGACGACAGCCGTGGCGGTGGCGGCTTCCGTGGCCGCGACGACCGTGGCAGCGGCGGCCCGCGTCGTGACGACCGGGGCGGTCGCCCCGGCGGCTTCCGTGGCCGTGACGACCGTAGGGGCGACGACCGCCGCGGCGGCGGCCGTTTCCGCGACGATCGGGACCGTGACAGGGACCGCGAGCCGATCAAGCGGCTGCCGATCCCGGATGACGTCACGGGTGAGGAGATCGACGCGGACGTACGGCAGGAGCTGCAGAGCCTGCCCAAGGGACTTGCCGAGGATGTCTCCAGGAACCTGGTGATGGTCGCCCGGCTCATCGACGAGGACCCCGAGGGCGCGTACGCGTACTCGAAGATCGCTCTGCGCCTGGCGTCCCGCGTCGCCGCCGTACGCGAGGCGGCCGGTTTCGCCGCGTACGCCAACCAGAAGTACAGCGAGGCGCTCGCCGAGTTCCGGGCCGCGCGTCGTATGACCGGCAGTGTGGAGCTGTGGCCCGTCATGGCGGACTGCGAGCGCGGTCTTGGCCGGCCCGAGAAGGCGCTGGACATGGCCGGTGCGCCCGAAGTGCACAAGCTGGACAAGGCCAGTCAGGTCGAGATGCGGCTCGTGGCCGCCGGCGCGCGGCGGGACATGGGGCAGCTCGAAGCCGCCATCGTGACCCTCCAGAGCCCCGAGCTCGCCTCGAACTCCGTGCAGCCCTGGACCGCGCGCCTGCGCTACGCGTACGCCGACGCGCTCCTGGCCGCCGGTCGTGAGGGCGAGGCGCGCGAGTGGTTCGCGAAGGCCGTCGAGTCCGACAAGGACGGCAGCACGGACGCCTCCGACCGGCTCGCCGAGCTGGACGGCGTCGAGTTCGTCGACGCGCTCGTCGAGGAGCAGGACGAGACGGCGACGCAGACGGCGGCGCAGGCCGAGTCCAAGGCCGAGACGGAGATCGAGACGGAGATCGAGTCCGAGTCCGACATTGAGGACGAGGACGAGGACGAGGCGGAGGACGAGGCGGAGGACGAGGCGGAGGACGAGGCGGAGGACGAGGCGGAGGACGAGGCGGAGGACGAGGCGGAGGACGAGGCGGAGGACGAGGCGGAGGACGAGGTCGAGGTCGATGACGAGGCTCCGCAGGCCGCGCAGACCCCGGTCGAAGGCGACGACGAGGACACTCCGCAGAGCTGACGTCAGGCATACGCGGTAACAAGGTGAGGGCGGGACTCCAGAACGGAGTCCCGCCCTCACCCGTTTCAGAGCGTCAGCGTCAGCCTCCGAGCGAGAGTGCCCGCAGCACCAGCCCCGACGCCGGCTTCGGGCCGAACGACGTCGACTTGCGGGGCATCGTGACGCCCTGGCGGGCAAGGTCGCGTACGACCTCCTCGCGGACCGGATGCATCAGGACGGCCGTACCGCCGTCGCGCTCCGCCTTCTCGACCGTGGCGGTCGTGTCGTGGATGTACGCGATGTGCGCGGGCGAGTCCTCCGGGATGCCCCAGACGTGGTCGAGGAGCGTGGCGTGCAGGACCGCCGCGTCCAGGGTGCGCCAGGCTTCGGGGCGGTCGGCCGGGATCGTACGGGCGAGCAGGTCCGGGTCCGGGCGGTCGACCAGGTGGAACGTGCCGTCGCCCGCGAGGAGGAAGGCGTTGCCGTCGGCGGCCGCGTCCGCGAGGGCCTCCAGGGCCTCGGGGAGGGACACGGCCAGGTGGCGTACGCGGAAGGATTCCCCGAGGGCGGCCAGCGCGTCGGCGACCGGCAGACGGTGCAGCAGGCGGTGGATCGCCCGGACGCGCAGGGGGTAGCGCGCGGTGTCCACCAGGAGGACCAGGCCGTAGTCCCAGGGGCTGGGCGAGGGGTGCTCGGCGCGCAGCCGCAGATACGTCGCCCAGCGGTGGTGGCCGTCGGCGATGAGTGCCTGGTGGTGGCAGAGATCTGACCGGATCTCGGCCAGTTCGGCCGGGTGGGTGACCGACCACAGACGGTGACTGAAGCCGTCCTCCGTGGTGGTCGAGAACAGCGGCGGGCGCTGGGCGGTGCGCTCGATGACGGCGGCCGTGCCGACCCGGGAACCGTTGCCGCGGTAGGTGAGCAGCAGTGGCTCGAGGTTGGCGGAGGTGGCGCGCATCAGGGCCGCGCGGTCCGCGATGACGTGCGGCATCACGTCCTCGTGCGGGAGGACGACACCGTCCGACGGCTCCGACAGGCGCAGGGCGCCGATGATGCCGCGTTGCAGGATGTTGCCGTCACGCTGCTCGTAGACGTACAGGCCCGGCTCCGGGTCGGTCGTCAGGACGCCTTCCGACAGCCAGCGGCGCAGGGTGGCCGCCGCCTGCTGGTTGCGGGCGGTAGGGGTGCCGTCCTGCGGGAGGATCAGCCGGACGATGTTGTGCGGGTCGGCGGATTCGAGCTCGAGCAGACCGTCGGGTCGTACGACGACGTCGTACGGCGGTGATGTCACGGCGGAGAGACTGCCGACCCGGTCGGGGTCGTAGCGCAGGCCCCGGAACGGGGTGAGTTCGAGCCCGTCGCACTTGGGTGTTTCCTCCGCGGGACCTGCATAGTTCATTGAGGCATCGTAAGTGTGTCAGTGGCATGCGCGATGATCGGGGGAAAGGGATCGAACGAGGAGCGATGTGTAATGAGCCAGACCGTCAGGACGCGGCCCGAGGGCAGTGGGCAGGCCCTGAGTGAGGCCTACGACACGGCGCTGCTCGATCTGGACGGGGTGGTGTACGCGGGAGGGAACGCGATCGCGTACGCCGTGGAGTCCCTCGGCACGGCCCGCTCGGGCGGGATGCATCTCGCGTATGTCACGAACAACGCGCTGCGCACGCCGGACGCGGTGGCCGGGCATCTGACGGAGCTGGGGATACCGACGGGGGCATCGGACGTCATCACCTCGGCGCAGGCCGCGGCCCGGCTCATCAGTGAGCAGGTGCCCGCCGGTGCGCGTGTGCTGGTCATCGGTGGCGAGGGGCTGCGGGTCGCGCTGCGTGAGCGCGGGCTTGAGCCGGTCGAGTCGGCCGACGACGATCCTGCGGCGGTCGTGCAGGGGTTCGGCGGTCCCGATCTGACCTGGTCGCGCTTCGCGGAGGCGTGCTACGCCATCGCGCGCGGGGTGCCGTGGTTCGCGTCCAACACCGACCTCACGATCCCGAGCGCGCGCGGGATCGCTCCGGGCAACGGCGCGGCGGTGGAGGTCGTACGGATCGCCACGGGCGCCGAGCCGCAGGTGGCGGGCAAGCCGTTGCCCCCGATGCACCGCGAGACGATCCTGCGGACCGGGGCCGAGCGGCCGCTGGTCGTCGGGGACCGGCTGGACACGGACATCGAGGGCGCGTTCAACGGCGAGGTGGACTCGCTGCTCGTGCTGACCGGCGTCACGGACGGCGCGCAGCTCCTGGCCGCCCCACCGCAGCACCGGCCGACGTACGTCGACGCGGATCTGCGCGGACTGCTCACCGGTCAGCCGGAGGTCGTCGAGGCGGGCGAAGGGTTCCGCTGCGGCGGCTGGACGGCGACGGCCGGGAGCGAGCGGCTGGAGCTGGAGGGCGACGGCGAGGCCCTCGACGGCCTGCGGGCGCTCTGCGCGGCGGCGTGGACGGCGGCCGGGGAGGGGACCTGCGAGCTGGACGGAGGGAAGGCGCTGGCGCGGCTGGGGCTTTGAGAGCCAGTGCATCCGCGCATCTGCGCGGCACGCCGTCCTCGCGCTCACCGCGTCCGCGGACGCCTGGCGCGGCGTCGAGGCGGTGAGCGCGGGGCCGAGGCGGTGAGTGCGGGGCCGAGGGGGTGAGGTGTCGGCGCCCAGGACCATGCGCACTCGCGCACCCGGGACCCGGGCCGCTCAGCACGCCCTCGGGACCCGGGCGGCTCGGTGGCGGTGACAAGGGCTCCTGGCGGCTCGTCAGCGGCAACACGGACACCTGGTTGGCCCGTCGGCGGTGGCACGGGATCGAGGTGCGTTGCGAGGGTAGGCTAACCTAACTGCGTGTTGGTCGACAGTCCTCCTGAACAGCGCGCGGAGACCGCCCCCGCGCCTCCAACCCGTCGGGCGATACGTGCCTTTGGGCTCCTCGCTTCCGTGGGCATCCTGGCGCTCGTCGCCCTCGCGAGCGTCGCGATCGGTGCGAAAGCGCTGCCGCTGGACCAGGTCTGGCACGGCCTGTTCCACGACTCGGGGACATACGCCGATGTCGTGGTCGCCGACCGGGTCTCCCGTACCGTCCTCGGACTGCTCGTCGGCGCCGCGCTCGGGCTGTCCGGTGCCGTTCTTCAGGCGCTCACCCGCAATCCGCTGGCCGACCCCGGACTGCTCGGCATCAATGCGGGCGCGTCCGCCGCGGTCGTCACCGCCATCACGTACTTCGGTGTCACGAGTCTGAGCGGCTACGTCTGGTTCGCCTTCTTCGGCGCGGCCGCGGTCGGGGCGCTGGTCTGGTTCCTGGGCGGCAGCCGCGGCGCGACCCCGGTGCGGCTCGCTCTCGCGGGCACCGCGATCAGCGCCGCGCTCTACGGCTATCTGCAGGCCGTGATGATCACGGACGATGCCGCGCTCGGCAAGATGCGCTTCTGGACGGTCGGTTCGCTCGCCTCGGCCACTGACACGACCATCAAGCAGGTGCTGCCGTTCCTCGCGGTCGGCATGATCGTCGCGCTGGCTCTGGCCCGGCCGCTGAACGCCGTGGCCATGGGCGACGACACCGCCCGCGCACTCGGCGCCAATCTGAACCGCACCCGTGCGCTGTCCATGGCCGCGGCGACCGTGCTGTGCGGCGCCGCGACCGCCGCCTGCGGGCCGATCGTGTTCGTCGGGTTGATGGTTCCGCACGTCGTCCGTTCCTTCACCGGGCCCGATCTGCGCTGGATCCTGCCGTACGCCACCGTGCTCTCGCCCGTGCTGCTCCTTGGCGCCGATGTCGTCGGACGGATGGTGGCGCGGCCGGCGGAGCTTCAGGTCGGCATCGTCACCGCGGTTCTCGGCGGCCCGGTCTTCATCTTTCTCGTACGACGGCGGAGGACGGCGCAGCTGTGACGACCACACGTAAGCCGACGCTCTCGACCCGGTCGATCCGTACGCGCGGCGGGCTGTCGGTCCCGCTCGACATCCGGGCGTTCACTGTCGTCGTCCTGCTGCTGGTGGCCGCGCTCGCCGCGAGCGTCGTGCTCATCGGCACCGGCGACTTTCCGATTCCGGCCACCGACGTCCTCAAGACGCTGGTGGGCAACGGGGACGCGGGCCAGGAGTTCATCGTCAACGAACTGCGGCTGCCGCGCGTTCTCGTCGGCCTGCTGGTGGGGGCCTCGCTGGGGCTCGGCGGGGCACTCTTCCAGTCCATCTCCCGCAATCCGCTGGGCAGTCCGGACGTGCTCGGTCTCGGGCAGGGCTCGACGGCCGGCGCGCTCATCATGATCGTGCTGTTCTCGGGGAGCGCGACCCAGGTCGTCCTCGGGGCGCTCGTCGGCGGACTGGTGACCGGTCTCGCCATCTATCTGCTCGCCTGGAAGCGAGGAGTGCACGGTTATCGACTGGTCCTGGTCGGTATCGGTGTCTCCGCGATGGTCACGGCGGTCAACGGCTATCTGCTCACCAAGGCAGACATCGTCGACGCGGCCCGCGCGATCGTCTGGATGACCGGCTCGCTCAACGGCCGTGACTGGGCCCAGGTCTGGCCGCTGCTCATCATGTGCGCCGTCCTCGTACCGCTCGTCCTCGGCCATGCGCGGGGGCTGCGCATGATGGAGATGGGTGATGACGTCTCGTACGCGCTCGGAGTGCGGGTCGAGCGGACGCGGCTGCTGCTGATGCTGTCCGCCGTGCTGCTCACCGCGGGGGCCACCGCCGCCGCGGGCCCGGTCGGCTTCGTGGCGCTCACCGCGCCGCAGCTCGCGCGGCGGCTGACGCGTTCGCCGGGACCGAACCTGGTGCCCTCGATGTGCATGGGCGCGACCCTGCTGATCGTCGCCGACTGGGCCTCGCAGCGGGCCTTCGGTGCCGACCAGCTGCCCGTCGGCGTCGTGACCGGAGTCCTCGGTGGCGTCTATCTGCTGTGGCTCCTTGTCACCGAGCGGAAGGCGGGCCGGATATGAGCGCCCCCGTGCAGCGGGATGTGAGCACCCCCGTGAACGAGAACACCCAAAGGAGCACTGTGAACCGCCTGTCCGCCGACAACGTCACCCTCGGCTACGACCAGCGCGTCATCGCGGAGAAGTTGTCGGTGGAGATCCCCGACAACTCCTTCACCGTGATCGTCGGCCCGAACGCGTGCGGCAAGTCGACACTGCTGCGCGCCCTTTCACGGATGCTCAAGCCCTCGGAGGGCCGGGTGCTGCTCGACGGCCAGGTCATCCAGTCGATGCCCGCGAAGAAGGTGGCCCGCACGCTGGGGCTGCTGCCGCAGTCGTCCATCGCGCCCGACGGGATCACGGTCGGCGACCTGGTCGGCCGGGGCCGCTATCCGCACCAGGGGCTGCTGCGGCAGTGGTCGACGGAGGACGAGCGGGTCGTGCAGGAGTCGATGGCCTCGACGGGCGTCGCTGAATTGGCTGATCGCTATGTCGACGAACTCTCCGGCGGCCAGCGCCAGCGTGTCTGGATCGCCATGGCGCTCGCCCAGCAGACACCGCTGCTGCTGCTCGACGAGCCGACCACCTACCTCGACATCCAGCACCAGATCGACGTGCTCGACCTGTGCGCCGAACTCCACGAGGAGCAGGGCCGCACCCTGGTCGCCGTGTTGCACGACCTCAACCACGCGGCCCGGTACGCCACTCACCTCATCGCCCTGCGCGACGGCGAGGTCATCGCCGAGGGCGCGCCGAACGACATCGTCACGGCCGAGCTGGTGCAGGACGTCTTCGGGCTGCGCTGCCAGGTCATCGACGACCCGGAGACGGGGACGCCGCTGGTGGTGCCGGCGGCACGCAAGGCGCGTGTGGTGGCAGCGGCGACTACAGAAGGGTCCTGAGCCGGAACAGGTCGCGCAGGCCCGCCTCCAGCTTCACTCTGCCCGAGCCCCAGGCCTTCGCGAAGTTCAGGTCGCCGTTCACCATCGCGACCAGGTCGTCGCCCTTCATGGTGAGCCTGATCTGCGCCTTCGCGTGAGGGGGGTCCCCCCGGACGGAGTCCGGGGGAGGGCCCTGGAGGGTGTCGAGCACCTCGATTCGGCCGTCTTTGAGACGGCCGACGAAGGTGATGTCGAGGTCGGTGATACGGCAGCTCAGCGAGCGGTCGAGCGCCGCCGCGCTGCGTACGTCGCCCTCTGCGCCCGCCATGTTGTCCGAGAGTTTGTCGAGTGCGGTGCGGCACTCCTCAATCGTCGCCATCGTGATCGACGGTACCGCAGCGCTTCGCGGTAGCGTCGGGGCATGAGCGACGCATGGCCGGAGACCGAGGTCCGGCAGGATGTGAGGGCACCGGAGCCCGGGACGGCCGCCGGGCCGGAGGCCGGGCTGGGTGCCGGGCCTGCGGTGGGGCTGGGTGAGAGGCCTGCGGTCGGAGCCGGGCCGGAGGCCGAGGCGGGTGCCTGGCTTGCGGTCGGACCCGCGCCGGACGGCGCGCCGGACGCCGCGCCCGCGGTCGGCCCCGAGAACCCGGACGCCGGGCTTGCGGTCGAACCCCCGTACGACCCCCCGTACGACCCAGCCGCCCCGGCCCCGCTGAACGTCCCCCGCACCCCCACCGGCAACGCCGACGTCGAGGCCCAGCTCGACCGGCTGGCCGATGCCGACCACCTCGCCACGGACGGACACGTCGAGGTGTACGAGGATGTACACGGGGGGCTGCGCGACGCGCTCACCGCGCTCGACGTCCGCCCGGGACCTCCGGCGCCCCCATCGACGTACAACAGCAGGAGCTGAACCAAACGTGGCAGGAGTGGCACGCCGCCGTCTCGACGCCGAGCTGGTCCGCCGGAAGCTGGCGCGCTCGCGCGAGCATGCCAGCCAGTTGATCGCCGCGGGGCGGGTCAGCGTCGGCAAGACCCTCGCGACCAAGCCCGCCACCCAGGTGGAGACCGCGGCCGCGATCGTGGTCACCCAGGACGACAGCGACCCCGACTACGTCTCGCGTGGCGGACACAAGCTCGCGGGCGCCCTGGCAGCCTTCGTGCCGCAGGGGCTGAAGGTCGAGGGTCGGCGTGCGCTGGACGCCGGAGCGTCCACGGGTGGCTTCACCGACGTACTGCTGCGCGCGGGCGTCGCCCATGTCGTCGCCGTCGACGTCGGCTACGGTCAACTCGCCTGGTCTCTGCAGAGCGATGAACGCGTCACCGTCAAGGACCGTACGAACGTACGCGAGTTGACGTTGGAGGCGATCGATGGGGAGCCCGTGGATCTTGTCGTCGGGGATCTGTCCTTCATCCCGCTCGGACTGGTGCTGCCCGCCCTGGTGCGGTGCGCGGCGCCGGATGCCGACCTGGTGATGATGGTCAAGCCGCAGTTCGAGGTGGGTAAGGAACGACTGGGGAGCGGCGGTGTCGTCCGCAGCCCCGAGCTGCGCGCCGAGGCCGTGCGCGGAGTGGCCGAGCGGGCCCGGGGGCTGGGGCTCGGAGTGAAGGGTGTGACCGCCAGCCCGCTGCCCGGACCCTCGGGCAATGTCGAGTACTTTCTGTGGCTGCGTGCCGGGGCGCCCGAACTCGACCCGGCCGACGTTGACCGTGCTGTGGCGGAGGGGCCGCGTTGACAGAGACCCGAGCTCGTACTGTTTTCCTGCTGGCCCACACCGGGCGGCCGGCAGCCATTCGCAGCGCCGAGCTGGTCGTCCAGGGGCTGCTGCGCTCCGGGATCGGCGTACGGGTGCTGGAGGCGGAGGCCGCCGACCTGCCCCTGCCGCCGACGGTGGAGCTCGTGAAGGAGGCCACCCCGCAGTGCCTCGACGGGTGCGAGCTGCTGATCGTGCTCGGCGGTGACGGAACGCTGCTGCGCGGCGCCGAGTTCGCCCGTGCCTCCGGCGTCCCGATGCTCGGCGTCAACCTCGGCCGCGTCGGCTTCCTCGCCGAGGCCGAGCGCGACGACCTCGACAAGGTGGTCGACCGGGTGGTGACCAAGGCGTACGAGGTCGAGGAGCGCATGACCGTCGACGTCGTCGTGCACCGCAACGGCGACATCGTGCACACCGACTGGGCCCTGAACGAGGCGGCCGTGCAGAAGGTGTCGGCCGAGAAGCTCCTCGAGGTCGTCCTGGAGATCGACGGGCGGCCGGTGACCGGGTTCGGCTGCGACGGCATCGTCTGCGCGACCCCGACCGGCTCCACGGCGTACGCCTTCTCCGCGGGCGGGCCCGTGGTGTGGCCGGAGGTGGAGGCGCTGCTCATGGTGCCGATCAGCGCACACGCGCTGTTCGCCAAGCCGCTGGTGACCTCGCCGGACTCCGTGCTCGCCGTGGAGGTGCTGCCGCACATTCCGCCGGGCGTGCTGTGGTGCGACGGGCGGCGCACGGTCGAACTTCCGCCGGGGGCCCGGGTCGAGGTGCGGCGCGGCGCCGTGCCGGTGCGGCTCGCGCGCCTGCACCACGCGTCGTTCACCGACCGGCTGGTGGCGAAGTTCGCGCTGCCGGTGTCGGGGTGGCGGGGGGCGCCGCACTAGGCGCCGGCCGTTGGAGGCCCGGCCTGCTCCCGGCCGGGCCAGGCCAGGCGCGCTCGTGCCCGCGCGGCAGGCCCGGGCCAGGAACCTGTCCAAGACACAGCCCAGAACCTGCTCAGGATGCAGCAGCGCCGTCGCGTGGACGGCGGCGGCAGGGGCCCGCCCGGCCACGCCCACGGCGTACCGGGCGGGGCCTGGTGCCGATCGCGCGGACGGTCCGTCGGTGCTCGTCGGTGCTCGTCGGCGCCCGTCGTCACGAGCTCCGAGGTCGCCGCGCTCACCGCCGTGGAAAAGGTGATGGATTCCCCGCCATGAAGGGGCGCCGCAGGATTTGGGCCGGAAATCTCCGCTTTCCGGCCCACCCCCTCGGGTGACACCGCCCCTCTTCGGGCCCTCGCCACCTGCGCCTTCGCACAAGCAGGGCAGGGCCCGTCGCACATCGGGTCCCTGACCTCGTAAGGTCTTGTCCGTGTTGGAGGAGATGCGGATACGGTCGCTCGGAGTCATCGACGACGCGGTCGTCGAGTTGTCGCCCGGCTTCACCGCCGTGACGGGTGAGACCGGTGCGGGCAAGACGATGGTGGTCACCAGCCTCGGGCTGCTGCTGGGTGGGCGCGCGGACCCGGCCCTGGTACGGATCGGCGCCAAGAGCGCGGTCGTGGAGGGGCGGATCGCCGTACCCCCGGGCGGGACCGCGGTCGTACGGGCCGAGGAGGCGGGAGCCGAACTCGACGACGGGGCGTTGTTGATCAGCCGGACCGTTTCGGCCGAGGGGCGCTCGCGGGCGCACCTGGGCGGGCGCTCGGTGCCCGTGGGCGTGCTGGCCGAGCTCGCCGACGAGCTGGTCGCCGTGCACGGCCAGACCGACCAGCAGGGGCTGCTCAAGCTGTCCCGGCAGCGGCAGGCGCTCGACCGGTACGCGGGGGACGCCGTCGCCGCCCCGCTCGCCAAGTACGCGGGGGCCTACCGTCGGCTGCGGGCCATCTCGGCCGAGCTGGACGAGATCACCACGCGCGCGCGTGAGCGGGCCCAGGAAGCCGACATGCTGCGCTTCGGGCTCGACGAGATCGCGGCGGTCGAGCCGCGGGCCGGCGAGGACGTGGAGCTGGCCGCAGAGGCGGAGCGCCTCGGCCACGCGGAGGCGCTCGCGTCGGCCGCCACCGCCGCGCACGCGGCGCTCGCGGGCAATCCCGAGGACCCCGAAGGCATCGACGCGGCGACGCTCGTCGCGGGGGCCCATCGGGCTCTGGAGGCCGTACGCGCGCACGACTCCTCGCTCGCCACGTTGTCCGGGCGGATCGGGGAGATCAACATTCTGCTGCGCGATGTGGCGGGGGAGCTGGCCGGGTACGCCGACGACCTCGACGCGGATCCCTTGCGGCTCTCGGCGGTCGAGGAGCGCCGGGCCGCGCTCACCCAGCTGACCCGCAAGTACGGCGCGGACATCGACGCCGTGCTGGCGTGGGCCGAGCAGGGCGCCGCGCGGCTCCTCGAACTCGACGGCGACGACGAGCGGATCGACGAGCTGACGGGCGAGCGGGACGCGCTGCGGACCGAACTGGGCGGGCTCGCTCAGGCGTTGACGGAGGCCCGTACGGAGGCCGCCGAGCGGTTCGCCGCCGCCGTGACCGCCGAGCTGGCCTCGCTCGCCATGCCGCACGCGCGCGTGTCGTTCGAGATCCGGCAGACCGACGACCCGGAGGGCGTGGAACTCGGCGGGCGTACGGTCGCCTACGGCCCCGCGGGCGTCGACGAGGTCGAGCTGCTGCTCGCCCCGCACCCTGGTGCCCCGCCGCGGCCCATCGCCAAGGGAGCGTCGGGCGGTGAGCTCTCGCGGGTGATGCTCGCGGTGGAGGTTGTCTTCGCCGGTACGGATCCGGTGCCGACGTATTTGTTCGACGAGGTCGACGCGGGCGTCGGTGGCAAGGCCGCGGTCGAGATCGGGCGGCGGCTCGCCCGGCTCGCCAAGACCGCGCAGGTCGTGGTCGTCACGCATCTGCCCCAGGTGGCCGCGTTCGCCGACCGGCAGCTGCTGGTCGAGAAGACCAACGACGGGTCGGTGACTCGGTCCGGGGTCAAGGTGTTGGAGGGCGAGGAGCGGATTCGCGAGCTGTCCCGGATGCTGGCGGGGCAGGAGGACTCGGAGACGGCTCGGGCCCACGCGGAGGAGTTGTTGGCGACGGCTCGGTCTGACGGATAGCCGCCGCCGGCGGGGCGGCGGCTTCCGCTCCGCGCCGCTCCGCTCCGCGCCGCTCCGCGACGTGGCCTTGTCCGCTCTGCGGTGCGAGCTTTTGCCCGCTCCATGGTGCGAGCCTTTGCCCGCTCCGCGGTCCTGCTCTCCGCCGCTCCGCGGCGGTTTCCCACCCGCCTGCCCCTATTGGCTGCTCCGCAGCCCCCGCAACCGGCCCACTCCGTGGGCCCATAAGGTGGCGGCCATGTTCACACGTACGGCCAGGTCCACCGCTTTCACGCTCGCCGCAGGCGCCACGCGCGCGGGAATCGCCGCCTTGCGCTCCAACGCGCCGGGCGGCCCCGCCCGTTGGGAGCGCAAGAACTACGCCGGACGGACCGTCGAGCTGTACGCGGGCCCCGCCGCTGCCCTTGGCGCGGCGCTCGGGGCCACGGCGACCCACCGGGCCGCCGGGTTCGCCGTACTCGCCGCCGGTGCGTGTGGTGCGCACGACGATGTCGCCGGAGTGGGCGACCCCCGTCGTGGGATCCGGGCGCACCTGGGTGCCCTGCGGGACGGTGAAGTGACCAGTGGGACGGTCAAGTTGTTCGGGATCTCGGCCGCGGGGCTGGTGGCGGGGGCGATGCTCAAGGAGCGGGCCTTCGACAAGCTGCTCGCGGGTGTCGTGATCGCCGGGACCGCACACTTCGTCAACCTCGTGGATGTGCGTCCCGGGAGGGCCGCGGGTGCCGTGCTCGCCCTGGGGGCGCCCGGGTTGCTGCGGGACGGGGCCGCGGGGCGGCTGTCCGCCGCGGCGATGGGAGCCGCCGCGGCTGTTCTCCCCGACGACGTCGGCGAGCGCGCGATGATCGGCGACACCGGTGCTCACGCGCTCGGCGCCGCCCTGGGCACCGCCATCGCCGCGGGCAACGGCCGTGCGGGGCTCGTCGCCCACGCCGCGGCGCTGGTGGCCGCGACGGTGTACGGGGAGGAGGTCAGCGACGCGGCGCGATCCCTGGGGTGGGCGACGGGGTGAACGAGGCGGACGCTCCCGGCGCGCGCCAGAGCCGGCGGGCGCGCGCCGCCCGGCGATCCGGAGATGGAGCGCACGCGTCACTCGGCGATCCGGAGGCGGAGCGCACGCGTCACTCGGCGATCCGGAGGCGGAGCGCACGCGTCACTCGGCGATCCGGAGGCGGAGCGCACGCGCCACTCGGCGATCCGAATCCGTCGAGTAGGCCCCCGGCGTTCCGGAGACTGTGCAGGAGGCGCGCCCGGTGTCCGGAGGCGGCGGGCACGCGCCCCCGACGTTCCGAATTCTTGTCGAGTACGCCCCGCGCGCCGGAGGGTGCGGGCACGCGCCCCGGCGTCCGGACAGTAAGCGCGCGCCCCCGGCGTTTCCGAGTTCGTCGAGTACGCCCCCGGCATTCCAGAGACAACAAGCACGCGCCCTCAGTGCTCCGGAAAGAGCTCCGGAAAGGGCAAGCGCACCCCCGGACAGCCCACCCCGACAAGCCCGCCCAAAAACACCGCACTTCTCACTCACATGAGTGACTGAACCCGCCGAGTTGGCCGTCGCACCGCAACCCCGGTCCGGCGGCGGTGCCGGAACACCCGTGCGGCCTGGCATCCTTGGCGTAGTACGCGGAGCACGATGTGCGGTACACCCCCCTCTCCACGATCCTTCTGTACGTTTTTCGTGACCGTCCGACGCCGAACCAGGAGCCCCGGCCACGTGAGCCACGTGAGCAGCCACTCACCGCAGGGCCAGTCGCCGCTGCGCACCGTGCAGGTGCTCGGCGGCGGGAGTGCGGGCAGCAGTGCGCATGTGCGGTCGCTGGCCTCGGGGCTCGTCGCCCGGGGCGTGCGGGTCACCGTGTGCGCCCCCGTCGAGGCCGATCACGCGTACGGGTTCACCGGCGTGGGCGCCCAGCACGTCCCCGTGCCACGGAGCAGCGACCCGGCGTCCGTGGCCGCGCTGCGGACGGCCTGCGCGGACGCCGACCTGGTGCACGCGCACGGGCTGCACGCCGCGCTGAGGGCCGCGCTCGCGCTCAGCGGGCGGCGCGTCCCGCTCGTCGTCACCTGGCATACGCGCTCGCACGCCGAGGGGGCACGGGCCCATCTGCTGCGCCTCCTCGAGCGGAGGGTCGCCAAAGCGGCGGCCGTGGTCCTGGGGACCTCGTCCGACCTCGTGGACCGGGCGCGCAGCAGGGGAGCACGTGACGCGCGGCTCGCCGCGGTCGCCTTCCCCGCGCCGCGCAAGACCGTAGAGTCCGGGGACCCGGACCGGTTGCGGCACAAGGCGCGGGCCGAACTCGGCGCCACCGACCGGCCGTTGCTCATGGCCGTCGGCTCCCTCGACCGGCACCGCGGCTACGACACCCTGCTGGACGCCACGCGCGCGTGGCGCCACCTCGTCCCCGTGCCGCTGCTCGTGATCGCGGGGGAGGGGCCGCTGCGGACGGTTCTGCAGCGCCGTATCGAGGACGAAGGGCTGCCGGTCCGTCTGATCGGGCGGCGCGACGACATCACGGAGCTCCTCGCCGCCGCCGATCTCGCGCTGCTTCCCAGCAGTTGGGAATCCCGCTCCGTCCTCGCGCAAGAAGCCCTCCACGCGCGCGTGCCGCTCATCGCGACCGCCGTCGGCGGCATCCCCGAACTGGTCGGCGACGCGGCCGAACTCGTCCCCTACGGCGACCCGGAGGCGCTCGCCGCCGTCGTCGTACGCCTCCTCGACGACCCCGCGCGCCGGGAACTCCTCCAGGAGAGGGGCGCCCGACAGGCCGCCACCTGGCCGACGGAGGACGACACCGTCGCGCAAGTGCTCAGCGTCTACGACGAGTTGACCCAGCCCAGACCTCTTCCCTGATGCCGTGAAGCACACGCCTCCAAGGCGCGTGCCTCTAAGGCCCACGCCATTAAGGCGGCGTGCCTCAAGGCACATGCCTGCGTGCCCGCAGTGCCAGGCTCAACGCCAGTACCGTCTGTGGGTCGTCCAGGTCGGTGCCCAGCAACTCACCGATCCGTGCGAGGCGGTTGTAGAGCGTCTGCCGGTTGAGATGCAGCTCGCGGGCCGTCTCCGCCTTGCGGCCCGCGTGCGCCAAGTACGTCTCCAGGGTGGGCAGGAGCGGCGGCTTGGAGCGGCTGTCGTGGTCGCGGAGGGGGCCGATCGCGCGGTCCACGAAGGCCGCCAGGTCCGGATGGTCGCGCAGCCGCCACAGCAGGAGGTCGATGTCGAGGCGTCGGGCGTCGTACCACGGGCGGTCCGACAGGCCCTGGGCCGCCGTCGCCGTCTCCGCCGCGTGCCGCAGGCCCGCCGAGGCCGCCGCCCAGCCGCCCGCGACCCCGACCACCACCACCGGCGGCTGCGCGCCGGGGCGTTGCATGCCCGCGCGCTCCACGCCCGCCCGCAGCGCCGCCGCGACCCGGTCCGCCACGGCCGAGCGCTCGGACTCCGAGCGCAGGCCCAGGAGCAGCGGGACACGGCCCTCGACGGGACGTACACCCAGCAGCACCGGCACCCCCACCGAGGCCAGTTCCTCGGCGACCGCGCGTGCCAGGACGGCCCAGCCGCCGCCGGGGGACAGTCCGTCGGCGAGCCGCATCACCACCGGCAGGAGCGGGCTGTTGCCGGGCTTGAAGCCGAGCACGCGGGCCTGCGCCGGAGCGTCCTGGGCCTCGATACGGCCCTCGGCGAGGTCGGTGAGGAAGTCGCCGCGCCCGCGCGCCGCCAGTTCCTCCTCCTGGCGGGCCTGCATCAGAACCACGGCCAGGATGCCCGCGGCCCGCTCCGCCGCGATCCGGTGCACCGGGGCGACCGGGGCGCTGACGGGCAGCAGGACCAGCCGGGCCCGTACCGAGCCGGTGCCGGGGCCGCCACCGGGCACCTCCACGAGCGTCGTCCCGGCGGGCGGCTTCTCCTTGTGCTGGCCGCGCAGCCCCTCCCAGACCTGGAGCGGATCGGCGCCCGCGGCCCCGGCCCCGGCGGCGTACAGGAGCTGTCCGTCCGCCGTCTCCAGGAAGACGGGATTGCCGCTGAAGTCCGCGAGGATGCCGAGGACCTGAGGCACACCGCCCCCGCCGAGGAGGGCCTCGGTACAGCGCCGGTGCACCTCCTCGGCCTGCTGGAGCAGCGCGTAGTGGCCGTTGACGATCTCGGTGTGGATCTCCTCCGTGACGGCCACGAAGGGCACCTCGCGGTGCAGCTGGACCAGCGGGAGACCGGCGGACCGAGCCGTCTCCACGAGGGCCGCCGGCAGCCGGGTGAAGCGCGGCCCGAGCTCCACCACCAGTGCCGCGATGCCGCGCTCGGCCAGGGTGCGGACGAAGGCACGCTGTTCGGCCGGGCGGGTGCCGAGGCCGTATCCCGTGGTCAGGAGCAGTTCGCCGCCCTTGAGGAGCGAGGCGATGTTCGGGACCTCGCCCGCGTGCACCCAGCGCACGGTGCGCTGCAGCCGGTCGGCCCCCGCGAGGATCTCCGGCAGCCCGCTGCGCAGTCCGGGCAGCTCCAGTGCTCGCTGCACGGTGATTCCGGCGCCCTGGGTGTCGTAACGGCTGTCCATGCACCGGACGCTACCTGCGGAGACGTTCCGAGGGCATCTCCGACCAGTTACGGAAGGCGGCGCGGGCGGCGCTCAGCCGGGCACCGGCCCTCAGCCAGGCACCGGACCGTCCTCGACCAGGCACCGGACCGTCCTCGACCAGGTACCGGACCGTCCTCGACCAGGTACCGGACCGTCCTCGGCCAGGCACCGGACCGCCCTCGGCCAGGCACCGGACCGCCCTCAGCCGGGCACCGACCTCCAGCCAGGCACCGGCATGATGTTGTGGTTGAAGCGGAAGACGTTGTCGGGGTCGTACTCCGCCTTCACCGCCGCCAGGCGCCGGGTGTTCTCGGCGCCGAGGCCGGCCACGACCCGGTCCGCGCCCTCGTTCCCGATGAAGTTGAGGTAGACGGCGCCGGTGCTCCACGGCTGGACGCCCGTGCGGACGTCCTTGACCCACTGGACGCACCGCTCGTCGTCGGCCGGGTCCTCCCAGATGCAAAAGGGGTGCACGGCCCAGGGCGCGTTCCGGTAGGGCACCGGGAAGCGGGCCGGGCCCGAGGCGATGGCGCCACCCTGCGGGAACAGGGCGTGCCGCGTGCCCGTGCCCGTGCCCACGGGCAGGGCGTTTCCGAGGGCGCAGAAGACGTCCGCGAGCTCGTCGGGCAGGCCCGTCAGATACTCCGCCGACCAGTAGTTCCGCATGCCGGGCGGGTCGTCGAGCATGCACTGGAAGTCGGCGTAGGGGAGGGCGGTGACGAACTCGGCCTCGTGGGGCAGCGCCAGCAGCGGCTGGGCGAGTGTGCGCAGGTCCTCCTCGCCGCCCGCGTACGCCAGGAGCGCGCCCGCCAGCAGCTTGCCCACCAGGTGCTTGGGGATGAACTCCTCGGGAGGACCGGTCAGGTAGATGACACCGCCGCTGAACTCCGGCGGACCGGTCGCGATGATCTCGCGGAAGACGCGGACCACGTCCGGGCCGGCGTCGGGCTGGTACATGAGCAGGGCGATCGAGAACTCGGGAAGCTCGTGCAGCTTCAGCGTCAGCGCGGTGGCGACACCGAAGTTCCCGCCGCCGCCGTGCAGCGCCCAGAACAGCTCCGGGTTCTCCTCGCCGGTGGCCCGGACGGTCGTGCCGTCGGCCGTCACGAGTTCCACACCGAGCAGGTTGTCGACGGCGAGGCCGCACGACCGGTCCAGCCAGCCGTTGCCGCCGCCCAGCACGAAGCCGCCGACACCGGTCGTCGAGACCCGCCCTCCGGTGGTCGCCAGGTTGTAGGGCTGGGTGGCGCGGTCGAGGTGGCTCATGGTCGCCCCGCCCCCGATCCGTACCGAATGGGATCCGGGACGGACCGTCACGTCGTGCATCCGACGCAGATCGACGACCAGGCCGCCGTAGTTGAGCGACATGCCCGCCACGCTGTGGCCACCGCCACGGACCGCGATCGGCAGGTCCAACTCCCGCCCGAAGCACACGGATCGGACGACATCGGCCTCGTTCGCGCATTGCGCGATCACGGCCGGACGCCGGTCGATCATCGCGTTGAAGATCGTCCGGGCGTCGTCGTACCCCGGGTCCTCCGGGGCGAACACATCACCGGCCAGATCCGCGCGGAGCGCGGCCAGAGCCGCGTGCGCCTTCGAGGAAGGAGCCACGGCAGCCGCCCCCTTCCAGCAGGGGACAGGACTACTCCTCAGCGTAGGCGCGCGCGGCTGCTCGGGCTCGGTCAGCCGCCGTAGGCGCCCGAAGCCGTCAGACGCAGGGCCGTGTCGATGAGCGGAACGTGACTGAACGCCTGCGGGAAGTTCCCGACCTGACGCTGCAGCCGCGGGTCCCACTCCTCTGCGAGCAGACCCAGGTCGTTGCGCAGGGCCAGCAGCTTCTCGAAGAGCTTGCGGGCCTCGTCCACCCGGCCGATCATCGCGAGGTCGTCCGCCATCCAGAACGAGCAGGCGAGGAAGGCGCCTTCGTCGCCCTCCAGGCCGTCCACGCCCGCGTCCTCGCCGGTGGTCGGGTAGCGCAGGATGAAGCCGTCGGAGGTGGACAGTTCGCGCTGGATGGCCTCGATCGTGCCGATCACGCGCTTGTCGTCCGGGGGCAGGAAGCCCATCTGCGGGATCAGCAGCAGCGAGGCGTCCAGCTCCTTGGAGCCGTACGACTGCGTGAAGGTGTTCCGCTCCTTGTCGTAGCCCTTCTCGCACACGTCCCGGTGGATGTCGTCGCGCAGCTCGCGCCACTTCTCCAGCGGACCGTCCGCGTCACCGGACTCGATGAGCTTGATGGTGCGGTCGACGGCGACCCAGGCCATCACCTTGGAGTGCACGAAGTGGCGGCGCGGGCCGCGGACTTCCCAGATGCCCTCGTCCGGCTGGTCCCAGTGGTCCTCCAGGTAGCGGATCAGCTTCAACTGGAGGAGCGAGGCGTAGTCGTTGCGGGACAGGCCCGTCATGTGGGCCAGGTGCAGGGCCTCGGTGACCTCGCCGTACACATCCAGCTGGAGCTGGTGCGCGGCGCCGTTCCCGACCCGTACGGGGGTCGAATTCTCGTACCCGGGAAGCCAGTCGAGCTCCGCCTCGCCCAACTCCCGTTCGCCCGCGATGCCGTACATGATCTGCAGGTTCTCCGGGTCGCCCGCGACCGCGCGCAGCAGCCACTCGCGCCAGGCGCGCGCCTCCTCGCGGTAGCCGGTGCGCAGCAGCGAGGAGAGGGTGATCGCGGCGTCGCGCAGCCAGGTGTAGCGGTAGTCCCAGTTGCGTACGCCGCCGATCTCCTCCGGGAGCGAGGTCGTGGGTGCGGCGACGATGCCGCCCGTGGGCGCGTACGTCAGGGCCTTCAGCGTGATCAGCGAGCGGACGACGGCCTCGCGGTAGGGGCCGTGGTACGTACACTGCTCGACCCACTCGCGCCAGAAGTCCTCGGTCGCCTCAAGCGACTGCTCCGGCTCGGGCAGCGCGGGCGGCTCCTTGTGCGAGGGCTCCCACGAGATCGTGAACGCGATGCGGTCACCCGGTGCCACCGTGAAGTCGGCGTACGTGGTGAGCGCCTTGCCGTACGTCTCGCAGGCGGTGTCGAACCACACCGAGTCGGGACCGGCGACGGCCACCGTCCGCCCCTCGTGCTTGTGCACCCAGGGCACCACCCGGCCGTAACTGAAACGCATCCGCAGCGCGGAGCGCATCGGCACCCGGCCCGTGACGCCCTCCACGATCCGGATCAGCTGCGGCGCGCCGTCGCGCGGGGGCATGAAATCGGTCACGCGGACCGTGCCGCGCGGGGTGTCCCACTCGGATTCGAGGATCAGCGAGTCGCCGCGGTATCTGCGGCGCGCGGCCGTCGGCGGCTGGGCGTCGGACGCGTGCGCCGGGCCGAGCCGCCAGAAGCCGTGCTCCTCGGTGCCCAGCAGGCCGGCGAAGATGGCATGCGAGTCGAAGCGGGGCAGGCACAGCCAGTCGACTGTGCCGTCCCTGCAGACCAGCGCCGCCGTCTGCATGTCTCCGATGAGTGCGTAGTCCTCGATGCGCCCGGCCACGTGCATCTCCAGTCGAACGGCCACGTCGCCCCCGAGGGGCGGTCGCTCTGCGGTCAAGGGATCGTTGGTAGTGCGTCGCTGCGAAACGTCAATTGTCGGTGCGATGGTCGGTGCCATTGTCGTCTCGAAACGAACTGACGAGCTCGCATTGTTCCGGGATACGGGCGGGGATGGTGCCGTGTTGCCGGTCGGGCTCGGCAGCGAGTGTCCGAGCAGGATACGACGCACCTGGAAGATCCGCGTGCCGCTCCCGGTATCCCGGCTGAGCCGATCGAGTGAGGCCGTGCGGTGTCCGTGGCGACGTGTGCGCGGAGCGTGGCCGGAAGCGGCCTCGTCCTGTCGCTGATACCCTGGTAGCCCGTGGACCGGTGGGCAAGAAACCCCCGAACCGCAGCGACGGCGCCTCCGGAAATCTCCGGACACCACGCCGGTACGCACCCCAGACCGCGACCACGGGAGCCCCCTCTTGGCCATGCCGCCCGCTGCTTTTCGAAACAGCACAGCCACGACGACCAAGCACATCTTCGTCACCGGGGGTGTCGCCTCCTCCCTCGGCAAGGGCCTGACCGCCTCCAGCCTGGGCGCGCTGCTCAAGGCGCGGGGTCTGCGGGTCACCATGCAGAAGCTCGACCCGTACCTGAACGTCGACCCGGGCACCATGAACCCGTTCCAGCACGGTGAGGTGTTCGTCACCAACGACGGCGCCGAGACAGACCTGGACATCGGTCACTACGAGCGCTTCCTCGACGTGGACCTGGACGGCTCGGCCAACGTGACCACCGGCCAGGTGTACTCGACGGTCATCGCCAAGGAGCGGCGCGGCGAGTACCTGGGCGACACGGTTCAGGTCATTCCGCACATCACCAATGAGATCAAGCACCGCATCCGCCGCATGGCCACCGACGACGTCGACGTCGTCATCACCGAGGTCGGCGGCACGGTCGGCGACATCGAGTCCCTGCCGTTCCTGGAGACGGTCCGCCAGGTCCGTCACGAGGTCGGCCGCGACAACGTGTTCGTCGTGCACATCTCGCTCCTCCCGTACATCGGCCCGTCCGGGGAGCTGAAGACGAAGCCGACCCAGCACTCGGTTGCGGCGCTGAGGAACATCGGTATCCAGCCGGACGCGATCGTGCTGCGTGCCGACCGCGAGGTGCCCACCGCGATCAAGCGCAAGATCTCGCTGATGTGTGACGTCGACGAGGCGGCCGTGGTCGCGTGCATGGACGCCAAGTCGATCTACGACATCCCCAAGGTCCTGCACACCGAGGGCCTGGACGCGTACGTCGTCCGCAAGCTGGACCTGCCCTTCCGCGACGTGGACTGGACGGCCTGGGACGACCTGCTCGACCGCGTCCACAACCCGCTCCACGAGATCAACCTGGCGCTCGTCGGCAAGTACATCGACCTGCCCGACGCCTACCTCTCGGTCACCGAGGCGCTGCGCGCCGGCGGCTTCGCCAACAAGGCCCGCGTGAAGATCAAGTGGGTCACCTCGGACGACTGCAAGACCTCGGCAGGCGCCGCCAAGCAGCTCGGCGACGTCGACGCGATCTGCATCCCCGGCGGCTTCGGTGACCGCGGTGTGTCCGGCAAGGTCGGCGCCATCCAGTACGCCCGCGAGAACAAGATCCCGCTGCTCGGCCTGTGCCTGGGCCTGCAGTGCATCGTGATCGAGGCCGCGCGCAACCTGGCCGACATCCCGGACGCCAACTCCACCGAGTTCGACTCCGCCACCGGCCACCCGGTCATCTCCACCATGGCCGAGCAGCTCGACATCGTGGCGGGCGAGGGCGACATGGGCGGCACGATGCGGCTGGGCATGTATCCGGCCAAGCTCGCCGAGGGCTCCATCGTGCGCGAGGTGTACGACGGCAAGGAGTACGTCGAGGAGCGCCACCGTCACCGCTACGAGGTGAACAACGCCTACCGCGCCGAGCTGGAGAAGAAGGCCGGTCTGCAGTTCTCCGGCACCTCCCCGGACGGCAAGCTGGTGGAGTACGTCGAGTACCCGCGCGAGGTGCACCCCTACCTGGTCGCGACCCAGGCGCACCCGGAGCTGCGCTCCCGCCCGACCCGCCCGCACCCGCTCTTCGCCGGCCTGGTCAAGGCCGCCGTGGAGCGCAAGACGGGCAAGTAACACAAGGGTTGTACGGTGGCCGGGGTGCGTGCCTTGCGGGGTGCGCACCCCGGTTTCCGTTACCGGTACCGGCTTCTTTTGCACGTGTGGGAGGACAGGCATGACGATCAAGGACACCGCCGAGGAGTGGGAGGTCCGGGCGAGCGAGACCCCGTTCGTCGGGAACAAGACCTCCGTCCGCACCGACGACGTGGTCATGCCCGACGGATCGGTCGCCCGCCGCGACTACCAGGTCCACCCCGGCTCCGTGGCCGTCCTCGCCCTCGACGACCAGGGCCGTGTCCTGGTGCTGCGCCAGTACCGCCACCCCGTGCGCCACAAGCTCTGGGAGATCCCGGCCGGACTGCTCGACATCCCCGGCGAGAACCCGCTGCACGCGGCCCAGCGCGAGCTCTACGAAGAGGCGCACATCAAGGCCGAGAACTGGCGCGTGCTGACCGACGTCTACACCACGCCCGGCGGCTGCTCCGAGGCCGTCCGCATCTTCCTCGCCCGCGATCTCTCCGAGGCCGAGGGGGAGCGCTTCGAGGTCGAGGACGAAGAGGCCGACATGGAGCTGGCCCGGGTCTCCGTCGACGAGCTCGTGCGTGGCGTGCTCGCCGGTGACCTGCACAACAACTGCCTGGTCGTCGGCGTCCTTTCGCTGGTCGCCGCGCAGAACGGCGACGGACTCGACGCGCTGCGCCCGGCGGAGGCGCCCTGGCCGGCGCGGCCCTTCGAGGTCTGACACACCCTCCGGCTCCCCGCTGACACCCTTCCGACGCCATCAGTCCTACGATCGCTTGATCCGATCGGGGGACGTGTCCGCCGCGCTCCGCACGGATCGTCGCAGAGCGTGAACTAGGCTCGGAAAACGCCCCGTCCGGAGTCCCGGCGGGCTGGCGCGCGCAGTGGGACGGGAGTGTGGCCCGTGACGGATCAGGCGGTGGACAACGGCGGCACCAAGGTGTCGTCCAGGGGGCAGCGCCCGGCTGCCGGGTCCGCTCCCACGGGGAGTCAGTTCCTCGGCCGCACAAGAGAGTTGAAGGAACTCCGGGCCGACATCGAGCGCGCGGGCCTGGACACCCTCTCCGGTCGCAAGGCACCCCGCGCGCGCGTGCTGCTCATCGCGGGCAAGCCCGGCTCGGGCCGCACCGCGCTCGCCGAGGAACTCGTACGGCAGGTCGCCGAGAGTTACCCCGACGGCGTGCTGCGCGCCCGGCTCGCCGAGCCCGACGGCACCCCGGTGCCCACCGAGCGCGCCGCGCGGGAGCTGCTCACCGCCCTGGAGCTGCCCACGCCGCCCGGGGCGGGCGCCGACGACCTCGGCGAGGCCCTGCGCGAGGCCCTCGCCACTCGCCGCGTACTGCTCCTGCTCGACGACGCGGCCGACGCCGGGCAGGTCGACGCCCTGCTGCCCGACACCCCGGAATGCCTGGTCGTCGCCGTCTCCGGGGGACCACTGACCGGCATCGCGAACGTCCGCCCCTGCACCCTGGGTGGTCTGGACACCAAATCCGCCCTGGAACTCCTCGACCGCTTCACCGGCTCGGTGCGCATCACCGTCGACCCGCTCGCCGCCGAGGGCCTGGTGGAGCTGTGCGCGGGCCAGCCCGCCGCCCTGGTGCTCGCCGGGGGCTGGCTCGCGGCCCGCCCCCAGTCGGCGGTCGCCGACCTCGCCAAGAAGCTGCGCACCGAGAGTGACGAGGGCTCGCCGCTCGCCCGGGTCTTCCGGGTCTCGTACGCCTCGCTGCCGGTCACTGCCGCGCGGATACTGCGACTGCTCTCGCTGGCCCCGGCCGGTCTCGTCGACCCGCACACCGCGTCCGCGCTGGCCGGCTGCTCGGTGGGCACCGCCCGCGCCGCGCTCGACGACTTCGCCGGGCTCGGCCTCGTCCGGCTCGTCGAGTCGCCGCTGCCGCAGTACGAGGTGCCCGGCTGCCTGCTGCCGCTGCTCCGCGCGCTCACCGAGACCCACGACCGCCCGGCCGAGCTGCAGCTGGCCCGCGCCCGGATGCTGGAGCGGACCGTACGGCTGCTGGCGTCGTGCCGCGCCATCACCGAGACCGACAGCTCGCCCGCCCGCGAGAAGCTCGCCGGAATGCCCCGCGCCCTGCGCTTCCCGACCCCCCGGGCCGCAGCCGACTGGCTGCGCATCCGGCAGCCCGCCCTGCTGGCCGCCGCCCGCCTCGCGGTCGCCGACGGGGAGCTGGACACGCTGGCCCGCCGCCTCATGGCCGCGCTGGTGCGGGCCATGGTCGCGCACGTCGGTACGCAGGCCGCGGCGCCCGAGCTGTATGGCATCCACCAGCTCGTCCTGGACGTCGCCGAGCGCCGCAGCCTGCCCCGCGAGAAGGCCGCGGCCCTGCTGAACCTCGCCGACCTGGACGCCCAGACCGGCCGGACGGCCGAGGCGCTCGCCCGCTACCGGGCCGCACTGGACGCCGGACGCGCAGCAAATGACCCGTATGCGACCGGGCGCGCGATGGAATCCGTAGGCGGCGCCCACCAGGAGCTCGGGGACTACGACCGGGCCGCCGACTGGTACGGCAGGGCGCTCGCCCAGCGCCTCGCGCGCGACGAGCGCGTGGACGCCGCCCGGCTGTACGGCCGTATCGCCACCGCACACACCTACGCGGGCCGCTACGGCGAGGCGCTGCGCAACTGGCGCGCCGCCGTCACCGGACACCGCAGGAACGGAGATGTGGCCGCCCAGGCAAGGGCGTTGAGCGAGCTGGGGCGCGTCCAGGAGTACGCGGGACGGCCCGAGGAGTCACTGCGCACCTGCCAGGAGGCGGTCGAGTGGGCGCGCCGCGCCGAGGACGTGCGCCTGCAGGCCGCGCTGCAGCTCCGACTGGCCGACACTCTGGACCGGCTCGGCGACCCGGCGGCCGCCCGGCTGCACCGCGGTGCAGCCGGGCGCATGCTGGGTAACGAGCTCCCGGAGAGCGCGATGGCCATGGAACAAGGCACTAACGCCTACGAAATCCGCAGTACATCCGCAGAAGATTGATGCATTGAAAGGCTAGACAGAGAGAATCCCTTCATTAGACTGGCTCCGCCGCGTTCTTTCGTGGTGTCTCCCGGTGTGCTCCCGTACGTCGGGTATGACATGCATTGCCTGGCTTGCATCGCCTCGGCATGCATAGCCCCAGAACCCTCTGAGTCAAGGACCGTGATCGACGTGAAGGTCGGCATCCCCCGCGAGGTCAAGAACAACGAGTTCCGGGTGGCCATCACCCCCGCCGGCGTGCACGAGCTGGTGCGCAACGGCCACCAGGTCTTCATCGAGCAGAACGCCGGCGTCGGCTCCTCGATCACGGACGACGAGTTCGTCTCCGCCGGTGCGCAGATCCTCGGCACCGCCGACGAGGTCTGGGCCACCGCCGACCTGCTGCTCAAGGTCAAGGAGCCCATCGCGGAGGAGTATCACCGCCTCCGCAAGGACCAGACCCTCTTCACCTACCTGCACCTGGCCGCATCCAAGGAGTGCACGGACGCCCTCCTGGAGTCCGGCACCACGGCGATCGCGTACGAAACGGTCGAGCTCCCCAGCCGCGCGTTGCCGCTGCTCGCCCCGATGTCCGAGGTCGCGGGCCGCCTCGCCCCGCAGGTCGGCGCCTACCAGCTGATGCGCGCCAACGGCGGCCGTGGCGTCCTGCCCGGCGGTGTCCCCGGTGTGCTGCCCGCCAAGGCCGTCGTCATCGGCGGCGGCGTCTCCGGCTGGAACGCCGCGCAGATCGCCATCGGCATGGGCTTCCAGGTGACCCTGCTCGACCGTGACATCAACAAGTTGAAGGAGGCGGACAAGATCTTCGGCACGAAGATCCAGACCGTCGTCTCCAACGCCTTCGAGCTCGAGAAGGCCTGCCTCGAGGCCGACCTCGTCATCGGTGCCGTCCTCATCCCGGGCGCCAAGGCGCCGAAGCTGGTCACCAACGAGCTTGTTTCGCGGATGAAGCCGGGAAGTGTCCTTGTCGACATCGCGATCGACCAGGGCGGCTGCTTCGAGGACTCGCGTCCCACCACCCACGCCGAGCCGACCTTCCCGGTCCACAACTCGGTCTTCTACTGCGTCGCCAACATGCCCGGCGCGGTGCCCAACACCTCGACGTACGCGCTGACCAACGCCACACTGCCGTACATCGTCGAGCTCGCGAACCGGGGCTGGGTCGAGGCCCTTCGCCGTGACCCCGCGCTGGCCAAGGGCCTCAACACCCATGACGGCAAGGTCGTTTACCGCGAGGTCGCCGAGGCGCACGGTCTCGAGCACCTCGAGCTGGAGACCCTGCTCGGCTGAGCCCCGGCGCGGCCCCGCGCCGCGCTCCGAGTCGACTTTTCAGCTGACTCCGGGATGACAAAAGGCGATACGTCAACATAGATCGTCAACACCGCGCACCCGGCCGGACCTTGCCCGACAAGGTCCGGCCGGATGTGTGTCGGGTCACTTTGCGGCACTCGTTCAACTCGCCACGAAGGTAACTCTTTAACCGATTCGCACACCCGTGAAACCTGCTGTGCGACGGCCTTACGCCCTTGACAGAGGGGTGTTCGGTTGCCGACACATCGGGTCGGGTCCGGCGGATTGTGTTGCTGCGGACCGGTGACACGCCATAGAGTCGCCAACCGTCGGCATGGTGCCACGCTGACCTATCTAGAAGTTTCCTGGTCACCAAGGAGGTAAGACGACTTGTGAATGAGTCGACATTTTCTCCCGGGGGTGGTCAACCAGGAATGCCGGCGCGGGGCCAGAGCCCCACGGGGCTCGAGGCTGTCGGCTCCGTCGCTGTCCGAACCTTCGCAGCCCAAAAGAGTCCCCGGATGACTCAGACAGCACACCCGAGCATGGATGGCCATCACGTGAACGCCATGGCCGGCAACGGAAGTGGCGAGAACCGCACCCACTTCGCCGACTACGACGAACTGCCCGAGGGGCACTTCTACGACCCCGACGCCGAGTACGAGCCCGATCCCGAGTACGCGGCCACGCTCGCGCCGGACGCGGCCCGTCAGCGCCGTGAGCGCGTCGGCCCGACCGGGCGCCCGCTGCCGTACTTCCCGATCCCGGGCCCGCTGACCGACCACGGCCCCGCGAAGATCATCGCGATGTGCAACCAGAAGGGCGGCGTCGGCAAGACGACGTCGACCATCAACCTGGGTGCCGCGCTCGCGGAGTACGGACGCCGGGTCCTGCTCGTCGACTTCGACCCGCAGGGCGCGCTCTCGGTGGGCCTCGGCGTCAACCCGATGGAGCTCGACCTCACCGTCTACAACCTGCTCATGGAGCGGGGCATGGCGGCCGACGAGGTGCTCCTGAAGACGGCGGTCCCGAACATGGACCTGCTGCCCAGCAACATCGACCTGTCCGCCGCCGAAGTGCAGTTGGTGAGCGAGGTCGCCCGTGAGTCCACGCTGCAGCGCGCCCTGAAGCCGCTGATGGCCGACTACGACTACATCGTGATCGACTGTCAGCCCTCGCTCGGCCTGCTCACCGTCAACGCCCTGACGGCGGCTCACAAGGTGATCGTGCCCCTGGAGTGCGAGTTCTTCGCCCTCCGCGGTGTCGCGCTGCTCACCGAGACCATCGAGAAGGTCCAGGAGCGGCTCAACCCCGAGCTGGAGCTCGACGGCATCCTCGCCACGATGTACGACTCCCGCACGGTGCACAGCCGTGAGGTGCTCGCGCGCGTGGTCGAGGCGTTCGACGATCACGTCTACCACACGGTGATCGGCCGGACCGTCCGCTTCCCGGAGACCACCGTCGCCGGTGAGCCGATCACCACGTACGCCTCCAACTCCGTCGGTGCCGCCGCTTATCGCCAGCTCGCCAGGGAGGTGCTCGCCCGGTGTCACGCCGAGTGAGTCTGCCGGGGGCCGACGAACTGTTCCGTACCACCGGGGGAATGGCGCTCCAGGCGTCCACACCCTCGCGCCGGACCAACGGCGAGGCCCGGGTCCCGGCTCCCGCGGGCGAGAGTGACGCGGCCGCCGCCGGGGAGGACGCGCCGCAGTCGGTGCCCGTCCAGGGCGGCGACGGCGAGGGCGACGAACATGTCGCGGCCGACGCCGAGTCCGACGCGGGGGAGTCCCGCAGCCGGGGTGCGGCTCCGGAGCGCTCCGGGCGGCGTCAGACGGCGCAGGAAGGTTCTGCCGCCGGGCAGCAGTCCCGCAAGCGCCAGCGCGCCGCCAACCGGCGGCCCAGCGGGCGGGAGCGGCACGACGAGAAGATCACGGTGTACGTGTCGGCCGAGGAGCTCATGGATCTCGAGCACGCCCGGCTGGTGCTCCGGGGTGAGCACGGGCTGGCCGTCGACCGCGGGCGGATCGTCCGCGAGGCGGTCGCCGTCGTGCTCGCGGATCTTGAATCCCGGGGGGACGCGAGCATTCTCGTGCGACGGCTTCGCGGGCGGTAGGCGGTAGCCTGCGAGCGCCATGCCCTCGTACGACGCCTCAACCCCCTCCTCCGGCCCCGCCGGCCGTCGGCGTGTCCTGGGGCGGGGCCCCGGGGCGGCACCGGTCCCCGTCGAGGAGCCGGTCGCGCCTCAGGTCGTGCCTCCGGTGGAGACGGTGCCCGATCCGCCTGCCGGCGACGTCGGTGGAGCCACCGAGGAACGGCCCGCTGCGGAAGTCGGAGCGACCGAGGAACCGACCGCTGCGGAAGCCGGAGTCACCGAGGAACCGACCGCTCCGGAAGTCGGAGCCACCGGGGAATTGACCGCTGCGGAGCCCGAAGGAGCCACGCAGGAACCGCCCGCTGCCGAGCCCGAAGAAGCCAGTGACGGTGTCTTCAAGGTGCGGCTCTCGAACTTCGAGGGGCCCTTCGATCTGCTGCTTCAGCTGATCTCCAAACACAAGCTCGACGTCACCGAAGTCGCCCTCTCCAAGGTCACCGACGAGTTCATGGCGCACATCAGGGCGATGGGGCCGGACTGGGACCTGGACCAGACGACCGAATTCCTGGTCGTCGCGGCCACGCTGCTCGATCTCAAGGCCGCGCGGCTGCTGCCCACCGCCGAGGTCGAGGACGAAGCCGATCTGGCGCTGCTGGAGGCGCGGGACCTGCTGTTCGCGCGGCTGCTGCAGTACCGCGCGTACAAACAGATCGCGGACATCTTCAACGCCCGCCTCGAGGAGGAGGCCCGCCGCTGCCCCCGTACCGTCGGGCTCGAAGCCCATCACGCCGAGCTGCTTCCCGAGGTGGTCATCAGCATCGGGGCGGAGGGATTCGCGAAGCTCGCCGTGAAGGCGATGCAGCCCAAGCCCAAGCCGCAGGTGTACGTCGATCACATCCATGCCCCGCTGGTCAGTGTGCAGGAGCAGGCCGGGATCGTGGTGGCGCGGCTGCGGGAGCTGGGGGAGGCCAGTTTCCGCGACCTCGTCGAGGACACCGACGACACGCTGACCGTCGTGGCCCGCTTCCTCGCGCTGCTGGAGCTGTACCGTGAGAAGGCCGTGGCGCTCGACCAGGAGGACGCCCTCGGGGAGCTGGTCGTGCGCTGGACCGGCGGGGACAGTGACGAGCAGCCGAGGGTGACGGACGAGTTCGACCGGCCGCCCGAGGAAGCCAAGGACGACGCCAAGGAAGACGCCAAGAAGGAGAAGGCGTGAGCGAGGAGACCACCGAGATCCCGGCAGGGCTGCGCACCGTCGCCGACCTCGATCTCAAGCCCGCCCTGGAGGCCGTCCTCATGGTCGTGGACGAGCCCGCGACCGAGGAGCACCTCGCGAAGATCCTGGAGCGGCCGAAGCGGCAGATCGCGGACGCGCTGCGCGAGCTGGCCGACGAGTACACCGTCCAGGGCCGCGGCTTCGAGCTGCGGCTCATCGCGGGCGGCTGGCGTTTCTACACCCGGCCCGAGTACGCGACGGCCGTCGAGCGCTTCGTTCTGGACGGGCAGCAGGCCCGGCTCACCCAGGCGGCTCTGGAGACGCTCGCGGTCGTCGCGTACCGCCAGCCGGTCAGCCGTTCGAGGGTCTCGGCGGTCCGCGGAGTGAACTGTGACGGTGTGATGCGCACCCTGTTGCAGCGCGGTCTGGTCGAGGAGGCGGGCACGGAACCCGAAACAGGTGCGATCCTGTACACGACGACGAACTACTTCCTGGAGCGAATGGGCCTGCGCGGTCTGGACGAGCTCCCGGAGCTCGCGCCCTTCCTCCCCGAGGCGGACGCGATCGAGGCCGAGACGCTGGAAGGGGTCCCGTCGTTCGATCCGGATGCACCGGATGCAGATGCAGACGACACGACGACGACGGAACTTTGATGCGAAGCAGTGGCAGTGGCAGTGGCAGGAACAGCGGGCGCGGCAACCCCCGGGGGACCGGTGGGGGCGGCAGCGCTCGGGGGACCGGTGGGCGCGGCTCCCAGCCGAGGAGCGGGGCAGGGCGCGACGACAAGCCGAAGCGCGAGAGCAAGCCCCGTCCCGAGGAGCGCCGCTACGACGTGGGCCCCGGCGCCTCCAAGGACGGCCCGAAGTCCGGGCGCGGCGCGTCCGCGCGCGGCGGCGCCAAGGGTGGCCCCAAGCAGGGCCAGCAGCGCGGCGGCCGTACGGAGCCGGCGCGCTCCCGCGAGTACGAGACGCGGGCCGAGGAGCGAAACCGGGACCGGTACGCGGGCAAGAAGGACATCAAGCTGCCCAAGACCTTCCCGGGCGCCGAGCAGGAGGGTGAGCGCCTGCAGAAGGTGCTCGCGCGCGCGGGCTACGGTTCGCGGCGCTCCTGCGAGGAGCTGGTCGAACAGGCCCGGGTCGAGGTCAACGGCGAGATCGTCCTGGAGCAGGGTCTGCGCGTCGACCCGGAGAAGGACGAGATCAAGGTCGACGGGCTGACCGTGGCCACGCAGTCGTACCAGTTCTTCTCGCTGAACAAGCCCGCCGGTGTCGTCTCCACCATGGAGGACAACGAGGGCCGTCAGTGCCTCGGCGACTACGTGACGAACCGCGAGACGCGGCTCTTCCACGTGGGCCGGCTCGACACCGAGACCGAGGGCGTCATCCTGCTCACCAACCACGGCGAGCTGGCGCACCGCCTGACCCACCCGAAGTACGGCGTGAAGAAGGTTTACCTCGCGCACATCGTGGGCCCGATCCCGCGCGACCTGGGCAAGCAGCTCAAGGACGGCATCCAGCTGGAGGACGGGTACGCGAAGGCGGACCACTTCCGGGTCGTCGAGCAGACCGGCAAGAACTACCTGGTCGAGGTGACCCTCCACGAGGGCCGCAAGCACATCGTGCGCCGCATGCTCGCGGAGGCCGGATTCCCGGTCGACAAGCTGGTGCGCGTGGCCTTCGGCCCGATCACCCTGGGCGACCAGAAGTCGGGCTGGCTGCGGCGTCTGTCGAACACCGAGGTCGGCATGCTCATGGCCGAGGTCGGCCTCTAGGCCTCGCGGCCCCGCGCGTACGACGGCCGGTCCCGGAACTTCTCCGGGGCCGGCCGATTCGTTTTCGCCGCTCCGCCGGTCTGTACCGGTGAGCGAAGGGAGCGGCGATGGCTGCGACGACGGACCGCGACGAGTTCGTACGGCTGACCGATCCGTACCGGCGGGAGCTGCTCGCGCACTGCTACCGCATGCTCGGGTCGGTCGACGACGCCGAGGACCTCGTCCAGGAGACGTATCTGCGGGCCTGGCGGTCCTACGACGGATACGAGGGCCGGGCGTCCTTGCGCACCTGGCTGCACCGGATCGCCACGAATACGTGTCTGACGGCTTTGGAGGGCCGGGTGCGCCGTCCGCTGCCCTCCGGGCTCGGCGGGCCGGGAGACGCGCCTGAGGAGCCTCTGAGGGCCCCCGCCACGGATGTCCCGTGGCTCCAGCCGCTGCCCGACGCGCTCGTCGACCCGGCGACCGTCGTGGCGGCGCGGGGAAGCCTGCGGCTCGCGCTCGTCGCCGCGCTGCAGAACCTGCCGGCGCGGCAGCGGGCCGTGCTCATCCTCCGGGACGTGCTGGCCTGGCGGGCGTCCGAGGTCGCCGCGGTGCTCGACACCTCGACGGCGGCGGTCAAGAGCAGCCTCCAACGCGCGCGTGCCCGGCTCGACGAGGTGGCGCCCGACGAGGACCTGGTGACCGAGCCCGAGGACCCCGGGGACCGCGAGCTGATCGACCGCTACATGTCGGCCTTCGAAAACGCCGACATGGAGGCCCTGCTCGGGCTCCTCCAGGACGGCGTCGAGCTGGAAATGCCGCCCCACTTGGAGTGGTTCAGCGGCACGAAGGACGTGCTGCGCTTCCTGGGAGCGCGTGTCGGCGAACGGGGACGTGTGCGGATGGTGCCCACGCGGGCCAACGGGCAGCGCGCGGTGGGGGCGTACGAGCGGGGCGCGGACGGCGCGTACCGGGCGCACTCCTTGCAGGTGCTCGACGTGCGCGCGGCACGCGCCCCGCAGGTGTTCGACGCACGCGCCCTGCACGTGCCCGGCGTACGTGCCCCGCACGTGCCCGGCGTACGCGAGGTGCGCATCGCGCGCATCACCGCCTTCCTCGATCCGGACCTCTTCGCGCGCTTCGGGATGCCGAAGGTGCTGCCGCAGGTGCCGTCGTGAACTCCGGGGAGCTGCTGGAACGCTCGCTCGCGTATGCCCTGGGAAGCGTCGCCGCCGTGGTGCCCGGGAGCCTCCGGCGGGCCACGCCGTGCCCCGGGTGGGACCTGGGGGAGCTGCTCCGGCACCTCGACGACTCGGTGGACGCGCTCTACGAAGGCGTCGCCGGGGGGCGCGTGGGGCTGTGTCCCGCGCCGGGCGCGGCCGATCCCGTGTGCGCCTTCCGGGAGCGGGCGTGCGCTCTGCTGGGGGCGTGGGCGGTGGTGTCGGGGGAGGTGCCGTCCGCCGAGCGCGCCGTGGGCGTGGGTGATCGGTCACTGGAGCTGGGGCTCCTGGCCGCCGTCGGCGCCGTCGAGATCGCCGTGCACGGGTGGGACGTGGCACAGGCCTGCGGGCAGTCGCGGCCGATTCCGTCGGCGCTCGCCGCGGAGCTGCTCCCGGTGGCGCGGTGCGTCGTCGCGGACGCGGACCGGGGCGTGCGCTTCGCCGCGCCGGTCGGCGTGCCGTCGTCGTGGCCCCGGCCCGACGACCGGCTGCTGGCCTTCCTCGGCCGGCGCCCGAGCCCGCCGCGATTCCTTTCCGGGACGGGGCCGGTCTGCCTCTCGTGAGTGATCTCGTGACCTCACGAAAGGAAACGTCATGGCTGACACCCTGCGGGCCCCGGTCCGTGAACCAGCCGCCGGAGCCGCGCCGCCACGCCGCGCGTGGACCGTCGTCCTGGCCGGACTCGGGGCGCTGCTCTGCTCCCTCGACGTGGTCGTCGTCGCCACCGCGCTGCCCGCCCTGCGGGCCGACTTCGGGGCGAGCCTGTCCGACCTGGAGTGGACGATCAACGCGTACAACCTGGTCTTCGCCTGCCTCACCCTGACCGGCGCCGCGCTCGGCGACCGCTTCGGGCGACGGCGCATGTACGTCGTCGGGCTGGCCGTCTTCACGCTGGCCTCGGCCCTGGCGGCCCTCGCGGGCGGCCCCGGGCAGCTCATCGCCGCGCGCGTGGTCCAGGGCGCCGGAGCGGCCGTCCTGCTCCCGCTCACCCTGACCCTGATCAGCGACGCGTTCCCGGCCGAGAAGCGCGGCGTCGCGATCGGCGTGTGGGGCGGGGTGACCGGGCTCGGCGTGGCCGCCGGACCGGTGCTCGGCGGCGCCGTCACCGAGGGCCTGTCCTGGCAGTGGATCTTCTGGCTGAACGTGCCGACGGGGCTCGCGATGCTTCCCCTGGCTGCCCTCAAGCTCCGCGAGAGTTACGGTCCCCGCCCCCAACTCGACGTCGCGGGGCTGCTGCTCGCGGCCGTGGGCCTGACCGGTCTCGCCTGGGCGCCGGTGCGGGCGCCGGAGGCGGGCTGGGGGAGCGCCGAAGTGCTGGGCGCGCTGGCCGCCGGAGTCGTCTTCGTGACGGCCTTCCTCGGCTGGGAGCGGTCGCGGGCGCGCTACCCGATGCTGCCGCTCGCGCACTTCAGGCGGCGCGGCTTCTCCACCGCCAACGGCGCCGTCTTCCTGATGTTCATGTCGCTGCTCGGTTCCCTGTTCATGATCACGCAGCTCTTCCAACTCGGCCTGGGCAACTCCCCGTTGCAGGCCGGCGTCCGGATCCTGGTGTGGACCGGTATGCCGCTGCTGGTCGCGCCGCTCGCGGGCGCGCTCGCCGACCGGTTCGGGAACCGGCCCTTCATGCTGGGCGGTCTCGTCCTCCAGGCGGTGGGAATCGGACTGCTCGCCCGGCAGGTCCAGCCCGGTGTCGGCTACGGCAGCCTGGTCGTGCCGCTGATCATCGCCGGGATCGGCATCTCCATGGTCTTCCCCACCGTCGCGAACGCCGTGACCTCGTCGGTGCCGCCCGGTGACGCGGGCGTCGCGGCCGGCGTCAACAACGCGCTGCGCGAGCTGGGCGGGGTCTTCGGAGTCGCCGTCGCCGCGGCCGTGTTCACGCGGTACGGGGGCTACGGCTCGCCGAAGGCCTTCGTCGACGGCTGCGGACCCGCGCTGTGGGTCTCGGCGGGGGTCTCGGCGGCGGGGGCGGTGGTGGCGGCGCTCGCACCGTCGCGCGCCCAGCTCTGAAGGGCGGCGATTTTCCCGCACCCGGGCATAAATACCGGAACTTTCCCGCGCCCAGGGCTTGTTGGCGCCCACTCACCGCTTTATAGTCGTAATGACTATAGTCAGTATGACTATAAATAGGGGGTGGGTGGGCGTGCACGCACGCGAAGGCCGCGCGCCCGGCGGCCAGGTACCCGAGGGCTACGACAAGTACGCGTTCGAACCCTTCGCCGTCACCGTCGACCTGGCCGTCCTGACGGTCCGCGCGGGCGTGCTCCAGGTGCTGCTCGTCGAGCGGGGGCAGGAGCCGTACGTGGGCCGCTGGGCGCTGCCCGGCGGCTTCGTGCTGCCGGACGAGTCCGCGGAGACGGCGGCCCGCCGCGAACTCGCCGAGGAGACCGGCCTGTCGGACGTCTCCGGACTCCACCTGGAACAGCTGCGGACCTACAGCGAACCCGGCCGCGACCCCAGGATGCGGGTCGTCTCCGTCGCGTTCGCCGCGCTGCTCCCGGATCCTCCCGAGCCGCGCGGCGGCGGCGACGCGGCGCAGGCCCAGTGGCTGCGGTACAACGCACTCGGTCCGCTCGCCTTCGACCACGACCGGATCCTCGCCGATGCCCACGAACGCGTCGGCGCCAAGCTCGAGTACACCTGTCTCGCCACTTCCTTCTGCCCGCCCGAGTTCACCCTCGGAGAGCTGCAGCAGGTCTACGAGACTGTGTGGGGCACCGCCCTCGACCGGCCGAACTTCCGGCGCAAGGTCCTCGCCACGCCGGGCTTCGTCGAGCAGGTCCCGGGCGCCGCGCGTCTCACCGGGGGCCGCGGCAAACCGGCGGCGCTCTACCGCGCGGGCGACGCCAAATCCCTGCACCCACCCCTGCTGCGTCCCACCTCGGAAGGACGGCCCACATGACCACCACGACGCTCGCCAAGCGCGCCGCCACCGGATCGCTGCTCGGTCTCGCCCTCGGCGACGCGCTCGGATCCCCGACCGAGTTCAACTCCGTGCCGGCGATCCTCGACAAGTGCGGGCCGTGGCGCCGGATGGAGCTGCCCAGGCCCGCGAAGGTCACGGACGACACGCAGATGACGCTGGCGCTGGCGCGGGGGCTGCGCACGGCCATGGACCGCGGCCTGCTCGGCCCGCTGCGGATGGAGCGGCCGGTTCGCGAGGAGTTCGTGAACTGGTACCAGTCGCCCGACAACAACCGCGCACCCGGTCGCACCTGCCTCGTCGCCTGCAACCTGCTGAAGAAAGAGGGCCGCCCCTGGCAGGAGGCCAGCCAGATCGGCTCCAAGGGGTGCGGCGCCAACATGCGCGTGGCGCCCGTCGGGCTCGTACGAGGGCTGAGTGACGAACAGCGCGCGGGTGCCGCGCAGTTGCAGGCCGCGCTCACCCACGGCCATCCCACCGCGCTCGCCGCCTCGGACCTCACCGCACACGCGATCTGGCTCCTCACCCAAGGGGTCGAGCCGATGGGACTCGTCGGCCGGCTGCGCTCGTACGCGTACGAGAACCGCCACCGTTACCACTCCCGCTGGCTCGGCGACCTGTGGACCCGCGGCCAGGACCCCACGCCGGAGCACTTCATCGGGCGCGGCTGGGACGAGTGCCTGGAGATCCTGGACCACCTGCGGCACGCCGTGCGCACCGTCTCGCCCGAGACCGACCCCTGTCTGGCCACCGGCGGGGGCTGGGTCGCCGAAGAGGCGCTCGCCACCGGCCTGCTGTGCTTCCTGCTGTTCGTCGACGAGCCCCTCGCCGCCCTGCGCCGGGCCGCCTGCACCTCCGGCGACTCCGACTCGATCGCCTGCCTGACGGGCGCCTTCGCGGGCGCCTACCACGGTTCGGACGCCTGGCCGACGTCGTGGGCCGACCGGATCGAGTACCAGGGCGACCTGATGTCGCTGGGGGCGCTCTGGGACGCGTGAGGGAGATCTGGGACGCTGCAGGGATGACCGACGTCCTCGACCTCGACCTCAAAGCCGTGGTGGCCGAACAGCCCGACCCGGTGCTGTTCGCCACCGTCTCCGGGGCGCACTTGTACGGCTTCCCCTCCCGTGACTCGGACGTCGACCTGCGTGGTGTCCACCTGCTGCCGGCGGCCGAACTGGTCGGGCTGCGCGAGCCGGAGGAGACCCGGTCGCGCATGTGGGTCCGTGACGGCGTCGAGATGGACCTGGTCACCCACGACCTGCGCAAGTTCGTACGGCTGATGCTGCGGCGCAACGGCTATGTGCTGGAGCAGCTGCTCTCGCCGCTCGTCGTGCACACCACCGACGCGCACCGCGAACTGGCCGCCCTCGCCCCCGGCGTCCTCACCCGCCATCACGCCCATCACTACCGGCCCGCCGCGGAGCGGCTGATGTCAACGCCGCGACGACGCAGTGGCGGCTGTTCGAGAAGACGGACGAACTCAAACCGCTGCTTTACACGTTCCGCGTGCTGCTCACCGGCATCCACCTGATGCGCAGCGGCGAAGTACAGGCCGATCTGCCCACGCTCGTCGGGCAGGTCGGGGCTCCCGCGTATCTGCCGGACCTGATCGCCGCGAAGGCGGAGCGGGAGCACGGGGCGGCGGACGTCGCCCACGCGCGCGTGGAGGACGACGTGGAGCGGCTGCACATCCTGCTGGAGGAGGCGCAGGCCGTCTCAGCACTGCCGGACGCTCCGTCCGTGTACGACGCCCTGCACGCGTTCGTCGTGCGGGTCCGCCTCGACGGCTGAGGCGCGGCGCACGCGGATCACGAAGTCCTCCACCCGGGCCAGGTCCGGCTCGGGCGGGAGGGGGCTCCCCGCCGCCGCCTCGTCCGCCTCGGTCGCCAGGCGGGACATCCAGGCCTCGAACCGCGGCCAGGGGACCTCGCCGCGCTTGACCGCCAGCAGTGGCTCGCGCTGGTCGCCGACGTCGATGGTCAGGGAGCCGGTGCGCAGCAGGTCGCGGGAGCTCATCAGGAGGCGCAGGAGGTGCATGGCGTGTTTCCAGCGCGGGGCGCCATGTGCGCGGACGTCCGCTTCCAGCTTCTTGCGCTGGCCCAGGGCATAGCGGGCGAAGGTCTCGTGGGCCCGGCGGGAGAGGAACGCCGCGCGGAGAGCCAGGAGTTCGCGGCCCGTGTCGTCGACGGACTCGACGAGGGGGGAGTGCAGGCACTCCAGGATGTTCGGGTTGGCGCGCAGCGCGAGGGTGCAGAAACGCTCCAGCTCCCAGCTGAACTGTTCCTCCGCCGGACCCTCGACATGCGTCGGCGGCTTCTCGAAGCGCCAGAAGAGCGGGGTCGGGGCCAGGAACACGCCCCGGCGGTCGGTGTCGCTGGCGTCCGTGGCCAGGCCGAAGGCGCGCGAACCCATCACGCAGGAGTAGATCATGTGGTCGCGCACCATCGTGTGGTCCCGCACCAGGGCCTCGGAATGCATGTCCCGGAGCGTACGTGGCCTCTCACGCCAGGCGGATCGAATTTCCCTCCACCGTGATCTGCTTCGCGGGCAGCGGACGCGTGGCCGGGCCGTGGACCACCGCGGCGTTCTCGATCTTGTACTTGCTGCCGTGGCAGGGGCAGTTGATGGTGCCGTCCGAGACGGTGCTCACCGTGCAGCCCTGATGGGTGCAGATGGCCGAGAAGGCCTTGAACTCGTCCTTCTTGGGCTGGGTGACCACGACCTTCTGGTCCTTGAAGATCGTGCCTCCGCCGACCGGGATGTCGGTCGTCTTGGCGAGCGCGTCACCGGCTGCCTGGGCGCTGCTGTTGCTGTCGCCGTACTTGCTGCACCCCGCGAGCAGGGTGGCGGCCGCGCCCGTTGCGAGGACCGTGCGTCGCGCCGGGGGGTTCGTCATGTCGTCACTCCGAACGTGCGGAAGAACCAGAGAGCCGACGTCAGCCAGATGGCCGTGAGGACGCTGAAGACGAGTCCCCCGACGATCGGCAGCAGCCAGCCGGGCAGTCGCTCCGAGCGGAGCAGGAGCATTTTGGCACTAAATGCCCCAAAGAAGAAGCAACCCAGAAGCGAGTGCCACAGCACCCGCGGCTCGTACGTCTGATAGCCCAGCGCGTACAGACAGTGCACGGCCACCGGCACCGCCACCAGGAACGCGACCCGCCCCGACCAGCGGTGCAGTACCGGCGCCCAGCTCGGCCCCGGCAGCTTCCCGTAGACCATGAACGCCGAAACGAGCTGGACGAGCGCGAAGGCGAATGCCGTTGTCGCCAGCCACGACTTCACCGCGCCCGTGCTGCTGAACCCGGCGAGGTTGAAGGCGGTGCCCGCCGGGTCGTGCACCTTGCCGTACACGCCGAGGCCGACCGCGACCGCCGCGGCGACCAGGGCCGGGACGAGATAGCGGGCGGGCTGCGGGCGGCGGTGCGCGGGCTGGGGAGAGGGGAAGCCCTGGGTGGCGGCGTTCGGGTCCACGGTCATGATCGGCTCCCTACGGAGGAGGGCGTCGGAGGAGCAGGCTGGAGGGGAAAGCCGGAGGAGAAGGCCGGGAAGAGCGGGTCAGGGGGTCACGGGTCGCGCGGTGAGCGTCTGGCCGTCGATCGTCACGGCGCCGGTCTCCGGGTCGATCCGGGGCGCCGCCGAGCGCTTGCCGTCGCGGTCGAGGATGCCGACCTGCTTGCCGCCGGGCAGCACGATCCAGCCGCCGTCCAGCTTCGCGCCGCGCACGGTGGCGGTCGCCCGGTACAGCCCGGACGGCTTGACCGCCTTGTCCGCGGTGAATCCGTAGCGCCGGCCGCCCAGGTCGACGGTGCCGCGGATCTGCTTGCCCTCCTTGAGCGTGCCGTTCAGCTCGGCGCCCTGCTTGCCGGTGAGCTTCATGGTGCCGTCGTCCTTGACGTCGCCCTTCAGCCACGACTCCTTGTCGTGCCCGTCGCAGAAGTACGCGATCGCCTTGCCGTCGCGCAGCGAGACCGCGACCGCCGAGGAGTCGTCGTCGGTACGGCCCGCGTAGTCGGCGTTCGCGGGCGCGCTCTTCGAAGGAGACGGGGTCGGTGACGGCGTCATCCGCGTGGGCGTCGGGCTCGACGACGCCTTCGGGCTGGGCGATTCCTCCTGGTACGACGACGCGCTCTTCGTCCCCGTCGTCGCGTTGAGCGACAGCATGAACAGGCCGAGCAGCAGGCCCGCGAGAAGAGTGAGAAGGGGTCCTGGACGCTTCATGCGGGCCTCCCCCGAGGCGAGTCTCCTGCCATGAGAGCGGACCCGTGCCCCCGCGTCCAGAGGCGCACGGGTGTGTTCTGACTACAAGTGGCGGAATAGGGCGATTCGAGTGACATTGGCAGAATCTGAGGCCGGGCGGTGACCTACCCCCGGCCGCACTCTCGAAAGGCGTGACCATGGCGGGTAATGATCTCGGCAGCCTGCTCGGCGGTCTCCTCGGCGGAGGCGGCCAGGGCGGCGCCTCCGGCGCGGGCAACATCCTGGGCGCCCTGCTGGGGGCCATCGGCGGTGGCGGCGGCCAGGGCGGCAACAGCCAGCTCGGTGGACTGCTGGACATGCTCACCAAGTCCGGCCTCGTGGAGCAGAAAGACTCCTGGGTCGGCACCGGCGAGAACCAGCAGGTCACCGGCGCGCAGATCCAGCAGGCGCTGCCGGACGAGACCCTCAAACAGGTCGCCGAACAGGCCGGAGTCACCGCGGACCAGGCGGCGACCCAGATCGCCCAGGCCCTGCCGCAGGCGGTCGACAAGCTGACCCCGAACGGAGAGGTTCCTTCCGGTTCGCTGGAGGACCTCATCAAGGCGCAGCAGGTCTGAGCCCAGCCCGGTGCGCGGCGACCGTCTCGTCAGGCGGGCGCCGCGCACCCGCGCGTTGCGCGCTGACTACGCTGGTGTGACAAGACATGTACGCAGATCAGCAAGGAGCAACACCGTGGCGGTACGAGCGGTCCGGGGCGCCGTCCAACTGGAACGGGACGAGGCCGGGCACATGGACGAGCAGGTCAGCGAGCTGCTCACCGCCGTCCTGGAGCGGAACGAGCTCACCACGGAGGACCTGATCAGCATCTGGTTCACGGCCACCCCCGATCTGCACTGCGACTTCCCGGCCGCCGCGGCGCGCAAGCTGGGCATCGTCGACGTGCCGCTGATCTGCGCGCAGGAGCTGGACATCGAGGGCGCGATGCCCCGAGTCGTACGGGTCCTCGCGCACATCGAGTCCGACAAGCCGCGCGCCGGCATCGTGCACGTCTACCTGGGTGCCGCGGGCGCGCTCCGCAAGGACATCGCCCAGTGAGAACCGCACTCGTCATCGGAACCGGGCTGATCGGTACGTCCGCGGCCCTGGCGCTCGCGGCACGCGGCGTCGTCGTCCACCTCGTCGACCACGACCCGGAGCAGGCCCGTACGGCGGCCGCGCTCGGCGCCGGCACGGACGAGACGCCCGACGGTCCGGTGGACCTCGCGATCGTGGCAGCGCCGCCCGCACATGTGGCCGCGACCCTCGCGGACGCCATGCGCCGCGGCGTCGCGCGCGGCTACCTCGACGTGGCCAGCGTCAAGGGAGGCCCGCGCCGCGAACTGGAGGCGCTCGGCCTCGACCTCTCCTCGTACATCGGCTCGCACCCCATGTCGGGCCGCGAGAAGTCGGGTCCGCTGGCCGCCACCGGTGACCTCTTCGAGGGGCGCCCCTGGGTCCTGACGCCCACCCGCGACACGGACACCGAGGTCCTGAACCTCGCCCTGGAGCTGGTGTCGCACTGCCGTGCCGTCCCCGTCGTCATGGACGCGGACGCCCACGACCGTGCCGTCGCGCTCGTCTCGCACATGCCGCACCTGGTGTCCAGCATGGTCGCCGCGCGCCTGCAGCACGCGGAGGAGGCGGCGGTACGGCTCTGTGGCCAGGGCATCCGTGACGTGACCCGCATCGCGGCCTCCGACCCCCGGATGTGGATCGACATCCTCTCCGCGAACCCGGGCCCGGTCGCCGACCTCCTCGCGGACGTCTCCGCAGACCTCGACGAGACGGTCCAGGCCCTGCGCGCCCTCCAGTCCTCCGACGAGGCCAAGCGCCGCGAGGGCGTCACCGGCATCGAGGACGTCCTGCGCCGCGGCAACGCCGGGCAGGTCCGCGTTCCCGGCAAGCACGGCTCCGCTCCGCGCACCTACGACGTGGTGGCCGTCCTCATCGACGACCAGCCGGGCCAGCTGGCCCGCATCTTCGCCGACGCGGGGGTGGCCGGGGTCAACATCGAGGACGTACGCATCGAGCACGCGACCGGGCAGCAGGCCGGTCTGGTCCAGCTGATGGTGGAGCCGAAGGCGGCACCGGTGCTGAGCACGGCGCTGCGGGAGCGGGGCTGGGCGCTGCGGCAGTAGCGCCCTTGCCCAGGGCCCGGGAAGGGCCAGTAATACGGGGTCCGCGGAGCCAGTAACCTTGTGCGGGGCGCGATCGTGTCCCGTACAAACCTCCGCTCCGCACCAGGAAGGTGTCCCCACCGTGGAAAACGGCGCTGCCCGGACCGCCCCGGCTGTGATTGTCGCCATCGACGGCCCCTCCGGCACGGGCAAGTCGAGCACCTCGAAGGCCGTGGCCGCGCAGCTCGGGCTGAGCTACCTGGACACCGGGGCCCAGTACCGGGCGATCACGTGGTGGATGGTGAGCAACGGGATCGACATCACGGACCCGAGCGCGATCGCCGCGGTCGCGGGGAAGCCGGAGATCGTCTCCGGGACCGACCCGTCCGTGCCGACGATCACCGTCGACGGGACCGATGTCGCGGGTCCGATCCGCACTCAGGAGGTCACCTCCAAGGTGAGCGCGGTCAGCGCGGTGCCGGAGGTGCGCGCCCGGATCACCGAGCTGCAGCGCTCGATAGCGGCTTCCGCCGGGACCGGGATCGTCGTCGAGGGGCGTGACATCGGCACCACCGTGCTGCCCGACGCCGACCTGAAGATCTTCCTCACCGCGTCCCCGGAGGCGCGTGCCGCCCGCCGCAGCGGTGAGCTGAAGGGTGCCGATGTGCACACCACCCGCGAGGCTCTGCTGAAGCGGGACGCGGCCGACTCCAGCCGCAAGACCTCGCCGCTCGCCAAGGCGGACGACGCGGTCGAGGTGGACACCTCCGACCTCACGCTGCAGCAGGTCATCGAGTGCGTCGTCACCCTCGTCGAGGAGAAGCGGGCCGCCAAGTGACCGCACCTTCGGAGCGGGGCGCCGAGGTCGGGCGCCGTATCGGCGTCGGCCTGATGTACGGGCTGTGGAAGCCGCGCGTCCTCGGCGCCTGGAAGGTCCCCGCGACCGGCCCGGCGATCCTGGCCGTGAACCACTCGCACAACATCGACGGCCCGATGGTCATGGGCGTGGCGCCCCGGCCCACGCACTTCCTGATCAAGAAGGAAGCGTTCATCGGCCCGCTCGACCCCTTCCTGCTCGGCATCGGCCAGCTGAAGGTGGACCGCGAGACCACCGACCGCACGGCGATCACCGACGCGCTGGGCGTCCTCGACAACGGCGGCGTCCTGGGGATCTTCCCCGAGGGCACCCGGGGCGAGGGCGACTTCGCCTCGCTGCGGGCCGGGCTCGCGTACTTCGCGGTACGCAGCGGGGCGCCGATCGTCCCGGTGGCGGTCATGGGAAGTTCTGAGAAGAACAGCCGGTTGATAAAGGGGCTGCCCCCGCTGCGCAGCCGGGTCGACGTCGTCTTCGGTGACCCCTTCGAGGCGGGCGACGGCAGCGGACGGCGTACCCGCAAGGCGCTGGACGAGGCGACCGCCCGCATCCAGAAACAGCTGAGCGCCCACCTGGACCACGCCAGGCGTCTGACCGGACGCCCGGAAAACGCCGGGCGCCCCACCGGGCACTAGGCGACACTTGAGTAGTGGATCACCCGATATGCGGGCGGTCCACCGATCACCACGAATGAACGACGAGGTACGGACTTCATGAACGACCACATCCAGCCCGAGGGCTCGGCAGAGCACGAGCACGGGGCGCTTGGCGATGCCGAGTACGCGGAGTTCATGGAGCTCGCCGCGGAAGAGGGCTTCGACATCGAGGACGTCGAGGGCGCGATCGAGGCGGCGGGCCACGGTCCGCTGCCCGTCCTCGCCGTCGTCGGCCGCCCGAACGTCGGCAAGTCGACCCTGGTGAACCGCATCATCGGCCGTCGCGAGGCGGTCGTCGAGGACAAGCCGGGCGTCACCCGCGACCGCGTCACCTACGAGGCCGAGTGGGCGGGCCGCCGCTTCAAGCTCGTCGACACCGGCGGCTGGGAGCAGGACGTCCTCGGCATCGACGCGTCCGTCGCCGCGCAGGCCGAGTACGCGATCGAGGCGGCCGACGCGGTCGTCTTCGTCGTCGACGCCAAGGTCGGCGCCACCGACACCGACGAGGCGGTCGTACGCCTGCTGCGCAAGGCCGGCAAGCCCGTCGTCCTGTGCGCCAACAAGGTCGACGGCCCGAGCGGTGAGGCCGACGCCTCGTACCTCTGGTCCCTCGGTCTCGGCGAGCCGCACCCCGTCTCCGCGCTGCACGGCCGCGGCACCGGCGACATGCTGGACGCCGTCCTGGAGGCGCTGCCCGAGGCCCCGGCGCAGACCTTCGGCACCGCGGTCGGCGGCCCCCGCCGCATCGCCCTCATCGGCCGCCCGAACGTCGGCAAGTCGTCCCTGCTGAACAAGGTGGCCAACGAGGACCGCGTGGTCGTCAACGAGATCGCGGGCACCACCCGTGACCCGGTCGACGAGCTGATCGAACTCGGCGGCGTCACCTGGAAGTTCGTCGACACGGCGGGCATCCGCAAGCGCGTCCACCTCCAGCAGGGCGCCGACTACTACGCCTCGCTGCGCACGGCCGCCGCCGTCGAGAAGGCCGAGGTCGCGGTCATCCTGATCGACGCGTCCGAGACCATCTCCGTGCAGGACCAGCGCATCGTGACGATGGCCGTCGAGGCGGGCCGCGCGATCGTCCTCGCCTTCAACAAGTGGGACACCCTCGACGAGGAGCGCCGCTACTACCTGGAGCGGGAGATCGAGACCGAGCTCCTCCAGGTGGCCTGGGCGCCGCGGGTGAACGTGTCGGCACGCACCGGCCGTCACATGGAGAAGCTCGTCCCGGCGATCGAGACGGCCCTGGACGGCTGGGAGACCCGCGTCCCGACCGGCCGGCTGAACGCCTTCCTCGGCGAGCTCGTCGCCGCCCACCCGCACCCGATCCGCGGCGGCAAGCAGCCCCGCATCCTGTTCGGTACGCAGGCGGGCACCAAGCCCCCGCGGTTCGTGCTCTTCGCTTCCGGCTTCATCGAGCACGGCTACCGGCGCTTCATCGAGCGCCGGCTGCGGGAGGAGTTCGGCTTCGAGGGGACGCCGATCCATATCTCGGTGCGGGTGCGCGAGAAGCGCGGCGCCAAGAAGAAGTAGCGACAGCGGGAAGACAGCGGGAGAGGGACGGCTCCTCAAGGAGCCGTCCCTCTCCCGCTGTTCCGTTCAGAGCCCCCTGCGCGGCGCGGGCGGCAGCGCGGCCGGGATGTGGTGCATTCCCGTGCTGTGCTGCCGCCCGTTCGTCTGCCAGACGGCGGTCGTCGTCGTGGTGTGACCGTGCAGCGCGGCACTCTGGCGCGCGGAGTGCGCACCGGCGCTGTAGGAGCTGTACGAGTTGTGCGAGCCGTACGAGTGCGAACTGTGCGGGAGGCTTCCGAAAGCCGTGAAGCCCATGTTCTCTTCGCCGTGGCGGTCTCCGGGCAGGGCCCTGAAAGACCTCACCCACTCGGCGGAGAGCGCGTCGTAGATCGGCGTGGCCGATGGACCGCCCGGAGGGTCCTCAGCAGATCGCGCGGACGGGATCGGCTGGAAGGGCTGGCGGCGGGGGACGTCGTAGGTGTGCACGTATGTGCCAACGACCCCGCCGCTCAACGGATGCGGCCACCGTGTCGCTTTCGCAGGTCAACGGGAGCGTACGGCGCCCCGAAGGGGGCGCGGGGCTGTGCCGTCATGCGCCTCCGCCGTGTGGGCGTGCAGCCACGTATGCCCCGCGGCCGACGACCGTGTGGGCGTGCAGCCACGTATGCCCCGCAGTCAGCGACCGCGCGGGCGCGACAAGCCGCGTACGCCCCGCGGCCAACGACGCGCCCGCGGTTTCCCTCGCCGCGCCCGGCGGAGCGCTCAGGTGCCCGCGAGCGGCATGGCCGAAGCGACGAGCTTGCCGTTGGCCGCCGCCTTGTCCAGCGCGTCGCGCAGCAGGTCCTCGCGGGGCTGGCGGCCGATCGAGCCGACCGGGGCGGCGAACAGCAGTACCTGCTGGTGCTTGTTGGCGGCCGCCCGCCAGCTGTCGGCGACCTGGAGCGCCTGGTGCGCCTGCCACCAGGCGACGGGCGAGCCGCCGCCGGTGCCCGGCTGCAGCACGGCGTGCAGCTGGCCCATGGCGAGCAGCACGGACCAGCCGTGCAGCACGGGCGGCACCGAGTTCAGCTCGGTCAACGGCATGAAGCCCTGCTCGATGAGGAGGGGCAGGAAGTCGTCGCCGATGTCGGTCGAGCCGGGGCGCACGATGGGCCCGGTCGGCTCGACCACGAGCGCCGGGTGCAACTCGCCGCTGATCAGGACGAGTCCGCTGGTCACACCGAGCACGGCCTGCTCGGGGGCGGCCCCGGCGGGTGCTCCGTCGGGGTGGATCGAGCGGACGGCGCCCTGCAGTTGCTCCTCGGTGACCTGGACGACCTGTGAGGGCAGACAGGTGGCATGGGCGAAGGCGAGGACAGCGGTCTCGTCGCCGATGAACAGGACGGTGCTGGTGCGCTCCTGTTCCGAGTCGCCCGGGGTGCGGCAGGACGTGCAGTCGTAACTGCCGGGGGCGTTCTCTCCGGCGAGCAGCCGGTCGGCTTCTTCGTCGCCGATCTCGGCGCGTACGTCGTCGCTGACGTCGAGCATGCGCGGCACGGTGGCTCCTCGGGATGCGGTGCGTGGCGGTGCCGGGTGGCTCCCGGCCCATGAACCCGGGGGGTCCCCGGCTCATGAAGATGACAACGGGCGATCTGTGGCCGGAGTCACGCCCGAGAACGAACGGAATCGAACCATCCGGCGCGCAGGGTGAGGCAGCCGGCGGAATCTGTTACTCCGAGTCAACTTCTCGGATTTCCAAGGAAGTTGACTCGGTGAAGTGGGTCACAGATCACCAGGGCGACAGGTCGACAAATCCGGAAATCACCCAATGAAGTGGGTGGCCGAAAGTCGACGATACTCGCGGTAACGGCTAACTGGCCTCGAATGATAAGGAGTTGGTTGATATCGGGGCGACAAGCTCCCTAGATTCCTCGACCGTGTGCAACGAGCACCGCTCGGGTACGTCCGCCGGCCGAACCAAGCCAGCTCGCAGCACAGCCTCCGGCGGACGGGGCGGAGCGCGACGACCGCGTCCTACGCGCCGGGAGTCGTGCCCGGCCTTGGGGGACCCCGGGTGATTCGAGAGGGAACTACATGTCCGCATGTGCCGAGAACACTCACGAGAATGGTCATAAGGCGCGTACGACGCGTACGACCGCGGTCCTCGCCGGGGCGGCACTGCTCGCCCCGTTCGGACTACTCGCCGCGACCGGCGACGCCGCCGCGGCCGACAGTGGAGTGTGGGACCGCATCGCGAAGTGCGAGAGCGGCGGGAACTGGCACATCAACACCGGCAACGGCTACTACGGAGGACTCCAGTTCTCCGCCGGCACCTGGCGCGCGTACGGCGGCACGGCCTACGCGTCGACCGCCGACAAGGCATCCAAGGCCGCGCAGATCGCCGTCGCCACCAAGGTCCAGAACGCACAGGGATGGGGCGCGTGGCCCACCTGTTCGGCGCGGGCCGGAGCGTATGGAAGCGCGCCCGCATCCTCGGGCGCCGGGTCGGCCGGAGGGTCGGCCACCACGAAGTCGACATCCAAGTCGGCCCCGTCGAAGTCGAAGCCGTCGAAGACGCCGGCACATCCGTCGGGCCACACGAACCGCGACGCGTCGCGCGGCGACTACACCGTCCGCAGCGGCGACACGCTGAGCGGCATCGCCGCGCGCAACGGGACCACCTGGCGGAAGATCTACGCCGCCAACAAGGCCGTCATCGGCGGTGATCCCGACCTGATCGTGCCCGGCCAGCGGCTCGACCTCTGAGTCCCGCTCCCCCCGTCCCGGGCACGGGGCCCCGCCCGGTCCTCCGACCGGGTGGGGCTCCTGCGGGGGCTGGCGCGGCTCGACGCGCCCGGACGGCCCGCTGCATAGCGTGGGTCGATGCACCCTACGTCTCACCGGCGCATCCGGTACGCGGCCGCCCTCGTCGTCGTCCTGGTCCTGTTCAGTCCGCCCTGGGCGCAAGCCGCGCAACCGCCCCCGCTTCCCGGGTCCCAGGCGGTACGGGTGTCGTACGACTGTGCGAAGGACCAGTGGCCCTGGGGCTGCATCGCCGAGTGCGAGAGCGGCGGTCGGTGGGACGCGAACACCGGGAACGACTTCTACGGAGGGTTGCAGTTCTGGCAGCCCACCTGGGAGGCGTTCGGCGGGCTCGCGTACGCCCCGCGCGCCGATCTGGCCACGCGCAAGGAGCAGATCAAGGTCGCCGAGGAGGTGGTGGCCGCCCAGGGGTGGGGAGCCTGGCCGGTCTGTTCCAAGAGGTACAAACTCCAGGGCCGTATGCATGTGGTGAAGGCCGGTGACACCCTCTCGTCGATCGCCCGCAAGTACCAGGTCAAGGGCGGCTGGAAGGCGCTGTACAAGGCCAACGAGCAGATGGTCGGGTCCCATCCGAACCGGCTGAGCATCGGCACGCTGCTCGTCATCCCGAAGGGTTCGGGCGGCGTCCGGGTCTCGGCCCCTGCCCAGTTCGGGCCGCCGCTGTTCCCCCGGTCCACCCTGCCCACCCTGTCCATGCTGTCCCCGCTCTCCGACCCGCCGCTTCGGCCGCCTCCCCGCTGAACGCGACCGCGCCACGGCGCAGTTCATGGATGTACGTCGTCCGGCCCGCCCGCTCGCGCAGGCCGGGCGGCAGCCGCTGCTCCGCGACCACCACGCACGCGTCGAGGCCGCTCAGCAGCTCGTACGTCCGTGCCGCGACCGTCGGTGACATGCCCTGCGCGGGTTCGTCGACGAGCACCACGCGCGCGCGTGACAGCAGGGCGCGGGAGAGGGCGAGCATGCGCTGTTCGCCGCCGGAGAGGGTGCCGGCGTGGCGGGGGAGGAGGGGCTGGAGCTGGGGGTAGGCGTCGAGGGCGGGTGCGAAGTCATGTTTGGGGGCGGCCAGTGCGAGGTTCTCTCGGACCGTGAGCGAGCCGAAGACCGCCCGGCGCTCCGGGACGAGACACAGTCCGCGCCGGGCGCGTTCGTATGCCGGCACGCGGGTCACGTCGGTGCCGTCCCAGACGACGGCACCGCCGGACAGCGGCACGGTTCCCGCGAGGGCGCGCAGTGCGGTCGTACGGCCGGAGCCGTTGCGGCCCAGCAGCACGGTGAGTCCGGGGCCCGGGGCGACGACGGTGACGCCGTGCAGGGCCTCCAGGGGGCCGTAGCGCACGCGCGCGTGGCGCAGGGCGATGCTCATCCGCCTGTCCTCGTCTCGAGTACGCGGTCGGCCGGGCCGGAGGTGACGATCCGCCCCGCCGCCATCACATGGACCGTGTGCGCCAGGTCGGCGACCAGATCGAGGTCATGCTCGACGACGAGCAGGGCCATGCCGTCCGCGGTGAGGGCCCGCAACACGCGGGTCAGCGCGGTCACTTCGGCGGCGTCGAGTCCGGCCGCCGGTTCGTCCAGCAGCAGCACGCGCGGACTCCCGGCGAGCGCCCGCGCCAGCTCGACGCGTCTGAGCGTCCCCGTCGGCAGCCCCGCCGCGGGCAGCGCCCGCACCGGCCCGTCGAGCCCGAGCAGCCGCAACGCCCGCTCCGCGGCCTCCGGATCGGCTATCCGTCCCTGCTCGGCGCCCACCCGAACATTTTCGGCCACGGTCAACGAGGGGAAAACCGCCAGCTGCTGAGAGGTCCGCGCGATCCCCAGCCGGGTACGCGCGTGCGCGGCCAGCCGGGTGACGTCCCGCTCCCCGAGCAGCACCTGCCCGCCCGAGGGGCGCAGCGTCCCGGCGAGACAGTGGAAAAGGGTGCTCTTTCCGGCGCCGTTGGGGCCCACGACCGCGGTGACACGTCCTGGGCAGATGTCGAGGTCGGCTCCGTCGAGGGCCGTGAAGCCCCCGTAGACGACACGGAGTCGACGGGCGCTCAAGGTCGGGGAGGTGGCGGGGGCCGGACACGGGTACGAACGACGGGGCTTGACTCGGCGCGGGGCGGTGGAGGCGGGGACGGGGGCAGGGGCGGGCTGCGTCGTGCCGTCCAGCAGCTCGGTGTCGTCCGGTCGCCTCGGGGGGTTGCCTGGGTCTTGGGCGGATGTGTCGTGGTGCGGGTGTGGGGTGTTGTCCGGTCGGCCTTGGGGCTTGCCCGGGTCTTGGGCGGATATGCCTGTGTGTGGAGGGTCGGCCGCTCCGCTCGGGAGTTCACCCGGGGCTCGGGCGGGCGCGGCGCCGCGCGGTTGCGCGGTGTCGTCCGTTCGACGCGGCGCCTCGCCGGGCTCCTGGGCAGAAACATCGCTCCGCGCTCGTGCCGCGCCTCCCGGCCGCTCGGCGCCCTTCGCACTCCCGGCGCCGGGCCATCCGCCAATGCCGGGCGACGCGGCGGAGGGACCCAGCGCCGCGCCGCTCGGCCGGTTGGGCTCGGTTGGGTCGTGTCGGGCGGTTTGCGGTTCGGGCGTGCGCGGATGTTGGTTCTCGGTGGGCTTGGGTCCCGTGTTGCTTGGCCGGTTGGGCTCGGCCGGGGCGCGTCGGCCGGTTTGCGGTTCGGGTGTGCGTGTATGTCGGTGCGCGGTGGGCTCGGGTCCTGTGGCGCTTGGCCGGTTGGGCTCGGGCGGGTTGTGCCGACTGGTTTGCGGTTGGGGTGTGCCTGGATGGGGGTGGTCGGTGGGCTCGGGTTCCGTGTAGCTCGGCTGGACTGACCCGGCTGGGCGTCCGCGGAGCCCGAGTGCCCCCGGACGCCGCCGCCCCGGCGTGCCCCACCCAGCGCTCGCCGCCGCCGTGGGCCCCGCCAGGACAACCCCCTTGGTTCTCCCCGGCTCCGTCGGTCGCAATTGCCGTCGCACGCGGGTCCCCAGGGGTGTCAGGGTCGCCCGGCGGCGCAGGCGCAGTCGGGAGGCTGCGGTACGCAGTGCTTCGTACGGGCCCCCGGGGAAACGTCCGACGAGCACCGCCAGGACCCCGATCAGGGCCGCTGCCACTCCGCCGCGCGCGCCCGCGTCGAGACCCACGAGCAGGGCCGCGGCGGCCAGGGCGCCGAGCACGCTGTCGGCGCCGAGGACGACGACCGCCGCGAACCACAGGAGCCCGCGGACGGGGTCGTAGGCCGTCGCGTCGAAGGCGCGCAGGCCCATGCCGAGCATGCCGCCGCCCAGCGCGGCCAGGGCGGCGCCCGCCACGAAGGCGGTCAGTTTGAGGGCCGGGACGCGGACGCCTGCCGCCGACGCGCCCGACTCGTGGTCGCGCATGGCGGCCAGGGCGCGGCCCGTACGGCCTTGGCGCAAGGCTGCGGCGGCCAGCAACGCGGCGGCGAGCAGCACGAGTTCGAGTACGTAGTACGCGCGGTCGCCCTCGAAGCCCGCCGGGCGGCCGAGCGACAGTCCCGAGGTCGCGTACGGCTGGGCGAAGACGAAGCGGCTGACCCCCACGCCCACCGCGAACGTGGCCAGGGCCAGCGCCAGCCCGTGGCGGCTGATCGCCGGCCAGCCCGTCAGCAGACCCAGCGGGGCGACGAGGACGACGGCGACGGCCAGGGCCGTCAGTTCGGGGAACGCGGGCAGACCCGGGAAGCGGCCCGCCGCCAACAGGGCGGTGAAGAGGGCGCCCAGACCCGCGTACGCCGCCTGACCGAGCGAGATCTGGCCGCCGCGGCCCGTCACGACGACCAGCGAAAGCAGCACCACGCCCAGCGCCGGGACCTGCACCGACGTATGCAGGTCCGAGCCCGCGAAGCCCAAGGGCAACAGGAACAGGACGACGGCCACGATCCACGCCCCCGGTGGCGTCGCCACCCGGGCCGTCGCCGTGCGCGGGAGCGCGTCGCGGGTGCCGATGCCGGGGAGCACGAGGGCCGCGATCAGCAGCGCGACCACGAACAGGTTGGCGCCCACGGCCTGAAGCAGCGGTTCCGCCCAGCCCGAGGGATGCAGACGGGTCAGCTGGCTCTGGGCGACCCCGAGGCCCAGCGCCACCACGACGGCCACCGGGAGACTGCGCATCCGGGCGGCCACCGCGACCGCCATCACCTCCATGACGAGCAGCGGCATGCCGTACGGGTCGAGGCGCACGTACGGAGCGAGGAGCACCCCCGTCAGGCCCGCCGTGAACGAGCCGAAGGCCCAGCCCGCCGCGGCCACCCGGTCCGCGTCGATGCCGCCGAGTACCGCGAGCGAGCGGTCGTCGACGACGGCGCGCAGCTCGGTGCCGAAGCGGGTCCAGCACCGGGGGGTCCGGGGGTGTCCCCCGGAAGAACGAAGTATGGCCCCCACGCACACGGTCAGCGCGACCGCCACCGCCAACTGCCCCCACGGATCGGCCGACACCAGTGTCGGAGCGTCGGCCCGCGCCCCCGTGCCCCACACCAGGGCGGCTCCGCCGACCAGCAGGACGAAGACGCCGATGGACGCGACGAGGGTCTGCGCCGGGTCGCCGCCGAGGACGGACAGGGGGCGGAAGACGAAGCGTTCCAGGGCCATGCCGATGGCCGGGGCCACGAGAAGGAGGGTCACCGAGGCGCCCAGCGCGAGCGGCCAGCCCCACTCGACCGTGAACTGGCGCAGCAGATACGCGCACACCATCGCGATCGCGCCGTGCGCGAAGTTGAGCACGCCGGTCGCCCGGTGGGTGACGATCAGCCCGATCCCGGTGAGCGCGGCAGCACTGCCGACCGAGAGACCGGCGAGGGTGAGGTCGTACGTCAGCGACGCCATCAGTCACCCGGATCGGCGGCGGACGGCTCATCGGCGGCGAACGGCTCACAGATCGGGCACGGCCCCAACTCCCCGCTCGCCAGCACCCGCGAGTCCACCGGCACGGCCTCCGCCTTCCCGGCGACCAGCGGGCAGTCCGCGCGGTGCCACAGCGTGCCGCCCGGCACCATCAGCAGCTCACCACTGGTGGCGACGGGCGTGGCCGCGGTCTGACCGGACTCGTCCGCGTCGGCGGGCTCGGCCGCCACGAGCAGCCCGTACAGCTCCTCGACGCGCGCCGCCGCCAGCGCGTTCCTGCCGTGCGTGAGCAGCACCGCGCCCGCGATGATCAGCGCGGCCCCGGGGACCGTGCACGACGCGAGGTACGGCAACTGCCGCTCCGCGTACCGCTCGCCCGAGATCCCGTACCAGCCGATGACGCACAACACCGCTCCGGCGGCGAGCGCGGCCCACCCGGCCCACAGGACGGGGTGCACAGTCCGCAGTCGAGCTGTCCGCATCCGGGCTCCCATGTCATGTGTCTGTCCATGTCAGCCAATGGCTTGCACTATGCCTTCTGGAAGCTGACCCTGAAAGCACCGGGCGCAGATGGCCCGGACGGACACCCGGTGGTGAGCCAGATGGTTCTCGGGAGCGACGTCAGGCGGGGGAACGGCCGGGGGGTGGCAGCGGCGGTCGTACTCATCTTCGCCGCGGCCCTCACCGCGTGCGGGGACGACAGCGGCGGCAAGTCCACGGCGGTCCCCACCCCCTCGGTCGAGAAGTCGACCAGTACCCAGCCCAGCGCCACGGCCCCGTCCGATCCGACGGCGGCCGCGAAGGAGATCCAACAGAACTGGGAGAAGTTCTTCGACCCGGCCGTCTCCCAGAAGGACAAGCAGGCCGTTCTGGAGAACGGCGACCAGATGACCAAGGTCCTGCAGGGCTTCAACGGCGACAAGCGGGGCCAGCAGGTGCAGGCGAAGGTCGAGAAGGTCGAGTTCACCTCGCCGACCGACGCGAACGTGACGTACTCGCTGACCCTGAAGGGCGCGACCGCCCTGCCGGGCGCCTCCGGGACGGCCGTCGAGCAGGACGGCACCTGGAAGGTCTCCGTCAAGACGCTCTGCGCGCTGGTCCAGTTGAGCGGCAATGAGTCGCCGGGCCCCGGCTGCTGAGTCGGCTGCCCTGGGCCTGCTGCTCCTGCTGTTCCTGCTGAGCACGGCCTGCGGCAGCCGCCTCCCGGAGAGCGACTTCGAGAACCGCTCGACACCCACCCGGCAAGGCACCGCCCCGATCAGCGTCGGCATCATCACCAGCGCCACCAGCCCGGTCGGCGGGTCCGCCTTCACCGGACCACGCGACGGGGCGAAGGCCTACTTCGACCGTCTCAACGCGCGCGGCGGCATCGGCGGCCGCGCGGTCGAGGTGCACCTGTGCGACGACGGCGGCAGCGGCGTCGGCAACAACGAGTGCGTGCACCAGCTCGTGGACGAGGACAAGGTCGTCGCCCTCGTCGCCACCACCGCCCTCGACTACGCGGGCGCCTCCCGGGTGTCCCACGCGCGCGTGCCCGACATCGGCGGCCAGCCCATCGGACCGGCGTACGACACGTATCCGCACCTCTACGGGATCTACGGCAGCCTCTCGCCGCGCAACGGCACGACCGGCTGGGGCGGGAAGCTGTACGGCGGCACCGAGGTGTACCGCTACTTCAAGCGCGAACAGGGCGCCCGGACGGCCGCCGTGATCTCCTACAACCAGTCCGCCTCGGCCGCGTACGCCCGGCTCGTCGCCCAGGGGCTGAAGGCCGAGGGCTACAAGGTCGTCACCGAACAGGTCGACTTCGCCCTGCCCAACTTCCGTGCCGCGGCCGCCGACTTGAAGGATCAGGGCGCCGATCTCGTCTTCGACGCCCTCGATACGCACGGCAACGCCCAGCTGTGCAAGGCCATGGACGACGTCGGGGCCAAGGTCATCGCCAAGGTCACCAACGTGCAGAACTGGACGTCCACCGTCCCCGAGGACTACGCGGACTCTCCGCGCTGCCGCAACGCTCTGTGGGTCACCGGGGCCAGCCGCAACTACGAGGACACCGGGCAGCCTGCCGTACGGGAGTTCCGTGACGCGACCCGGTCGCTCACGACGCACTCCCAGTGGCAGTTGGAGGGCTGGGCTGCCGCCATGTGGTTCACGGACGCGGCCGAGTCCTGTGCGGTGACGGGCGTCACGCGTGCGTGTGTCGACGGGGTCATGGATCGGGGGGAGCGGTACACCGCCGGTGGTCTGCTGGTCCCGGTCGCGTACGAGCGCCTTGCCGAGCCGCCGAAGACCCGTAGGACGTGTCTCTCGGTGGCCCGTTGGGAGGACGGCCGGGGCTGGGTCTCCCAAGGGGACATGAACAGCACCTGCTTTGAGGTGCCGCAGCTGTCTTATCGGCCTTGAGGGGCGGCCGACGGGTGTTTCGCCCCCGCCGCCCCTACCCTTCCCGTACCGGGGGGCTGCCGCCCCCAGGCCCCCGCTTCGGCCTGAACGGTCTCGTCCTCAACCGCCGGACGGGCTGAAAGATTTCAGCCCGTCCGGCGGTTGAGGAGCCCGCACATCACCGCAACGAACCGAACAACCCCCTGATGTCCCCGGTCAGCAGCTCTGGCTGTTCGAGGGCGGCGAAGTGGCCGCCGCGGTCGAACTCGGTCCAGCGGACGATCGTGTTGGTGGGCTCGGCCCAGCGCCGGATCGCGACGTCCTCGGCGAAGTTCGCGACGGCGGTGGGCACGTCGGAGCGGGTGGTGGGGAACCAGTCGCCGGAGTGGCTGTTCTCGTAGTACATGCGGGCCGCCGAACCGGCCGTGCCCGTCAGCCAGTACAGCATCACGTTCGTGAGCAGCGTGTCCCGGTCGACGGCGTCCTCGGGCAGCTCGGCCGAGGAGTGCGTCCACTCCTTGAACTTCTCGGAGATCCAGGCGAGTTGGCCGACGGGGGAGTCGGTCAGGCCGTAGGCGAGGGTCTGCGGGCGGGTTGACTGGATGGCGTTGTAGCCGAAGCCGTCCGTCGTGAACGTCGCGATGCCGGCGAGGCGTTGCTGCTCCTGGTCCGTCAGCTCGGCCCGCACCTCGTCCGGCACGGGACCGAGCGGGATGAAGCCCACCGAGGCCGCGTTCACATGGACGCCGATCACCGACTCGGGTGCGATCCGGCCCAGTTCGGGCGAGATCAGCGCGCCGAGGTCGCCGCCGTGGGCGCCGTACCGCTCGTAACCGAGCCGTCGCATCAGCTCGGCCCACGCCCGTGCCGTACGGCTGACGTTCCAGCCGCGCTCCCGGGTGGGGCCGGAGAAGCCGAAGCCCGGGATGGACGGGATGACGAGGTGGAAGGCGTCGGCCGGGTCGCCGCCGTGGGCGCGCGGGTCGCTGAGCGGGCCGATCAGGCTGAGGAACTCCACGATCGAGCCGGGCCAGCCGTGTGTCAGCAGAAGCGGCACGGCGTCCGGCTCGGGCGAGCGGACGTGCAGGAAGTGCACCTGGGCGCCGTCGATCTCCGTGACGTACTGGGGGATCTCGTTCAGCGCCGCCTCGTGCTTGCGCCAGTCGTAGGCGCCCCGCCAGTACGCCGTCAGCTCACGGACGTACGGCAGGGACGCCCCGTACTCCCAGCCGGCGTCCGGCAGTTCGTCGGGCCAGCGGGTCAGGTCCAGGCGGGTGTGCAGGTCGGCCAGCTGGGCCTGGGGAATCTCGATCCGGAAGGGGCGCACGGTGTTGTCTGCCATGTCCTGAACGCTACGGACCCTTGCGGACAGCTACTGTCCGCAACGCCTGGCAGACTCGGAACCATGTTGGAGACATCGGCACGACTGCTGCGCCTGCTCTCGCTGCTGCAGGCCCACCGCGAATGGTCCGGGGCAGACCTGGCGGACCGCCTCGGCGTCACCCCCAGGACCGTCCGCCGCGATGTGGACCGGCTGCGCGAGCTGGGCTATCCGGTCAACGCCAGCCCCGGCACGGGCGGCGGCTACCAGCTCGGCGCGGGGGCCGAACTGCCGCCGCTGCTCCTGGACGACGACGAGGCGGTCGCCGTGGCGGTCGGGCTGCGTACGGCCGCCGGGCAGGGCATCGAGGGCATCGGCGAGACCTCCGTACGCGCCCTCGCCAAGCTGGAACAGGTGCTGCCGCACCGGCTGCGCCGCCGCGTCGGCGCCCTGAACGCGTTCACCGTGCCGATGCTGCGCGGTCCGCAGCCCTCCGCCGTCGACCCCGCCGTCCTCACCGAGCTCGCGGGCGCCTGCCGTGACTCCGAGCGGCTGCGCTTCGAGTACCGCGACCACGGCGGCTCCCCGACCCGCCGCAGCGTCGAACCACACCGCCTGGTGTGCACCGAGCGCCGCTGGTACCTGGTCGCCTGGGACCTCGACCGTGACGACTGGCGTACGTTCCGGGTGGACCGCATCACGCCCGAACCGCCGCACGGACCGCGCTTCCCGCCCCGTACGCCACCGGCCGAGGACCTGGCGGCGTACGTCTCCAAGGGCATCTCCACGCGCGCGTACGCCTCGCACGCCGCGATCAGGCTGCTCGTGCCCATAGAGCAGGCGGCCGAGCGGATCTCGCCCTCCGCCGGGACCCTGGAGGCCTCCGGGGAGGACAGCTGCATCCTGCGCACCGGAGCCGCGAACCTCGACGTGATGGTCATTCACGTGATGCTGATGGGCTTCGAGTTCGAGATCCTCGAACCCGCCGAGTTCACCGAGGCGATCAGGACGGCCCGGGACCGGCTGTCCCGGGCTCTGGAGCGGGCTTCGTCGGGATCGCCGCATACGAGGGATGGTGCAGGTCGAACGCCGGGGACTCGGAGCGGATCCGGGGCAGCGTGACGAAGTTGTGCCGGGGCGGCGGGCACGAGGTCGCCCACTCCAGGGAGCGCCCGAATCCCCACGGGTCGTCGACCTCGACCTTCTTGCCGTACTTCGCGGTCTTCCAGACGTTGTAGAGGAACGGCAGGGTCGAGAGGCCCAGCAGGAAGGCGCCGATGGTCGAGATGGTGTTGAGCGCCGTGAAGCCGTCGGCGGCCAGATAGTCCGCGTAGCGGCGCGGCATGCCCTCGGCGCCCAGCCAGTGCTGCACCAGGAAGGTGGTGTGGAAGCCGACGAAGAGCGCCCAGAAGTGGATCTTGCCGAGCCGTTCGTCGAGCATCTTGCCGGTGAACTTGGGCCACCAGAAGTAGAAGCCGCCGAAGGTCGCGAAGGCGACCGTGCCGAAGACGACGTAGTGGAAGTGGGCGACCACGAAGTACGAGTCGGTGACATGGAAGTCGAGCGGCGGCGACGCGAGGATCACCCCGGTCAGACCGCCGAACAGGAACGACACCAGGAAGCCGACGGCCCACAGCATGGGTGTCTCGAAGGAGAGGGATCCCTTGAGCATCGTGCCGGACCAGTTGAAGAACTTCACACCCGTGGGCACGGCGATCAGGAACGACATGAACGAGAAGTACGGCAGCAGCACCGCGCCCGTCGCGAACATGTGGTGTGCCCACACGACCACCGACAGACCGGTGATGGCCATCGTCGCGGCGACCAGCGTCAGATAGCCGAAGATCGGCTTCCGGCTGAAGACCGGCAGGATCTCCGTGATGATCCCGAAGAACGGCAGCGCGATGATGTAGACCTCGGGATGCCCGAAGAACCAGAAGAGGTGCTGCCACAACAGCGCGCCGCCGTTGGCCGCGTCGAACACCACCGAGCCGAACCGCCGGTCCGCCTCCAGGACCAGCAGCGCCGCCGCGAGCACCGGGAACGCGAAGAGGATGAGGATCGAGGTGAAGAGGGTGTTCCAGGTGAAGATCGGCAGCCGGAACATCGTCATGCCGGGGGCCCGCATCCCGACGATGGTCGTAATGAAGTTCACCGCGCCGAGGATCGTGCCGAAGCCGGCCAGCGCGAGGCCCATGATCCACATGTCGGCGCCGATGCCCGGCGAGCGCTCCAGGCTGTTGAGCGGGGCGTAGGCGAACCAGCCGAAGGCGGCGGGGCCGTCGGGCACCAGGAGCGAGCCCAGCACGATCAGGCCGCCGAAGAGGAAGAACCAGTACGACAGCATGTTCAGCCGCGGGAACGCGACGTCGGGGGAGCCGATCTGCAGCGGCATGATCTCGTTGGCGAACCCGGCGAAGGTGGGGGTCGCGAACAGCAGCAGCATGATCGTGCCGTGCATGGTGAACAGCTGGTTGAACTGGTTGTTGTCCATGATCTGCAGGCCGGGCCGGGCGAGTTCGGCGCGCATCAGCAGCGCCATCAGGCCGCCGATCAGGAAGAAGGCGAACGACGTGATCAGATAGAGGTGGCCGATCTTCTTGTGATCCGTGGTGGTCAGCCAGTCGACGACCAGGCGCCCCGGCTGCCTGGTCCGTACGGGTCGCGCCGTCGCCTGCGCGGTGTCCGTCCCCATCGCTCGCCCCTTCGCCATCGCGTTCTGGGCCTGCTGAAGCTCACGCCATGATGCTCGCGCCGCCCGTGCTCCGACAGAGGGCGTGCGGGGGTTCTGTGGCGGAACCGTGCATTTCCCATGCGGCGTCAGCTTCTGCGACACGCCCCGGAATCGGAATGGAAAGGCGTCGCCGCACGGCCGGATCCGCACATTTCATTGGGCTATTCGGGATGGCGTCACGGTAGTCCCGAATTACGTTCGAAGGGGTGCGGAACACGTAGGGAACCCCTCGTACGTGTGACGGAGTTCGGCCGAAACGCGTGTCGTGATCCTGTGACAGAAGCGTGACCGGAGAGGGATAGGTGACGCTTGGTGGCGGGTTCGGGCTTCCCCGGCCGGAGCATGCCGCCTAACGTGGCGGTCATGGCACCCATTCCCTCCCCTCCCGCAGAGCCCCAGGACAGTCCGGAGAGTTATGTCGGGCTGGAGGCGAGCAGCGCCGAGCGCCGCGCCCGGGAGCGCGGCTGGTCCTCGGTGCGGTCGCTGCCGCCCGGCGCGATCATCACCATGGAGTACCGCTTCGGTCGGCTGAACTTCGAGGTCACCGACGGCAGGGTGACCCGCTGCTGGAAGGGCTGACGGCACCGTGGATGTGCGAAGGCCCCCGGCTCGTGACGAGCCGGGGGCCTTCGCGGTGCGGGGAGGCTGTGCGTACCGGCCCCGCTGTCCTGTTGTCCTCAGCCGCCCGCCATGGGGCGGGCCGAGGCGGTCGTGGTCCCGCGCGGCACACGGTCCGAGTGCGGCGGACGGCGGCTGCCGACCGGCGTGACCGGGGTGCGCTCCGAGCGGGCCGTGTGCGGCCCGGGGGCCAGGTGGACGGAAGCCCGGGGCGCGCGGGCGGCGCCGACCGTCTCGCGGACCGGCACCTCGCCGTCCGCTCCGGTGGGCTGGGTGACCATGACGGGCGCGCCGACCGGCGCGGACGCCGGGGCAGGCAGGGCACGGCCGCGACGGGCGCGCCAGGAGTCGCGCAGCGAGAAGATCCCGGCCTCGGCGCGGGCGATCAGCGGCTCGACCCAGGGCAGCGCCAGCAGGATCAGCAGACCGGCGGCCCAGCCCAGGAGCACATCGCTCAGCCAGTGCGTACCGAGATACACGGTGGTGAGGCCGACGCCGAGCGAGGTCACGGCGGACAGCGCGGACAGCCAGCGGCGGGCTCTCGGGGTCGAGGCCAGATAGGCCAGGATTCCCCAGGTCACGACGGCGTTCGCGGTGTGGCCCGACGGAAATATATCGCCGCCGAGACCCATCTCGTTCGAGCCGATCGTGATGGCGTAGTGCGGGCCGAGACGGCCCATGCCGAGCTTGGCGGCGCCGACCGTGATGTTGAGCAGCAGCAGCGAGGCACCCAGCGTGAGCAAGGGGCGCAGGGTGTGCTGTCGCCAGGCGCGCCAGCCCAGCCAGGAGGCGACCATCACGGCGGTGGGGCCGCGCTGGCCGAGCACCACGTAGTAGTCGAGGAACGCGTGGATCTCCGGCCACTGCTGGTAGGGCCGGAAGAACATGACCTGCCAGTCGAACCGGACCAGCCACGATGTGATCGCCACGGCCCACACGATGGCCAGGTAGAAGGCCAGGGTGGCTCCGAAGAGCACAACCCTGTGCCGGCTCATGACCGGCACATCAATGTGGGCCGGTCGTTCCGGCTCACGGTCCAGCCGGGCGAAGACCCGGTCCAGACGGGTGAGGTTTCGTTCGGTACGCACTCAATGGACGTTACAGCGAGTGAGCTGTGTTCCAGGTCGAATCACTCGCTTTGTGATGACGATGTGATGTGGGATTCCTCTCAGAACCATGTCTATTTCCAACGAATCCCCAATCGCCGACCTTCGGACCCTTCAATTCCATTGATCTCACACAGCTTAATTTTATAGCGCTTATATATTCGTTCACCGAATCCTGGGGTGGAATTCTCCGGCCGCTCACCGGGCGTCAGGAAGTCGATCATGGAGGCCCGGAGCCGTTCAGCCAGAAGGCCCCGTAGACCGCCGAGGCCACCGCCACGCCGCCGAGAACCAGTGCTGACCTGGACGTACGCAGCCGGGCCAGGGCCAGTGCGAGGGGCAGCAGCAGGGGGAAGGCGGGCAGCAGGAGGCGCGGTTTCGAGCCGAAGTAGCTCGACGCGCACAGGGCGAGCGCGGTGACGATCCCCGCGTACACCAGGAGCGGCAGCGGCTGACCCTGCCGTACGCACGTCACGTACAGCCAGACCACCAGCGCGACCCCGACGATCAGCCCGACGCCCGCCAGGGCCGACGGGAACGACGTGAACTTGTCGCCGACGAAGCGGGCGAAGGCGTACCCGCCGTCGAAACCGTTGCGCCAGCCCGCCTGGACGTCGAGATAGCCGAGCGGGCCCTTGCCGGTGCGGTGGCCGACCCACAGGACGTACCCGGCGGCGCCGAGGGGCGCGAGAAGCATGCCGAGGGCGCGCCGCCAGGTCGGTGCGCCGTCCGGTCGGGGCGTGCTTCGGTCCCGTACGGAATCTCCTACGAACGAGGTGATCGCCGCCACCCATACGGCCGCGACCACCGCGGCGCCCACCGGGCGGGTCAGCCCGGCCAGCGCGGCGAGCAGGCCCGCCGTCAGCCAGCGTCCGGTCAGCACCGCGTAGAGCGACCAAGCGGCGAGCGCCGTGAAGAGGGACTCGCTGTACGCCATCGACTGCACGATGCCGACGGGCAGCACCGCCCACACCAGCGCGGCGCAGACGCCCGCCCGCCCGTCTCCCGCCACCGCCCTTCCCAGGCCGCGCTTCGCGCCGTCCTCTTTTTGCCCGTACACATGGTCCGCGACCGCGAAGATCCCCCAGGCCGCGGCCGGCGAGGCGAGCGTGCCGACCAGCAGTCCCGAGTCCGCGTACGACAGCGGGGTGATCGCCGAGACGAGCCGCTCCAGCCAGGGCAGCAGCGGGAAGAACGCGAGATTGGAGTGCACGTCGCCGTTCGGAAGGCGGACCTCGTAGCCGTAGCCGAGGTCGGCGACGCGGGTGTACCAGAGCGAGTCCCAGCGGGCCGTCAGCAGCTTGTACGCGCTCTTGCCGTTCGCCGCGCTCCACACCGCGAGGACGATCAGGCCCAGGGCGCGCACGGCCGCGTACCCCAGCAAGGCGGGCGCGGCCCTGCGCAGGGCGCCCTTGCGGGGAGGCGTCGCGACAGGCGTCTCAAGATCGGTCACGGGCTCGATTATCGAGGGCACCCGGAACCGGCCGACGCTCCCGGGCGTGGTGCACCAGGGGGGAGCGTGGCGCACGCCACACGCTCGGCGAGGAGAACGTGAGAGGTGTGCCACGCGTCATCGGCGGGAACTCGCGTACGCTGACGGCTCACTCGCCTTTGTTGCGTGGGCCGGGATTCCGCTCCCCCAGGCCGCAACCCCAGGGAGTCCCCACCCTGCGGTTTCGCCGAACGCGAGGGAACATCTGGGAGGTACGTACATGTCCGGGACGACCACGGCCGCTGCGCGATGCCGTCGGGACGCCGGGGCCGGTGCCAACCGCTGGGTCGTCCTCGTCGTCCTCTGCGTCAGCCTCTTGCTGGTCGCCCTCGACGCCACCGTGCTGCATGTCGCGGTGCCCGCCGTCACCGAGGACCTCAAGCCCGGCGCGATAGAGCTGCTCTGGATCGTCGACATCTACCCGCTCGTCTGTGCCTCGCTGCTCATCCTCTTCGGCACGCTCGGTGACCGCGTCGGCCGCCGACGGATTCTTCTCCTCGGATACGCGCTCTTCGGCGTCGCCTCCGCGATCGCGGCCCTCGCCGACAGCGCACAGGTCCTGATCGGGGCACGTGCCCTGCTCGGCGTCGGCGGCGCGATGATCATGCCCGCGACGCTGTCGATCCTGCGGCAGGTCTTTCCCGACCGGCGGGAGCGGGCGCTCGCGATCGGTATCTGGAGTGCGGTCGCCGCGGTCGGCGCCGCCGTCGGGCCGCTGCTCGGTGGCTTCCTGCTGGAGCACTTCTGGTGGGGGTCCGTCTTCCTCATCAACATTCCGCTGATGCTCGTCAGCCTGCCGATCGGGCGGCTGCTGCTGCCCGAGTCGAGGGGCGACCGCAACGGTCCTTGGGATGTGGTGGGGGCTTTGATGGCCGCCGCGGGGCTCTTCGGGCTCGTCCTCGGCGTGAAGCGGCTCGGTGGCGGTGAGGCGCCGTTCAGCCCGTTCACGCTGGTGCCGCTGCTCGTGGGCGGTGTGCTGATGGCCGGGTTCGTGCGGCGGCAGCGGCGGCGTGCGCATCCGCTGGTCGATCTGCGGATGTTCTCGCGGCCCGCGTTCAGTACGTCGGTGGGGTGCATCGTCCTCGCGATGCTCGCGCTGGTCGGGCTCGAGCTGATCGCCGCGCAGTACTTGCAGCTCGTGCTCGGGCTGTCGCCGCTGGAGACCGGGCTGCGGCTGCTGCCGCTCACCGTGGCGGCGATGGCCTCCGGGCTCGCCGGGGCGAAGATGCTGCGGCGGTTCGGGCCGCGCGCGATGGTCTGCTTCGGGTTCTGCCTCACCGCGGCCGCGGTGATCACGCTCACCGCGATGGGCGCGGACGACAACACCGGGCTGCTGCTCTTCGGGTTCGTGCTGCTCGGGTTCGGGCTGGAGACGACGCTGTTCGGTGCGTACGAGTCCATGCTGAGCGAGGCGCCGCCCGCGCAGGCGGGTGGCGCCGCCGCGATCGGCGAGACCTCGTACCAGCTGGGCGCCGGGATCGGCATCGCGCTCCTGGGGAGCGTGATGAACGCGGCGTACGCGCCCGGGCTGTCGTCGGTTCCGGGTGTCCCGGCGGCCGACTCCGCGGCGGCGGGGCACTCGCTGGGTGAGGCGTACGACGTCGCCGCGCGGCTTGGCGGGTCTCGGGGAGATGCCCTGCGGCATGCGGCTCGGGATTCCTTCGTGCACGGGCTGCATGTGACCTTGCTGGTCAGTGCGGGGCTGTTGCTGCTCGGGGCCGTGATGGCGCTGCGGTTGCCGCGGGTCATGGAGTGCGGGGCGCCCGCGGCGGGCCCGGCGATTCCCGCGCCTCGGGAAGTCGCCGAGTCCCGCGTGTCCGCATAGTTCTCCCGCCCGTGCGCGCCCGTTTCTGTCCCGGTTACAAGTGCTGGTCTCCCGTGGGGCGGTACGCCGTCGGCGGCTGTCGGTTCATGGTGAGGGAAGCGGCCTGGACTTGCGGGACACTGCGTCGTAACGTCGGCCCGAAGCCGTAACTAACACTGCTAGTTTTAGCGTGCCGGAGGTCTTGCCATGTCCGCGTCCTCGAAGCTCCCGCCCTTCGACCCCGCTGATCCGCTCGGCATCGACGACCTCCTGGACCCTGAGGATCTGGCCATCCGTGACACCGTGCGGGCGTGGGCCGCGGACCGTGTGCTGCCCTACGTCGCCGAGTGGTACGAGAAGGGGGAGCTGCCCGGGATCCGGGAGCTGGCACGGGAGCTGGGCGGGATCGGGGCGCTTGGGATGTCGCTGAAGGGGTACGGGTGCGCGGGGGCGTCCGCCGTGCAGTACGGGCTTGCCTGTCTGGAGCTCGAAGCCGCCGACTCCGGGATTCGGTCGCTGGTGTCCGTGCAGGGGTCGCTCGCCATGTACGCCATCCACCGGTTCGGGTCCGAGGAGCAGAAGCAGCGGTGGCTGCCCTCCATGGCCTCCGGCGACGTCATCGGATGCTTCGGGCTGACCGAGCCCGACCACGGTTCCGACCCCGGCTCCATGCGGACGTACGCCAAGCGCGAGGGCGGGGACTGGCTCCTCAACGGGCGGAAGATGTGGATCACCAACGGGTCCGTCGCCGGGGTCGCCGTGGTGTGGGCGCAGACCGACGACGGGATCCGCGGGTTCGTCGTGCCCACCGACGCCCCCGGGTTCTCCGCTCCCGAGATCAAGCACAAGTGGTCCCTGCGGGCCAGCGTCACCAGCGAGCTGATCCTCGATGACGTACGGCTGCCCGCCGACGCCGTGCTGCCGGACGTGACCGGGCTGAAGGGACCGCTCAGCTGTCTCTCGCACGCGCGGTACGGGATCGTGTGGGGCGCGATGGGGGCGGCGCGGGCCAGTTTCGAAGCCGCCGTCGAATACGCCAAGACGCGCGAGCAGTTCGGACGGCCCATCGGCGGCTTCCAGCTGACCCAGGCCAAGCTCGCCGACATGGCGGTCGAGCTGCACAAGGGAATTCTGCTTGCCCATCACCTGGGGCGGCGCATGGACGCGGGACGGCTCCGTCCCGAGCAGGTCAGCTTCGGCAAGCTCAACAACGTACGAGAGGCGATCGAGATCTGCCGGACCGCTCGTACCATCCTCGGCGCCAACGGGATTTCCCTCGAATACCCCGTGATGCGGCACGCCACGAACCTCGAGTCGGTGCTCACCTACGAAGGCACCGTCGAGATGCATCAACTCGTGCTGGGCAAGGCGCTCACCGGACTCGATGCCTTCCGGTAGAGACCGTGAAGACCCCGGCGGGCAGGGCCGGTGAGCGGCCCTGCCTCAGCTCTGGTTGAAGAAGCCGTCCGTTCGACGACCCGAGGCCTCGCCGCTGACGATCTCCGTGTTGGCAGGGGTCAGCAGGAAGACCCGGGTGGCGACCCGCTCGATCGTGCCGCGCAGGCCGAAGGTCAGGCCGGCCGCGAAGTCCACCACGCGCTTGGCGTCGGCGGGCTCCATGGACGTGAGGTTGATGATGACCGGGACACCGTCCCGGAAAAGTTCGCCGATGCCGCGTGCGTCCCGGAAGCTGTCCGGGGTGACCGTGCCGATCCGGCGGCCCTTCTCCTCCGCCGTCTCGGACGCGACCTTCACGCGTGGGTCGGTGACCCAGGCATCGCCGGATTCCTGTCCCTCGGCGTAGTTGTCGTCGTCGTAGTAACGCTCGTCATCGTTGTCGTCGACGAGGCCAAGCCAGGCACTCGCCTTGCGCACCGATCCCATGGACGCCTCCTCTCACAGCGGTCTTTCTTGCTTTCCGCATCCCCATGGTCGTCCATGATGCGGATGTCGCGCCAAGTGGATAGACGCCGCGCGGGGGTTTCGTGACGGTACTGGTGCACAGCGAATACGTCGAGAGCCCCCGTCCCCCAAGGGTCTTGCTGTGTACGGCTGCTGACTGAGAGTGAAATATGATTTCTCACGGCGTTCGGGTGACGGGCGGGGCGTACGGGTGAACGAAGTGGTCGATACGATGCCGCAGCTCAACGTCTTACGAGCCACGGGGGAGTGTCGTGTTCGGAATGGTGAGGCCCTGCAGCCATCGGCTCGGTGAGGGGCTCAAGACGCAGTGGATGGCGCATTTGTGCGGGCTGTGCCTCGCGCTGCGCGGGGACCACGGTCAGTTCGCGCGGGTCGTCACCAATTATGACGGGCTGCTGATATCGGTTTTGACGGAGGCTCAGGCCGAGCGGACGACGGGATGGCGGCGGACCGCCGGGCCCTGTCCGTTGCGTGGCATGCGGACCGCGTCCGTCGCGCAGGGCGAGGGCGCGCGGCTCGCCGCGGCCGTCTCGCTGGTGCTCGCCTCGGCCAAAGTGCGCGACCACGTGGCGGACAGGGACGGGTTGTTGGCGCGCAAGCCCGTGGCACTCGCCGCGCGCCGGGTCGCCGCGAGCTGGGGCAAGGCCGGCGCGCGTACGGGATCCGACGTGGGCTTCGACACCGCCGTGCTGGTCGACGCGGTGGACCGGCAGGTCGGGATCGAGGCGCTCGCCGGGCTCGGGACGCCGCTGCTGACGGTCACCGAGCCGACCGAGACCGCGACCGCCGCGGCCTTCGCGCACACCGCCGTCCTCGCCGGGCGGCCGGGCAACGCCGAGCCGCTCGCCGAGGCCGGGCGGCTCTTCGGGCGGCTCGCGCATCTCCTGGACGCCGTGGAGGACAGGGAAACTGACGCCGCGTCGGGTGCGTGGAATCCGCTGACGGCCACCGCTACGCCGCTGGGCGAGGCGCGGCGGCTCGCCGACGACGCCTTGCACGGGATACGGCTCGCGCTGCGCGAGGTGGAGTTCACCGACTCCAAGCTGGCGCATGTGCTGCTCGCCCATGAGCTGGGGCGGTCGGTGGACCGGGCGTTCGGGACGGCGGGGTGCGGTCACTCTCCCGAGGGCTCCCTCGGGCCGGCTCAGCAGGGTGGGACTGCTCAGCAGGGTGGGCCGTACAGTCCGCAGAGCCCCCACGGCCCCCACGCCCCCCACGGCCCTTACGATCCGCAGAATCCGTACGTCGGCGGCGGCAACCCCTTCGGCGGCGGGCCCTCCTCCCAGCCGCCGGGCCCCGGCAAGCGCGGTTTCTGGGCGGGCTGCGCGGCCGCGATCGGGCTGTGCTGCACCTGCAAGGTGTGCTGCGCCGACGAGTTCGAGGGGCCGTGGTCGCGCAAGAAGCGCGAAGGGTGCCTCAGTGACTGCGACTGCAACTGTGACTGCTGCGAGGCCTGCGAATGCTGTGAGTGCTGCTCCTGCTGCGACTGCGGACTGTGACGCCGTATACGGCCGCGCAGGGGACTGCGCGGCCGGTCGGGTTTGACCTGCGGGTCGCAGAGGCTCGCGTTTCCGGAGGGTAAAACAAAAACATGATCGGGTGACCGCTGTGCCGTGAGGGTCGTTGGTTGGGCGCAGAACCATTTCTACCCTGCCAACAACTCGTCCTCCCCATAAGGCACTTCAGTGGACGTCACACCGAAAGCGACGACCGGGCCTGTGCTCGGCGCCCGCGGCGGGACGGGCCGTCCGGCTCCCCGCACCATCCGCACCAGGCTCCTCAGGATCCTGACCCTCGCCCTCGCCGTCCTGCTCGCGCTGCTCGGAGCCGCGGCGGCCGAGCAGATCGCGACCTACCGCAACGCGGCCGCCACCGCCGACAACGCACGCCTGGAGATCAGTCTCCAGGGCGTCGTCCACGAGCTGCAGAAGGAACGCGGGCTCACCACCGGATACGTGGGCGGCGTATGGCAGTTCAAGTCCAAACTGTCCGCGCAGCGCAAGGCGACCGACACGGCGCGGGGGGAGCTCGACCGGGCGCTCAGCGGCCGTCGCGACGCGGCGGCCGGGTCGGTCCGTGAGTCCCTCGGCCGGCTGAAGGGCCTCGCCGGGATCCGCAAGGACGCCGACGACGGCACCGGCGTGGTCAAGGACACCTTCGACTACTTCACCACCACGATCACCGTCCTCGACCGGCTCGGTCTCGGCCTCGACGACGTCCACGACGGAAAGCTGCGCGACGCCTACCAGGCGCTCCAAGTCCTCGGCAACGCCAAGGAGTTCACCGGCGAGGAGCGCGCCATCGTGCTCGGCTCGGTGCGCGCCGGGCGTTTCGGCGGCGACGACTACAGCCGGTTCATGGAGATCCGCGCCGGACGGCTCGCCGCGCTCGACGCGTTCCCGCGCGCGGCCACCGACACACAGGGGCGGCGCCTGGACGCGGCGCTCACCACGCCCGACGCCGAGCGCGCGCTGTCGTACGAGAGCGTCGCGGTGCACGGCGGCGGGCAGCTCAGCTCGAGCCGGATTCCGCCGATGGCCTGGTGGGACAGCATGACCTCGACCATCAACGGGCTGCGGGACGTGCAGATTTCACTCGGCGCGGATGTCGAGAACCGGGCCGCCGAGCTGGAGAGCGGCGCCCAGCGCGACCTGCTGCTGTTCGTACTGCTCGCGCTCGGCACGATCGCCGCACTCGGCGCGCTCGCGCTGGACTGCGTACGGTCCGTGTCCACGCCGCTCACCGATCTCGCCCAGCAGGCCCGCGACGTCGCCGGCCGGCGGCTGCCGCAGGCCGTGGCCCGAGTGCAGGCCGCCTCCTCGGGCGAGAACCCCGAGCCGCCCGCGCCGCTCGCCGTGCCCGACAAGGCCGGGGCCGAGGTCCGCGAGGTCGCCGAGGCCTTCGACCGGGTGCAGCGCGCCGCCTTCGACCTCGCCACCGAGCAGGCCGTGCTGCGCCGCAACGCCACCGACTCGCTGGTCAGCCTCGGCCGCCGCAACCAGAACCTGGTACGCCGTCAGATCAGCTTCATCAACAAGCTGGAGCACGAGGACGCCGACCCGGCCACCCTCGCCAACCTCTTCGAACTCGACCACCTCGCCACCCGTATGCGCCGCAACGCCGAAAGCCTGCTCGTACTCGCCGGTGAGTCCAGCCCCCGGCCCTGGGCGACTCCGCTGTCCGTCACGGACGTGCTGCGGGCCGCGCTCTCCGAGGTCGAGGAGTACCGGCGGGTCACCCTGCGCCGGATCGAATCCGCGTCCGTCAACGGGTCCGTCGTCGTCGAAATCGCCCATCTGCTCGCCGAGTTGATCGAGAACGCGCTGAGCTTCTCGCCGCCGGACTCCGATGTGGAGATCGAGGGGCGGCGCACCAGCGCCGGATATCTGGTCGCGATCGTCGATCACGGGCTGGGCATGGACACGCAGGCGATCGCCGAGGCGAACGTACGGCTCTCCGGCACCGCCAGCTTCATGGCCGAACCCACCCGGTTCCTGGGCCACTTCGTGGTCGGCGCGCTGGCTCGCAAGTGCGGGATCGAGGTGCGGCTGGGGGAGGCGCCGGCCGCCGGCGTCGTCGCCCGGGTGCTCATTCCGACCACGCTGCTCACGGAGGAGGCGCCGCCGGTGACCGCGGGATCCAAGGACAAGGCGGCGCTGCCGGGACCGCGGACCGAGGCCTCCCCGGTCGCGGGCGCCGGACAGCTTGTGCCGGTCCCGGCGGGCCACGCCGGAGCGGGCGCCACGGGCTACGTCACGGCGGGTGGCGCCCTGGGCGGCGCAGCCGCGGCGGGCGGGGGCGCGGCGAATGGGGGGAGTACGCCGCGCGGTGACGCGACGCGCGGGGGTGCGGCCCCTGGGGGCGCGACGAGTGGTGGCGCGGTCGCCGGCCATGACGGTCCGGCGTCGCGTAATGCGGATGAGCCCGGCCGGCGGAGCGAGTCCTCGCGCGGCGGTGCCTCCGCGGCCCGTACCCGCAACGGGCTTGTCAAACGGCCGCGCCGCAGCGCGATTTCGGCGGCCGTCAGCGAGACGGACCGCCCGACCCGCCCGGCCCCCTCCGAACCGACCCCCGACCGCAGCCCCGAGGAGATCTCCGGGATGCTCTCCACTCTGCGCAGTGCCCACATGCGGGGCGGGATCAGCGTGGAGAAGGAGAAGGAGCGGGACGCGGCGAGCCGCGCGGGTGAGGCCACCGGCGGCGTGGCGAAGGCCGCCGACTGGAGCCGTACCGACGGTGGCGCGAAGGTCCGCGAGGGGCGCGGTACCAGCAGCGCGGCCGAGGCTGTGGAGGAAACCGCCGCCTGCGCAAGCCGCCGCGACAGCGCGGCCCAAGTCGCCGAAGAGACCGGCATCGACGGAACCGCAGTTGACGCAAACGCCACTGACGCAAACGCCACTGACGCAAACGCAGTTGACGCAACCGCCCTCGACGAGACCGCCGGCGGCAACTCGCACCAGAAGGGCCGTCACCAGTGACCACCGTCGACACGCACAACGACTCGCGGACCTTCAACTGGCTGCTCGCCAACTTCGTCCGGAACACCGACGGGGTGCGCGATGCCGTCGCGGTCTCGTCGGACGGGCTGCTGATCGCGGTGTCGGACGGGCTCGGGCGGACCGAGGCCGACCATCTCGCGGCGATCGTGTCCGGGCTGAGCAGCCTGGCGCGCAGCGCGTCCAAGCGGTACAGCTTCGACGGGGTGAAGCTGATCATGATCGAGATGGGGCGCGGGTTCCTGCTCGTCTCGGCGATCCGGGACGGCAGCTGTCTGGGCGTCCTCGCCGACAGCAGCGGTGAACTCGGCCTGGTCGGCTACGAGATGGCGGTGCTCTCGGAACGGGCGGGTGATCTGCTCACCCCGACGCTCATCGCCGATCTGCGCCAGGTGTTGCCACGGTGAGCGGCGAACGTCCCGTGGAAGGCCCGGAGGACGCGACGTTCGTGCGGCCCTTCATCATCACCGGGGGCCGGTCCGAGCCCGCCCAGGCGGATCTGCGCCTGGAGACGCTGGTCGTCACCGTCGGCGTATCCGACGAACCGCTCGCGTTCGAGCGGCAGCAGATCGTGGCGCTGTGCGAACAGCCCATGACCGTCGCCGAGATCGCCGACGCCGTCGGAGTGCCGCTCGGCGTCGCCAAGGTGCTGATCTCCGACCTCGTCGTCTCCGGACGGCTGGCCTGTCAACAACCCGCGGAGCTGCCGCTCCACACGCTCGAGAGGATCAGGGACCATGTCCGCGCGCTCTGACAAGATCGTGCCGCTGGCCGTGAAGATCGTGGTCAGCGGCGGACTCGGGGTCGGCAAGACGACCTTCATCGGCGCCATCTCGGAGATCGAACCTCTCGACACGGAGGCGGCGATCACCCAGGTGTCGGTCGGCGTCGACTCGCTCGACGGGGTCGAGTCCAAGACCACCACGACCGTCGCGCTCGACTTCGGGCGGATCACGCTCGATCCGTCGATCGCGCTGTATCTGTTCGGTACGCCCGGACAGGACCGGTTCTCGTTCCTCTGGGACGACCTGGTGGAGGGCGCCCTGGGCACGGTCGTCCTCGTCGACACCCGCCGTATCGAGGACTGCTTCCCGGCGCTCGACTACTTCGAGGCGCACCGAGCGCCGTTCGTGCTGGCGGTCAACCGCTTCGACGGGGCACGGCGGTTCGTGCTCGACGAGGTGCGGGAGGCTCTTGAACTCGCGGATGACGTACCGCTGTTGGAGTGCGACGCCCGCGACCGGGCCTCCGTACGCGATGTCCTGGCCGCGCTGATGGACCGGGTCATCGGGGCGCGTACGAGTCCACGACGGCGTACGGCCGCGCTCGCACGCTAGGTACACCTCTCCGGGTTCCGTCCCGCCACCCGTGCGGGACGGAACCCGGGTTCTCGAAGCCTCAGTCCTTGATCTCCGGCGGTGAGATCTGCGACTTCTCGATACCCGAGCCGGTCGTACCCCATTTCTTGAGGATCTTCTGGTACGTCCCGTCGGCGATGAGCTTGTTCACCGCGGCCTGGAAGGCGGGCGCCAGCTTGGTGCCCTTCTTGAAGGCGAAGCCGACGTCGAGGCGGTGGTACTCGTTGAGGAACTTCACGCCCTCCTGGTGGGCGACCGCGTAGCGCAGTCCGTTGATCGTGCTCATCACGATGTCGCTGCGGCCCTGCTGCAACGAGGACCAGATCGCGCCCTGTTCGCTGTACGTCTGCACCTTGTACGCCGTCTTGCCCGCGGCCGTGCAGACTTTCTTGTTCTCCTCCAGCGTCGCCTCGAAGGTCGTCCCCGCTCCGGTCGCCACGTTCAGCCCGCACAGCTGCTTCAGGTCGGTGACGGCCTTGAGCTTGCTGTCCTTGCGGGTGGCGAAGCCCTGGCCGTCGTTGATGTAGGTGACGAAGTCGATGGTCTTGCGGCGCTCGTCGGTCACACCGAAGTTGGAGGCCCCGAAGTCGTACTTGCCGCTGTCGAGGGCCGGCAGGATCGCCTCGAAGCTCGCCGACTCGTGCTTCAGCTCGATGCCGAGCGTTTTGGCGACCGCGTCCGCGAAGTCGACGTCCTGACCGGCCAGGGTCTTGCCGTCCGCCAGGTAGGAGACGCCGGGCGGCTGACCCGAGACGCTGATCGCGGCGGTGAGGCCGGTGACTCCCGAAGGCAGCAGCTTCGCGGCCGCCTCGTCCTTCTTGACGGACGAGACCACGTCGGTCGTCGGGATCCCGTCCTTGTCGACCGCGGCTTGGGCGTCGGTTCCGCCGGAGCCCGTGCCTCCCGAGTCACCGGAGCCGCAGGCCGTGAGCAGCAACGCCGCGGAGGTAACCAGGGCAAAGGGGATGAAGTGACGGCGGCGGAGCCGCGAGGACGTACTCATGGCGTACGGATCTCCTGAGCAGACGGAAGGCAGGAAGGCAGGAAGGCAGGAAGAGGTGAGCTGAGTGCGCGAGGGGAGGGGAAGCGCGGATACGCGTGTGAAGGCGTGGGCAACGGCGCTCAGGCGCCGGATAAACGCAGAAGGCGCCCGTAGGACAGGGCGCCGGAGGTCAGCTCAACAGGATGCGGACCACACGCGACCGAAGTCGATGTGGGAGCGCGTGACCAGCCACTGCTGCGAATGCATGAGCACAAGTGGAACAGGCATCCGTTTCCGCGTCAACTGACTTGAGACGTACGGCTCACAGTATGGACAGCCTTGACAGTGAGGGGAAACGGCACCGTAGTCTCGACGGACGGCCCTGCTGAGGGGCTCGGCCGTACGGCGCCCTCGCGGCGCCCCGTGTGAAGGCACCCGTGTGTTCGACTCGACGCATCACGGAGCCTTCGCATGTCCTCCGACACCCTTACCAAGGTCGCCGCCACCGCACCGGAAGACGCGGCACCTTTGCGCATCGTCCCGCAGCGCCGTCCCGGCCAGTGGACCGCCGCCGTCGTCGTGCTGGTCCTGCTCGGGCTCGCCCTCAACTCCGTCGTGCGCAATGACGCGTTCCAGTGGGACGTCGTCGGCGACTACTTCACCTCGGCCTCCGTACTGCGCGGCCTCTGGCTCACCCTCTGGCTGACCGCGCTCGTGATGGTGCTCGGCTTCGCGCTGGGTACGCTGCTCGCCGCGTTCCGGCTGTCCACCAACCCCGTTCTGCGAGCGGTGAGTTGGGGGTATGTCTGGCTCTTCCGGTCGATGCCGATCCTGGTGCAGCTGCTGTTCTGGTTCAACATCGGCCTGCTGTACCCGCAGATCCTCGGCGTGAAGACGGTGAACCTGCTCGGCCCGGTCACGGTCGCCGTCGTCGGCCTGACCCTGCACGAGGCCGCGTACGCCGCCGAGGTGGTGCGCGGTGGCATCCTCTCCGTCGACCGCGGCCAGATCGAGGCCGCGCAGGCGCTGGGCCTGAGCCAGTGGCGACGCTGGTGGAGGATCGTGCTGCCGCAGGCGATGCGCTCCATCGTGCCGCCGGCCGGGAACATGCTGATCGGAACCCTCAAGGGCACCTCCATCGTCAGCGTCATCGCCGTACAGGACCTGCTCTACTCGGTGCAGCTCGTCTACCACCGCACCTACCAGGTCATGCCGCTCCTGATGGTGGCCACGCTCTGGTACGTCATCGTCACCTCGGTGCTCAGCGTCGGCCAGTACTACGTCGAGAAGCACTACGCGCGTGGTTCGGAGCGCACCCGATGAGCACGGGGCGCCCCTCGTTGGTGATAGTGGGGGCCGGGCCGCGGGGGACCGGCCTCCTGGAGCGGATCGGCGCCAACGCGCCCGAGCTGTACGGCGATGCGGGCCTCGACATCCATCTGGTCGACCCGTATCCGCCGGGCGGCGGGCGCATCTGGCGCGAGGAGCAGTCGCCGCTGCTGTGGATGAACTCGCAGGCCCAGGACGTCACGATGTTCACCGACGAGACGGTGGACATGGCCGGACCGGTGCTCGACGGACCCACCCTGCACGAGTGGGCGGGCCTCGACGGACGGACCTTCGCCGACCGGCAGCGCCAGGGCGCGTACATGCGCTGGGTGTACGAACGAGCCGTGGCCGCCCTGCCGCCGGGTGTCCGGGTCCATCACCACCCGCGCCGCGCCCTGCGCGTGAACGGCCCCCGCGAGGGCCGTCAGCAGGTGTGGCTGGAGGGCAGGACCCGCCCGCTCCTCGCCGACCTCGTCGTCCTCACGATCGGCCACCTCGACGCCGAACTCGATCCCGAGCAGCGGGAGTTGGCGGCGTACGCCCGCGAGCACGGGCTGCTCCATCTGCCGCCGGACTTCACCGCCGACAGCGACCTGTCCGCGCTGAAACCGGGCGAGACCGTCCTCGTCCGCGGCTTCGGGCTTGCCTTCGTGGACCTGATGGTGCTGCTCACGGAGGGGCGCGGCGGGCGCTACGACGGACAGACGTACCACCCGTCCGGGCATGAGCCGGTCCTGCACGTCGGCTCGCGGCGCGGTGCCCCCTACCACTCCAAGATCGGCTACGACTGGGAGGGCGAACGGCCGCCGCTGCCACGGTTCTTCGGACCCGCCGAGGTCGACGCACTCCTCGCACGCCCCGGAGACCTCGACTTCCGGCGGGACGTGTGGCCGCTGGTCGAGAAGGAGCTGGGGTTCGCGCACTACCACCGGCTGTTCGCCGCGCACCCCGAGCGCACCCGGATCGCCTGGACGGACTTCGAGGAGAAGTACGCGGCCGGTGCCGGAGCCGAGCTCCGGGCGCTGGTGGCGTCCGCCGTGCCCGACCTCGCCGACCGGCTCGACCTCGCCGCCCTCGACCGCCCGCTGGACGGGGTGCGCCACACCTCGTACACCGAACTCCAGGACGGACTGCGCGCCTACATCGAGGGAGATCTGAGCAGACGTCACGATCCTGCCCACAGTGCCGACTTGGCCGTCTTCCTCGGGCTGTTGTCCGTCTACGGGCAGCTGGTCCGGCTCGGTGACATCGGCTCCTGGTGGCACGGCTTCTTCAGCTATCTCGCGTCGGGGCCGCCCGGCCCCCGGCTGCGGCAGATGCTCGCCCTGTCGCGGGCCGGGATCCTGAAGTTCGTGGGCGCCGACATGACCGTCACCGCCGAGGACGGGGTCTTCCGGGCGGGCAGTGCCACCGTGCCCGGCGTGACGATCGAGGCCCGCGCGCTGGTCGAGGCGCGGCTGCCGCACCCCACGGTCGAGCGCACCCGGGACTCGCTGCTGCGGGAGCTGTACGACGACGGGGCCGCCGCGACGCCCGAGGGGCTGCTCGCCGTGGACCCCGCCGACGGCCGCGTCCTGGACCGCTCCGGCATCCCGCACCCCCGGCGTTTCGCGCTCGGTCCGCACACCGACGCCCGGGGCTCGGGCGCGTTCACCCGGCCTCGTACCGGGGGCCCGGCCTTCCGGCAGAACGACGCGACGGCGCGTGCCGCGCTGGCGTTCCTGCGCGACCTGTCCTGTCGCGCCGCGGCCTGACCGCGCCCCGCCCAGATCACCCGCATCCCTAAGGAATCTCCCGATGAGCGCGTCACTCTCGAAGGACGGCAAGGACTTCAAGGACGGCAAGGACGGCAAGGGCGGCAAGGTCGACTCGGTCTTCAAGGCCGACAAGGACGATCCGGTCGCCGCGACCGTCATGGTCGACATCAAGTCCGTGCACAAGAGCTTCGGTTCGCTGGAGGTGCTCAAGGGCATCGACCTGGAAGTACGCGCCGGCGAGGTGACCGTCGTCCTGGGGCCCTCGGGATCCGGCAAGTCCACCCTGCTACGCACCATCAACCACCTGGAGAAGGTGGACCAGGGCCGGATCCGCGTCGACGGCGGATTCGTCGGCTACCGGCGCTCCGGGGACAAGCTGTACGAGCTGAGCGAGCGCGAGATCCTCAAGCAGCGCACCCGGATCGGCTTCGTCTTCCAGAACTTCAACCTCTTCCCGCACCTCACGGTGCTGGACAACATCGTGGAGGCCCCGGTCTCCGCGCTGAAGCGCCCACGCAAGGACGCCGTCGAGGCGGCGCGGAGACTGCTCGACCGGGTCGGACTCGCCGACAAGGCCGACGCCTACCCGAAGCAGCTCTCCGGCGGTCAGCAGCAGCGCGTCGCCATCGCCCGCGCGCTCGCCCTGGAGCCGAAGCTGCTGCTCTTCGACGAGCCGACCTCCGCGCTCGACCCCGAGCTGGTCGGTGAAGTCCTGGACGTCATCAAGGACTTGGCCCACCAGGGCACCACGATGATCGTCGTCACGCACGAGATCGGGTTCGCCCGCGAGGTCGCCGACACCGTGGTCTTCATGGACGACGGCCGCATCGTCGAGCGGGGCACCCCCCAAGACGTACTCGACCAGCCGCGGCACGAACGCACGCGGGCGTTCCTCTCCAAGGTTCTCTGACTCCCCGGGTCCGCCGGTCCGGCCCGTCGTGGTTTCCCGCCACCGCGGCGGAGCGAAACCACCCCTCACAGAAAGGTTCTGGCAATGACCGCACCGCACGGCCGGGCGCTCCTGCACCTGGCCGCCGCCCTCGATCAACAGGCGGCCTACGACGCCGCCTCCTACGTCGAGCTCGCTCAGCTCGCGGAGCGTGGCCGGCTCGACTTCGTGACGCTGGGCGACACCTTCACCCGCCCCGGACTCGACGCGCTCGCCGTCCTCTCGCGGGTCGCGCCCGTCACCGGCCGGATCGGCCTGGTGCCGACCGTGACCACCACGCACACCGAGCCCTTCCACGTGCAGGCGGCCGTGGCGACCCTCGACTGGGTCAGCCGGGGCCGCGCGGGCTGGCACATCGACGTGTCGACGACCGAGGGCGAGGCACGGCTGTTCGGCCGGCGCCACGCCGCACCCGCCGACGCGCTGTGGCAGGAGGCCGGCGAAGTCGCGGACGTGGCCGCCCGGTTGTGGGACAGCTGGGAGGACGACGCCGAGATACGCGACGAGGCCACCGGCCGTTTCATCGACCGGGACAAGCTGCACTACGTCGGCTTCGAGGGCGCCACCTTCTCCGTGAAGGGCCCCTCGATCGTGCCGCGGCCCCCGCAGGGCCACCCCGTACGGGTCGTCGACGCGACCGAAGGACACGCCCGGCAGACCGCGGCCCGGTACGCCGATGTGGTGCTCGTCCGGGTCGTCGGGCCCGCGCAGGCCCGTGCCGTGCGGGCAGAACTTCGGGACGCTGCGGCGCGGTTCGGGCGCGACCCCGACGCTCTGCGCGTGCTCGCCGGGCTGAGCGTCGACCTCGGCGACGGCGAGCACGCGGCCGAGCCGGGCCACGGCGGCGGCGGACCCCGGCAGACCGCGCAGGGCCCGCTGTACCGCGGCGGTCCCGTCGACCTTGCCGAGCTGATCACCGCCTGGCACCAGGCCGACGCCGCCGACGGCTTCCATCTCACGCCCGTCGAGCCGCGCCGTGACCTGGAGCGGCTCGTCAACGGAACGGTCGCGCTGCTCCAGCACCGCGGCCTGTTCCGCACCTTCTATCCGGGCAGCACGCTCAGGGAGCACCTGGGCCTGGCCAGGCCCGCCAACCAGTACGCCGTGGCAGGGGGAACGTCATGACCGTACGCAAACAGATCCACCTGGCCGCCCGCCCCCACTCTCGACTTCGCCCGAGCGGGGGGACCCCCATCCCGGGCGTCAACCGCACCACCGTCTGGACCGACCCGCGGTCGAAGTCCCAGATCGCCTTCGCCTCCTTCGAGCACCTCGCGCGCACCGCCGAACGCGGTCTGTTCGACTTCTTCTTCCTCGCCGAAGGGCTGCGGCTGCGCGAGCACAAGGGACGTATCCACGATCTCGACGTCGTGGGGCGGCCCGAGTCGCTCACCGTCCTCAATGCGCTCGCCGCCGTCACCGAGCGGCTCGGGCTCGCCGCCACGGTCAACGCGACATTCAACGAGCCGTACGAACTCGCCCGCAGGCTCGCCTCGTTGGACCACCTCAGCGGGGGCCGGGCCGCCTGGAACGTGGTGACCTCCTCCGACGCCTTCACCGGTGAGAACTTCCGCCGCGGCGGCTTCCTGGACCGGGCCGGCCTCCCCCACTCTCAACTTCGCTCGAGCGGGGGGACCCCCATCACCCGCGCCGCCGAATTCGTCGCGACGGCACGGGAGTTGTGGGACTCCTGGACAGCGGACGGCCTGCCGCGCCCGTTCGCGCACCGGGGCCGGCACTTCGACATCGCGGGCGAGTTCACCGTGCCGCGCTCGCCGCAGGGACACCCGGTCGTCATCCAGGCCGGGGACTCACCCGAGCGCCGGGAGTTCGCCGCGTCCGCCGCCGACGTCGTCTCCACGCGGCACGGCACGCTGGAGGCGGGCCGGGAGTTCTATGCCGATGTGAAGGGGCGGCTGGCGAAGTACGGGCGCGCGCCCGAGGACGTGAAGATCATGCCGGGGGTCACCTTCGTGCTCGGCGACACGGCCGCCGAGGCGCAGGAGCGGGCCGCCGAGATCCGCCGGCAGCAGATCTCGCCGCAGAACGCGATCTTCGCCCTGGAGCAGATCTGGGGCGTCGACCTCTCCTCGTACGACCCCGACGGCCCCCTTCCCGACATCGATCCGGACCCGGAGTCGACCCTCGTGCAGGGGCGGGTGAGGATCGCCGACCCCCTCGCCCTCGCCGAGAAGTGGCGGGCGCTGTCGCGCGAGAAGGGGCTGTCCATCCGGCAGACCGTGATCGAGGCGACCGAGCGGCAGTCCTTCATCGGCACCCCGGAGGCGATCGCCGCCGAGCTGGACGAGTTCGTCCGCACGGACGCCGCCGACGGCTTCATCCTCGTACCGCATCTGACACCCGGCGGCCTCGACGAGTTCGTCGACCGGGTGGTGCCGCTGCTCCAGGAGCGCGGCGCGTACCGCACGGAATACACGGGCACGACGCTGCGCTCGCACCTCGGTCTGACCGAGCCCGTATGGAAAGGTTGATCACATGACGACGGACGCATCCGAGGACTGGAACCACTGGCACGAGCACCGCATCGAGACGGTGTCCACGCCCTACGGGCCGCTGGCGCTCACGGGCACGTACTGGATCGAGGATTATCCGGAGGGGCGACTTCCGGACATCCCCGGGCGGTGGGCGGCAGAGGAGGACGCGGTCGTCCTGACGGCGACGGCCGAGGACGGTCTCACCCTCGACGGGGAGCCCTTCACCGGCGAGGTCAGGCTCGGTGCCGACCTCGGGCCGGCGGCCGGGGCCCGGGTCGCGCGGGGGGAGCGGCGATTCGTCGTCCTCGTGCGCGAAGGGATCTGGGGCGTACGCGACTTCGACCCCGCCGCACCCGCGCGGGAGGCCTTCAAGGGCATCGAGGCGACCTCGTACGATGCGCGCTGGGCGGTGCCGGGCCACTTCACGCCGTACGGCGAGGACCGCACCGTACGCGTCGAGAACGCGGACGGGATCGCCCGGGGCCTCGGGCTCGGCGGTGTCCTCGCCTTCACCCTGGACGGAGAGGACCTCACGCTCCAGGTGTCGGTCGAGAGCGACGGCTCCTTGTGGGCCGTGTTCGCCGACGCCACCAGCGGGGACAGCAGTTACCGCTTCCGGTTCCTGCGCCCCGCGGCACCCGACGCCGAAGGGCGTACGGAGGTCGACTTCAACCGGGCCGTGCTCCCGCCGTGCGCATTCGCGGACCACTTCATCTGCCCCTTCCCGCCGCCCGGGAATACGCTGGGCGCGGCCGTCGCCGCGGGGGAGCGCCACCTGCGCTGAAGCTCCCTGGGACTCCGAAGCGTTCGGGGGGACGGGAGATCAACCTCCGTGGGGCGTACGCAAGTTGAACGCTGTACGGCCGAAAGGCGCCCTTGCGCCGGTCGGCCGTGCGGCCGAATACTCCCCCACAGCGCTTGTCAGGGGCACGGCTTGTCCGGAATCCGGATGGGCGCCCTGGCTGCGCCTCACGGGCCCCGACCCCACGCGGGCCCCCGACATCCCTTCGGAGGGACGAAACGTGAGGATCAAGCGCACCACCCCCCGCAGTGGCATAACGAGACGGACCCGGCTGATCGCCGTGACCACCGGACTCGTGGCCGCCGCAGCGATCGCGATCCCCAACGCGAGCGCAGCCGACGTACATACCTTCAGCACCACCCAGCTGAGCTCAGTGAACAAGTCGGTACTCAAGTCGGACATCGCGGGCACGGCCTGGGCGGTCGACGCCAAGACGAACCGCGTCGTCGTCACGGTCGACGACACGGTCTCGAAGGCCGAGATCGCGCAGATCAAGAAGGACGCGGGCAGCGACGCGGCCGCCCTCACCATCAAGCACACCTCGGGCAAGTTCAAGAAGCTGATCACCGGCGGCGACGCCATCTACGGCGGCGCCTACCGCTGTTCGCTCGGCTTCAACGTGCACAGCGGGAGCACCTACTACTTCCTGACCGCCGGCCACTGCGGTGAGGTCGCCTCCACCTGGTACTCCAACTCCGGTCACACCACGACGCTGGGCACGAACGTCAGCTACAGCTTCCCGACCAACGACTTCGCGCTGGTGAGGTACACCAACACCTCGATCGCCCACCCGAGCGCGGTCGGCAGCCAGACCATCTCCAGCGCCGCCACGCCCAGCGTGGGCACGACCGTCTACCGTCGTGGCTCGACCACCGGCACGCACAGCGGCCGGGTCACCGCCCTGAACGCCACGGTCAACTACGGCGGCGGCGACGTGGTCTACCAGATGATCCAGACCACCGTCTGCGCCGAGGGTGGCGACAGCGGCGGTCCCCTGTACGCCGGCACCGTCGCGTACGGTCTGACCTCCGGCGGCAGCGGCGACTGCACCTCCGGTGGTACGACCTTCTTCCAGCCGGTCACCGAGGCCCTGAGCTACTACGGCGTGAGCGTCGGCTGATCGAGCCCGACCCCGCGGTACCCCGCACTGCCAGACCTGCAGCCAGCAGCAGGCGAGCCCCCGTACGCAACTGCCGTGCGGGGGCTCGCCCTTGTTCAGGTGACGGAGTTACCGTCGAAGTACACGCTGTACACGCCTGGTGCGCCCACTTCGGACCCTGGGGGCCGTGATGGTCGGTGAGCTGGTGGCGGCGGGAGTCTCCGTCGCGTCCGTGGGGCTGGTCTATGTGATGGCCGGGGCCCGCGTCGTCAAACAGTACGAACGGGGCGTGGTGCTGCGGCTCGGCAGGCTGCGCTCGGAGGTGCGCGGCCCCGGGTTCACGATGGTCGTGCCCTTCGTGGACCGGATCCGTAAGGTCAACATGCAGATCGTGACGATGCCGGTGCCCGCGCAGGAGGGCATCACGCGGGACAACGTCACGGTGCGGGTCGACGCGGTCGTCTACTTCAAGGTGGTGGACGCGGCCGACGCGGTCATCCAGGTCGAGGACTACCGTTTCGCGGTCTCGCAGATGGCGCAGACGTCGCTCCGCTCGATCATCGGCAAGAGCGACCTCGACGATCTCCTCTCCAACCGCGAGAAGCTCAACCAGGGCCTGGAGCTGATGATCGACAGCCCGGCCATGGGCTGGGGTGTGCAGATCGACCGCGTCGAGATCAAGGACGTATCGCTGCCGGAGACGATGAAGCGGTCGATGGCGCGGCAGGCCGAGGCCGACCGCGAGCGGCGCGCGCGGGTCATCAACGCGGACGCGGAGCTGCAGGCCTCCAAGAAGCTCGCGGAGGCCGCCGGAGTGATGTCCGAGCAGCCCGCGGCACTCCAACTGCGGCTGCTGCAGACGGTGGTGGCGGTCGCGGCCGAGAAGAACTCCACGCTCGTGCTGCCCTTCCCGGTGGAGCTGCTGCGGTTCCTGGAGCGGGCGCAGGCCCAGCAGGGGCCCGGACAGCCGGTGCCGCCCGTGGTTCAGCAACCGGTGCCGCCCGCGGTTCAGCAACCGGCGCCGCCCGCGGTTCAGCAACCGGTGCAGGAGCAACCGCCACCCCTGGAGGCCTCCTTGGAACCGGACGCCGAGGGATCGAAAACCGGACAGGACTAGACCTCACAGGCTGCACACCGGTCATTCGCAGCCAGTGTTTGCACTGCGAACCCACGTGGTGCGACCACGCACAGTCAAGGCACAGGGGGTGCACACCCGTTGGCGCAGGCGCGTCCTGAAGTCGACCTTGTGTGCCCCCTGTCGGCCTCGGAATAGTGGGCGGCGAACAACTGACATGGACGCGGCTTTTTGTGCTGCGCCGGGTCCATGTCCGTACGCCTTCCGGTCCCGGAGACCCCCACAGCCTCCCCGACCGACCCCCCACAGGAGGACGTGAGTTGAAGCACCGACGCATAACCAAGCGGCGTGCCGCCGTGGCGGGTGCGGGCATCGCCGCACTCGTCGCAGCGGGAGTCACCTTCCAGAGTGCGAACGCGAGCGAGGCGCCGAAGACCCCCGCCCCGCACACCCTCTCGATCGCGGCGGCCGGAAAGCTCGCCTCGACCCTCGGCGAGGACCTCGGCGCCGGCGCGGCGGGAACGTATTACGACGCGAAGTCCGGGCACCTCGTCGTCAACGTGCTCGACGAGACCGCGGCCCACACCGTCGCGGCGGCCGGCGCCAAGGCCAGAATCGTCGAGAACTCCCTCGCCGAGCTGAAGAGCACCCGTACGACGCTCAAGAAGGACGCGACCATCCCCGGCACCTCGTGGGCGACCGACCCGGAGACCAACAAGGTCGTCGTCACCGCGGACCGCACGGTCAAGGGCGCCGCTCTCGCGAAGCTGACCAAGGTCGTCGACGGCCTCGGCGCCACGGCCGAACTCCAGCGCACGAAGGGGGAGTTCAAGCCCTTCATCGCGGGCGGCGACGCCATCAGCGGCTCCGGCGGGCGCTGCTCGCTCGGCTTCAACGTGGTCAAGGACGGGCAGCCGTACTTCATCACCGCCGGGCACTGCACCGAGGCGATCTCCACCTGGTCGGACTCCAGCGGCAACGAGATCGGCACGAACGAGCAGTCCAGCTTCCCGGACAATGACTTCGGCCTGGTCAAGTACACCGCGAGCGTCGACCACCCGAGCGAGGTCGACCTCTACAACGGCTCCTCGCAGCCCATCACCAAGGCGGCCGAGGCGACCGTCGGCGAGAAGGTGACCCGCAGCGGTTCGACGACCCAGGTGCACGACGGCACGGTCACCGGCCTGGACGCCACCGTGAACTACGGCAACGGCGACATCGTCAACGGACTCATCCAGACCGACGTCTGCGCCGAGCCCGGTGACAGCGGCGGCTCGCTCTTCGACGGCGACGCCGCGATCGGCCTCACCTCCGGCGGCAGCGGCGACTGCACCTCGGGCGGTGAGACCTTCTTCCAGCCGGTCACCGAGGCGCTGTCGGCCTTCGGCGCCCAGATCGGCTGACGCCGGGCGGAGGTCTGTCGGACAGAAGCAGGGTGGCGGGGGGGGGGGGGGGGGGGGGGGGGGGGGGGGGGGAGAAGGGGGGGGGGGGGGGGGGGCGGGGGGAGACCCCCCCCCCCCCCCGCCATCGCGCTTCCCGCCACCGCCCACGCCGAGAGCGCCAGCAGCGAGAGCCCGTCGAAGTCCTGGGCGGAGGCCGGGGCCACGTCGACGGTCCGCACCGTGCGCCGCTCGGCCGCCTCGGTCGCGGTGGTGAGCTTCTCCAGGGTGGTGGCCGGCACGGTGCCGCCGCCGGTGGCGACCAGGAGCCGGTCCGTGGTGCCCGCCGGGTCGATCACCTGGGCGCCGTCGATGTCCCGGTTCAGGATCTTCTCGCGTGCCGTGGCCTCGTCGGTGACCGCGTCCTTCACCTCGGCGAGGAACGACGTGCGCGGGGCGTCGGCGTCGGCTGTCTGCGTCATGCCCCACGGTCCGGGCCGTCCGGCGTTTGCGCAGGTGAGACAGGCTCCAACGTGTGTCGCACAAGAGTTCGAAAATTGGTCTATGGTGGGGGTGAGGTGGTTGGGAACTAATGTTCGAGAGCTCGGGTAGGGCTCACGGGTACGGGAGGTGCGTGTGCCGGGGTTCACGCATCTGCACACCGTTTCCGGGTTCTCCCTGCGGTACGGGGCTTCGCACCCGGAGCGGCTGGCCGAGCGCGCCTCGGAGCGGGGCATGGACGCCCTCGCCCTCACCGACCGGGACACCCTCGCGGGCACGGTCCGGTTCGCCAAGGCGTGCGCGAAGGCGGGCATCCGTCCGCTGTTCGGCGCCGAGCTGGCGGTGGGGGAGCCCGAGCGCGGGGAGAAGCGGCGCGCCCCGGTTCGTGGCGGTGCCTTCATTGATGAGTCGACACCTCGCGCGACCTTCCTCGCCCGAGACGGCGCGACCGGCTGGGCCGACCTCTGCAGAATCGTTACGGCCGCGCATGCCCGCGAGAGCGAGGGGCCACCGCTGCTGCCGTGGCCGGACAACCATGCCGAGGGCCTGACCGTGCTGCTCGGCCCCGCCTCCGACGTCGGCCGCGCGCTCGCCGCCGGGCGTCCCGACCGGGCCGCGAAGCTGCTCGTGCCCTGGCGGGAGATCTACGGCGACGCCCTGCGCCTCGAAGCCGTGTGGCACGGCCGCAAAGGCACCGGGCCGGGATCCTTGAGGCTGGCCGCCCGCACCGTCGGCTTCGCCGCCGAACAGCGGGTGCGCCCGGTGCTCAGCAACACCGTCCGGTACGCCGACCCCGGTATGGGCCCGGTCGCCGACGTCCTGGACGCCGCCCGCCGACTCGTCCCCGTCGATCCCCGACGCGAGCTGGACTCCGGCGAGGCCTGGCTCAAGGGCGAGGCCGCCATGCTGGGCGCCGCCGAACGGATCGTCGAGGCCGCGGGCTACCGCCGCGACACCGCCTGCCGCCTGCTCGAACAGACGCAGGTCACGGCCGCCGAATGCCTCGTCGACCCCGAGGACGACCTCGGCATCGGGACCGTCCACTTCCCCGAACCGCACCTCGTCGGCGCGGGCCGCCGTACCGCCCAGCGCGTCCTGGCCTCCCGGGCGGCGGCGGGGATGGTGCTGCGCGGCTATGACCGCAAGAGGGCTTACTGGGAGCGGATGCACCGCGAGCTGGACATCATCGCCCACCACCACTTCGCCTCCTACTTCCTGACGGTCGCTCAAGTCGTGGACGACGTACGGGAGATGGGCATCCGGGTCGCCGCGCGTGGCTCCGGTGCCGGGTCCCTCGTCAACCACCTCCTGGGCATCGCACACGCCGACCCCGTCGAGCACGGGCTGCTGATGGAACGCTTCCTGTCCAAGCGCCGCTCGGTCCTGCCCGACATCGACATCGACGTGGAGTCCGCGCGCCGCCTGGAGGTCTACCGCGCGATCATCGGCCGGTTCGGCACCGAGCGGGTCGCCACCGTCGCGATGCCCGAGACCTACCGGGTCCGGCACGCCGTCCGCGATGTGGGCGCCGCCCTCTCCATGGACCCCGCCGACATCGACCGGATCGCCAAGTCCTTCCCGCACATCCGCGCCCGCGACGCCCGCGCGGCCATGGACGAGCTGCCCGAACTGCGGGAACTGGCAGGGGAGAAGGAGCGGTACGGCAGGCTCTGGGAACTGGTCGAGGCCCTCGACGCCCTCCCGCGCGGAGTCGCCATGCACCCGTGCGGGGTGCTGCTCTCCGACGCCTCCCTGCTCGCCCGTACGCCGGTCATGCCGACCAGCGGCGAGGGCTTCCCCATGTCGCAGTTCGACAAGGAGGACGTCGAGGACCTCGGGCTGCTCAAGCTCGACGTACTGGGCGTGCGGATGCAGTCCGCGATGGCGCACGCGGTGGCCGAGGTGGAGCGGGCCACGGGGGATCGGCTGGACATCGACGCGGTACCGCCGGGCGACCCGGCGACGTACCGGCTCATCCAGTCCACCGAGACGCTGGGCTGCTTCCAGATCGAGTCGCCGGGACAGCGGGACCTGGTCGGCAGGCTCCAGCCCGCGACCTTCCACGACCTCGTCGTCGACATCTCCCTCTTCCGCCCCGGGCCGGTCGCCGCCGACATGGTGCGGCCGTTCATCGAGGCGCGGCACGGGCGGGCACCGGTCCGCTATCCGCACCCGGACCTGGAAGGACCGCTGAAGGAGACGTACGGGGTCGTCGTCTTCCACGAGCAGATCATCGACATCGTCGACATCATGACCGGCTGCGGGCGCGGCGAGGCGGACCGGGTGCGGCGCGGGCTCTCCGACCCCGAGTCGCAGGGGCGGATCCGGTTCTGGTTCGCACAGAACGCGGCGGCCAAGGGGTACGACGCCGAGACCATCGCGCGCACCTGGGAGATCGTCGAGGCCTTCGGGTCGTACGGCTTCTGCAAGGCGCACGCGGTCGCCTTCGCCGTACCGACGTACCAGTCGGCGTGGCTGAAGGCCCATCACCCGGCCGCGTTCTACGCGGGGTTGCTCACACACGATCCCGGGATGTACCCGAAGCGGCTGCTGCTCGCGGACGCGCGGCGGAGAGGCGTGCCGATCCTGCCGCTGGATGTGAACCGGTCGGCGGTCGCCCACCGTATCGAACTGGTGTCTGAATCGAATGGGTCCGATGGGTTCGATGGGTCCAGGGAAGTGTGGGGCGTGCGGCTGGCGCTCTCCGACGTGCACGGCATCCGCGAGGCCGAGGCCGCGCGGATCGCGGACGGGCAGCCGTACGCCTCACTGCTCGACTTCTGGGAGCGTGCCCGGCCGAGCCGTCCGCTGGCCGGGCGGCTCGCGCAGGTGGGCGCGTTGGACGCGTTCGGCGCCAACCGCCGTGATCTGCAACTGCACTTGACCGAGCTGCACCGGGGCGCGCGCGGCGGGCGCGGGGATCAACTCCCGCTGTCCGGCGGGCGGAAGACCGCCTCGGCCGGGCTGCCCGACCTCTCCTCGGCGGAAAGGCTCAGCGCCGAACTGGGCGTGCTCTCCATGGACGCCTCGCGCAATCTCATGGACGACCACCGGGAGTTCCTCGACGAACTGGGGGTGGCGTCGGCACGCCGGCTGCGCGAGGCGCGGCACGGTGAGACGGTCCTGGTCGCGGGTGCCAAGGCGGCCACCCAGACCCCGCCGATCCGCTCCGGCAAGCGCGTCATCTTCACCACCCTGGACGACGGCACGGGCCTGGTCGACCTCGCCTTCTTCGACGACTCCCACGACGCGTGCGCCCACACCGTCTTCCACTCCTGGCTGCTGCTGGTGCGCGGCGTGGTGCAGCGTCGCGGCCCGCGCAGCCTCAGCGTGGTGGGCGCGGCGGCCTGGAACCTCGCCGAGCTGGTCGAGCTGCGTGCCGAGGGCGGCCTCGACGTGGTGGCGGAGCGGCTGGCGGAGCCCGTACCGGAGAAGCCGGAGAAGCCGGAGAAGCCGGACGGGGCGAATGGGCCGGAGAAGGCCGGGAAGGCCGCGAGGGCCGCGAAGTCCGGTGACGGCGATCCGGCGGAGGGCCGGACGATCCGTATGTCCACGGGGTACGAGATGCACCCCTGGGCCGACCTGCGTCCCGCGGGCGAAGGGCCCGCGGGTGGAAAGAAGTTGTGGCACCAGAGTCCGGGGAGTGCGGGATGACCATCCTCTGCGTACGTTTCCAGCTGCCTCCGATGTACGAGGCCGCCCTGCCCCAACTCCTCGGCCTGCTCGAGGAGTTCACCCCCGTCATCGAGGCCCTGCCGCCCGACGGCGCGCTGCTGGATCTGCGGGGCGCCGAGCGGTACTTCGGGCGGGGCGCCGTGGAGTTCGCCTCGCTGATCCGGGTGCGGGCGCTCGCCCTGTACGGGATCGACTGCGTGATCGGCGCCGGGCCCGGGCCGATGCTCGCGCGGATGGCCCTGCGCGACGCCGTGCCCGGGGTCACCCGCGTGGTGCCCGAAGAGCCGGACGTCATCGCGGAGTTCCTCGCCGACCGGCCCGTCGCCGCGCTGCCCGGAGTCGGCGGCGCCACCGCCCGCATCCTGTGTGAGTACGGCCTCGACACCATCGGCAAGGTCGCCGCCGCACCCCTGTCCACCCTGCAACGCCTCACCAGCGCCCGCGCCGGCCGCGAACTGCGCGAGAAGGCGTCCGGCATCGACCGCAGTCGGGTCGTACCGACCGCCACCTCGCGCTCCCTGGCCACCGAACGCCCCTTCGCGCGCGATGAGTTGGACCCGGCCCGGCACCGCCGCGCCCTGCTCTCCGCCGTCGAGGAACTGGGCACCCGGCTGCGCTCCCTGGAAAAGGTCTGCCGCACCCTGACCCTCACGGTCCGCTACGCCGACCTCCCCCACTCTCGAACAGGCTCGAGCGGGGGGACCCCCATCACGACCACTCGCAGCCGTACGCTCAAGGAGCCGACCGCCCACTCGTCGACGCTCACGGACACGGCGTACCGCATGTACGAGGCACTCGGCCTCCAGCGCGCCCGGGTCCGTGCGATCGCCCTGCGCGCCGAGGGTTTGACCCCCGCCGAACAGGCCTCCTACCAGCTCACCTTCGACCCGGTGGACGAGAAGGTCCGCCGCATCGAGGAGGTCGCGGACAGAGCGCGGGCGAAGTTCGGACCGCATGTGATCGGGCCGGGGACGCTGGCCGCGTGACGTTCATGACCAGGTCAGTTGGCCCACGGCGCGGTGATGACCGAGCCGTCGGCCAGCTCCGCCTGGAGGCCGATGGAGGTGGTGACCCAGGTGACCGTGGTCCGATCGGTCGGGTTCTCGGCGGCGAACGTCGCTCCGGGGTTGATGATCAGCGTGTCGCCCGCGGTGACCCGTTCGGTGCGGCCGTCGAGCGTGATCAGCAGTTCGCCGTCGAGCAGATGGAGGATCTCCTCGCGGTTGACGGTGTGGGCAGGGGCCTTGGTACCCGCCGGGATCTCACCCCGCCAGGCGCACAGCTCCTTGCTGCCGGTGCGGGGAGTGGCGTACGAGACGAAACGGGCGCCGTGGATCTCGTGGGTCACGGATTCGGACGCGCGGATGACGGGCATGGGTGCCTCCGGTGACTGATGGTCAAGTAGCTTGACTGTATGGACCTATGGTCAAGCTGCTTGACCAATCCGTCAAGGGTGTTTCAATGCCTCCGTGCAGAACTCCGAGGCCATGACCCTGACCGCCGCCCTGCTCGCCGCCGCGGGTGACCTGACCCAACGCATCAACGCCGGTGTCGTCGCCCGCGGGTTCGAGGGGCGGCCCGCGTACGGCTTCGCGTTCGCCCGGCTCGCACCGGACGGCGCGACGGTCACCGACCTCGCCGCCCATCTGGGGTTCACCAAGCAGGCGGCCAGTCAGCTCGTCGACGAACTGGTCCGCAAGGGGTACGCCGAGCGCCGCCCGCACCCCGACGACGCGCGCGCCCGGCTCGTTGTGCTGACCGAACGCGGCTGGGCCTGTACGCGGGCCGCGGAGGAGGCGGCCGCCGAGGCCGTGCAGGCGTGGGTCGAACTGCTGGGGGAGGGTGAAGTGCGCGTGTTGCGTGATCGTTTGATGCGCATTGCGCCCTACGGTCCCATCAGGCCCGCCTGGTGATGATTCATCAGTACGTGTCAGCGCCATCGACTACCACTGGAAGTTTTTACTGACACGTAACTTCACACTTGCACTACTCGTCCGTAACTTGACGAGTGAACAGCATCCTCGTGATCCGGATCACAGGGCGTACGCCGTCGCAACTCCCTTGAGCCGCAAGGAGATCACACGATGCTGCCCTGGAAGCGCCTGCTCAGACCCCTGACCGCGCTGCTGCTGACCGCCGCGGTCGCCGTCGTCCCCGCTGCCACCGCCCGAGCTGATTCCGCCCCCAGCAGTGGCTGGAACAACTACTCCTGCAAGCCGTCCGCCGCCCATCCCCGCCCCGTCGTCCTCGTCCACGGCACCTTCGGGAACTCCGTCGACAACTGGCTGGCCCTCGCGCCCTACCTGGTGAACCGCGGTTACTGCGTCTACTCCCTCGACTACGGGCAACTGCCCGGTGTCCCGCTCTTCAACGGCCTCGGCCCCATCGACAAGTCGGCCGAGCAGCTCCAGGTCTTCGTCGACAAGGTGCTCGCGTCGACCGACGCCGCCAAGGCGGACCTCGTCGGCCACTCGCAGGGCGGCATGATGCCCCGCTACTACCTCAAGTTCCTCGGCGGAGCCGCCAAGGTGAACGCCCTCGTCGGCCTCGCGCCCGACAACCACGGCACCACCCTCAGCGGCCTTGCCAACCTGCTGCCGTACTTCCCCGGCGCCGAGGACCTGCTGTCCGCGGCGACCCCGGGCCTCGCCGACCAGGTCGCCGGATCCGCGTTCCTGGCCAAGCTCAACGCGGGCGGTGACACCGTCGCGGGCGTCCACTACACGGTCATCGCCACCAAGTACGACGAGGTGGTCACGCCGTACAGCTCGCAGTTCCTCACCGGATCCGACGTCCACAACGTCCTTCTCCAGAACCTGTGTTCGGTCGACCTCTCCGAGCACGTGGCGATCGGCATCCTCGACCGCATCGCCTACCACGAGGTGGCGAACGCCCTCGACCCGGCGCACGCCACCACGACCACCTGTGCTTCCGTGTTCAGCTGAACGCGCGGCCGGGGTCCGACCGGCCTGAGCCGCCGGTCGGACCCCGGAGTCAGGTGCGTCAGCGGCTGTGCCGGCCGCCGTTCACCGCGCGGCGGCGGACCGAGGCGAACAGGGCCGCCGCGCCGAGGGCCAGGGCGGCCGCGCCGCCGACCGCGAGGTACGGGGTGCTGTCGTCGCCACCGGTCTCGGCGAGGTTCTCCGAGGAGCCGGCGGCCTCCGGCTGGTTGGCGGGGCTCTCGGTGGCGTCGGAACCGGTGGCCGCGGTGGGTTCCGCCGACGTGCCGGCGTCGTTGTCACCGTGGCCGTGGTGCTCGACGGTCGACTTGTCGGCACCGTCCGCTATCTGCTCCTCGGAGGGCGCGGAGGCGCTCGGAGCCGGGGAGGAACTGCTCGTCGTACCGCTGCTGCTACTGCCGCTGTCGCCGCTGCTTCCGCTTCCGCCGTACGCGACGTCCGAGCAGGAGTAGAAGGCCTCCGGGCTGTCCGACCGCTGCCAGATCGCGTACAGCAGCTGCTTGCCGGAGCGCTGCGGGAGGGTCCCGGAGAACGTGTAGAAGCCGCCCGACGCGGTCGGGTCGGTGACCGTGGCGACCGGGTTCTGGAGGTCCAGGTCGTCCCAGGCCAGCGGCTGGGACGGGTCGTAACCTGCCTTGGTGATGTAGACCTTGAAGGTGCCCTTGTGCGGGGCGGTCACGCGGTACTTGAAGGTGTACGAGCCGCTGCTCACGCTCGTGGCCGGCCAGTCGTCGCGGGCCAGGTCCAGGCCCTTGAACTCGTCGTTGTTCGCGCTGCACAGCTTGCCGTCCGGGATCAGCGTCTGGTGCTGTCCGTTCGCGTCCCCGATGCGCACGCCGTTCCAGTCGTAGAGCGCCTGCGTGCCGCCGGCCGCGACGACCGCCTTGCAGGCGGCCGACTTGGGGCTCTCGGGACCCTCCGCATAGCACTGCGAGACCCGGCTGACCGGATCCCCCATCGAACCGTGCGCCGAGGCGGGCGCGGCGGCGAGCCCGGTCAGGGCGAGCGGGGCGACACCGAGGGCCGCGATCGCGGCGGCCTTGCGGCGAGCGGGAAGGGCGGTCAGGGCGGTCATGGGGGAACTCCTCGAAACGGTCCTGGAGGCGTGCGGCGAACCCGTGGGGGCGATCAGCAAGCTAGCCCCAAGAAACCGTGAAATCGCCTGCTGGAGGCGGGTGATGGAGATCTTTATGGCCGCGTTAAGGGAGTGCTCAGGCTGCGATCAGGTAGGTAGCGTTGCGGCCATGACAGACACATCTGAGGAGTTCGGGACGCGGTCGGCCGTCGCTTCCGACGTGTCCGCGGTGAAGGCCGTGATCGACGCGGCGTTCCACCCGTACATCGAGCGCATCGGGCTGGTGCCGGTGCCCATGGAGGCGGACCACGCGGCGAACGTGGCGGCGGGGCGGGTGTTCGTCACGGGGGAGCCGGTGACCGGGCTCGTGGTGGTCGAGGAGCACGAGGACCATCTGTACCTCGACACCATCGCCGTCCACCCCGACGCCCATGGCAAGGGCATCGGGCGGCGGCTGCTGACGTTCGTGGACGCGCACGCGCGGGCGCTCGGACTGCCCGAGGTCAGGCTCCTGACGAACGCGATGATGTGGGAGAACCAGAAGCTCTACCCGAAGTACGGGTACGAGGTCGTGGAGCGTCGTGTGGAAGGCCCCTACGACCGCATCCACTACCGCAAGCGACTTGCCTGACGGTTCTCGTACCCGGGGGATTTCAGGGGCGCGCGGCCGGGGCGGCTCACCCGTCCGGCCACCAGGTGCGGTGGATGTCCTTTCGGACCTCCGGGCGCTCGGCCGGACGCTCGTCGGCCTCCTCCCGTACGCGGCGGGAGTCCGACTTCCTCAGGGGCTTCTGCACGGTCACACGGCGCATGGCTGCCTCCTTGTGTCTACCGGAATCCGCGGTTGTACGGAGGTAGACCCTTTCGTGGAGAGTTCCTCATCGGTTGGGATCTGTCTGTGGCGGCTGTCACGATTCGACTGTCAGTTGTCACGAATGACTGTCAGTGGTGGGTGTCACCCTGGGGCACATGACGAGTAACAGCGGTATGAAGTCGGATGACAGCGGAATGAATCCGGGCGCGGACGTCGACTGGGACGCCGAGGCCGCCGGCTTCGACGACGAGCCGGACCACGGCCTGCGCGACCCCGCCGTCAGGGCGGCCTGGGCGGCCCGGCTGCGGACATGGCTGCCGGAGCGGGCGTCCGACGTCCTCGACCTGGGCTGCGGCACCGGCAGCCTGTCACTCCTCGCGTCCGAGCGGGGGCACCGGGTCACCGGGGTCGACCTCTCGCCGCCCATGATCGACCTCGCCCGCGCCAAGCTGGCAGGCCGTGACGCGGTGTTCCTCCTCGGTGACGCGGCGGCACCGCCCGTCGGCGAGCAGCGGTTCGACGTGCTGCTCTGCCGCCATGTGCTGTGGGCGCTGCCCGACCCCGAGCGCGTCCTGCGGCACTGGCGCGGGCTGCTCCGTCCCGGCGGACGGCTCGTCCTCGTGGAGGGCGTGTGGGGGACGGTGAGCCCGGTCGGTCTGTCCGCCGACCGGCTGACCGCCCTCCTGAAGCCCTTCGCCGCCGACATCCACGTGGAACCGCTGTCCGGCGACGCCCGGCTGTGGGGCAGAGAGGTCGAGGACGAGCGGTACGCGGTGGTGGCCGCCGTACAGGACGACGGCCTCTAGGCCAGCAGGTTCTCGAAGTCGCCCTCGCGGGCCCGGCGTTCGAGTTCGTCCAGGGCGTTCTCGGCGGCGGTCGCGGCCGCCGGGTCGGTGGCCGACAGGCCGCTCGCCGCGAACTCGTCCTCGTCCAGGCGCAGTACGGTTCGGCCGTCGGCCGAGCGCCACAGGTCCAGGTCGAGATCCTCGACGATCAGTTCACCGCCGGAGACGGTGGCCGGGCGGGTGATGTCGCAGTACCAGCCCTTCAGTGCGCCCTCGGCGTCGCGGACCTCCTTCACCGCGTACCAGCGGTCCCGCCAGTAGTACTCGGTGAAGATGTCTCCCGGCTCGAAGCGTACGAAGCCGAAATCGCGGACGCTGTCGCCCGCCCACGGCGCGCGTACGGTGACCCGGGTGCCGTCGTCGTCGAGCAGCTCGGCGGGGTAACGGATCTTCGTACGACCGTACTTGACGAGGACGACCTGGACGACATCCAAGGAGCGGGAAGCGTCAGTCGAGTTCACGGAGATACTTCACCTCTGTCGCACAGATCTCGTAGCCGAACCACTTGTTGATCGCCAGCATCGGGCCGTTGCCGCTGTCGTTGCCGGTGAACGCCTCCGTGAAGCCGGCGGCGCGGGCACGGTGCAGGGAGTCGTTCTTGGCCAGCTTGGCGAGGCCGCGGCCCCGGAAGGCGCGGGCGGTGCCGGTCATCACGGTGCCGTAGCGGGTGCCGCCGTCGGTGCGGGCGGCGCTGAACGCGGCGGGGCGGCCGTCGACGACCGCGACCGAGGTCAGCTCACGGCTGAGGAGGGGGTGGTTCCAGGTCTCCTCCAGCCACGCCTCGTAGTCCGTGAACTCGCGGTCGACGTCGCTCGGTTCGTCCAGCAGCGTCTCCGCGTCCAAGTCGAACAGCGGGCGCGGATCGTCGGCGAAGTCCGCGGCGGTGCGCAGTTCGACGCCCGCGGGCGGCTCCGCGAGCGGGGGCAGCGCGCCGTTCGCCAGGTCGAGGCGGAGGAAGTGCGCGGTGCGGGCGGCGCGGTAGCCGTGCTTCTCCGCGAAGGCGCGGTTCGCGGGCGCGTCCAGCACCCAGGTGTGCAGCCTGGTCGCGCCCAGGGCGCCGAGGCGCTCCTCGGCGGTGCGCACCAGTAGCGTGCCCGCGCCGCGGCCCGTCCGCTCCGGGTGCACATAGACGTTGATGTACGCCTGGCCGGGGTCCGGGCTGTCGTAGATGACGCCCACCTGCGCCGTACCGATGAACTCGCCGTCCTCCTCCGCCAGCAACGGCTGGTAGTGGGAGGCGGGGTGGGCGTGCTCCACGTCGTAGGCGATGGACTCGGGGGTGTAGAGCATGAACGGTAGGGCCACGTGCCGGATACGCGTGAAGGCCTCGGTGTCTGCCGGACTCCCGCGACGCAGTTCGCGAACGATCACTGTCATGGAGCCGCACGCTACGCGGGGGGTGTGCGCGGGTGCCTCTCATTTTCCGGTGGGTGCGGGACAATCGCCCCGTGACGCTGAAGATCCACATCGATGAGGGGGCGGCGCCGTACGAGCAGGTGCGCGCCCAGATTTCCGAGCAGGCCCGGTCCGGGGCGCTGCCGGTCGGCTACAAGCTCCCCACGGTGCGGGGGCTGGCCGAGTCGCTCGGCCTCGCGCCCAATACGGTCGCCAAGGCGTACCGGGCGCTGGAGGCGGACGGGGTGATCGAGACGCGGGGGCGCAACGGAACGTTTGTGGCTGCCGCCGGCTCGGCCGCCGAGCGCGAGGCCGCCGCGGCCGCGCAGGCCTACGCCGAGCGCGTACACCGCCTCGCGCTGACCGAGGCCGCCGCGCTGGACGCCGTACGGGATGCCCTGCGGGCGGCTTACGGGGGCTAGGCCCTGTCGTCACATTCCCGTCTGCCCCGCGACACCATGTGACGACAGGACCTAGGGGTTTCCCGTTCTCCCGGGAGGGTGGAGTGGGCTCGGCACCGCCCGACCGCGCCGTCGCGGCGGGATGTTCAACCTCCGGGCAACCGGTCGGGAACGCGTGTGACGGTCAGGCCCGCTGCCGACGCCGCGTGGGCGAACAGCGCCGCGTCCCGGACCGCCGCCGCATTCACGTCGTTGTTGAAGTACGCGTACACCTCGTGGTCGTGGGGCCAGGCGTCCGTGATGCGTCGGAGCCAGGTCGTCAGGGACTGGCGGCCGTAGCGCGGCCAGTCGTGGGCGCGGCCCTCGTGGAAGCGGACGTAACCCCAGTCGGCGGTCCGCCACAGCGGGGTCACCGGCCGGGCCCGTACGTCGGCCCAGCAGAGCGCGGCGCCCCGTGACTCCAGCACCTTGCGCACTTCCGGCGTCCACCAGGAGTCGTGGCGCGGTTCGACCGCGATCCGCACGTCGGCCGGGAAGCAGGCGAGGCAGTCGTCGAGGAGGCCGGGGTCGGCGCGCAGCGTGGGCGGGAGCTGGAGCAGCACCGGTCCGAGCCGGTCGCCGAGTCCCGCGGCGTGGCTGATCAGCCGGTGCACCGGTTCCTGTGGGTCGCGCAGCCGCTTGATGTGGGTCAGGTAGCGGCTCGCCTTGACGGCGACGACGAAGTCCGGCGGAGTGCGCTCCCGCCAGTCCTCGAAGGTCTCCCGCGACGGCAGCCGGTAGAAGGCGTTGTTGATCTCGACCGTCGCGAAGCGTGCCGCGTAGTCCTCCAGCCAGAGCCGCAGGGGCAGCCCGTCCGGGTAGAGGACGCCGCGCCAGTCCTTGTACTGCCACCCCGACGTGCCGACGAACAGGGTCATATGTCCATCAAAGCACCGGGTGGGGCGCCCGGGGCTACAGGTACAGCCCCGCGTCCGCGCCCTCGCGCTGGTCCGGTACCGACGTCGGAGTCGTCCCCCGGCGGAGTGCGTACAGCTCGGCCAGGGTCGCGCCCTCGCGGGAGACGCCCTCCTCCGTGCCGAGCCAGCTGACCGCCTCGCGGCGGGTCAGCGGGCCGACCTCGATGCGGGCCAGACAGCGGCCGGGGCGGACCACCGCGGGGTGGAGGCGCTCCAGGTCTTCGTTGGTGGTGACGCCCACGAGGACGTTGCGGCCCTGGCCGAGCAGGCCGTCCGTGAGATTGAGCAGACGTGAGAGGGCCTGGCCCGCGGTGTGCTTGGCCTCGCCGCGGATCAGTTCGTCGCAGTCCTCCAGCAGGAGCAGCCGCCAGCGGCCCTTGCCGGTGCTGTCCTCCTCGCCGATCGCGATGTCCATCAGGTAGCCGACGTCCGAGAAGAGGCGCTCCGGGTCGAGGACGCAGTCCACCTGGCACCAGTCCCGCCACGAGCGGGCCAGGGTGCGCAGGGCCGACGTCTTGCCCGTGCCCGGCGGGCCGTGCAGCAGGAGCAGCCGGCCCGCGATGTCCTCCGGTGTCGTCTTCATCAGATGGTCCATCGCGTCCGCGACCGGTGCGGTGTAGTTCGGCCGGACCTCCTCCCACGTACCCGCCGAGATCTGGCGGGTGGTGCGGTGCGGGCCGCGGCGCGGGGACACGTACCAGAACCCCATCGTCACGTTCTCCGGCTGCGGTTCGGGCTCGTCGGCCGCGCCGTCCGTGGCCTGGTCGAGGATCTTCTCGGCCAGCTCGGCACTGGTGGCGGTGACCGTCACGTCGGCGCCGCGGTTCCAGCGGGACACCAGCAGCGTCCAGCCGTCGCCCTCGGCGAGCGTCGCGCTGCGGTCGTCGTCGCGGGCGGAGCGCAGCACGCGGGCGCCCGGCGGAAGCAGCGTCGCCCCGGACCGTACGCGGTCGATGTTCGCCGCGTGCGAGTGAGGCTGCTCGCCCGTCGCGAAGCGGCCGAGGAACAGCGCGTCGACGACGTCCGACGGAGAGTCGCTGTCGTCGACGTTGAGCCGGATCGGCAGAGCGTCGTGTGGGTTCGCAGACATGCCGCCATGATCTGTCACGCGGGCGCCCCGTGCACCCGGTTTCCGCAGTGCGTCCTGTGTGTCGGCTGTCGTCCACCGCTTCCGGTGTATCCCCTCCGTCCTGTTACAGGGCTGTGGTGCTACGGGCTCTGTCCTCTGGCCGATCCCCGCCGTTACTGTTGCCCATGATGGGACGTCATGGGTGGAATTCGGGGGCACGGCGGTGGCGGCTCACCGCGCTGCTCGGCGTGGGCGTGGCTGCTCTGGCCCTGGTGGTGACCTTGCTCAACACCCTGCCCGGAGACGCCGGAAGCACCGCGGGTACGACCCGCGACGGGGACAAGGTGCACGGCACACCGGTCACCCCGCCCGACACCCCGCAGCCGGAGGTGGGCTGGGGCTTCACCCACACCCAGTTCAGCGCCGACGAGGGCCCCGACGCCGCCACCGCACGCGTCCAGGGGCTGCTGGAGAAGCAGTCGCTGCCACAGAACCAGCACATCATGGGCTGGGGCGCGGGCAACCCCGAACCGTCCAAGGGGCGTTACGACTTCTCCGAGATGGACCGCCGTATCGACTTCATCCGCAAGTCCGGCGGCACCCCGATCGTCACCCTGTGCTGCTCCCCGGACTGGATGAAGGGCGGCAAGTCCGGCGCGGACAACACCGACTGGAGCCAGGCCGCGCTGGAGACCGCCCCGGACCGCGCCCACTACAAGGACTTCGCCGCGCTCGCCGCGACCGTCGCCAAGCGCTATCCGGACGTACGGCACTTCATCGTCTGGAACGAGTTCAAGGGCTTCTGGAACGACTCCAAGGCCCGCTGGGACTACGAGGGCTACACCGAGCTCTACAACCTGGTCTACAAGGCGCTGAAGAAGGTCGACAAGGACATCATGGTGGGCGGGCCCTACCTCGTCATGGACAGCTTCGACCCACGCCAGACGGACAACGCGTCCACGACCGTGAAGGGCACCTGGGGCGCCATGGACCAGCGGGTCCTGGACGCCTTCGACTACTGGAACAAGAACAAGGTGGGCGCCGACTTCGTCGTCGTGGACGGTTCCAGTTACACCAACGACGACGACATGCTGCCCAACGAGTTCGCGGCCACCGACAAGCTCACGGCCGTCAGCCAGTGGGTGCGTCGCCAGACGCACGACCTGCCGCTGTGGTGGGCCGAGTACTACGTCGAACCGGCCGACGGCAACGACGACCGCAAGGGCTGGTCCGAGTCCCACCGCGTCGCCGTCCAGGCCGCCGGCCTGATCGCGATGGCCCGCGGCGGCGCCACCTCCGGCTTCTACTGGAATCCGGAGGAGGAGAAGGGCTCCGACTGCGCGGGCTGCCTGTGGACGCCGACCGACAGCGCCGACGGGGGCGCGAAAATGCCCATGCTCGATCTCGTCTCCCGGTTCAGCGCGGCGTTCCCGCCCGGCACCACGTACGCGACGGTGTCCGTCGCCCAGGACGACGTGCCCAACGTCCGCGTCCTCGCCACCGACAAGGCCGTCCTCGTGGTGAACACCCTGGACCGCTCCATCAGCGCCAAGGTGGACGGCAAGCGGTTCGAGATGGCGGCGTACGAGGTGAAGTGGCTTACCAGGTAAGCCACTTCACCTCGTACGCGTCCTACTTCACGGTCACCTACTTCATGGTCAGGAACCGCTGCACCAGCGAAGCCAGCAGCACCGCCAGCAGCGGCAGTGAGAACCAGAAGCTGCTCTGCAGCCACCGCAGTTGCCGCACACTCGGCCGCACCGCGACCCGTACGGCCTCCCGCACCGTCAGCAGCACGATGAGTGCGATCGCCGCGAGACCACCGACGACCGACCACGGCGTCCACGTCACCTGCGGCCCGATCGGCCCCGGATCGGCCTTCGGGACCTTGCCCTCGGGCTGTTTGCGCAGCGCGTACATCGTCACGTCGTCGTTGACGAGGGCCTTCTTCAGGTCCTGCCGGTCGTCGAGGTTGCGGATCAGCCGCGACTCCCAGGTCGCCGAATAGCCCACGTCCAGCTGGAGGTAGACGACCTGGCTGCGGTTGATCATCAGGTACGAGTTCGGGCCCGCGTCCTTGAGCGCCTTGACGAGCCCGGACACCAGGACCGGGTCGGCGGGCGCCAGCGTGGGCACGTACTGCACCTTCTCCATGTCCTTGGCGCCCCACGGCATCGCGGGCGTCACGTTGTCGAGCGTGTCGTTGCTCAGCCACAGCAGCCGTACGGTCGGATCGTCGTGCTCGTACACGTAGTTCATGGCCGTGACCTCGCCCGGCCTGATCCGCTCGAAGGGCTCGTTGCCCCAGCGGGCCACCAGGAAGCCGCCCATGAGCAGCAGGCCCGCCATGAGGGCCGCGAGCGGGGCGAGGCTCACCCGGTCCTTCTCCCGCTCCTTCGCGGTGACGCCGGTGCGCGGGAAGAGGGCGAGTCCGGCGAGCAGGGCCGCGCCCGGAAGGGCGAACATGAAGACGCGCAGGGCCATTTCGCCGCCGTACGACTGCATGCCGAAGCCCAGGAACGGCACGAAGGTGAGGACGAGCAGCGAGCGCTCTCGGTACTTGTGGTCGCGCCGTCGCCACCAGCCCCAGCAGGCGAAGGCCATCACGCCGCCGGCGAGCAGCACGCGTGTGTAGAGGACGAGTTTGTGGGTCGAACTCCCGCCCTGGATACGGCCGGAGACCGAGGTCGACACATTGCTGCCGACGCCGCCGACCCCGCCGAAGAGGTCGTTGAAGTGCCCCGACCAGTACGGCTCGGCCATGAAGCCGATCCAGACGGAGACCAGGACGGCGAACAGGATGGGCAGACCGCGCAGTTCCGAACGGCCGATGAGGACCAGGACCGCGAGGACGCCGAGCATCACGAACGGCGTGAGCTGGTGCGCCGGGACGGTCGCCGCGAACAGCCCTGTCAGGACCATCAGCAGCACGGCCCGCTGACGCCGGTCGGTCGGCTCGACCTCCGCCTCACCCGGGCGCGCCTTCGCCCACAGCACGCGCGGCGCCCGGAACCAGACGAGCAGGATCGCCACGAAGACGAGGTAGAGCAGATACGTGAAGCCCTGCGGGGAGAAGTAGTCCTGGCCGACCCAGCCGCTCAGCGTGAAGATCCAGATGCCGGTCCACTTGGCCCGCCAGCTCGCCCGCATCGAGCGCACCAGCAGGAACATCGGTGCCAGATAGAGGAGTTGGATGGCCAGCGGCCACCAGCGGATGACCTCGGTGAGGTCGGTGACCCCGCAGGCCTTCGCGATGAACGCGGCGGCCGCGAAGAAGCCCGGCCAGCTCCAGCGCGCGTCCAGGTCGGGCACGGCGGACCCGGTCCGGTCGATGTAGTCCAGGAATCCGAGGTGCTGCCAGGCCGTCGCGAACCGCGGTTCGGTCTCGATCACCGCGGGGAGCGCGTGCAGCGAGACCACGGTGGCGAGCAGGGTGACGAGCAGGAGTCCCTTGTGTTCGCGGGCCGTCCAGAGGAGCGAGGCGAAGACCGCGATCAGCAGGGCGGCGCCGACGAGGGTGGGCAGCGGCAGGACCGAGATCAGTCCCAGGCCGCCCATGCGGTCGAGGGAGCCGTCGTTGAGGCCGAGTGCGGGGACCCAGTACAGGAGTAGTGCGGAGAAGAGCAGGCAGCCGAGGATCAGGCCGGGTTTGGACGGGTGCCGTAGGCGTTCCCCGAGGGGTGTGTCGATGGTCGGCTGCGGGGCGTCCGTGGCTGGTCGCGCCCCCGCGCCGGAGCCGCTTGATGTCACGCCCCGCACCCCTGACGGGGCGCTGTCCGGACCGTCCGGTGCGAAGGGGGCGTCGATCTCCGGGGCCTCGGACGGACCCAGTGACGCCTCCGAACCCGGCTCCCGGGCCTCGACGGGCAGCCCCACCGGGGGCAGCTGCGGCCTCAGCGCCCACGTCGGACGGTGGTCCGGCCGCGCCTTGGGCGTGCCGGTGGGCGGGGTCCCCGGTCCCGGCCGTACGTCCGGCCTGCGCTCCTGATGGTCGAAGTCGACGTGGACGCCGAGAGCGAGGGTGTCCGAGTCGAGGGCCCAGGCGGGCCCGCGCCGCGGCTCGCGGACCTTCGACGCGGGGACCTCGCGCGCCCCCAGGTCGGCGAGGTCCCCGTCCGGTGCCGCGTCCGCGGGCATCTCCGCGGGCGGCGCGGTCCGCACGATCTTGTACAGCTTGGGCGCGGCGATCGTGACGATCACCGCGAGGCTGGAGATCTCGGCGACGCCCGCGCCGGTCAGGCCCATGCGGGGGAGCAGGATCACCGTCAGGCCGAGGACGAGGAGGCACAGCAGGCCTTGCAGATAGGCGAGTCCGGAGGTGCGGCTCTGGGCGCGCAGGACCGCGAAGTACGTCTCCATGACGACCCGCAGCAGCGCGCCGACGGCGAACCAGCGCAGCAGCGGCGTCGCCGCGTGCGCGTACCCGTCACCGAAGACATGCAGGATGAACGGCGCGCCGAGGAACAGCAGCCCGCCCACCGGCAGCATGATCCGCGCCATGCGCTTGAGCGCGGCGCGCGTGTTGGCGGCCAGGCGTGCCGGGTCGTGCGAGCCCTCGACGGTCAGTGAGGCGCCCATGTTGATGGCGAGCAGGTTGACCGTGCCGCCGATGGTGGTGGTGATGTAGAAGTACGCGTTGTCGGAGGAGCTGACCTGCGAGGCGACGATCACCGGGACGAGGTAGACCACGGCGAGCGAGAACAGTGAGCCGGTGTAGTCGCCCGCGAGGAAGCGTCCGACCTCCTTGAGCGTGGGCGGGTGCGCGCGGTTCTCGGTCGCCTTCACATGCCGTGGGACCAGACGCCGGAAGACCAGCAGCCCGAGCGGCACCACCGACATCGCGATCGCGGCGACCCAGGAGACGAAGACGCCCGTCGTCGGGATCGCGGCGGCGAGACCGATGAGCAGCACCAGCTTCACCGCGGAGAACACGGTGTTGCCCACCGGCACCCACAGCGCGCTGCGCAGCCCGGTCAGTACGCCGTCCTGCAGCGTCAGCAGCGACCAGGCGACGACCGCCAGGATGAAGCCGAGGCCGTTGAGCGGTCCGTGCAGGAAGCGGTACGAGGGCCCCCACAGGTTCAGGGTGAGCAGAAAGGCCACGGCGGCCAGCGCCACGACCACCGAACTGCCCGCGTACGTACGGAAGATGAGGCGTCCGGTGGCGCGCCCCGCGACGGGGATGAAGCGGGCCAGGGCGCCCGTCAGCGTCACCGCGGTGAGGCCCGCGAGGAGCTTCATCGCGGCGATGGCGGCGGAGCCCTGGCCGACCGCCGACTCGGAGTAGTAGCGGGCGGCGACCAGCCAGTAGCCGAGCCCGAGCACCGCGGAGATCCCGGTGTTGAGCATCAGGGCGTAGGCGTTGCGGAACAGCTGGTTGCCCCCTCCGGCACCCTTGCGGCCCCTGCCGGGCAGGCGAAGGCGGCGTCCCGACTGCTGCTCGGGCGCCTCGGTCGTGGGCGATGAAGCCTGGGCTGTGGTCGTCGTGTCAGACACGGGAACGGATGGCCTTCCGGCGGACCTGTCGTGCTCTTCGGACCACGGCGTACCCCTTGGTGAGGGCGCGGTCCCTGGCGAAGTTGCGGGCGATCGCGCGGCCTTCGACCAGCCGCTCGAACTCCTCGATACCGGTGCTGCGGCGCACGGTCACGCGTTGCAGGGCGTACGGGCCCTGGCGGCGGCGCGCCAGGCCGTTGCCGACGGCGAGCGACTGGGCGAACCCCGCCTCGCGCACCGCACGGCGCACCCGGCGGCTGGAATAGCCGTACGGGTACGCGAACGAGGCGGGGCGGGTGCCCAGTTCGTCGGCGACGATCTCCTTGCAGCGCAGCAGCTCGAACCAGAGCGCGTCGTCGGACAGCTGGTCCAGCTGCGGGTGCGTATGACTGTGCCCGCCGATCTCCACCTGCTCCTCGGCGAGCCTGCGCACCTGATCCCAGTCGAGCATGGCGTCGAGGCCGCCCCCGGTGTCGTACGCGCCCCTGATCCACCCCGTCGAGACGAACAGCGTGGAGGCGAAGCCGTGCTTGGCGAGCACGGGCAGGCCGTGCCGGTGCACGCCCTCGTAGCCGTCGTCGAAGGTGATGAGGACGGGCCGCTCGGGCAGCGGGCCGCCTGAGCGCCAACCCGCCGCCAACTGCGCCGTGTTGACCGGCGTGAACCCCAGGTCACCGAGCAGCGCCAGCTGCTCCGCGAACGCCTCGGGCGCCACGGACAGTTCGCGGGTCGCGTCGTTGGGCGCGGTCGCGATCGAGTGGTACATGAGAATCGGCACGGGTTCGCTCATGCTGCCGCCCCCTCGTCGCCCGGGACCCCCTCGATCTCCACGACGGAGACCACCGAAAACACGGCGCCGCCCCTGCGTGCCCGGACGCTCCCGAGTACGTACCCGCCCGCCGCCGTCAGAACCCCGGCGACGATGGCGCCCGCGCGGCCCGCGCCGCCCGGCCGGGCCAGCGCCGCGTCCCGCAGTCCGCGCAGCACTCCGGCGGGCAGGACACGGGTCGCGTACCGGCGCTCCGACTCAAGTCCCTTGTCCGAGCCGACACTTCGGGCCACCAGGGCCTTGGACAGCCCTTCCGCGTACGCGCGCGTGCGGAAGTACCCGAAGTGCTCGCGCGCCTCGGGGACCCGGTGGTGGATGACCGCCCTGTCGTCGATCAGCAGGATCGCGTCCGGTCGGGCGCGGGTGAGGCGGATGCACAGCTCCGTCTCCTCACAGCCCAGCGGGCGTTTGTCGCCGTCGCGGCCGATGCCGGTCGCGAAGCCGCCCGCCGCGTCGAACGCCGTACGACGGAAGGAAGCGTTTCCGCCGAGGACGTTGCGGACCTGGACCCGGCCCGGCGGCAGCCCCTTGTACGTGCAGCCCACCACCCAGTCGAACTCCTCGGGGAACCAGGCCGGGCGGTGGCCCGACGCCCAGATCGGCATCGTACGGCCGCCGACGGCCATGACCCGCGGGTCCGCGTACCCCGCGGCGAAGTGCCGCAGCCAGTCACGCTCGGCCACGGCGTCGTCGTCGAGGAACGCGATGATCTCGCCCCGCGAGGCGGCGATCCCGGTGTTGCGGCCCGCGGACAGACCGCGGGGGCCCGCGTTGGCGAGCACCCGCACCGCGCCGGACTCCTTGTACTCCCTGGTCAGCCGCTCCAGAAGCGTGGCGTTGTGGTCCACGACCAGGAGCGTCTCCAGGGCGGGCAGGGACTGCGCCCGCACGGAGGAGACCGCCGCGAGGATGTCCTCCCAGCGGTCCTCGGTGTAGACGCAGACCACCACGGAGAAGGCCAGTCTGCTCAAGACACCTCTCCCTGACCCGAGTTGAGCTGGGCGGCGTGCGGCCTGCGGCGCAGCGCGCGCCGGTTCGAACGCTCACCCAGGATCACCCTGAGCACCCGGAACCCGTCCCGCACGGCGCGCAGATTGCTCGTGCCGTGGATGCGGAGGTATTCGTGACTGGGTATCTCCTGCACCTTGAGGCCTGCCTTGACCACCCGGATGTTCATCAGGGTCTCGACCTCGAAGCCCGTGCAGTCGAGCTCGATCTTGTCGAGGCAGTGCCGCCAGAACGCGTTGTATCCGTAGCAGAGGTCGGTGTAGCGGGCGCCGAACTTGGCGTTGACGACCGCGCACAGCACCCGGTTGCCGAGCTTGCGGATCGGCGTCATGTCGGACGTGCCGCCGCCGTTGGCGAAGCGGGAGCCCTTGGCGAAGTCCGCCCCGGACACCAGCGCGGAGACGTACGACACGATCTCGTTGCCGTCGGCCGAGCCGTCCGCGTCGACCATCACGATGATGTCGCCGGTGCACGCCTCGAATCCGGTGATCAGGGCATCCCCCTTGCCCTTTCCGTGCTGCTCGACGACCTTGACGTCCGGCCACAGCTCACGGGCCACTTCGACGGTGTTGTCGGTGGAATTGCCGTCGACGAGAACCACTTCGTGAATCCACTCGGGAAGGGTCTTGAAGACGTACGGGAGATTCTCCGCCTCATTCATGGCGGGAATCACGACGCTCACCGGAGGCGCAATGGCCAGGTGAGAGGAGATCGGCCGGTATTTGCTCGGCATTAACGGATCTTGGCCCGAAACTGCTGGGCGCAGGACTGAGCTCATGAGTCTGGTCCCTCTCGTCCGGAGGACCGCCCGCCCCTGGGCGGTCCGGGTCTGTGACCGGTTCGAAAGGGGGGTTCTCACTTACGGCATGACGGAATTGATCTCCGTGCATGCCGGGTGAGCTGGCAAAGCTGGCCGGCTTTCGGAAAACGGAAGCCGGTCGCGCGGCACGACTCGGCACAAGTGTGGTCACCGAGCACGGCACCCCCCTACCGCGCCCCGCGCCGGACCGTCATCGCGATCTTGAGCCCTCCCCTAGATCGCATGTGCGTGATGGACCGATGCGGGTGAGATGTACGACGGTATTGACGATTGCGTCCGTATGGCAAGACCTGGAACGAGGCCTCACGTTTTTGTTGGTTTGGCCGTTACCTAATACCTCGAACGGATTTTCCCCATCCGTTTGAGGACCCTGTCGGCCGGCTCGAACAGCGTCGGAACGGGTTTCCCAGCTCGGGCGAGCCGTTCAGGTCCGCCTTCGCGCCGTGCGGCCGTGCAGCCGCCGTACCAGCACCAGCAGGAGAAGGAGGACGCTGAGCGCGGTCACGGCCACGACCCCGCCGCGGACGGACCACCGGTGCACGGCCAGCATGCCCTGGGCCACCAGCATATTGACGACGACCGCGCCCGCGACCGACGTCAGGACACGGCCGAACGGTTCCAGCCCGCGCAGTGCGGCCGCGACGGCCACCGACGGCGCCGCGAGCAGGAAGAACAACGTGAACGGGCCGCGCAGCGGTGAGTCCGCGTCGGCGAGCGCAAGGACCGCACCGACGCCCCCGACCACGGTCGCGGCACCCGCGAGCAGCGGCAACAGGTCCCTCCCCGGACCTTGCCGTGACCGCTCCGCGCTGTCTGATGAAGGTGTCTTGATGCGTATGGTCTGCATGGGCGACTTTGCCCCCCGAAGCGCCGGATGCCGGGCTTCAATGTCGCGCAGCGGTCGGGCGGCCGTCAAGATGCGGAAGTCGCTCATGACGGTTCTTGGGGAGCTTTAAACAGGTGTTCCCCGGAGGCGCCGGCTGCCTCCGGGGAACTGCCGTTCGGATCAGGCTGGTTGAGGCGCTACGAGACGATCTTGAGCAGCTTGTTCGGCGAACCGGTACCCGGGCTGGTGACCACGCCGGAGGTGGCACCGTTCACCAGGGCCGTGGCGACCTGGGCCGGGGTGGCCGAGGTGTGGCCCGCGAGGTAGACGGCGGCCGCGCCCGCGACGTGCGGGGTGGCCATCGAGGTACCGGAGAGCGTCGCGGTGGCGGTGTCGCTGGTGTTGTAGCCCGCCACGATCGAGACGCCCGGGGCGAAGATGTCAAGGACCGAACCGTAGTTGGACCAGCTCGCCTTGGCGTCCGTGGAGCCGGTGGCGCCGACGGTGATCGCCGTGGAGACCCGGGCGGGGGAGTACGAGGAGGCGTTGGCGCCGCTGTTGCCCGCCGCGATCGCGTAGGTCACGCCACTGGCGATGGAGTTCGCCACGGCCGTGTCCAGCGAGGTGGAGGCGGAGCCGCCGAGCGACATGTTGGCGACCGACGGAGTGGTGTGGTTCGCGGTCACCCAGTCGATGCCCGCGATGACGCCGGCGGTGGTGCCGGAGCCGCTGTTGTCGAGCACGCGGACGGCCACGATGTTCGCCTTCTTGGCGACCCCGTAGGTCGTGCCCGCGATGGTCGTGGCCACATGGGTGCCGTGGCCGTTGCCGTCCGAGGCGGTGGTGTCGCCGTCCACGGCGTCATAGCCGTACGAGGCCCGGCCGCTGATCTGGGTGTGCGTGATGCGGACGCCGGTGTCGATGACGTACGCCGTCACGCCGCTGCCCGCCGTGTCCGGATAGGTGTACGTGCCGGACAGCGGCAGCGCCGCCTGGTCGATGCGGTCCAGTCCCCAGGGGGCGCTGGACTGTGTGGTGTCGGTCAGGTGCACCGTCTGGTTCTGTTCGACGGCGGCCACCGCCGGGTCGGCGGCGAGTCTCTTGGCCTCGGTCGCCGAGAGGTTGGCCGTGTAGCCGTTCAGCGCGGCGCCGAACGTCTTCTTCACCGTGCCGCCGTACTCGTTGATCAGGCCCTTGCCCGCGCTCGACGCGGCCTTGAAGCCGGCGCCCTTCTTGAGCGTGACGATGTAGCTGCCCTTGATCGCTGTGGGGGAGCCGGCGGCGAGCACCTTGCCCTGGGCCGGGGCGGCCTGGGCGGGAAGTGTGGTGAATCCGGCCAGCAGGGCGGCGGTTGCCACGGAGGTGATCGCGGCGATACGGATCTTCTTGCTACGCAGCTGTGCCATTACGAGGGAGTCCTCCTCAAGGCGGCGCGCGCAGGTGTGGGGCGCGCGCTGTGGGGGTGCGCGAGTGGTCGTGCGCACGGCCCGGAGCGTTGCGTTCCACCCAGGGCCGAGTAAAGAGTCGGTCATCTACGGGTGTTGCTCAAGGGAGTTGACGCCTTGTCACATTCCTGTCATGGACACGTAATCGAACGCATGGTGAACGCACAGGGGGGACTCCGGTAAGGGATGAAAAGTCTTGGCATGGACACTTCCTGTCAACACGCGTAGCTGCTACGACAGTTGTGGCAGAGATCCTGCTAAAGGGAGGTTCCATGAGACGTTCCCGAATTACGGCATACGTGACCTCACTCCTCCTCGCCGTCGGCCTCGCCCTCACCGGGGCAGCGACGGCGCAGGCGTCCCCCACCGCCGTGGCCGGCGGTTATGTGGCCCTCGGTGACTCGTACTCGTCCGGTGTCGGTGCCGGCAGCTACATCAGCTCCAGCGGCGACTGCAAGCGCAGCACGAAGGCGTACCCCTACCTCTGGTCGGCCGCCCATTCACCCGCGTCGTTCGACTTCACCGCCTGCTCGGGCGCTCTTACGGGTGATGTCACGGCGAATCAGCTGAGCCCGCTCAGCTCCTCCACCGGCCTTGTCTCCATCAGCATCGGCGGCAATGACGCGGGCTTCTCCGACGTCATGACGACGTGTGTGCTCCAGTCCGAGAGCTCCTGCCTCGCGCGGATCGCCACGGCGAAGGCATACGTCGACTCGACACTCCCCGGCAAGCTCGACACCGTCTACTCGGCGATCAGCGCGAAGGCCCCCGCCGCCCATGTGGTGGTTCTCGGCTACCCCCGCTTCTACCAGCTCAACGGCAGCTGTGTGGCGGGCCTTTCGGAGACCGAACGGTCCGCGATCAACGGCGCCGCCGACTATCTGGACAGCGCGATCGCCAAGCGCGCCGCCGACCACGGCTTCACCTTCGGCGACGTCAGGACCACCTTCACCAGTCACGAGATCTGCTCCGGCGACTCCTGGCTGCACAGCCTCAACTGGCTGAACATCGGCGAGTCGTACCACCCGACCGCGGCCGGTCACTCCGGCGGCTATCTGCCGGTCTTCAACGGCGTGGCCTGATCACCCTCCTACGGTGAGGCGGAAGCGGAGGCCCCGTCCGTCGGGGTCTCCGTCACGCAAGTAAGGGAGAACGGGACGGAGTTGGAGGTCGTGTGGACGGGGCTGCGGACCTCCACGCTGATCTCGTTCTGAAAGGTCCCGCTCGTGTCGTACGTCGTCGCGACGACCGTCTTCTGCTGGGTCCTGCCGCCGCCAGCGGGGAACGAGAGGGTCTTCCAGGCCGGGTCGGTGACATCGCCGTTCTTCGTCACCCAGCGGTACTCGACCTCCGCCGGTACCAGGCCCACCGTGAACGTCGCCGTGAACGAGGGCGCCTGGGCGCCGGGCGGCGGACAGGCGCCTGAGTAGTCGGTGCGCTGCCCCGTGACCGTCACGCTCACGGACTGGGCGGGCGGGGTGGTGGTCGTATGGCCGCCGCCGGGTGTGCCGGTGGACGGATTTCCGCCGATCGCGCCGCTGTTGTTGCTGCTGCTTTCGGAGCCACCGCCGTTCGAACTCCCGCCGCCTGAACTGCTGTTGGGCCCACTGCTGCTGGCGCTCCCTTGGCCCTTGTCTCCGCTGTCGCGGTTCAGCAGGGCGTAGGTCAGTCCGCCGAGGGCGAGGGCGAGCGCGACCAGGCCCGCGATCAGGACGACGGCGGCGCGGCGATTGCGGGCGGGCTCCGTCGAAGTGGCGGTCGTGACCGGAGTCCGGGCTGGGGGGACAGGCGGTCCCGGTGGTCCCGGCGGAGGCTGGCCGAACGCGGCGAGCGTCTCCGCATCGGGGGTCGGGGGCAGCGGCCCCGGCGTCGAGGTGGGGAGGGTGCCGCCCGCGGCGACGAGCCGCAGATCGCGCTCCGCCTGCTCGGCGCTCATCCGCTCGGCCGGATCCTTGACCAGCAGCCCCTCGATGACGGGAGTGAGCGGGCCCGCATGGTGCGGCAGCCGCAACGGCTCGTCGACGATGGCCCGCAGTGTGCTCAGCGGAGTGTTCTGACGGAACGGCGAGTTGCCCTCGACCGCCGCGTACAGGAGCACCCCGAGCGACCACAGGTCCGATTCGGGGCCGGGTGTGCGGCCCAACGCCCGCTCCGGGGCGAGGAATTCGGGCGAGCCGATGACCTCGCCGGTCATGGTCAGCGCGGAACTGCCCTCGACCATCGCGATGCCGAAGTCCGTGAGAACGATCCGTCCGTCGTTCGCCATCAGGACGTTGCCCGGCTTCACATCGCGGTGCAGGACCCCCGCCTCGTGTGCGGCCCGCAGCGCGGCGAGCACCTCGACGCCGATGTGCGCGGCGCGCTGCGGCGGGAGCGGGCCCTCGGCGTCCAGGAGATCGGAGAGGGCGAGGCCACGGATCAGCTCCATCACGATCCAGGGGCGGCCGTCCTCGGCGGCCACGTCGTACACCGTCACCACATTGCGGTTCGAGATACGGGCGGCCGCCCAGGCCTCGCGCTCCAGGCGGGCGTACATCCGCTCGACCTCCTGCACCAGGAGCCCGGCGGGTGCGCGCACCTCCTTCACGGCGACCTCGCGCTGCAGCACTTCGTCGCGGGCGCGCCACACCGTCCCCATGCCGCCCTCGCCCAAGGGCGACAGAAGGCGGTAGCGCCCCGCGATCACACGTTCACTGCCCGGATCTTCGGACACGTGCGTCCCCCATTCGCATCCGCGCGTTTTCTCCACAAAAGTAGCTCAGCCGAGTGCGGATGCCGCCCCCCTGAACACCAATCCCGCCCCAAGGGCTACGACGACGAACGCGGATCCCAGGGGTACGGTCCGGCGCACGAGGGCCGCGGTTCGTCCCCCGGCCCACCGTGGGCGCCTGGCCAGGGCCCGGGTCATCCCGCCGCCCAGCTTGACGACGGCGAACCCCGCCGCCGTGAGCGTCAGGGCGAGCCCGGCGCCGTACGCGAGGACGAGGAGAAATCCGAACCACGCCTGTCCCAGCGCCGCGGCGCCCACCAGGACGACCACGGCGGAGGGACTCGGCACGAGTCCTCCGGCGAAGCCGAGCAGGATCGTGCCGCGGAGGGTGGGGGCGGTGGAGTGGGTGTGGGTGAAGCCGCCGTGGGTGTGCTCGACGGTGGGGGAGTGGGGGGAGTGGGGGTGCCCGTGCCCGTGCCCGTGCCCGTGGTCATGGGGGTGGGGTGTGTGGTGAGCGCTTGTTGATGCGGACGCGGACGCGGACCCGGACGCGTGGGCGTGGGCGTGGGCGAGCACCAGCGGGCGTTCGCGCTGCTCGGCGTGCTGGTGCTGGTGCTGGTGCTGGTGCGGGTGGTCGGCGTGTTCGTGGCTGTGCGCGTGCTCGTGGTCGGTGTGCGTGTGCTCGTGTTCATGTCCGTGGGCATGCTCGTGATCACGGGCACGCCCGTGCTCATGGGCGTGCCCGTGTCCATGTCCCCGGTTCCGCCAGGCCCGTCGCACGAGCGTCGCCCCCGCCATCGTCACCAGGACCCCGCTCGCCACGCCCAGCCAGGCGATCACCGAGGGCGCCGCGGCCGAACCGGCCGTTATCAGCAGGCCGAGGGCGACGACGCCCAGGGTGTGGGTGACCGTCACCGAGGCGGCGAGCGGCAGGACGTCGCGCAGACCGGCCCGGCCGCCGCGGGCCGCGGCCGTCGCGGCCATCAGGGTCTTGCCGTGGCCCGGCGCGAGCGCGTGCATCGCGCCGAGGCCCACCGAGATGAGCAGGGCGAGGGCGGCGAAGCCGAGTGTCAGGTCGTGGCGGGCCACCAGCCCGTCGAGCGCCTGTGTCCAGCGGTCGGCGCCGCGCGGCAGAACCGAGACGGCGGGCGCGGCACGGCCGTCCTCGACGAGCGCGGGACCACCGGCCCGCACCCGCAGGGACGCGGACGCGGTGTCGGCCGGTGACGACAGGAGTTCCTTCGGGTACTGGGTCAGCCGCCGCGACAACGATTCCTTCGGTACGTCCGACGAAGTGAGCGTCATCCGGTCGCCGCGCGCGGTGATCTCGCGCCAGCCGGGCCCACGGTCGGCCCCGGCACTGTGGAAGCCCACCGAGACGGTGTCCCCTTTGGGGAGCGCCGCCCTCAACGCGCACTCCACGCGCAGGGTGTTGAGCCCCGCCTGTCCGGGCCGCACGCGCGCGTGGCTCTCGCCGACGGTGAGCGGGACCTCGCGCCCGCCGACGGTGACCTCGCTGCCCTGCGCCGCCGACTGGCACCGCGCGCGGGCCCAGTTAGTCATCCCGAGCTTCCTGATCTGCGGCTGGGCCTGCGTGGCCGGGATCTCCGCCAGGTCCTCGACGTGGTCGACGCGCAGGTGTCCGGGGGCGGCGACGAGTCCGTCGTACCGGTTGACGGTGAAGTTCCCGAGCGGATGCGCGCTCGCATGCCCCGAGGGGACGAGGACGAGCGCGCAGGCGGCCGTGAGGACGGCCGCGCAGGAGCCGAGCGCGCGGCGCAACGTACGGGTCACTTGGCGGCCTCCAATGCCGTGCGGGCCGCGCGGGCGCCCAGCGGTGAGAAGCCCGGGTTCAGGTCGAGAGCTGACTTCAGCGAGGCGCGGGCCTCCTTCTCGTGACCGGTGGCGCGCTCGATCATGCCGCGGTGGTAGAGGAAGGACGCGTTGCGGTAGCCGGTGGCCGTGGCTTCGCGGGCGTACGGCAGGGCTTCCTTGTCGCGGCCGCTCCTGAGCAGGGCCCAGGCGAGGGCGTCCGCGGTGTGCACGGTGTGGCGGCGGGCCCATTCGGCGCGGGCCGCCTTGAGCGCGGCCTCGCGGTCGCCGTGGTCGGCGGCGGCCAGCGCGGTGTCGAGATCGGCGTTGACGCCGTTGGCGCGGGCCAGCGAGACCCAGGCGTTCACCAGGGAGTACTGGTCGCGGGCCTTCTGGGCATCGCCCGCGTTGCCGCGTGCCTCGTACAACTCACCCAGCTCGACCAGGGGCTGGGGCAGCGGATAGCGCTCCACGACCTGCTCCATACCGCGGATCGCCGCCGCCCGGTCGCCCTGCGCGGCCTGGGCTCGGGCACGTCCTTCGAGCGCGGGCAGATAGGTGTCGTCGGCGCCGAGCGCCCGCGCGTAGTACGTGAGGGCGCTGTCGTACTCGCCCTGATTCCAGGCGAGTTGGCCGAGCGCGGTCGCCACGTACGCGACGTCGCCCCTGCTCGTCGCCGTGCTGAGCGCCTGCCGAAGGACCCGGCGGGCGGTCTTCACATCGCCGCGCAGCTCGTGCACGTAGGCGTACCGCGTGAAGACGGGCACGCCCGGACGGCGCGAGTCGGCCACGTCGGCGGCCTTCGACGCGTCGTCGTAGCGCCCGAGTTCGACCAGCGCGTCGATACGGGAGGAGAGGGCGCGCTCGCTGTACGGGTTCTGCTTCAGCACCCTGTCCGCGTACGTCAGAGCGCCGGTGAAGTCGTGCCGCGCCGCGGCGAGGGCGGCGCGCCCCGCCAGCGCGGATTCATTGCCGGGCCGCAGCTCCAGGGACCGGTCGAGCGCGCGCTGCGCCTGCGGGTACCGGGAGGGATCGCCCTTCGTGCGGGCCTGCTCCACGTACGCGAGGCCGAGCGTCGCCCAGCCGCCGAAGTCCTTCGGCTGAGCGCGGAGATGAGCCTGCAGAGCAGTGATGCTCGCGTCGAGATCCCCGCCGGCGAGCAACTGCGGCGACACACCGGTGGGCGCGGACGCGACGGTCGACGTTCCGCCGTCCCGGGCGGCCCCGAGGACCACGGCTCCCGCGGTGAGGGCCACGGCCAACAAGGCCGCACAACCGGCTAGTTGGGCTGCCCGCCAGCGACGCTGGGACGCGGAGAGCCGCCGGACGGCGGCTGCGCGCTCGTCGTCGGCCACGTCCGTGGCCCCCACTGGGCTCGCCTGGGGAGGAGTGGTCTCCTCGGCGTCTGTCGGCGCGCTCTCGTTCTTACGCGGGGACATGCCCTCTCCTCAAAGTCCTTGAAAGGAACGGTCGTTGTGGGGGTGGGGCGGCGCGGCCCGCGCAGTGGGGGATGAGTACGTGCGGGCCGCGCCAGTCGGTGAGCCGGGTCAGTAGGCCCGGTTCTGCATCCGCCGGCGCCACCACAGCAGGCCGGTGGCGATCAGCAGGAACCCGGCCGCGCCCGCCGCAGCGGAGGCCGCTATCAGCGTCGTGTCGGTGCCGCTGCCGGAGGACCCCGCGGGCTTCAGTGCGTCACCCAGTTGGTTGCGCACGTCGCTCCCACTGGTCGTGCCCTTCGCCAGCGGTCCCCGCGAACCCGAGGTCGGCTCGGCCACGTACGGGAAGGAGTGCTCGAACTTCTTGTCGTTCTTGTCGACCGCGTCGCCCAAGTCGTTCTTGGAGCCGACCAGTTCACCCTCGACCACCTGGAGCGAGGCGTCGATCACGTCGTCGGTGAGCCGACGCCCGTTCGGGAAGCCCGCGTTGTCGCCGTCGAGCACACCGAGCCGCTTGGGATGCGCGGTGGGCTTGATGGAGGTGTTGAGCCGCAGCTCCTCCGCCGGGCGGACGTTGGGCGGCTGGTTGAGGCCCTTCACGCCCTTCAGGAACACGTCGACCAGGTCGTTCCTGGGCTCCGCGGGCGCCTTGATCTTGTAGATCGCCTCGATGAGCTTGGGCAGTTCGGGGTTGGTCACGTTCTTCAGGAACTGGGCGTCGTTCCACGGCGCGGACGCGTTGAACTTGTCCTTGTCCTTCTGCGGGTTGACGACCTCGTTGACCAGCGGACTGCCGAGCCGGGAGACCTGCGTCCAGTCACCGTGCGCGTCCTTGCGCTGCGTGGTGGACCAGATGCCGACGATCGGCTGTCCGGCCGATTCGCGGATCATGTCGTTCGGCACCTGTAGGGCTATGGAGTTGACGTTGTAGCCCTTGAGCGTGTCCCGCCCGACCTCGGACAGGTTGCCGCCGTACAGCAGGTCGAAGACGCGCAGATCCAGGAAGAACGGGTCGTCCGCCTGACCGGCGAACGTCGTGGAGTTGCCCGCGAGCTTGTACACGGCCTGGTTGCGCAGCTTGGTGTAGTCCGGCATCGACGCGTTGCCGACGTTCGACGGCGCCACGGGGATGTCGTCCGCGACCTTGGTCTTCGAGACGAGCTGCTGGTTGTGCAGCCGCAGCAGATCGATGTCGTACGTCTGCGTGATGTTCAGGTCGGGGTCGTCGAGGCTGGTGACCGGACCCGTGTTGTAGAGGAAGGTGTTGCCGTTCTTGCGGTGCGTCTTGAAGGTGTAGCGGTAGACCAACTCGCCCTGCGCGTCACCGTTGTTGTCGATGTGAATGTCGTACTGGGCGTCGTCGGCGAACGTGTAGAAGTTCGGTCCTCCGGCGGGATCCTCGAAGGGGATCCAGTTCGCCACGATGGTTGTCGTATCGGGCTTGTCGGGGCTCACGAACGCGTACACGTCCGTGTTGTCGTACTGGGGCTGCCCCGAGATCAGCGGGGCTTCCCGGTGGCTGGAGGCGGAGGCCGCCCCCGGTTCCAGCGCGGTCACGCCGGCGGCTGCGAGCCCCCCGGCGGCCAGCGCACCACAGATGAGGCTCGCGAGACTCCTGCGTCCCACGCCGCTCCTGGAGATAGGTGTCATGCCGTCCGTCCTCACGTCCCAATTGCCTGACGCACGCCATTCGGAGCGGTCGCCGGGGTGGATTGGTCGAATCCCACACGTCTTTACGGCGGCTTGGCCGGCTTGTTTCATCGACGAGCCCGTTTGTTCGGCGACGGACCCGCGTTTTCGGTTCGCTGATCCGTAACCCCATCCGTAGCCACACTCGCTGCGAACACGTAAGTGAAGGGACGGGCCGTACGCGGCCGAAGAGAGGGGGACGGGTGGAGGCGGACGAACTTCTGGTGCTCGTGGCCGGAGGCGACCAGAAGGCATTCGAGAAGCTGTACGGACTGGTGTCCGGGCCGGTGTTCGGACTGGTGCGGCGCGTGGTCCGGGACCCCGCGCAGTCGGAGGAGGTGGCCCAGGAGGTGCTGCTCGAACTCTGGCGCTCGGCCGCGCGGTTCGACCCCGGCCGCGGCAGCGCCCTGTCGTGGATCCTCACCCTCGCGCACCGCCGCGCCGTCGACCGAGTCCGCAGCGCCCGCGCGGCCACCGAGCGCGAGCAGCGCGAGGGGCGGCGCGCGCACCATCCCGCCTTCGACCAGGTCGCCGAGGAGGTGGAGGCCGGACTCGAACGCGAGTGGGTCCGTCGCTGCCTCGATCGACTCACCGCCCTCCAGCGACAGTCCGTCACCCTCGCCTACTACGACGGCTACACGTACCGTGAAGTCGCCGAACGGCTCTCCCTGCCGCTCGGCACCGTCAAGACCCGTATGCGCGACGGACTCACCCGCCTGCGCGAATGCCTGGGAGGTGCCGCATGAGCCTCCTCGACCGCATGACGCGCCGTGAACTCCACTCCCTCGCCGCGCCCTACGCGCTGGACGCCCTGGAACCCGACGAGCGCCGGCGCTTCGAGCGCCACCTGCGCGGTTGTACGCGCTGCTCGGCCGAAGTGCGGGCGCTGACCGAGGACGCGGTACGCCTCGCCTGGTCCACCGCAGCGCCGGCGCCGGCCGCCTTGCGCGACCGGGTCCTGACCGCCGTACGCACCACCCCGCAGGATCCCTCGCCCCTGGAGGCGTCACGCGTGCGTGTCTCCGCTCAGCCGGCACGCGCGCGTGCACCCCGTTTCCGGCCGCTGCTGGCCCCGCTCGCCACCACCACGGCCGCCGCGGCCCTCGTCGTGGCCTCGCTCTTCGCCGTGCAGGCGACACAGACCCAGGACAGGCTCGACCAGGAGCGCGCCCAGGCACGTGAGATCGCCCACGTTCTCGCGGCACCCGACGCGCGCGCGACCAGTGAGCGGGACGCGCAGGGGCGCGGAATCGGAGTGGTGGCCTCCGCATCGGAGCGGCGCGCCGTCGTGACGGTGAGCGGACTCGGCACTCCCTCCGGGGGGCGCGTGCATCAGCTGTGGCTCATGCGCCCCAACGAGAATCCGCGCTCGCTCGGGCTCTTCGACGGCGACACGCCCTTGGTCGCCGGTGGTCTGAATATGAACGCCACGTCACTCGCTGTGACCGTCGAACCTCACGGTGGCTCAGTACAGCCCACCACTACACCAGTTGTCCAACTCGCCCTGGAATCGGTTGGATTCGGAGAGTAATCGTCAACACCCTTACGGGGAAGGTGAATCCTGCGCCCGCGATACACGAGTGCCACGAGGGAGCGATAGGGTTAGCCTGCCCGGGCCGGGTGGACTCGTACGGGTGGGGAGTGACATGGAACAGATAACAGTGCGCAGCAGGGCACGTGTCCCTGCGATCACCTGCGGGAGCAGTGCGACCAGTTCGCGCCTCGACCGCCATCTCGCGGTGCTGGGCGGCCCTGCCATCCCGCAGCGTGAGACGGCTGAGGCGACGTCACTGATGCGTGAGCTCACCGCGCGTGACACCGCGCACGACAGCAGCGGCAGGGGCGCGCGAGTGAGGCGAGTCTCGCTCTTCGCACCGTTGAAGCGGCTGCGCCGTTCGCTGTTCGGCGGCCGCTGAACGGCAATCGGCACCGGCGTTTCCGACCCGTGCTCCGGCGATCCCACCGACCTGGCGCAGCGCTGCACTTCCGCGTCCGTCATCCCCACGGCAGGCAGCGGCGCCAGGTGGGCCGAGCCGGGGCGCGGGTGGTCGCGCTCAGTGAGCCACCCCGTCCCGCCGCAGCTCCGCGACGTCCGCGTCCGTCATCCCGAGCGTCCGCAACACCGCCCCGGTGTGCTCCCCGAGCCGGGGCACGTCACCCATCCGCGCCTCACCCCCACCCGGCAGGGTGATCGGCGGCAGCAGTGCCCGCAACGGCCCCACCGGTGAGCCCACTTCCCGCCACCGGTCCCTGGCCGCCAGCTGCGGATGCTCCGCCACCTCCCGTACGTCCCTCAGGCGCGCGCACGCGATGCCCGCACCCTCCAGCCGTGCCACGGCCTCGTCGGCACCGAGCGCGGCAAGGGTCTTCGCCACCAGAGCATCGACCCGCTCCCGGTTGTCGACCCGCGCCGCGTTCGTCGCGTACGCCGGATCGTCCACCAACTCCGGCTGCCCCAGCACCTGGTGAGCGAGCCTGCGCCACTCCCGGTCATTCTGCACCGACAGCAGCACCCGACCGCCGTCCGCCGTCGGATAGGCGTCGTACGGCGCGATGACGGCGTGCGCGAGACCCGTGCGCGCCGGGGGAGTTCCTCCGTGCATCGCATAGTGCAGCGGATGCCCCATCCACTCCGCCAGCGCCTCCAGCATCGACACCTCCACCGGGCCCCCGCGCCCGGTCGTGCCACGCCGCACCAGTGCCGCGAGCACCCCGGAGAACGCGTACATGGCCGCCGCGATGTCCGCCGCCGGAATCCCCGCCTTCACCGGCTGCTCCGGCGTCCCCGTCACCGACACGAGCCCCGCCTCGCACTGCACGAGCATGTCGTACGCGCGCTTGCCGGCGTAGGGGCCCGACGCCCCGTACCCCGAGATGTCCACGGCGATCAGCCGCGGATGCGCCGCGCACAGCGTCGCCGCGTCCAGGCCGAGCCGCGCCGCCGCACCCTGCGCGAGGTTCTGCACGAACACGTCCGCGTCCGCGACGAGACGCCGTACGACGTCCAGGCCGCGCGGGTCCTTGAGGTCCAGCGCGACGGATTCCTTGCCCCGGTTGCACCACACGAAGTGCGAGGCGAGGCCATGCGCCGCCGTGTCGTAACCACGGGCGAAGTCGCCGCCGTCGACGCGCTCGACCTTGATGACCCGGGCGCCCAGATCGGCCAGCTGACGGGTCGCGAAGGGCGCCGCGACCGCCTGTTCGACGGCGACGACGGTGATGCCTTCGAGCGGCAGGGGCTGACTGGCCGCAGGGGCCGCGGAATGTGGCTGCATGCGGTGGATCATGTCTGGTGCGTAACACCTTTGTCATGCACGAAGGTTGACGGGGCAATGTTCGGGGGCCAGGGGGCTGATCGTTTACACGATTCACATGGCCGATACACCCAACCTCACCCCTGAGGTGCGCGTGTGTGACCTGCATGACCAGCGTGAACCCGAGTCGACGGCCGCGAACGGCCCGGCGCTGAGCCGACGGCGGATCGACCGATGTCGCCGACATCAGCCGGAACGTGCCGACCGTCTCGATGGGCGCCGCGCTCGCCCCCATCGGCACCAAGCTGCGCACCTGGTCCACCGCGTACGCGCGGCCGCGGCCCCCGGTCGGGCCGCCGTCATCGCCGCCGCCCAGTACCTCGCGGCGACCGCCGTCGACCTGCTCACCCAGCCCGAGCGGCTCAAGGCGATCAAGGACGAGTTCAACGAGCGCACGAAGGACGTCGACTGGAAGACGGCGCTCCCGGACGGCAATGAGCCGCCGATGTACGAGCCCCCGGAGTGGTTCCTGAAGAAGACCGGTCAGAAGTGGCCGCCGAAGAACATCACGTGGCCCCCGAAGCGGGTGGTCTCCCAGGGGAAGCTCTCGTAGCTCTCGTCGCTGGGTCCGAACTCACGGCTCAGACGCAGGAGCTCAGCGCCGAGACGCAGAAGTCCAGCGGCAAGACTCAGGAGCTCGGCGTCCAGATACGGGCGTTGCGCATGCCGCTCACCGTCCTCCGGTCGCGTACCGGCGGATGGCGAGCGGCAGGAACACCGCGATGAGCGCGGCGCACCAGGCCAGCGACCCGGCGACGGGATGCGTCACCGGCCACGCGCCTTCGGCCGGCACGGACGCGTTCCCGAACAGGTCCCGTAGCGCTGTGGCCACCGCGCTGATCGGGTTCCACTCGGCCACCGCGCGCAGCCAGCCCGGCAGATTGCCGGTGGGGATGTAGGCGTTGGACAGCAGTGGCAGGAGGAAGGTCGCGGAGCCCAACTGTCCGGCCGCCTCCTCACTCTGCGAGGCCAGCCCCAGCAGAATGCCGATCCACGTCGTGGCGAACCGGAACAGCAGCAACAGCCCCACGGCGCCCACCGCTTCGGGCGCCGACCCCTCGATCCGCCAGCCCACCGCGAGCCCGACCAGCATCAGCGGCACCAAGCCGGCGGCCGTGACGACCAGATCCGCGGCCGCCTGCCCGAACGGCACGGCGGCCCGGCTCATCGGCAGCGTACGGAAGCGGTCCATCACGCCCCGGTGCGAGTCCTGGGCGGCCTGGAACATCCCGGTCATGATCCCGTTGGCGCCGGTCGCCACCATGAGCCCCGGCACCAGGAAGGCGCGGTACTCCTGCCCGGGTGTCGCGAGGGCGCTGCCGAAGACATAGCCGAAGAACAGCAGCATCGTGACGGGCATGGTCTGGGTGAGGATCAGCAGCCCGGGATTGTGCCGGATCCGCCGCAGATGGCGGCCCAGCATCGCGGTGCCGTCGTACGCCAACGTACTCATGTCACGAGCTCCTTGCGGTCGGTCCGGCCTTCGGCGAAGCCGACGGTGCGGCCTGCGGCGCCGTCTGCGTCGCCGCTTTCGGTGCGGCCTCCGATGAGGCGGAGGAAGACGTCGTCGAGGGTCGGCGGACGCAGGCTCGCGTCGAGCAACGGCACGCTCGCGGCGTCGAGTTCACGGACGAGACGCGGGAGTGTCAGCGTCGAGTCGGTGGTGACGGCGCCCACCGCGCACCGCTCCCGGTCGAACGCGGGCTCGTTGCCGGTGAGTTGGTCCAGTACGGTCGCCGCTGCGGGCATCGCGTCCGCGTGCGCCACGACCACCTCCGCGCGCCGACATGCTCCGGGTCGCGCATCAGACCCGCGCTCTCATGCACCGCCACCCCTGGCTGCCGGGCCTGATGTCCCCGCTCTACGGCTTCAGCCCCAACGCCCTGCGCTATCTGGAGCACTGCCTGGCCTGTCTCGACTCGTTCGACGCCTCGTACGGCACGAAGATCGAGCTGATCGCGATGCTCAACGGCGTCGTGACGACGTACGTCGCGAACGAGCTGGCCACCGTCGAACGCGCCCGCTCCCTGCCCTGGTCCGAGGAGCAGGAGAACGCGGTCCGGATCGCCTATCTCGGCAGCCAGGTGGCGACCGGCGCGTATCCGCGGATGGCGGCGGCCTTCATGGAGGACGCCGGGCCGATCGACCTGGAGGCGGTGTTCCAGCGGGCGCTTCAGCGGCTCCTCGACGGGTTCGAACCCAGGGGCTAGACAGGGGCTAGAGGAGCGCGAACTGGCCTTCGGGACCCTCTTCATGATGGTCGAGGACGGAGGCGGGGCGACGTGCCGCATCAGATACCGGGAGGACGCCCGCCTTGCGCAGCTCGCCCCGTGTGATCGGCGACGCGATCGTCATCTCGGCCTGCTGGGGCCGCAGTTCCGCGAGCAGCGCCAGCACGGTGACGAGTTCCAGCAGCTCGGACGTCCACGCCTGCGGCCAGGTCGCGGGCCGGATCGTCTCCAGGGCGCCCGCCTCGGGCGGCAGTTCCGTCCTGGCCGCGAACCACTGCTCCAGTACGCGCACTCCGCCCACCTCGAAGTCCCAGGCCTCCGGCGGGACCGGGGAGATCCGGCCCTCGCCGAGCTCGAGGGCCTCCTCGTCGCGGTCGTAGCGCAGATCGAGCGGGAGGGCCGGGAGCGGGGCACGGACGTACGGTCGACGGCCCCCGGGGAGCTTGGGCCGCTCACCGTCGCGCCGCATCAGCCACAGCAGCCGGCGGCCCAACTCGACGCCGTGCGCCCACACGTCGGGATCCGCGGTGAGCGGGACCGCGCATCCGTCCCGGCCCGGCCGCGCGACCGCCACCGTCCAGGCGAGCACGTCGACGGGGTCGGGGGAGTGGCCCAGGCGGGTGCCTAGGTGCTCCAACAGGCCCGGCGTCAGGTTCGGTTCGAGGCCGCCGGGGCGCCGGTAGAGGGGGCGGACACGGCCGCCGCGGCCGGCGCTCAGCGGCAGCGCGGAGGCGACCAGCAGCACCGGCCCCGACCCCTGGGGCACCACCGTCTGCTCGACCGCGAAAGACTGCCGCTCGTCGGCCACCCGCCACAACTCGGGGCGGGCCGCGTCGATCAGCCGGTGGTCGGGGATCAGCCACTGCTCGTCGAAGGGCCCGTGCAGGACGCGTACCGGCTGCGGACAGGGACCCGACTCGCGCGCCAGACGGCCCGTCCCGGTGGACTGCCCCGGCAACTGCGCGACCGCCGAGTGCGGCGTGCGCGAGCGCGTCGGTCCGAACAGCGCCTCACGGTCCGGCCCTTCGGCCTTCAGCAGGGCGTCCCACCGTGCCCTGAGGGACGCGGCGTCGGGGGCCGTCGGCCACCCCCGGCCCAGCCTCGGCGGTGCGACGGACCACGGCATGAGGTCCGCGAGCAGCGGAGCGTCGTCGTGCGTCACGCTGGGCATCGTACGACGTGCGTGCTGAGCGCCGGCCTCGTACGGCATGACCACGTGCTCAGTGGGCGTCGAGGGTGACCGTGAACGAGAAACGGTCGCCCCGGTAGTGGATACGGGCCACGTCCAGGGCGCGCCCGTCCTCGCCGTGCACGATGCCCGTGTAGTGCAGGATCGGGCTGAGCAGCGGGACTTGGAGCAGCCGCGCCGTCTCCGGGTCCGCGAGCCGGGCCTCCACGGTGTCCGTGATGCGGCTGATCCGCACGCCCACCACATCCCGCAGCACCTTGGTCATGGGCCAGCGCGTCAGGTCCTCCGGGTCGATCAGCGCCGCCAGTTCGGGGCGGACGTAGTTGCGCGCGTGGTTCGTCGGCTCGCCCGTCTTCTCGTCGCTGCGCAACCGGTGGTACGTCCCTACCTCGGCCAGATCCGGGAAGTACTCGGCGAGTTCGGCGGACACCGGCACCGTGCCGTGGTCGAGCAGCTCGGTCGTCATGCCCGACTGCTGGGCCACGATCGCGTCCACCGAGCCGAGCAGCCGCACGGGCGCACCCCGCTGCGCGCTCGGCTCGATGAACGTGCCACGCCTGCGATGCCGCGTGATGAGCCCCTCGTCCTCCAGCTCCTTGAGCGCCTGCCGCATGGTCAGCACACTCACCCCGTAGTGCCCCGCCAGCTGCTCCTCCGTGGGCAGGCGCAGCGGGTCCCGGGGCGAGCGGCCGAGTATCGAGGCGCGCAGGGACTGCGACACCTGATACCAGAGCGGCAACTTGCGGTTCAGGACGATCGAGTCCGGGGCGAAGGAGGTCACGAGGGTATCCGTACAGGTCGCGGGAGTTCAGTGCAACGGGCGGTGCAGGTCAGTCGACCGGGCGGAAGTGCCGCTGGAGGCCCTGCCACACGTCGTCGTACCCGCGTTGCAGATGCTCCGCCCGCGCCGCCTGCGCCGTGGCCGTCACCGGCCAGCGCGTTTCGAACATGAACGCGAGCCCGTCGTCGATCTTCTGCGGCTTCAGCTCGGCGGCGCTCGCCCGGTCGAAGGTCTCCCGGTCCGGCCCGTGCGCCGACATCATGTTGTGCAGCGAACCGCCGCCCGGAACGAATCCCTCCGCCTTGGCGTCGTACGCGCCCTCGATGAGCCCCATGTACTCGCTCATCACATTCCGGTGGAAGTACGGCGGCCGGAACGTGTCCTCGCCCACCAGCCAGCGCGGCGCGAAGACCACGAAGTCGACGCCCGCGAGGCCCGGAGTGTCCGACGGAGACGTCAGCACCGTGAAGATCGACGGGTCCGGGTGGTCGTAGCTGATGGTGCCGATCACATTGAAACGGCGCAGATCATAGACGTACGGCACATGGTTGCCGTGCCAGGCGACCACATCCAGCGGCGAATGGTCGTACGTCGCCGTCCAGAGGTTGCCGCAGAACTTGTTCACCACCTCGACCGGGCCCTCCACGTCCTCGAACGCGGCGACGGGCGCCAGGAAGTCCCGGACGTTGGCGAGTCCATTGGCGCCGATCGGGCCGAGGTCGGGGAGCCGGAAGGGCGCTCCGTAGTTCTCGCACACATAGCCGCGCGCGGAAGCATCCAGTAGCTCCACACGGAAGCGGACCCCACGAGGAATCAGCGCGACCTGGCTGGGCTCCACATGCAGCAGCCCGAACTCGGTGCGCAGCAGCAGCCCGCCGCGCTCCGGCACGATCAGCAGTTCACCGTCGGCGTCGCTGAACACCCGCTCCATCGAGGAGTTGGCGTGATACAGGTGCACCGCCATGCCGGTGCGCTGGGTCGCGTCGCCGTTGCCGCCGAGCGTCCAGAGCCCCGCGAGGAAGTCCGTTCCCGCGGGGGGCTCGGGCAGCGGGTTCCAGCGGAGGCGGTTGGGGTCGGGCACGGTCTCCGTGAAGGGCGCCGTGCGCAGCGCGCCGTTCTCCGTACGGGTGAAGGAGGGGTGCGCGGCCGACGGGCGGATCCGGTACAGCCAGGAGCGCCGGTTGTGCGCCCTCGGCTCGGTGAACGCCGCACCGCTCAGCTGCTCCGCGTACAGCCCGAGCGGTGCGCGCTGCGGTGAGTTGCGGCCGTGCGGGAGTGCCCCCGGGACCGCCTCCGAGCTGTGTTCGTTGCCGAAACCGGAGAGGTAGGTCAGCCCCTCGGCCGTCTTCCTTGCGTCCCCGCTCATGATCGCTCCCTCGCGCCTGATTCCTATGCATCACCGTAGGATTCAGGTTTTCCGTGCGCAAGAGGCCGACTCCGGGCGCTGGCCGAAATCGTCGCCCGGCGTACTACCCAGGGGTCGCCGCACGGCCGAAGAACCCGACTCCTGGGGGATCCGAACTGTCGGAGCGGTGTTCTACGCTCCCCGGCATGTGGTGGACGCGTGGACTGTTCGCCGCGCTCGCGGTCTGCGCCCTGCTCGGCGGATCGGCGGGCTGCGGCACCAGCGATGCGCACGAGCGGAGGGACGAAGCGTCGGCCTCGCCCGTGGGTAAATTGCTGGACGAGTCGGACGAGGAGGGACGGCTCTACCGTGAGGTGGACAAGAAGGGTGCGCCGGAGATCGCGATCGAGGTCCAGCCCGCCTCCGACGACAGCTGGGCCGTGACACTGACCGTCCGCAACTTCCGCTTCTCGCCCGCCGGTACGCGATCCGTGCCGGTGGCCGGACGGGGCATCGCGCACCTCTACGTGGACGGCCGGACCATCGCCCGGCTCCGCACCACCAAGTACCACCTCGCCGGCGGCCTCGTCACGCGCGGTACCCACCATGTCACCGCGCGCCTGTACGCGGACGACGGCACCGTGTGGGCCGTCCACGGCAAACCCGTCGAGAGCACCGCGGACATCACGGCGTCCCGGGCCGGGTCGACCCGGGCGCCATGACGTCCGCGAAGACGATGAGTGTGACCGGCACCCGGGCCCGTACTGATACCGGAGGTTCACCGGACCCCGGCGGAAAGGCATCATGAAGCCCGTGCCCCAAGCGACCTCGCTGCGCCGAGCTCCCGTGCAACGCCGCAGTGCCGAACGACTGACCAGAATCCTCGACGCCTGCGCCGACCTCCTCGACGAGGTCGGCTACGACGCCCTGAGCACCCGGGCCGTGGCCCAGCGCGCCGGCGTACCCATCGGCTCCGTCTACCGCTTCTTCGGCAACAAGCGCGCGATGGCCGACGCGCTTGCCCAGCGCAACCTGGAGCGCTATGCCGAACGCGTCACCCAGCGCCTCCAGGAGACCGGCGGGGGAGGCTGGCGCGTGGCCATGGACGCCGTACTCGACGAGTACCTCGCCATGAAACGCACCGCGCCCGGCTTCTCCCTCGTCGACTTCGGCAACCAGATCCCGGTCGGCTCCCGCTACACCGAACCCAACACCCGCGTCGCCGACCGCCTCACCGAGCTGCTCTCCGGCTACCTCGACCGAACCCCCGACGAGGATCTCCGCCGCACCTTCCTCATCGCCGTGGAGACCGCCGACACCCTGGTCCACCTGGCCTTCCGGGTCGCCCCGGAGGGAGACGAACGGATCATCGGAGAGACCCGGGAACTGCTGCGGGCTTACCTCGCCAGGGTCCTGGACTGAACCGTCTGGGTGCGGGACTGAACCGTCTGGGTCCTGGGCCGGACCGTCAGGGTCTTGGGTCGGACCGTCAGGGTCCCGGGACGAAGCGTCGGCGAATTTCCGACCTGACCCCCAGCGGGCCCTCCCCTCCATGCATACCGGTCGGTATGCTCGGCCCCAGCCCGTGTGCCACCGCCGTCACCGCCCTCCGGGAGGACCCGTGTCCCGCACCTCCGGCACCACCACCGACTCCCGTACCGCGCTACGCGTCTGCCCCCTCTGTGAGGCCACCTGCGGGCTGACGCTCACCATCGAGGGCACCCGCGTGACCGGCGCCCGGGGCGACCGCGACGACGTGTTCAGCAAGGGGTTCATCTGTCCGAAGGGCGCCTCCTTCGGGGCGGTCGACGGGGACCCCGACCGGCTGCGCACCCCCCTCGTCCGCAAGGACGGCGAGCTGCGGGAGGCGACCTGGGAGGAGGCGTTCGACGCGATCGCCGCGGGGCTGCGGCCGGTCGTCGAGCAGCACGGGCCACACGCCCTCGGCGTCGTCCTCGGAAACCCGAACGTGCACACCATGGCCGGCGCCCTCTACCCGCCCGTCCTGCTCGCCGGGCTGCGCACCCACAGCCTCTTCACCGCCTCCACGGTCGACCAGATGCCCAAGCACGTGTCGAGTGGGCTGCTGTACGGCGACGCCAACGCGATCCCCGTACCGGACCTGGACCACACCGACCACCTGCTGCTCATCGGTGCCAACCCCCTGGAATCCAACGGGAGTCTGTGCACCGCCCCCGACTTCCCGGGCAAGCTCAAAGCGCTGCGGGCGCGCGGCGGCACACTGACCGTCATCGACCCGAGGCGCACACGCACGGCGAAACTCGCCGACCGGCACGTGGCCATCCGCCCCGGCACCGACGCGACCCTGCTCGCGGCGATGACGTACGTCCTCTTCGAGGAGAAACTCGTCGACCTGGGCGACCTCGCCCCGCACGTCCAGGGCCTGGACGAACTCGCCGACACCGTACGGGACTTCACCCCCGAGGCCGCGAGCGAGGCCTGCGACGTGGATGCGGACACCATCCGGGAGCTGGCGCGCGAGCTCGCCGCCGCGCCCACCGCGGCCGTATACGGTCGCATCGGCAGCTGCACCGTCCCGCACGGCACCCTCGCGAGCTGGCTCGTCGACGTCCTCAACATCCTCACCGGCAACCTCGACCACCCCGGCGGCGCCCTCTTCCCGCAGGCCGCGACCGACAAGACGCCCCGTCCCGCCGGGCCCGGACACGGCTTCGCACTGGGGCGCTGGCGCAGCAGGGTGAGCGGCCACCCGGAGGCCAAGGGCGAGCTGCCGCTGTCCGCGCTCGCCGAGGAGATCGACACCGCCACGCAGGAGGGCAGCCCGGTCCGCGCCCTCATCTCGATAGCCGCCAACCCCGTACTCTCCGCGCCCGACGGCGACCGCCTCGACAAGGCCCTCGACTCACTGGACTTCATGATCAGCGTCGACCCCTACCTGAACGAGACCTCGCGCCACGCGCACGTCGTCCTGCCGCCGCCCCCGCCCTCGCAGAGCGCCCACCACGACTTCGCCTTCAACACCCTCGCCGTGCGCAACCAGGTCCGCTACACCCGCCCCGCCGTCCCCCTGGAGCCGGGCCGCATGGCGGAGACCGAGATCCTCGCGCGCCTCGTCCTCGCCGCGACCGGCATGCACGGCGCCGACCCGTCCGCCGTGGACACGATGGTCATCGACTCCACCCTCGGCAAGGCGGCCAAGGACGCGCACGGGCCGGTGCACGGGCGCGACCCCCGCGAGCTCGCCGCCCAGCTCACCGGCGAGAACGGTCCCGAGCGGCGGCTCGACATGATGCTGCGCCTCGGCCCGTACGGCGACGGCTTCGGCGCCCGGCCGGACGGCCTGACCCTGGAGCAGCTGCTCGCACATCCGCACGGAATCGACCTCGGGCCGCTGCGGTCACGCCTTCCGCAGCCCCTGAAGACGCCCAGCGGGAAGATCGAGCTGCTGCCCGGACCGATCGTCGACGATCTCCCACGGCTGCGGGAGGCGCTGCGTGAGCGCCCGACAGGCCTGGTGCTGGTGGGCCGCCGCCATCTGCGGTCCAACAACAGCTGGATGCACAACGTGCCCGCGCTCACCGGCGGCACCAACCGCTGCACCCTGCACATCCACCCCGAGGACGCCGAACGCCTCGGGCTCGGCGACGGGGCGGCCGTACGCGTCAAGGGCGCCGGGGGAGAGGTGACCGCCCCCGCCGAGGTCACGGACGCCGTACGGCGCGGTGTGGTGAGCCTGCCGCACGGCTGGGGACACGGTCGGCCGGGCACCCGGATGAGCCACGCCGCCCTGGACCCGGGCGTCAACGTCAACCAGCTCCTCGACGGCTCGCTGCTCGACCCGCTGTCGGGCACGGCAGTACTCAATGGCGTGCCCGTGGAGCTCGCGCTCGCCGAGACAAGGCTGTGACCTGGAGTTTTGCGCTTATTGCTCGCGTGTCAACATCTTGTTAACGCGTTCGAGTGCGACCTAACGTCATCGCACCACCGGCCCTGGTGGGAGTTCAAGGGCGAACGTTAGGCAATCCACTCATGCTGACCATCCTCGGCTTCACCATGATCGCGACCTTCCTGGTCCTGATCATGCTGAAGAAGATGTCGCCGATCGCGGCGCTCGTGCTGATTCCGGCACTCTTCTGTGTCTTCGTCGGAAAGGGCGCCAAGCTCGGTGACTACGTCATCGACGGCGTCACCAGCCTCGCCCCCACGGCGGCGATGCTCATGTTCGCGATCGTCTACTTCGGTGTGATGATCGACGTCGGTCTCTTCGACCCGATCGTCCGGGGGATCCTCAAGTTCTGCAAAGCCGATCCGCTGCGGATCGTGGTCGGCACGGCGCTTCTCGCCGCGATCGTCTCCCTCGACGGCGACGGCTCGACCACCTTCATGATCACGGTCTCGGCGATGTACCCGCTGTACAAGCGCCTGAAGATGAGCCTGGTCGTGATGACCGGCGTCGCCGCGATGGCCAACGGCGTGATGAACACGCTGCCCTGGGGCGGCCCGACCGCCCGCGCCGCGACCGCGCTGAAGCTGGACGCCAGCGACATCTTCGTGCCGATGATCCCGGCCCTCGCCGTCGGTCTGCTCGGCGTCTTCGCCCTCTCGTACGTCCTCGGGCGGCGCGAGCGCAAGCGGCTCGGTGTGCTGACGCTGGACGAGGTGCTGGAGCCGCAGGAGGCCGAGACGGTTCTGGTCGGCGCGGGCGGCTCCGGGTCCGGCTCCGGCTCCGGCTCCGGTGACAAGAAGGCCGTGGCCACCGGTGGTTCGGGCGCCGGTGCGGACGCGGATGCCGAGGTGCCCGACGAGGACGACGGCTTCCAGGGCCTCGACCCCAACCGCGCCACCCTGCGCCCCAAGCTCTACTGGTTCAACGCGCTCCTCACGGTCACGCTCCTCACGGCCATGATCATGGAGTGGCTGCCGATCCCGGTGCTGTTCCTGCTCGGAGCCGCGCTCGCGCTCACCGTCAACTTCCCGCACATGCCCGACCAGAAGGCCCGCCTCGGAGCCCACGCCGAGAACGTCCTCAACGTCTCCGGCATGGTCTTCGCCGCCGCCGTCTTCACCGGCGTCCTCCAGGGCACCGGCATGGTCGACCACATGGCCGAGTGGCTGGTCTCCAACATCCCCGACGGCATGGGCCCCCACATGGCCTTCGTCACCGGCATCCTGAGCATCCCGCTCACGTACTTCATGTCGAACGACGGCTTCTACTTCGGCATTCTCCCGGTCCTCGCCGAGGCGGGCCACGCGCACGGCGTCTCGTCCCTGGAGATCGCCCGCGCCTCGCTCGTCGGCCAGCCGCTGCACATGTCGAGCCCGCTCGTCCCGGCCGTATACGTCCTGGTGGGCATGGCCAAGGTCGAGTTCGGAGACCACACGCGGTTCGTGGTGAAGTGGGCGGCGCTCACTTCGATGGTGGTGCTCGGGGCCGGAATCCTGTTCGGCATCATCTGACAGTTGACAACATTTGGATGACAGGTAACAGATGACGGATAACAGATTTCATCATCCGTCATCTGTTACCTGTCATCCGTCATCCGTCGTCTGTTACCAGTTGTCTGTTATCCGTCCTCGAGTGGAGGTCCCCCCGTGGTCCCCGGTGAGAACCGCGGCTGGCTGTTTCGCCTCGTCATAGCCTTCAGCTTCGCGCAGGCGGCGGTGTCGATGGCCCGGCCCGCAGTCTCCTACCGGGCCCTCGCCCTGGGCGCGGACGAGCGCGCGATCGGCGTGATCGCGGGCGTCTACGCCCTGCTCCCCCTTTTCGCCGCCGTACCGTTGGGCCGCCGCACCGACCACGGACGCTGCGCCCCGCTGCTGCCGGTCGGCGTCGTCCTCATCGCCGGAGGCTGTGCGCTCAGCGGTACGGCGAACTCGCTCACGGCGATGGCGGCGTGGAGTGGCGTGATGGGCCTCGGCCACCTCTGCTTCGTCATCGGTGCCCAGTCGATCGTCGCCCGCCAGTCCGCTCCGCACGAACAGGACCGCAACTTCGGCCACTTCACGATCGGCGCGTCCCTGGGCCAGCTGGTCGGGCCGATCGCCGCGGGCGCCCTGATCGGCGGCCCCGACATGGCGGGCACCAGCGCGCTGGCGTTGCTGGTCGCGGGCGCGGTCGCAGCGGTCTCGTTCACCTCGCTGTGGCGCATTGAACGCCGTACGACGGCCAAGTCCCGTACGCCGCAAGGCGACCGGGTCCCCGTGCACCGGATCCTGTGGACCCGGGGTGTGCCCGCGGGCATCTTCATCAGTCTCGCCGTGCTGTCCGCGACGGACATCCTCACCGCATATCTGCCGGTGGTCGGCGAGCACCGGGGCATCGCGCCCTCCATGATCGGCGTGCTGCTGAGCCTGCGTGCGGCGGCCACCATCGCCTGCCGTCTGGTGATGACGCCGATGCTGCGGCTGCTGGGCCGCGCCGCCCTGCTCACCGTGACCTGTCTGGTGGCGGGTGTGCTGTGCGCGGGCATCGCGCTGCCGGTGCCGGTGTGGGCGATCGGCGTGATGCTCACGGTCCTCGGCTTCTGTCTCGGCGTCGGTCAGCCGCTGTCGATGACGACGGTTGTCCAGGCCGCTCCGGACGACGCCCGTTCCACGGCGCTCGCCCTGCGGCTGACCGGCAACCGGCTCGGTCAGGTCGCCGCGCCCGCCACGGCGGGTCTGGTCGCCGGAGTGGCGGGCGTGGCCGCGCCGTTCGTGATGCTCGGGGCGCTGTTGCTGCTGTCGTCGGGGATCGCGTTGCGCTCGCCGGCGAAGCCTGCCCGAGGTTCCGGTGAGTCGCTGCGGCAGCCCCGGGCGCCTTTGCGCCGGAAGAGCGATATCTGACGGGGCGTAGGGCGCTGCTGTCGTCTTCCGCGAGGCGGATGTGAAAGAGAGTCAGGTGAGTGTCTGATTTGTATGAAAATCATCCGACTCGGAGGAGCTCGCATGTCCACCTCGTCCCTTTCGCGCCGCCCCGGCATGCGCCGGGGTGCTTCCGCCCTCGCGGCCCTCGCCGTCGCGGGCACCGCGTTGCTCGCGGCCCCGGCTGCCGTGGCCGCTCCCGGTGACAACGGCGACGTCAAGGTCCACGACTCGGGGACGACGGTCGACGATCAGAGAGACGATCCGACGGTCTGCCGGTTCTACCTCGACGGCTTCGACTTCGACAGGGCACAGGACGTCAGCTGGTCCATCGAGACCCAGCCCCATGTGGCCGGCGGTGCCACGCTCGCGGGCGGCCTCATCATTCCCGAGTCCGGCCATGGCCGGACCGAGGGCCTCTTCTCGCTGCCCAATGGTCAGTACAAGCTCACCTGGAACTTCGAGGGCGAGAGCGGCGCGGGCAAGCAGAAGGTGTTCAGGGTCGACTGCACGACCCCGACCCCGACACCGACACAGACCCCGCCGGGCGGCGGTCCCGGCGGCCCGAACGGCGGACCTCCCGCGGGCGGCGGCGGTCTCGCCCGCACCCAGGACTTCTCACCGGTCGCCGGTGCGGCGGCCGCGGGCCTCGTCGTGGCCGGGGGGGCCGTGTACCTCCGGCTGCGCCGCCGCCCCGATGGCACGGCGTAGACGCGCCCGCAGGCCCTGGTACAGGACGCGCGCCTACCGCCTGATGCGGACCCTCGTGCTCACCGTCTGTCTGGTGGCGGGCGGCGTCTGGTGGGCGGGGGACGATGAGCCCGCCGGGCCGGTCGCAGCCGACGTCGCGGGGCCGGAAGGCGCCGCGGCGTCCTCCGGCCCCGCCCGGTCCGGCGGCGACACGCGGAGTGCCGATGCCCACCGGGCGGGCGGCGATGCGCGCGGCGCGCGGCCCGACCGCACCACGCCCACCCGGCGCCCGCGGCCCACACCCCCACCCACGCCCCTCCCGCGCTCCGCGGCGACCTCGCTCCGCATCCCTTACTTCGGCCTCGAGGCTCCGGTCGTCGGCCTCGAGCTCGACCGCGAGCGGCGGCTCACTGCCCCTCCCGTGGACGATCCCAAGCTGGTCGGCTGGTACGAGGGCGGGCCGACGCCGGGCGAGTCGGGCACGGCCGTCGCCGTCGGCCACCTCGACACCAGGACGGGACCTGCCGTCTTTGCCCCACTCAGTCAACTCCGGCCCGGCAGGCTCGTCGAGGTCCGGCGTGCCGACGGACGGACGGCCGTCTACACGGTGGACGCCGTGAAGACGTACGAGAAGGCGCACTTCCCCAACAGGGAGGTGTACGGCGACAGGGGGCGCCCCGAGCTGCGTCTGATCACGTGCGGCGGTGTGTTCGACCGGAAGGCGGGCTACGCCGGCAACGTCGTCGTCTTCGCTCATCTCACGGAGACCCGGGGGCGGGCCCGCAGCACGTGAGGCCCCCGCCGCCCCGAGTCGAGCAGCGCTGAACCGGTGCGTCCGTTTTTCCGGTGCCCGATCGTCCGCTTTCGCCCGTGCCGAACCGGACCGTCCGATCCCGCCGCGCGTCTTCCCCCGGGCGTGCGCAGTCCGTTAACTTCCGTGACTCATACGTCCCGTACGACCCGCACGGGACGTTCGACCGCGGAGCACCAGCGCCCTGTGAGCCCCCGGGGGCATCTTTCATGACACGCGCCATCTCTCTGCACAACGTCAGCAAGGCCTACACCCGCGGTGTCCGCGTGGTGGAGCGGCTGTCGCTGGAGATCCGGCCCGGCGAGTTCCTCGTGCTGCTCGGGCCGTCCGGCTGCGGCAAGTCGACCGTGCTGAGAATGATCGCCGGCCTCGAAGAGGTCACCGAGGGGGAGGTGCGCCTCGACGGCGAGTACGCCAACGATCTGCCGCCGTCCGGGCGGGACATGGCGATGGTCTTCCAGAACTTCGCCCTCTATCCGAGCATGACCAGCCGCAACAACATCGGCTTTCCGTTGCGCATCGAGACCCCTGGTGAGGACCCCGGCCCGCGCGTCGACGCCACCGCCCGGATGCTCGGCATCGAGGACCTCCTCGACCGCTTCCCCAACCAGCTCTCCGGCGGCGAACGCCAGCGCGTCGCGATGGGCCGCGCGATCGCCCGCCACCCCTCCGCCTTCCTGATGGACGAACCGCTCTCCAACCTCGACGCCAAGCTCCGCAGCCACTTGCGGGCCGAAATCTCCCGGCTCACCCGGGACTTGGGCGTCACCACGGTGTACGTCACGCACGACCAGGCCGAGGCGATGTCGCTCGGCGACCGGGTCGCCGTCCTGCGCGGCGGGGCCCTTCAGCAGCTGGGCACTCCGCGTGACGTCTACGCGCTGCCCGCGAACGTCTTCGTGGCCGCGTTCATCGGCACCCCGCGCATCAACCTATTGCGCGGCCTGGTCCGGGCCCCGCTCGACGGGGCGATGTCGATCAGCCTCGGCAAGCAGTATCTGCGGCTGCCCGAACCCCTCTCCCTCGACCACCAGTTGCTGCGGGTGCAGCAGGGCCGTGAGGTGATCGTCGGGCTGCGGTCGGAGGCCGTGCGGCTCGCAAAGCCGTCCGCCGCACGGCCGGGCGAGGTGGCGATCAGTGGCCTCGTCGAGCATGTGGAGTTCCAGGGGCACGAGGTCCTCGTCCATTTCGACACCGGCTCGCGGCCCGCCGTCGTACCGGAGCTGGAGGCGCCGCGCCCGACCCGTCCGGCGCGCCGGAGGCGCCGCGAGGGCACGGTCATGGACCGCCTGCGGGGACGGGCCGGTGCCCTGCGTGCCGGGCCGGTCGTGGTCCTGGAGCACCCGGCGGACGCGGAACCCGATCACCCCGAACCGGTGCCGCCGGAGGGCCGGCTGCCCGGCGACCTGGTCGTCCGCACCACCCCCGACATCGAACTCCGCCACGGTATGCAGGTCCCCCTCCTTGTCGACCTCGCCCATCTCTTCGTGTTCGACCAGTACGGCGAACGCATCTGCCCGGCTCCGGCGCGGCTGCCGGATCTGGAGGAGTGAGTTCCGCTAGGCAGGCGTGCATGACCTTGTTCACCACCCGCGCCCGTCTGGGCGCTACCGCCGCCACCGCACTGCTCGCCGCCGGCGCCCCGGCCGCCTACGCCCTGCTCGGCGACGCGACGCCGCAGACCACGGTCCGTGGTGCGGCGTACCTCGAGACCCGGCTCCTCTTCGGCACCGAACGGCCCGACGGCGGCGCGGCCGTGACCGACCGGCAGTTCATGGCCTTCGTCGACCGCCGGGTGACGCCCGGCTTCCCGGACGGGCTGACCGTGCAGGACGGGCGCGGGCAGTGGCGGGACGCGCACGGCGCGATCGAGCGCGAGCGGTCGTACGAGCTGATCCTGCTGTATCCGGTGAGGGAGGAGCGGGCGAGCGACAGGAAGATCGAGGAGATCCGGACCGCCTATGAGAAGGCCTTCGCCCAGGAGTCCGTGGCCAGAGTGGACGACCGGGTCGGCGTCGACTTCTGAGGCTGTGTGGCGTTCGATGGCGTAAGGCGTCGGGACCCTCTGGCGCCGCAAAACTATCATCGCTAGTTTAGGGTGCGGACGACGCGGCCCCGCCCGGGAGGAACACGATGAAGGCACACGACGGCATGTACATCGACGGCGCGTGGCGCCCCGCCGCCGGCACGGACACGATCGAGGTCGTGAACCCGGTCGACGAGCAGGTGATCGGCCGGGTCCCGGCGGGCACCGCCGAGGACGTCGACGCCGCCGTACGGGCCGCACGTGCCGCCTTCCCGGCCTGGGCGGCGACCCCGCCCGCCGAGCGGGCCGCCCGCCTGACCGCACTGCGCGACGTACTCGTCGCCCGCAAGGACGAGATCGCCGAGACCGTCACCGCCGAGCTCGGCGCGCCGCTGCCGTTCTCGCAGGCGGTGCACGCGGGTGTGCCGATCCTCGTCGCGGGATCGTACGCCGAACTGGCGGCGACCTACGCCTTCGAGGAGAAGGTCGGCAACTCGACCGTCTACCAGGAGCCCGTCGGTGTCGTGGGCGCGATCACGCCCTGGAACTACCCGCTGCACCAGATCGTCGCCAAGGTCGCCCCGGCCCTCGCGGCGGGCTGCGCGGTGGTGCTGAAGCCCGCCGAGGACACCCCGCTCACCGCCCAGCTCTTCGCCGAGGCCGTGGCCGAAGCGGGCATCCCCGCCGGAGTCTTCAACCTCGTCACCGGCCTCGGGCCGGTCGCGGGCCAGGCCCTCGCCGAGCACCCGGACGTGGACCTGGTCTCCTTCACCGGCTCCACCGCGGTCGGCAGGCGGATCGGCGCGACGGCCGGCGCGGCGGTCAAGCGAGTCGCCCTCGAACTCGGCGGCAAGTCGGCCAACGTCATCCTGCCGAGCGCCGACCTCGCCAAGGCCGTCAACGTCGGCGTCGGCAACGTGATGTCCAACTCCGGCCAGACATGCAGCGCCTGGACGCGCATGCTGGTGCACGTGTCCCAGTACGACGAGGCCGTCGAGCTGGCCGCGGCCGCCGCGGCGAAGTACGGGGACCGCATCGGCCCCGTCGTCAACGCCAAGCAGCAGGCACGGGTGCGGGGTTACATCGAGAAGGGCGTCGCGGAAGGCGCGCGGCTCGTCGCGGGCGGCCCCGAATCCCCGTGCGAGCAGGGGTACTTCATCAGCCCGACCGTCTTCGCCGATGTCACACCGGAGATGACGATCGCTCAGGAGGAGATCTTCGGGCCGGTGTTGTCGATCGTCCGCTACGAGGACGAGGAGGACGCCCTCAGGATCGCCAACGGCACGGTGTACGGGCTCGCGGGCGCGGTGTGGGCGGGTGACGAGGCCGAGGCGGTCGCCTTCGGGCGACGGCTCGACACCGGACAGGTCGACATCAACGGCGGACGGTTCAATCCCCTTGCCCCGTTCGGGGGTTACAAGCAGTCGGGTGTGGGGCGCGAGCTGGGCTCGCACGGGCTGTCCGAGTACCTCCAGACCAAGTCCCTCCAGTTCTGAGGAGCCTGCACGTGGTTCGCGCTGCCGTACTTCCCGCCGTGGGCGCTCCGTTGGAGATCGCCGAGATCGACCTGCCCGAACCCGGTCCCGGCCAGGTCCGCGTCCGGCTCGCCGCCGCCGGGGTCTGCCACTCCGACCTCTCACTGTCCGACGGCACCATGCGGGTGCCCGTCCCCGCCGTCCTCGGCCACGAGGGCGCCGGCACCGTCGTCTCCGTCGGCGAGGGCGTCACCCACGTCGCGCCCGGCGACGGTGTCGTCCTCAACTGGGCCCCCTCCTGCGGCAGTTGCCATGCCTGCTCGCTGGGCGAGGTGTGGCTGTGCGCCAACGCGCTGACCGGCGCCGGGGACGTGTACGCGCGACGCGCCTCCGACGGGAGCGACCTCCACCCCGGCCTGAACGTCGCCGCGTTCGCCGAGGAGACCGTCGTGGCCGCCGGATGCGTACTGCCCGTACCGGACGGCGTGCCGCTCACCGACGCCGCGCTCCTCGGCTGCGCCGTTCTCACCGGATACGGCGCCGTCCACCACTCCGCCCAGGTCCGTCCGGGCGAGACGGTCGCGGTGTTCGGGGTCGGCGGAGTCGGGCTCGCGGCGCTCCAGGCCGCACGGATCGCGGGCGCGTCGAAGATCGTCGCGGTCGACGTCTCGCCCGAGAAGGAGTCCCTCGCACGCGCCGCGGGCGCGACCGACTACGTCGTCGCCTCCGACACCACCGCGCGCGAGATCCGCGCCCTCACCGGAAAACAGGGCGTCGACGTCGCCGTCGAGTGCGTGGGCCGCGCCGTGACCATCCGCACCGCCTGGGACTCCACCCGGCGCGGCGGCCGCACCACGGTCGTCGGCATCGGCGGCAAGGACCAGCAGGTCACCTTCAACGCGCTGGAGATCTTCCACTGGGGCAGGACGCTGTCCGGCTGCGTGTACGGCAACTCGGACCCGGCGCGGGATCTGCCCGTGCTGGCGGAGCACGTCCGGGCGGGCCGTCTCGACCTCGGAGGCCTGGTCACCGACCGGATCGCCCTCGACGGCATCCCGGCGGCCTTCGACAACATGATCGCGGGCAAGGGCGGCCGGGCGCTGGTGGTGTTCTAGCCCGTGCCGAGTCCGTACCCCGGCCGCCGAGACGCGGCCGGGGTTCTCGGCGTGCGCGCCAATCGCTGTCGTTGCCATGTGCAGGTAAAAACTGCTGCCGCACGACCCGTTGACCTCCGTACCGTCCGGTCAGTATGTTCCCGGAACCGCGGCGCCGCACCCTCGTACCGTCCCCGCACCCACCGGAGTGTGCACGCATGGACACGGCACCTTCCGCACCATCCGCTCACCCCCAGTCCGCCACTTCCCCCGCTGTACGGAACCGACGCAAGGTGGCCACCGCGGCCGCTCTCGCCTCGGCCGTCGAGTGGTACGACTACTTCGTCTTCGGCATCGCCGCCGCCCTGGTGCTCGGCGATCTCTACTTCCCGACGGGCAGTTCGTCCGCCGGAGTCCTCGCCTCCTTCGCGACCTTCGCCGTGGGCTTCCTGGCCCGTCCGCTCGGCGGAATCGTCGCGGGGCACCTCGGCGACAAGCGCGGCCGCAAACCCATGCTGGTGCTCGCCCTGACCCTGATGGGCCTGGCCACCACGGGCATCGGCCTGCTCCCCACCTACGACACCATTGGCGTCGCCGCCCCGATCCTGCTCGTCGCCCTGCGCGTCGTGCAGGGCATCGCCGTCGGCGCGCAATGGGGCGGCGCCATGCTGCTCGCCACCGAGTACGCCCCTGAGGGCAAGCGCGGGGTGTACGGCAGCGTCGTCCAACTCGGCGTCCCCATCGGCGTGGTGACCGCCAACACGGTCTTCCTCGCCGCAGGGGCCTTCACCAGCGAGAGCGCCTTCGCCGCCTGGGGCTGGCGACTGCCCTTCCTGGTCGGCCTGTTCGTCCTCGCCCTCGCCTGGTACATCCACACCCGCGTCGAGGAGACCCCCGAATTCCGGGCGGCGGAAGAGGCGTTGGCGGCCGAGGAGAAGGGATCGAAGAGCTCGCCGCTGCGCACGATCGTGCGCGAGCACCTGGGCACGGTCTTCCTCGCGGGCGGCTCCTTCGCCGTGAACACCGCGACCTTCTACATCCTCATCACGGGCGTCCTCGACTACACCACCCGCGAACTCGACATGAAACGCGGCGCGGTCCTCACCGTCTCGCTCTGCGTCAGCCTCACGCAGCTGGTGCTGATACCGGCGTCGGCCGCGCTGTCCGACCGCGTGGGGCGCATCAGGATCTACGCGCTCGGGGCGGTCGGTATCGCACTGTGGGCCGTGCCGCTGTTCCTGCTGATCGACACCGGTTCGCTGGTGTGGCTGGCCGTCGGCACGTTCGTCGCGAGCTGCTTCCTCAGCGTCATGTACGGCCCTCAAGCCGCCCTGTTCGCCGAACTGTTCACACCCGAGATGCGGTACACGGGCGCCTCGCTCGGTTACCAGATCGCGGCCGTGTTCGGCGGCGGACTCGCCCCCTTCGTGATGGTGCTGCTCCTGGAGGCGACGGGCACGTCGATGGCCGTGTCCGCGTACATCATCGGGCTCGCGGTGATCGCCCTCGTCTCGATCAGGATCCTCGCGGGCAGGGCGCGTTCACGCTGACGCCGGGGCGGAACAGCGTGGCATCACGCCTGTTCGTGCTCAGGCCGCGGTTCCGGGATCCGCTCCGGGACCGTGGCCGAGCGCGTACGGGGCCGCGAGCGCGACACCGCCACACCCGCCAGGCACAGCGCCCCGCCCGCCAGCGTGAGCGGCCCCGGGACCTCGTCGAGGAACAGCCAGGACATCAGCACCACGAGAGCGGGCACCGCGTACGTCGTCGCGCCCATACGGCTCGCGGTCGTGCGGGCGAGCGCGTATGCCCACGTCGTGAACGCCAGCGCGGTCGGGAAGACGCCCAGGTAGAGCATGTTGAGCGTCGCGGAGGCGGGTGCGTCGGCCGCGTCCCGGACGAGCTGTCCGGCAAAGGGCAGACACACGACGGCCCCGACCAGGCAGCCGAACGTCGTGACCTGGAGCGCGCTCGACCGGCCGAGCGCGGGCTTCTGCGCGACGACCCCGGCCGCGTAGGCCACGGCGGCGAGGAGACACAGCACGACCCCGAGGACGGAGGAACCGCCCTCGCCGGACATCGAGAGCCCCACGGCGACCGCGCCCGCGAACGACACCGCCATGCCCGCGAGCAGCCGCGGCGGCATCGCGTCGCCGAGCAGCCGGGAGCCGAGCAGGGCGATGAGGATCGGGCCGACATTCACGACCAGAGCCGCCGTACCGGCGTCCACCTGCTGCTCACCCCAGTTGAGCACGACCATGTAGAAGCCGAACCACAACAGCCCGGATACGGCGATCCCGCGCCAGGCCGTGCGCGGCGGCCACCCCTCCCTGCGTATCAGGCAGATGGCGCCGAGCGCGACGGCTCCCGCCAGCAGCCGCCCGAGCGCCAGCGCGCCCGGCGAGTACGCCGCACCCGCGCTCCGGATCGACACGAAGGCGGAGGCCCACAGCACCACGGTGACGGTCGCGGCGCCTGCCGCGAGCAGTTCCGTACGGCGGACGGGCCCGGACGAGGAGGTGTTCATCATGCTCCTGAGGCTAGGTGGGGTACGGGGGCGAGGGCTCGCGGATTTCGGACGCCGTGCTGGTCTGCGCGGAGGCGGAGGCGGAGGCGGAGGCGGGGACGGCAACGGACCGGCCGACCGACGACTGGCGGGCACGCGGTCCGAATGACCGATGACCCGTGGGCCCGCGGCCTAGCGGAGCGCCGCCGCCTCGATGCCCAGCAGGTCCCCGAGAGCGCGCTCGCCCTCGGGCGTGACCTTCACCGCGCGGTCCGAGCCGATGCGGACACACCAGCCGGTGTCCAGAGCGTGGCGGCACAGGGCAGCGCCCGCGGCCCCCGCGAGGTGGGGGCGCCGTTCGGTCCAGTCGAGGCAGGCCCGGGCCAGCGGGCGCCTGCCGCCGCGGCCGAGGCCGATGTCCGCCGCGTCGAACCACCGCAGACCGGCGTCCGTGAGCGCGAACCCGGTGTCCTGGCGGAGCAGCCCGCGTTCCGTCATGGCGTCGGTCAGCGCGATCCCGATGCGTCCGGCGAGATGGTCGTAACAGGTACGTCCCCGGGCCAGCGCGCTGCTCACACCGGCCGCCCGCAGGGAGCGCGGCCGGTCCCGCTCCGGAACCACGTGCGCGGCCAGATCCTCCACCAGTTGCGCCGCCCGCTGGTCGGCCAGCCGTACATACCGGTGCCGACCCTGCCGCTCCTCGGCCAGCAGTCCGCCGGCGATCAGCTTGCCGAGATGTTCGCTGGCCGTCGACGGCGCCACACCCGCGTGCCGCGCGAGTTCACCGGCCGTCCAGGCCCGTGCGTCGAGCAGCGCGAGACAGAACGTGGCGCGGGTCTCGTCCGCCAGGAGACCGGCCAGCGCCGCGAGCCGGGGTCCCGCGGGGTCCTTGAGTGCCATGTCTCCCAGGATGCGGCAGCGACGTTTCGGCGCGGGCCGAAGTGTGCCGACGACCAGCCGCCGGAGACCTGCCGAACGGCACGGACTCGCTGGTCAGGCGGTAGCGGTCAGCTGGCTGTACTGCAGGGCCAGTCCGTCGAGGAGCGCCTGCAGCCCCGTCTCGAAGGCACCCTCGTCCACCTTCTGCTGATGCTCGGCGAGGAGGTGAGCCTGCCCGAGGTGGGGGTAGTCGGCGGGATCGTACGCGGCCGCGTCGTCGACGAATCCGCCGGCGAAGGAACCGAGGGCGGAGCCCATGATGAAGTACCGCATCAGGGCGCCGATGGACGTGGCCTGGGCCGGAGGCCAGCCCGCGTCGACCATGGCGCCGAAGACCGCGTCGGCGAGGCGGAGACCGGCGGGCCGCCGGCCGGGGCCACGGGCGAGGACCGGGACGATGTTCGGGTGGTCGCGCAGGGCTGCCCGGTAGGAGACGGCCCAGTCGTGCAGGGCGGTACGCCACTCACGGCCGTCCTCGAACATCGACAGGTCGACCTGCGCACTCACGGAGTCCGCGACGGCCTCCAGGATCTGGTCCTTCGTGCGGAAGTGGTTGTAGAGGGACGGCCCGCTCACCCCCAGCTCGGCGGCGAGCCGGCGCGTCGAGACGGCCGCCAGGCCCTCGGCGTCCACCAGGGCCCGTGCCGTGTCGACGATGCGGTCGGTGCTGAGGAGGGGCTTGCGCGGTCGTGCCATGGCGCACATAGTAGGGCTGCACCTGGAAACTAGCAGTGCTAATTTAAATGTACGGCTTTCAATGTCCGCTATCTATGGGGTGACTCGGCATGAACCTGGAGCTCAGCGAGGAGCAGACGGACGTCCGGCAGCTCGCCAAGGATTTCGTGGACCGCGAGATCGCCCCCCATGTCATCGAGTGGGACCGCGCCGAGGAAGTCGACCGCTCCATCGTGAAGAAGCTCGGCGAGGTCGGCTTCCTCGGGCTCACCATCGACGAGGAGTACGGCGGCAGCGGCGGCGACCACCTCGCGTACTGCCTCGTCACGGAGGAATTGGGGCGCGGTGACTCCTCCGTGCGCGGGATCGTGTCCGTCTCGCTCGGCCTCGTCGCCAAGACGATCGCGCACTGGGGGAGTGCGGAACAGAAGCGGCAGTGGCTGCCGGGGCTGACCTCCGGCGCGTACGTGGGCTGCTTCGGCCTCACCGAGCCCGGCACTGGGTCGGACGCGGGCAATCTGTCGACGAAGGCCGTGCGCGACGGTGACGACTACGTCATCAACGGCACCAAGATGTTCATCACGAACGGGACATGGGCCGACGTCGTGCTGCTGTTCGCGCGGTCGACCGACGCGCCGGGACACAAGGGTGTCTCCGCCTTTCTGGTGCCCACGGACACGCTGGGGCTGTCCCGCCGGACCATCCACGGCAAGCTCGGGCTGCGGGGGCAGGCCACGGCCGAGCTGGTCCTGGAGGATGTGCGCGTCCCCGCCGCTGCGATGCTGGCGCCCGAGGGCAAGGGCTTCTCCGTCGCCATGTCCGCGCTCGCCAAGGGGCGGATGTCCGTGGCCGCGGGCTGTGTCGGGATCGCCCAGGCCGCGCTGGACGCGGCGGTGACGTACGCGACCGAGCGGGAGCAGTTCGGCAAGTCCATCGCTCATCACCAGCTCGTCCAGGAGCTGATCAGCGACATCGCCGTGGACGTGGACGCGGCGCGGCTGCTGACCTGGCGGGTCGCCGATCTCATCGACCGCGGCCTGCCGTTCGCCACGGAGTCCTCCAAGGCCAAGCTCTTCGCCTCCGAGGCGGCCGTGCGCGCCGCGAACAACGCCCTCCAGGTCTTCGGCGGTTACGGCTACATCGACGAGTATCCGGCCGGGAAGCTGCTGCGCGACGCCCGCGTGATGACCCTCTACGAGGGCACCAGCCAGATCCAGAAGCTGGTCATAGGGCGTGCGCTGACAGGGGTTTCGGCCTTCTGAGTACCTGCCTGAGTATCCGTGCGGATGTGGCCCCGGCCGCATCCGCCGAGGCTTGTCCGCATGAGTGAGACACCGGTCAAGCAGCAGTCCACCGCGGCCTTCTACGGCCAGGCGGTCGCCTCGTTCGCCGTCGCGATCGTCGCGACCACCCTTGGCATCTTCAAGCTCCAGGCCGACGCCTGGGTGCGTTCCTTCCTGGCCATCGCCGTGCTCTATCTCGTGACCTCGACCTTCACCCTGGCCAAGGTGATCCGGGACCGGCAGGAGGCCGGGCAGATCGTCAGCCGCGTCGACCAGGCGAGGCTCGAGAAGCTGCTCGCCGAGCACGACCCCTTCGAGAAGCTCTGATCGAGTTTCGCGCCGCCCTGAGCGGGCGGTCTAAGCGCCCGCTCAGGTTCAGGGGTATGGTGTTCACCCGCACGTCAAAAACGTGCGGCCCGAAGGGCCTCCGTTGAGGGTGGTGGTGGGCGACGGGTGGGCGGAAGGGGCGAACCAGCGATGAGTGCGGCGCAGGAGACGGCCGGCGGCGAGATGCAGCCGTGGGCCGAGGTCACCCCGGACGCGGCCCGGCGGCTGCTCGTCGCCGCCGTCGAGGCCTTCGCCGAGCGCGGGTACCACGCGACGACGACCCGGGACATCGCGGGCCGCGCGGGCATGAGCCCGGCCGCGCTGTACATCCACTACAAGACCAAGGAAGAGCTGCTCCACCGGATCAGCCGGATCGGGCACGACAAGTCGCTGGACATCCTGCGGACCGCCGCGAGCGGCGAGGGCAGCGCCGCCGAGCGGCTCTCGGACGCCGTGCGCTCGTTCGTACGCTGGCACGCCGGACAGCACACCACCGCGCGGGTCGTGCAGTACGAGCTCGAAGCGCTCGGCCCCGACGCGCGCGCCGAGATCGTCGCGCTGCGGCGCCAGTCCGACGCCACCGTGCGCGGCATCATCCAGGACGGCGTGGCGGCGGGCGAGTTCGACGTGCCGGACGTGCCGGGCACCACGCTCGCCGTGCTCTCGCTCTGCATCGACGTGGCGCGCTGGTTCAACGTCGACGGCCCGCGCACGCCCGACGAGGTCGGCGCGCTCTACGCCGACCTCGTACTGCGGATGGTCGGGGCCAAGGAGTAGGCCCCGCCTCACCTGTGACGAGCCCGGGGGTCAGAGGTAGTAGCGCGACACCGACTCCGCGACGCACACCGGCTTGTCGCCGCCCTCGCGTTCCACGCTGAAGGCCACGGACACCTGCACGCCGCCGGGCACGTCGTCCACGCCCGTGATCTTCGCGGTGGCGCGCAGCCGCGAGCTGACCGGCACGGGCGAGGGGAAACGGACCTTGTTCGTCCCGTAGTTGACGCCCATCCTCACGCCCTCGACCTTGATCAGCTGCGGCCCGAAGAGCGGGAGCAGTGACAGGGTGAGGTACCCGTGCGCGATCGTGGTGCCGAAGGGGCCCGCCGCGGCCTTCTCGGGGTCGACGTGGATCCACTGGTGATCGCCGGTCGCCTCCGCGAAGAGGTCGATCCGCTTCTGCTCGATCTCGACCCAGTCGGTGTACCCCAGCTGCTCGCCCACGGCGGTACGCAGCTCGTCGACCGTCGCGAACGTCCTCGGCTCTGCCATGTCCCTGGCCTCCCACATCTCCATGTCTAAGCGACTGCTTAGCATGGTCCCGTGCGGGCCGCATGTCAACGGCCCGGCCGGGTGACGAGGTGAGTAGGGTTGGAGGAGTGCCCCAGATCCCTGAGAAGATCCACGAGCTGACCGTCGGCCAGTTGTCGGCCCGCAGTGGCGCCGCCGTCTCCGCCCTGCACTTCTACGAGTCCAAGGGCCTGATCAGCAGCCGCCGCACCACGGGAAACCAGCGCCGCTACCACCGCGACGCGCTGCGCCGCGTCGCCTTCGTACGCGCCGCGCAACGGGTCGGCATCCCGCTCGCCACCATCCGCGAGGCGCTCGCCGAACTCCCCGAGGAGCGCACCCCCACACGGGAGGACTGGGCCCGGCTGTCGGAGACCTGGCGCTCCGAACTCGACGAGCGCATCAAGCAGCTGGGCCGGCTGCGGGATCACTTGACCGACTGCATCGGCTGCGGCTGCCTGTCCCTGGAGAACTGCGTGCTCTCCAACCCGGACGACGTCTTCGGCGAGCGCCTGACGGGCTCCCGCCTCATGGTGGAGCGCGCCCGCTCCACCGACGGCGCGGCCAGGACGGACGCCGCCCGTCCCGCCGCACGCCAGAAGGAGCCCGAGGACTGCCGCTGAAAGGCGCCCCGGGCTCCGTAGGGTGGCCGCGCGTCGGCGCCCAGGGGGTTTCCGTACGCCCGACTACTCGTACGGCGGCCCCGGGCCCCGTACGCCCGGCTACTCGTACTCCGTGCCGCCCTTCCGCGTCAGATACGCCGGGCTGACCGCCTTCGCGATGGCACGGCCGCCGGTCACCGGGCTGTACCGCTCGGTGGCGGGGCGGATCACCACTCCCTCGCGCAGATGCAGTTCGCGCCCGGAGACGGTCTCCCGCCCCGAGGCGACCTCCAGGACACGGTCGATGTCGTACGGGCCCTCGTACAGCCGTGGTACCAGCGGCAGTTCGCCGTCCAGCAGCGCCGCCGCGTCCAGCCAGCGCACCGCGCCGTCCAGCTCGGCGGACACGTCGAACACGGCATGGCCGAGCGTCTCGCGGCGGCCGTCGGCGCCGTACGACAGGTCCTGTACGCCCGCCCCGTACACCTCGCCGAAGATCCCGACCCGGCGCGCGCCGAGCCGCTCGGCCAGCCGGGCCGCGACCGCCGGGACACCGTGACCGTGCACGGCCCGCCAGTACAGATTGCGCGGGTCCTCCTTCAGCGCAAGGGACTTCGCGCCGAAGCCCTTCGACGAGACGTGCACGCGGCCTTCGTCGGCGATGTATGTCAGCAGGCAGGCCGAACCGTGCAGCTTCTCGGTCAGGACGACGGGCTCGCCGGGCGTGAAGATGTCCGGGTACCGCTGGATGTTCTCGATGTCGACCCAGGGCAGCAGATCGGGCGCGTGCTCGACCTCGCCGTCCATCGTGGGCGGGATCGGCGGCACCCATTTGACGACGCCGAGCGCCTCGGCGAAGTCCGTGCCGTCCTCGGCGGCCCGCGCCAGGTCGACGTCCGCCAGTGCCTTCGGGCGGCAGACGATCCCCTGCGACAGCTCACCGCGCAGCCGTACGGCCTTGACCCGGTCCGACTTGCTGCCCGCCAGCCTCCCGGTCAGGCCCAGTTCCTCGATCAGCTCGCCCGGGAGCACGGACTGCTCCGGGATGTAGACGGCCCGCTCGCCGGTGCGGTAGGCGCCCTTGGCGACGACGGCTCGGTACAGGCCCACCTGGGCCAGTTCGAGGGCGTCGGCGTTCGGATGCTCGTGGATGGTCAGCACTTCGGCGGTGACGCGCAGCGTCGACATCGGTACTCCCTCGGGTTCCTCAGCTGTGTTTCATCGCCCCCAACTGTCCGGAGGGTAAAGGGCTGGAGCGAGTGGATTTGCGGCTGGTAGCGTCGGGATCTTCGGCCCGTGGTGACCGCCCGGCACGGAGTCCTGACGGGATCGACTCCCATGACCTCATCCGCCCTCGACGCCGCTCTCGCGGACATCGACACGGTTTTCAACGGTTTCGCCAGCCCGAACGAGATCGGTTGCGAGCGGTGTTTCCTGCCCGAGGAGATGGCGTTCCTGCGTACCCCGTACACCCGCGTGCCCCCGGACGTGCTGCGCCGGTTCGTCTTCAAGGTCCCCGACCATTTCGACGACCACGCCGCCTCGATGCGCCGGCTGCTGCCGCAGGGGGCACGGGCTATGGCGGACGGCAGCCTGGACGGCGTCGGCTGGGGACCCCATGGGCTGAGCCGGGTGGACTGGCGCTCCTGGCCCGCCGAACAGGCCGCCGCCATCGAGACGTTCGTGTACGCCTGGTGGCAGCACGTCCTCACGACGCCGGAGCCGCCGTATCCGGTGTACGAGGTCTTCGAGAGCTGCGCCTCCATAGCCAAAACCGCCATCGGGCTGCTGGACCGGTGGCTCCCGCACCCCGTCGCCGACGCGCACGTCGTACGCTGCGCGGACTGGTGGGTCGACGACCTGCTCGCCGACCGCTCGCCGTTCTTCTGGCTGGGAGACGCAGAGGACTCGGTCGAGTCCGAACTGCGGGTCTGGCTCGCCCAACAGGCCCCCGACCGCCTCCGCGCCCAGGGCGAGCCCGATCTCGCCCTCCGCGCCGAACTCCTCGTCCTCCCCTACGACGAGCGCTGGGCCCACCCGTACTGGACCAACCCCTCCGCCACCAGCTGACCGTTGGACATCGCCCGCTCCCCGTCCGGGAGTACGAGGGTGTCCTCCAGGCCTATGCGGATGGCGAGCCCCAGCCGTCCCGCGAGTCTCAGCACCGGCCAGGCGCCGCCCTCCTCGCCGTGCAGCAGCACGGGGCGATGGGGGTACCTCCCTGCTCGAGCGGAGCCGAGAGTTTGGGGGAGGGCGGTGCCGAGGTCGGTGAGCAGGGCTCGGGCCGATTTCTCCGCCGTCTCGGGGGAGGTGTCCATGACCTCGGCCAGGACGCGCAGCACCCGCGGCGCGAGCGGCGACATCGCGAACCGCGCGGCGCCGTCCGTGCCGGACCAGATGCCCGCCTCCACGCCGATCCCGCGGTCGAGGAGCGCCGCCGCGACCTCCTCGGCGCCCGGCTCGTGCCAGTTCACCGAGGCGTGGTCGGGCAGCACGGTCCAGGAACGGACGCGCTCCGCGCGGGCGGCGGGGTCGGGCTCGGCCCAGGCGCCGGTGGTCACGCCGACCGGAACGCCCACCCGTGCCCGTATCGCTTCAAGCGTCGCCGAGACCACCTTCGGCGACAGACTGTCCTGCCCACAGGGGGTTTTGGGATGGACATGGATGTCCGAGGCCCCGGCCGCGACAGCTTCGGCCGCGGACTGGGCCATCGCTCCCGGCGACATCGGCACGCCGGCACCGTCGGCCGACCCGCGCGCTCCATTCAGACAGACCTGCACCATGCCCTAGATACTGCCAGCCACCACTGACAGCACGATCGCGGACAGCGCCCCGTCAGGGGCGCGGGGAACTGCGCGCCCAGCCACGAACAACCCGCGGCCGACGGCTCACCCGCAGTTCCCGTACCCAGCCGCTCAACCCGGCGGAGCGCTCACGCAGACGCCAGAAGCAGCCGTCCGCGCCTCGACTCCGCCAGCGCTTCGGGCGTCAGAACGGGCCGCGGGACAACAATTCCGCAGCTTGTGCACACCGGACCCGACGACGGTTCGTGGGCCAGGTCGTACTTCCATGCGAGGCGCTCCCCGGCGCACACCGGGCACACCGAGCCCGGCTCGCGCTCCAACGCGGCGATCAGCCGGCGCAGCACCTCGGTCAGTGGTTCATGGGGGTGGATCCGCGGGTCGTCGCACCATGCGACCCCGAAGCCGCCCCAGGTCAGCCGGTGCCAGTCGTCGACACTGCCCGGACTGCGCAGCCCGTCGTGCTTCTCCTTCTTGCGGCGCTGCGCGAACTCGACCTCGTAGGCGAGCCAGACGGAACGGGCCTCCTCCAGCTCGTCCAGTGCGGCCACGAGCCGCGCCGGATCGGGGGAGCGGTCCTCGGGACCGAACCCGGCCCGGGAGGACAGATGGTCCCAGGTCGCCCGATGCCCGTAAGGGGCGAACTTCTCAAGGCACTTGCGCAGTGAGTAGCGCCGCAGTGCCAGATCGCACCTCGGATCTCGCACCTGTCTCGCCAGACTCCGGAAACCGGCCATCGCCCTGCACCTCCGTCACACCTGCACCTGTACTTCGGTCACTTCGGCGTCGTCGTCATAGGGACGTCGCCGAATAGACGTATCGACAAGCGATTCGGCTCCATCCGATTTCCGATGACCTCCATAAGCCACCCGTCGGACCGCCGAGTCGATCGCGGACCCCCTTCACGGATTACCTCCTGACGCTGTCAGCGGCCTGTAGGCCGCCTGCGAACTCGGCGGCGGACCGGGCGCCGTGGGACAGGCGGGCTCCCAACGGCGCGGTGATCCCAAAAAAGTGACGCATGTTCATCTTCAAACTCGGGGATACCGGCGGTAACGTCCGGCCCACCCCCGTCGGGAGGAGCTGCCATGCCACGGCGCACCCCACGCACCATCCTCGACAGACTGAGAACTCCCCGCAGATTCCCCGAGTTCCTGAAGGCCGCATCCATATGCGTCCTCATTGCCGGTCTTTTGTCGCCGCTTTCCCAGGCGGCGGCCGCCGACACGACGGCCACGGCCGCCGCGGGCGACTACTGCGGCGGCCAGTGTTCGGACATCCTCCCGCCCGGTGAGAACGGCAACGCGACCCTCGCCCAGATCCTCCTCAACCAGGCCTTCGGCACCCAGCCCGACCACGCCGAGGACCAGCTCGGCCCCTACGGCAACCTGGCCTCGGGCTACTCCACGCTCACCGACGCCAAGATCAACGACTTCTTCAACGACGCCTCCTTCGGCGTCGCTTCGGACCAGGTCGCCTCGACCACGAACCCGCGCAGTGACGTGACGATCGTCCGCGACAAGAAGACGGGCGTCCCGCACATCACCGGCACCACCCGCTACGGAACGGAGTACGGCGCCGGGTACGCGGCCGCCCAGGACCGCCTGTGGCTGATGGACGTCTTCCGGCACGTCGGACGCGGCCAGCTGACCTCCTTCGCGGGCGGCGCCGCGTCCAACCAGGGCCTGGAGCAGGAGTTCTGGCGCAACGCGCCCTACACCGAGGCCGATCTGCAGGCCCAGATCGACAACGCCACCGCCAATGCCGGCGCCCGCGGCACCCAGGCTCTCGCTGACGCGAACGCCTACATCGACGGCATCAACGCCTACATCGACGCCTCCGACAGCGGCCGCTACTTCCCCGGCGAGTACGTCCTGACCGGCCACAAGGACTCCGTCACCAACGCCGGCACCATCGACCACTTCAAGATCACCGACCTGGTCGCGCTGGCCTCGGTCATCGGCGCGCTCTTCGGCTCCGGAGGCGGCGGCGAGGTCAACAACGCCCTCTCGCTGATCGCCGCCCAGTCCAAGTACGGCGTGACCGAGGGCACCAAGGTCTGGGAGTCCTTCCGCGAGCGCAACGACCCCGAGGCGGTGCTCACCGTCCACAACGGCGAGAGCTTCCCGTACGCCTCGAAGCCCGACTCCCCGCAGGGCGAGGCCCTGCCCGACGCCGGTTCGGTGGCCCAGGAGCAGCTCGTCTACGACCGCACCGGCAGCGCGGCCACCTCCACGGCCACCAGCGCCTCGGCCACGGCGGCCACCACCTCCCTCACCTCGGCCAAGCGCGGCATGTCCAACGCCCTCGTGGTGAGCGGCAAGTACACCGCCAGCGGCCACCCCATCGCCGTCTTCGGCCCCCAGACCGGCTACTTCGCGCCACAGCTGCTCATGCTCCAGGAGATCCAGGGCCCGGGCATCAGCGCCCGCGGCGCCTCCTTCGCGGGTCTGAGCATGTACGTCGAACTCGGCCGCGGCCAGGACTACTCCTGGAGCGCGACGACCTCCGGCCAGGACATCATCGACACGTACGCCGTCGAGCTGTGCCAGGACGACTACCACTACCTGTACCACGGCACCTGCACGGCGATGGACAAGGTCGAGCAGACCAACTCCTGGAAGCCGACCACCGCCGACGGCACCGCGGCCGGCTCTTACCGCATGCAGGTCTACCGGACCAAGTACGGCCCGGTGGAGTACCGCGCGACGGTCGGCGGCAAGAAGGTCGCGTACACCACCCTGCGCTCCTCCTTCATGCACGAGGCCGACTCGATCATCGGCTTCCAGATGCTCAACGACCCGGACTACGTGAAGAGCCCGGCCACCTTCCAGAGCGCGGTGCAGCACATCAACTACACCTTCAACTGGTTCTACGCCGACTCGACGCACACCGCGTACTACAACAGCGGCGACAACCCGGTGCGCGCCACCGGCGTCGACGCCGAGTTCCCGGTGTGGGCGCAGGCGGCGTACGACTGGAAGGGCTGGGACCCGGCGACCAACACCGCCACCTACACCGCGGCGTCCGCCCACCCCAACTCCATCGACCAGGACTACTACATCTCCTGGAACAACAAGCAGTCCAAGGACTACACGACAGCCTCCTGGGGCGACGGTTCCGTCCATCGTGGCAACCTCCTCGAGGACCGCGTGAAGAAGCTGGTGGCGGCGGGCGGTGTGACTCGGTCCTCGCTGGTGAAGGCGATGGCCGACGCGGCACTCGCCGATCTCCGGGCCGAGGACGTGCTGCCGAAGCTGTTGAAGGTCATCAACAGCTCGACGGTCACGGACACCACGGCCGCGGCGGCGGTCGGCAAGCTGTCCACGTGGGTGACGGCGGGCGCCAAGCGCACGGAGACCTCGGCCGGGTCGAAGGCGTACGCCAACGCCGACGCGATCCGCATCCTGGACGCCTGGTGGCCGCTGCTGGTGAAGGCGGAGTTCCAACCCGGCCTCGGCAGCGACCTGTACACCGCCTTCAGCAACAACCTCCCCATCGACGAGTCGCCGTCGGCCGCACACGGACCGACCGGCGCGCACGCCGGAAGCTCCTTCCAGTACGGCTGGTGGAGCTATGTCGACAAGGACATCCGGGCGGTCCTGGGTGAGTCGGTGCAGGGCGGTCTGTCGCAGACCTACTGCGGCGGCGGCAGCCTCAGCGCCTGCCGGGACACGCTGATCAGCACCCTGAAGGAGGCGGCAGGCAAGACCGCGTCCGACGTCTACCCCGGCGACGACCAGTGCTCGGCGGGCGACCAGTGGTGCGCCGACTCGATCGTCCAGCGGACGCTCGGAGGCATCAAGCACGGCAAGATCAGCTGGCAGAACCGGCCGACCTTCCAGCAGGTGGTGGAGTACACCTCACACCGGTAAACACCGGGACACCGAATAGACACCGGGACACCGGTAGATACCGGTAAACACCGGAGCGGCGGCGGGTCACTTCACGCGGCCCGCCGCCAGCACCACCTGTGCCAGTTCCCGGTGGCAGATGTCGCTGTGGGCGCCGGACGGGGGCCCGCCGCGCTTCACCACCTCGGCGGCGTCGATGTTCACGCACCCCGAAGTGGGCAGCTTCGCGCGCAGCGCGTCGGCGAGCTTGAAGGTCTTCGTGCCCTCCACCGCCTGCACCCCGTCGTGGCCCATCGCGCCCCACTTGGCGCCCAGGGCGCGGCCGATGTCGAAGTCCGCCGTGACCGCCTGCGAGTCGCCCGCCATCCGCGAGGCCAGCGGATAGATCGTGCCGAGCGCCGAGTCGAAGTGGGAGTAGCAGCACACCAGGGGGCCGTCGACGCGCTTCTGCTGGCCGTGCAGTACACCGCTCGCCCGAGGATCGTGCGGCAGCCGCGCCGCGAACGCGTAGTGCGAGAAGGCTCCTTGGAGCAGGGTCACCGACTTCACCGTGCGCACGCCCTCGGGCAGCCCGCGCAGGGCGAAGGAGACCAGCCGTCCGCCGAAACTGTGCCCGACGAGATGGACGCGCACGTCCGGTGCCGCCTCGGCGAGTTGCCCGATCGTCCGCCCGAGCCCGCGCTCGCCGACCGTGCCCGCCCGGCGCTTCATCGCGAAGTACGTGGCCTGGCGCAGCAGTTCGTGCGCGCCGTCCCACAGCCGCGGCAGCGCGAAGGCGTCGGCGCCGGGAGTCTCGGCCTCGGCCAGCGCCCGCGCGAACTCGTCGCAGACCGTCGCCGTGTCCCCGAAGAGCATCCGGGGATCGCTCTCCGGCACGCCCTCCGCCAGCGTGTCCGCGCCGAAGGAGGCCTGCGGACCCTGCGGCCGGACCTCGACGAGCAGTCGTACGAGACGCCCGAACTCCTCCAGCGAGGCACCCTCGTCGGGCTGTTGGTCCAGCAGCCGGGCGATCTGCTCGATCACCGTCGCGCGGCCGGGGAACACCTCCAGGAGCGCGTGCCGGCTGCCCTTGTCGAGCACCGGCCGCGCGGCCGTGGTGAGGTCGGCGGCCACCGACGGGGGGAAGTCGGGGATCGGTTCGTCCGAGAACCGCATCGAGGGCCACACCACGCCCACGTACCCGAGGCGGGCGTGGGGCGCGAGCGCCGGGACGGGCTCGAAGAAGCGGCTGTAGAGCCGGGTCGCGCCCGAGCGGTCGTTGTTCCAGCCGTGCGCGAAGACCAGCAGGTCCCGCACTCCGCGCTGGGCCACTTCCGCGATCAGCCGGTCCCGTTCCGGGCCCTCCACGTCCCCGTCCGCGTCGAAGGTCAGCTCCCAGTAAGGAGAGACACTCACTGCCGGATCCGCCATGACAGGCCCCCTCGTCCCCCGCGGGCGGTGCGATGTGGGCGCATCGTCCTACCGGTGGGGAAGATTGGCCATACGTCACGACTCATCCGTAACTCATCCGTAGACGAGGTACTCCTTCCGTACCCGCCGGAATGCGCTCAACTCGTCCTGCCAGGCCGCCACGACCTCGTCCGCCGTCGCCCCCGCGTCGATCATCGTGCGCACGCTCGTGGATCCGGTCAGCTTGTCGATCCAGTTGTCGGAGCGCCAACCGAAGTCGCTCCAGACCTTCTTGGCGGTCACGAGGAGGGCGATGCCGGTGCGTACCGGGTCGTACGCCGCCCGGTCGTGCACATGGATCTGTACGCCCCCGATGGTCTTGCCCTGGAACTTGGAGAAAGTCGGAGCGAAGTACGCCTCCCTGAAGTGCACGCCGGGCAGCCCGAGTTGCTCCACTTCCGCTGCCCACCGCCCGTCGATGCCCTCCGCGCCGAGCAGCTCGAACGGGCGGGTCGTGCCCCGCCCCTCCGACAGATTCGTCCCCTCGAAGAGACAGGTTCCCGAGTACACCAGGGCGCTGTCGGCCGTCGGCATGTTAGGGCTCGGCGGCACCCAGGGGAGGCCGGAGGCGTCGTAGAAATCCGACCGCTTCCAGCCCGACATCAGTACGGTCTCCAGGGGGACCGGCGTCGTCAGGAACTCCCCGTTGAACAGGCGCGCCAGCTCCGCCACCGTCATCCCGTGCGCCTGCGCGATGGGCTGCCGCCCGACGAACGTCGCGAACTCCTTGTGCAGCACGGGGCCCTGGGCCGCCCGCCCGGTCACCGGGTTCGGCCGGTCGAGCACCACGAAGCGCTTGCCCGCGAGCTGCGCTGCCTCCATGCAGTCGTACAGCGTCCAGATGTACGTGTAGAACCGGGCGCCCACGTCCTGGATGTCGAAGACGACGGTGTCGACGCCGGAGGCGGTGAAGATGTCGGCGAGGGGCCGGCCGCTCTTCAGGTACGTGTCGTAGACCGGCAGCCCGGTCGCCGGATCGTCGTAGCGGCCCTCGGAGCCGCCCGCCTGCGCGGTGCCGCGGAAGCCGTGCTCGGGGCCGAAGACGGCGATCAGGTTCACGCGGTCGTCGGCGTGCATGACGTCGACGATGTGGCGTACGTCCCGGGTCACGCCGGTCGGGTTCGTGACGATGCCGAGCCGCCGGCCGCGGAACGGGGCGTAGCCGTCCCCGGCGAGGCGCTCGAAGCCCGTGCGGAGCCGCTTGCCGCTGTCTTCGGCCGCCCCGGCCAGAACCGGTGTCAGAGCCGCGGTGGCCGTGCCGGCGACGAGCAGGGACCGTCTGGACAGGCGCATGGTGTGACCTCCGTGATCGCGGAAGGCTTGCATAAGCACGCTAAGCGCTCCCGCCGGTGGTTTGTAAGCTGCGGGGCCGCTGTGGCTTGTCGCGCCCACGCGGCGGAGCCGCATATGTCACAGCCCAGCGCCCCCTGCGGGGCGCGGTCGGCCCTTCCCTTGCAACATACCGACTGGTTAGTCTGGCGCTGCAGCAGAGCCGATTCGCGTCGCGTCGAAGGAGACCGATGGTGGAAGCCGTGCAGGATGCGGGAGTGGTTGTCACCGGAGCGGGGGGTGGCATCGGGGCCGCGCTGGCCCGTCGCTTCGCGGCCGAAGGGGCCCGGGTCGTCGTCAACGACCTGGATGCCGACAAGACCAAGGCCGTGGCCGACGAGATCGGCGGCATCGCGGTACCGGGCGACGCGTCCGCGATCGTGGCCGAGGCCCGGGACGCCCTCGGTGGCACGGTTGACGTCTACGTCGCCAACGCGGGCCTTGCCTCGGCCGGGTCCGAGGCGGCCGACGAAAAGGTCTGGGCGCTCGCCTGGGACGTCAACGTGATGGCGCACGTACGCGCCGCCCAGGAGCTGCTTCCGGCCTGGCTGGAGCGCGGCAGCGGCCGTTTCGTCTCCACCGTCTCGGCCGCCGGACTGCTCACCATGATCGGCGCGGCGCCCTACAGCGTCACCAAGCACGGCGCGTACGCCTTCGCCGAGTGGCTCTCGCTGACGTACCGCCACCGCGGTGTGAAGGTCCACGCGATCTGTCCGCAGGGCGTGCGCACCGACATGCTCGCGGCCACCGGCAGCGCGGGCGACCTCGTGCTCCAGCCGACCGCCATCGACCCGGACGACGTCGCCGACGCGCTCTTCAAGGGGATCGAGGAGGACCGCTTTCTGATCCTGCCGCACCCCGAGGTCGCCGGTTACTACCAGGTGCGGGCCGCCGACCCCGACCGCTGGCTGACGAACATGAACCACATCCAGCAGAAGTGGGAGGCGGGCCAGTGACCGTCTCGCACTACGCCGCCCAGCCCTGGCTGACCCTGCTCAACGAGGCCCAGAGCGCCCCGGTGAGCCCCGCAGACTCCCTCGTGCACGCCCTCCGTACCGTCGTGGCGGGAACCCCGGAGCGTACTGCCCTCGCCTACTTCGACGGACGGCTGAGCTACCGCGAGGTGGACGAGCTCAGCGACTCCGTCGCCGGGCACCTCGCCGCCCGCGGGCTGGAGCGCGGCGACCGGGTCGCGATCCTGCTGCAGAACTCCCCGCACTTCGTGCTCGCCCTGCTCGGAGCCTGGAAGGCGGGCGCGACCGTCGTTCCCGTCAACCCGATGTACAAGTCGGGCGAGGTCCGCCACGTGCTCCACGACGCGGAAGTGAGCGCCCTGGTGTGCTCGGACCGCGCGTGGGAGTCGTATCTGCGCGAGACGGCCGCCGACTCGCCCGTATGCATCGCGCTGACTGCATGTGAGTTGGATCTCCAAACTCGCAACGACGCGCGCGTGCTGAGTTTTGAGCGACTGCCGGTCGCCGAGGACGCCGACGACCTCGGCGCCGTCGCCCGGCAGGGCCACAAGGCCCCCGAGGGCCGTGACGCCGCCCCGTCCGACATCGCGCTGATCAGCTACACCTCAGGCACCAGCGGCACCCCCAAGGGGGCCACCAACACGCACGGCAACATCATGTACAACGCCGAGCGGCAGCGCACCGGACTCGGCCTGCCCGAGGCACCCGTGTACTTCGCGATGGCGCCGCTGTTCCACATCACCGGGATGGTCTGCCAGCTCGCCGCCTGCCTCAACAGCGCGGGCACACTCGTCCTCGCGTACCGCTTCGAGGCGGGGGTCGTCCTCGACGCGTTCGCCGAGCATCAGCCCGTGTACACGGTCGGCCCGTCGACCGCTTTCATGGCTCTGGCCGCGCACCCGGCGGTCACCCCCGACCACTTCTCCTCCTTCGTGAACATCTCCTCCGGCGGCGCCCCGCTGCCGCCCGCCCTGGTGGAGAAGTTCCGGGCCGGCTTCGGCCCCTACATCCGCAACGGCTACGGGCTCACGGAGTGCACCGCGCCCTGTGCTTCCGTGCCGCCCGGGCGGGAGGCTCCCGTCGACCCGGTCTCGGGGACGCTGGCCGTCGGCGTGCCGGGCCCCGACACGGTCGTACGCATCGTCGACGACCAGGGCCAGGAGGTGCCCTTCGGGGAGCAGGGCGAGATCGTCGTACGCGGGCCGCAGGTGATCCCCGGCTACTGGCGCCGCCCCGAGGCCACCGCCGAGACCTTCCCGGACGGCGAGCTGCGCACCGGCGACATCGGTTTCATGGACACCGAGGGCTGGCTCTACGTGGTCGACCGCAAGAAGGACATGATCAACGCGTCCGGCTTCAAGGTGTGGCCGCGTGAGGTCGAGGACGTCCTCTACACGCACCCCGCGGTCCGCGAGGCGGCCGTCGTCGGGATACCCGACGGCTACCGCGGAGAGACCGTGAAGGCGTACATCAGCCTGCGGCCGGGCGCCGAAGAGGACCCCGACGCGCTCGCCGCGTACTGCAAGGAGAGACTGGCCGCCTACAAATATCCGCGGCATGTGGAGATCCTGCCCGACTTGCCGAAGACGGCGAGTGGGAAGATCCTCCGTCGGGAACTGCGTTCCCGGCCCCAGGACTCTCAATAGACGACACGTTTCACCGGACAACACTCAGAAGGCAGGTGGCGGCAGTGCCCAGGACGACGGACGGCGACGGTACGCCCGTCCCGCAGCGGCTCTTGGCCGCCGCCACCCGGCTCTTCGCCGAGCAGGGATACGACCGCACCTCCGTGCAGGAGATCGTCGAGGCGGCGGGCGTCACCAAGGGGGCGCTGTACCACTACTTCGGCTCCAAGGACGACCTCCTGCACGAGGTGTACGCGCGTGTGCTGCGTATCCAGCAGGAGCGGCTGGACGCCTTCGCGGACTCCGACGCGCCCGTGGAGGAGCGGCTACGGGGTGCCGCGGCCGACGTGGTCGTCACGACGATCGACAATCTCGACGACGCGTCGATCTTCTTCCGGTCCATGCACCATCTCAGCCCCGAGAAGCACAAGCAGGTGCGCGCCGAGCGGCGCCGCTACCACGAGCGCTTCCGCGCGCTCGTCGAAGAGGGGCAGAAGAAGGGCGTCTTCTCCACGGCCACGCCCGCCGACCTGGTCGTCGACTACCACTTCGGCTCCGTGCACCACCTGTCGACGTGGTACCGCCCCGATGGCCCGCTCACTCCGCAAGAGGTCGCCGACCACCTGGCGGACTTGCTGCTGCGCGCGCTGCGTCCGTAGGGGGCGGGGGTTTTCTTCGCCCCTGCCGCCCTACCCGTCCCGTACGGGGGGCTGCGCCCCCAGACCCCCGCTATCGGCCTGAACGGCCTCGTCCTCAAACGCCGGACGGGCCAAGAACTCTTGGCCCGTCCGGCGTTTGATGTGCGGGTGTCCCGGCCAGTCACACGTACTTCTTGATCTCCCGGTGCGCCAGGGAGCGCTGGTGGACCTCGTCCGGACCGTCGGCGAGCTTCAGGGTGCGGGCGCTGGCCCACAGCTCGGCCAGGGGGAAGTCCTGGCTGACACCCCCTGCCCCGTGCAGCTGGACGGCCTTGTCGAGGATGTCGACAACCGTCCGAGGCGTGGCGATCTTGATGGCCTGGATCTCGGTGTGGGCACCCTTGTTGCCGACGGTGTCCATCATCCAGGCCGTCTTCAGCACAAGAAGCCGCAGCTGCTCGACGGCGACGCGTGCGTCGGCGATCCAGTTCTGGACCACACCCTGCTGGGCCAGCGGCTTGCCGAACGCCGTACGGGACACGGCCCGCTTGCACATCAGCTCGATCGCCCGCTCGGCCATACCGATGAGCCGCATGCAGTGGTGGATCCGGCCGGGCCCGAGCCGCGCCTGGGCGATGGCGAAGCCGCCGCCCTCCTCGCCGACCAGGTTGCTCACGGGGACCCGGACGTGGTCGAAAACGACCTCGGCGTGCCCGCCGTGGGAGTGGTCCTCGTACCCGTACACCTGCATGGCGCGCCGGACTTCGAGCCCCGGGGTGTCGCGGGGGACGAGCACCATGGACTGCTGGCGGCGGATGTCCGCGCCCTCAGGGTCGGTCTTGCCCATCACGATGAAGATCTTGCAGTCGGGGTTCATCGCCCCGGAGATGTACCACTTGCGGCCGGTGATGACGTACTCGTCGCCGTCCCGCTCGATGAGCGTGGTGATGTTGGTGGCGTCGGAGGAGGCGACCTCGGGCTCGGTCATCGCGAACGCCGAGCGGATCTCACCGGCGAGCAGCGGCTCCAGCCACTGCTTCTTCTGCTGCTCGTCGCCGAACTGCGTGAGCACCTCCATGTTGCCGGTGTCGGGCGCGGCGCAGTTCAGCGCGGTGGGCGCCAAGTGCGGGCTGCGGCCGGTGATTTCGGCGAGCGGCGCATACTGGAGGTTGGTGAGCCCGGCACCGTACTCGGAATCGGGGAGGAAGAGGTTCCACAGGCCCTGCCTGCGCGCCTCGGCCTTCAACTCCCCGACCACGGCGGGGGTGTCCCACGGCGAGGCCAGCCGCGCGCGCTGCTCCTCCGCGACGGCCTCCGCCGGATAGACGTACTCGTCCATGAAGGCGAGCAGCTTCCGGCGCAGCTCTTCGGTGCGCGCGTCGAATGCGAAGTCCATGGCGGATCAGCCTTCCTGAAGGGTGGTCAGGCCGTGCTCGATGAAGAAGGGGACCAGCTCGCCGATGCGGTCGAAGCCCGCGCCGACCGTCTGGCCCAGCGTGTACCGGTAGTGGATGCCCTCCAGGATCACGGCGAGCTTGAACCAGGCGAACGCCGTGTACCAGGAGACGGCGGACACGTCGCGCCCCGAGCGCGCGGCGTACCGCTCGACGATCTCGGCCGGGTCCGGGTGCCCGGCGGCCGAAGCGGTGGTGCTGATGGGGGAGTTGGGCAGGTCCAGGGGCGCGCTGTACATCACCAGCAGGCCCAGGTCGGTGAGCGGATCACCGAGCGTGGACATCTCCCAGTCCAGGATCGCCTTGATCCGGTCGTCCTCGCCGATCAGCACATTGTCGAGCCGGTAGTCGCCGTGCACGACGGCGGGCGCGGGGGAGTGCGGCAGCTCGCGTCCCAGGGCGGCGTGCAACTCGTCGATGCCCGCGAGCTCACGGTTCCTGGACGCGTCCAACTGCTTGCCCCAGCGTCGCAGTTGCCGGTCGAGGAAGCCCTCCGGCCGCCCGAAGTCCGCGAGACCCACCTCGGCGGGGTCCACGGCGTGCAGCTCGACGAGCGTGTCGACCAGGCCGAGCACGGCGTCGCGGGTGCGCTCCGGGCCGAGCGGGGCGAGCTGCTCGGCGGTGCGGTACGGCGTGCCCTCCACGAACTCCATGACGTAGAAGGGGGATCCCAGCACCGACTCGTCCTCGCACAGCAGCACCGGGTGAGGCACCGGCACGGCCGTCGGGTGCAGCGCGCTGATCACCCGGTGCTCGCGCTTCATGTCGTGCGCGGTGGCCAGCACATGCCCGAGCGGAGGCCGTCGTACGACCCACTTCGTGGCGCCGTCCGTGACCGCGTACGTGAGGTTCGACCGTCCGCCCTCGATCAGCCGGCCGGTCAGCGGGCCGTTCACCAGTCCGGGCCGCTCGCTGTCGAGCAGGCCGCGCAACCGGTCGAGATCGAGACCTGGCGGGTGGTCCGGGCTCATCATTGCTCCTACGCACTCGGAAACGGGACGTGAACCATGATGCCGACCGGTCGGTATGTCGTCCAGAGAGTATGCGAAACGTGATCGGCGTCTCCCCCGGAGTCAAGGAAACCGGGGAAGACGCCGAGGGCAGGTCTGCCTGGTGGCCGTCCTAGTGGTCGTCCCAGTGCCCCTCGTGCTCGGCGTGCCGGTGGCCGTCGTGCAGATAGTCGAGGTGGTCGCCGTGCTCGACGGCGCGGTGCCCGCAGCCGTCGCCGTGCCGGTGGCCGTGCTCGTCGTGGGCGATGTGACCGTTCGGCTCGCACTCGTCCCAGTGTCCGGAGTGCTCCCGGTGCAGATGTCCGTCGTGCGCGTAGTCGGTGTGGTCGCCGTGCTGCACCTCGGTGTGACCGCAGTCCGGGCCGTGGGTGTGCTGGTGGGCGGAGTGCTCCAGGTGGAGGGTGGTCATGGTGCTCACCTTCGGAAGTGGGGTGGAGTGACGGCTCAGGCTAGCGTCATAAAGTGCCGCAAATCCGGCTATTCCGACTTGCGTGCCGTCCGAGTACCTCGGAGGGTCGATGCCATGAAGGCGATCAGCCACGGCCGGTACGGCGGTGAGCCCGCTGAGACTGCTCAGCCCGCTCAGCCCGTACGGCCTGTAGAGCCCGGAGAGTACGTAGAGCCCTCGAAACCGGCAGGATCTTCAGAACACCAGCGCTGCCGCGCACACGGCCAGTGCCACCGTGCACAGGGTCGCCGCCGTCGCGTGCCGGGGCGAGAGCGCCGGCGGGCCGCCCATGCCGCTGGCCGCGAGGACGCGGATGCGGCGGTGGGCGACGGCCAGGAAACCCAGCCAGAGCGCGCAGCACAGGGCGCAGGCCAGGACTCCGGCCACCGACCGGCCGCTGTGCAGCGCCGTCTTCGTGGCGAGCAGGGCGGCGACGGTGCTTGCCAGGGTCGTACGGCGCCACGCGAGCCGGGTACGTTCCGGTTGCAGGCCCGGGTCCCGTTCCCGGGCCGGCGTGGTCATCCTTCCCAGCCGACGAGTACGACGACGACCATCGCGACGGCTACGACCGCGACGGCGATGCTCAGCACGGCCGGGAAGCGGGACACCGGCAGGTCTTCCCCTCTGCGCATCGCCCTCTCGCACCGCACCCAGTGATTGACGGCGCGGAGCGAGCAGAGGACGCCTGCCGCGAGCAGGGCCAGTGCCAGGCCCACCCGCCAGGCCCAGCGCAGGTCCGGCAGGAACTGGTCCACGGCGAAGCCGCCGCCGATGAGTGCCATGGCTGTCCGCAGCCATGCCAGGAAGGTCCGCTCATTCGCCAGCGAGAACCGGTAGTCGGGGGTTCCGCCTTCCTCCCGGACCTCCTGGGGCGCAAACCACAACCGGACATTCCGCACGAGTTCGATCACGCCGAGACCATACCGGTCGTGGGTTTCCCGTCCTTCTGGGCCTCCGCCCCGGACCCCGCTCCATTTCAGCCCGTCCGGCATTTGGTGGACGAGCGCGCCAGCGCGATACGGGGGCCTGGCGGAGCCCCCAGGTACGGGAAGGGCAGGGGCGGCGGGGGCGAAAAACGCCCCACCGTCACCCCCGCGCCCGATAGTCCTTCAGCCGCTCATACGCCGCCAGCCCGTCCGGGACCCAGGTCCAGTCGGCCAGGTGGCGTTCCACCTGGTCCTCGGTGAGGAAGTCGTGCCAGGCGACTTCCTCGACCTGGGGGTCCACGGGAAGGTCGCAGCGGACTTCGTAGACGGAGGACCACCAGGTCTGCCCGGCGCCGTTGTCGTACAGGAACTTGAAGAGGGGAACGGGCCGCGGAAGCCCGGAGACGCCGAGTTCCTCCTCGGCCTCGCGGAGGGCCGCGTCGTCGTACGACTCGCCCGCACCCACGACGCCGCCGACGAACATGTCGTACAGGGAGGGAAAGACGAGCTTGGTGGGCGTGCGGCGATGGACGAAGACCCGGCCCTCGGCATCCCGGGCCTGGATGAACACGGCCCGGTGGCGCAGACCACGGGCGTACGCCTCCCCGCGCGGGGACTGCCCGATCACCTGGTCGTTCTCGTCCACGATGTCGAGGATCTCGTCAGCGGCACTCATGCCCCCATCCAAGCAGCCCCGGGCCCACCACGAGCGGCACGGAAGCACACACGGCAGGGACCGAGGCACACACGGCAGGGACCGAGGCACACGAAACCGGCACCGACCGGCACCGCCCCAAACGCCTCGCCCCTGCCCCCTCAATGCGGCTGAAGATCCCGCGAAGGCTCCGTCTTCGACGCCCCCCGCGGCATGGCCGGGTGCAACCCGAGCAGCACGATCCCCGCCACGACGGCCGCGAGCCCCGCCGCCTGCCAGGCCAGCGCCCCCGCGTCGGTGCGCAGCCGGTCCCCGAGGAACCCCACGCCACAGACGATCCCGGCCAGCGGCTGGGCCGCGGTGAGGGCGGGCAGCGACATCCGCAGCGGCGCCGTCTCGAAGGCGCTCTGCACCAGCACCAGGCCGGTCACACCGAGCACCAGCACGGCGTACGGCTGCCAGCCGGTGACCAGTTCGGTCCAGCCGCCCTCGCCGAACCGCTGCCCGCTGACCCGGGTGAGCGCGTCCTGTACGCCGTACAGGAGCCCGGCGGCCAGCGAGAGGAGCACGGGCCCGGAGCTCAGCCGGGACCGCTTCGCGTAGGTGGTGAGCAGCAGCGCGAGGCCCACCATGACCCCGATGATCAGCCAGTGCCGGAGGGGATTGGTGACGGCGTCGCCGCCCTGCGGCTGTCCGGCCACGATGAACGCCGTGACACCGCCCGCGAGCAGCGCGAGCCCGGCCCAGCCCTGCCGGCCCAGCGACTGCTTGGTCTGGTGGCGGGAGAGGGCCAGCGCGAAGAGCAGGTTCGTCGCGAGGAGCGGTTCCACCAGGGAGACCTCGCCCTTGCCCAGGGCGATCGCGCCGAGGGCCATGCCGCACACCATGAGGCCGATGCCGCCCAGCCAGCGCGGTACCCGGATGAGGTCGAGCAGCAGGCGGGGGGAGAGGAAGTCGCTCAGCGGGGCGTGCGAGGCGGCGTTCTGCTGGAGCACGAAGCCGAAGCCCAGACAGCAGGCCGCGCTCACGGCAAGGACCAGAACGAGAACCGACACGCTGTGTACCTCGAGACGTCGGGAGGGTCACGGGTGCGTATCCCGCCGACTGTAGTGCCATGGACGGGGGCCTGCCCCCGGGAGTACCGGGAACCAGGCAGTTGACTCGGTCACTCTTCTTGCCGAAGGATCTGACCGATCAGTAACAAGGCGTGGTCGACCATCACCGTCAACCACCACCAATGTCTCATCAACCAGCGACGTTGCCGATCGGTACGTGACAAACCTCATGACAGTCCTCATGAAAGCCCTCACGGCCGACGCCGATCCGGCCGTCGGTATGCCGAGAGGACGGGCCCATGGCCTACGACGCAGATGTGATCGTCATCGGAGCGGGCCTCGCGGGGCTCGCGGCGACCGCGGAGCTCGTCGACGCGGGCCGCAAGGTGATCCTCCTCGACCAGGAGCCGGAGCAGTCGATCGGCGGCCAGGCGCACTGGTCCTTCGGCGGGCTCTTCTTCGTCGACTCTCCTGAACAGCGCCGCATGCGGATCAAGGACAGCCACGCGCTCGCCCTCCAGGACTGGATGGGCACGGCCGCCTTCGACCGCCCCGAGGACCACTGGCCGCGTCAATGGGCCGAGGCGTACGTGGACTTCGCGGCCGGCGAGAAGCGTCCCTGGCTGCACAAGCAGGGCGTCCGCTTCTTCCCGGTGGTGGGCTGGGCCGAGCGCGGCGGCTACGACGCCAACGGGCACGGGAACTCGGTGCCGCGCTTCCACATCACCTGGGGGACCGGGCCCGGTCTGGTCGCCCCCTTCGAGCGGCGGGTGCGGGCCGGGGTCGCCCGCGGTCTCGTACAGCTCAAGTTCCGCCACCGCGTCACCGGTCTGTCCCGCAGCGCGGGCGCGGTCGACACGGTCACCGGCGAGATCCTGGAGCCGTCCGGCATCGAGCGCGGGCAGGCCAGCAGCCGGGCGGTCAGCGGCGCCTTCGAGCTCAAGGCGCAGGCGGTGATCGTCACTTCGGGCGGTATCGGCGGCAACCACGACCTCGTACGCGCCAACTGGCCCGAGCGGCTGGGCAATCCGCCCGAGAAGATGATCGCCGGTGTGCCCGCGCACGTCGACGGCAAGATGCTGGCGATCGCCGAGGAGACCGGCGCGCACCTCATCAACCGCGACCGCATGTGGCACTACACCGAGGGCATCCAGAACTGGAACCCCATCTGGGAGAACCACGGCATCCGCATCCTGCCGGGCCCGTCCTCCCTCTGGCTCGACGCGCGCGGCAACCGGCTGCCGGTGCCGCTGTTCCCCGGCTTCGACACCCTCGGCACGCTCGAACACATCATGAAGACCGGGTACGACTACACGTGGTTCGTGCTCGACCAGAAGATCATCGGCAAGGAGTTCGCGCTCTCGGGCTCCGAGCAGAACCCCGACCTGACCGGTAAGTCGATCAAGGACGTCATCGGGCGGGCACGCGCCGATGTGCCGGGGCCGGTCAAGGCGTTCATGGACAACGGCGCGGACTTCGTCGTCGAGAAGGACCTGGGAGCGCTCGTACGCGGGATGAACGCGCTCACCAAGGAGCCGCTCATCGACGAGGCGGAGCTGCGCCGCGTGATCGTCGCGCGCGACCGGGAGATAGCCAACCCGTTCACCAAGGACCTTCAGGTGACGGCGATTCACGGCGCCCGCAGGTTCCTCGGCGACAAGCTGATCCGTACGGCGTCCCCGCACCGCATCCTCGACCCCAAGGCGGGCCCGCTGATCGCCGTCCGCCTCAACATCCTCACCCGCAAGACCCTCGGCGGCCTGGAGACCGACCTCTCCTCGCGCGTGCTGACCGAGGGCGGGGACCCGCTGGAGGGCGTGTACGCGGCGGGGGAGGCCGCCGGGTTCGGCGGCGGCGGAGTCCACGGCTACCGCTCCCTCGAAGGAACGTTCCTCGGCGGCTGCCTGTTCTCCGGGCGTACGGCGGGGCGGGCGGCGGCCAAGGCGGTGAGCTGACCCCGCGATGGCGTGGCGGGTCGCGGGACCAACTCCGCGGCCCGCAGGGGTGGTTGACACGTGCAGCGACATGCTCGGCCCTTGACTGAAAGTGTTGGCGAGGAGTTTGCTGTGCGCGATCACTCCCTGACGAACCGCGCCTGTGAGGATGTCCCGCGGTGTCACCACCCCCGCTTCCCCCGGGCCGCGGTCACAAGCGCGCGGACCGGGAGTTCGACGCCGCGTTCGACGCCGCGCTCGACGACGCCGAACGCGTCGTCGCACGCGCCTCGTTGAAGCAGGGGCGGTAAACCGGACATCCGAAAGGACAACCCCGCGATGACGACGGGCAGTTCGAGTACCTCGAGAACGGGCAGACCGGCCGCCGACGGCGGCATCAGCACTTCCAAGGGACAGGGCCGCGCGCTGCGCGCCGACCGGCTGGGCACGGGGGGTCTGCTGCTGTCCGTCCTGGCGGCGACCGCCCCGCTCATGGTGGTCGCGGGTGTCATGCCCACCACATTCGCGGTGATGGGCATCGTCGGGCAGCCGCTGCTCTTCGTCATCCTCGGCGTGGTCCTGGCGCTCTTCAGCGTCGGGTACGCCGAGATGAGCCGCCACGTCCACAACGCGGGCGCCTTCTACGCGTACATATCGCGCGGCCTCGGCGGCACCGCGGGCTCGGCCGCCGCGCTGGTCGCGCTCGTCGCCTACAACGCCCTCCAGGTGGGCATCTACGGCATCTTCGGCTTCGAGGTGTCCGGGCTGTCCTCCACCTACCTCGACCTCGAAGTCGCCTGGTGGATACCGGCGTTGGCGGCCGTGCTCGTCGTCGGCGCACTCGGCTGGCTGAAGATCGACGTCAACGCGCGCGTGCTGGGCGTGCTGCTGGTCATCGAGGTGGCCCTCGTCGTCATCTTCGACATCGCCGCGGTCGCCGACCCGGCGAAGCAGGGCCTGTCGCTGCACGCCTTCAACCCGGACACCCTCACCGGCGCCGGAGTCGGCACCGCGCTGTGCTTCTGCATCGCGGCCTTCCTCGGCTTCGAACAGGCCCCCGTGTACGCCGAGGAGACCAGCAGGCCGCACATTCTGGTGCCGCGCGTGATGTTCCTCGCCGTCACCGGCGTCGCCGTCTTCTTCGCCCTCAGCTGCTGGGCGCTCACCGTGGCCACCGGCCCCTCCGGCATCGTCGGCGCCTCCCAGAAGCAGAGCGCGGGCCTGCTCTTCTTCCTCACCGAGTCGCGGCTCGGCGGCACCTTCACGGACGTCCTGCACATCCTGTTCGTGACCGGCATGTTCGCGGCGCTGCTCAGCTTCCACAACGTCGTCGCCCGGTACGCCTTCGCCATGGGCCGCGAGGGGCTGCTGCCCGCCGCCTTCGGCCGGACCACGGGCACGAGCGGCGCGCCCGGCACGGGCTCGCTCCTCCAGACCGTCCTCTCCCTGGTCGTCGTGATCGCCTTCGCGGTCGCCGACGACAAGCCGACCGGCGACCCGACCGCGCCCGTACTGCACCTGTTCACCTGGGGCGGCAACATCGGCGCGTTCGGCGTCATCCTGCTGATGGCGGCCGCCTCGCTCTCCGTCATCGTCTTCTTCGTCCGCCGCGGCGCCGCGCGGGCCCAGGCCTGGCGCCTGGCCACGTCCGCGATCGCGGGCATCGCCCTCCTGATCATCGGGGTCTACACGGTCAAGGACTTCGACGTCCTGGTCGGGGCGGGACCGGGCTCCTCACTGAGCTGGGGGCTGCCCGCCTTCATCGGAGCCGCCCTGGTCGTCGGCGTGATCCAGGGCCTGGTGCTGCGCTCCCGCAATCCCGAGGCGCATGCCCGGATCGGGCTCGGCAACGAGGCGTTCCAGCTGGACAAGGAGGCCGAGTCCGCTTCCTGAAGCGTCCTACCTGGAGTGTGCCTTCTTGAACAGCGAGTAAGAAGTGATGACGGAACGCTGACGGGCACCCGCCCCCGCTGGCTTTTTGGGTGTCGCGGGTGCTCGAATCAGTGTGTGAACCCTGAACCGTCCGAAGAGCCGGGCCCGGAGCGACCCGAGGAGCGCGGAGCGCCGGTCGGCCGCCGGGTCTTTCTCGGCACCCTCGGACTCGGCGCGCTCGGCGTGCTCGCCGCGCCCACGCTCCAGCGCGGCCTCGAATCCTTCCTCGCCGGTGCCTCCGACAAGGACCCCACGGGCCTGACCGGTCTGCTGCCCAACGGGGGCGGCTTCCGCTACTACTCGGTGGCGTCCTCCGTCCCGCACAAGGGCGAGGTGAACTACCGGCTCACCGTCGACGGTCTGGTCGACCACCCTCAGACGTACACCCTGGCCGACCTGCGGGCGCTGCCCCAGACGCGTCTCGTGCACGACGTCCAGTGCGTCACGGGCTGGCGGGTGCCGGGCACGCCCTTCGAGGGGGTGCGCCTGTCCCACCTCCTCGACGCCGCGGGAGTACGGTCCTCGGCCGGAGCCATCCGGTTCACCTGCTTCGACGGGACGTACACGGAGAGCCTGACCCTGGACCAGGCCCGCCGCGCCGACGTCCTGATCGCGCTTCGCATGCAGGACAAGCCCCTCGGCCACAACCACGGCGGCCCCGTCCGCCTCTACGTAGCCCCCATGTACTTCTACAAGTCCGCCAAGTGGCTCTCCGGCATCACCGTCACCGAGGACGTCCGTCCCGGGTACTGGGAGGACCGGGGCTACGACGTGGACGCGTGGGTGGGCCGTTCGAACGGACGTGACGATGCACCCACGAGTTGACGACACCCCGGCGGTGTCCCCGCACTCCTCCCGCGTACGGCGCTTCGGCCGCGCCGAGCGCTGGGTGCACCGCGTGACCGCGCTGCTGATGGGCGTGTGCGTGGCGACCGCGGCGTGCCTGTACATCCCCGAGTTCGCTCAACTCGTGGGCCGCCGTGAGCTCGTGGTCCGGGTCCACGAGTGGGCCGGCCTGATGCTCCCCGTGCCGGTCCTGGCGGGCCTGGCCTCCCGCGCCTTCCGCGCCGACCTGGGCTTCCTGAACCGCTTCGGGCCGCACGACCGGGTGTGGCTGCGTGCGGCCCTGCGGCGTGACAAGCGAGCGCAGTCCCGGCCGGCGGGCAAGTTCAACGCCGGACAGAAGGTCTACGCGGCCTGGATCGCCGGGGCCACGCTGGTGATGCTGGGCACGGGCCTGCTGATGTGGTTCACCCACCTCACTCCGCTGATGTGGCGCACCTCGGCGACGTTCGTCCACGACTGGCTGGCGTTGACGATCGGCATCGTCCTCGCGGGGCACATCGGCATGGCCCTCGGGGACCCGGAGGCCCGCCGGGGGCTGCGGACCGGGTCGGTGAGCCGGGAGTGGGCGGATCGGGAGCATCCGCTCTGGCGCCCTTGACCAGGTGTCAGGGCGCCGGCCTGCCCCCGCCCCCCCCGTGCCGCGTCCGGTCAGGGGCGTGCGCCGGGCTTGTCCACGACACCCATGCGGCACGGGCGGTGACGATCGAGCCGTTGTCGTACGTGGCCGTAGGCGTCTTCTTGCCCTTGTAGGCGGGCGGCTCGACAGGCGCTGCATGCTGTGACTCGCCCAGATACGCGTAGGTCTTCGGGTCCAGGAAGATCTCCTGCTTGCCCTGCCGGCCCGCGGCCGTGCGCTTGGGGTAGTTCACGATCACACCGATCGCGTTGCGCCCAAGGGGGTCCTTGACCCCCTTCTCCACCCGGGCACCGGGGATCTTCGCCAGCGCCCGGAACATCCCTGCCCGCACCTTTGGCGGGATGAGGACGGAACGGAAGAGGACGTCGATCTCCCTCCAGTCGCGTTCCGCCGCCGTTTCCCCCTTGATGTCGCCGATGGCGTGCTCCTCGCGGATGCGCCGCATCATCTGGTCGGGGTCGCTCGGCAGAGTGGCGAGGAAACGGTAGAACTGCCGCTGGGAACGGTCGTCATAGCCCTGCTTCTTCCACTTCTCCTCAAGAGCCGCGAGCGGACGGTTCCCACGGGAATGTCGAGGGCCTCGGCGATCTCCTGTTAGGTGAAGTCCGCCCAGGCGAAGAGGAGCAGTACGTGTCGATCGCCCTGGCTGAGCCGGGCCAGCGCTTTGGACAGCGGCCGGGAAGCCGCCTGCGCCGTGACCCGGTCGTCGGCGCGCTCGGCCCAGGTCTCCGCCACCGGGTCGTTCCCGGTGCGGGCGAGGATCTTCAGAGCCTTGACCTCGTCACGGCGGTGCCGGCTGATCAGCTTGGCCGCGATGCCATGCAGCCAGGGGCGGACAGAGGCGCGGCCCGCGTCGTAGCGGGCGCGTATCCGGAAGGCGGGCCGGCAGGGCAAGTCGGTCATTGAGTGGTTCGTTTGGCCAGCGGAATGAACATCGTTCACCACTACTTGCCAACCCGCGCGAAACAGGTTCACGTTCCGCCCGCACGGTCATCCCCGGGAAGGCTTCGGCCCGAGGGCTGTCCCGCAACTCAAGTCGATAGCTCAAGTCGATAACTCGACTCGATAACCCGACTCGTTGGCGCAGACAGCTCTCAGACAGCTCTCAGACAGCCGCGAAGTCCAGCAGCACCTTGCACGACCGGCTCCGGTCCGCCGCCAGGGCGAACGCCGACTCCGCCTCCCCGAGCGGGACCACCGCGCTGACCAGCGCGTCGAAGCGGGGCTCGGTCGCGAGCAGCGCGATCGCCTCGTCGAACTCGACGTCGAAGCGGAAGGCGCCCCGGAGTTCGATCTCACGGGACACCACGAGGTTGCCCGGGAAGGGGCTCTGGCCGGGCGGCAGCATGCCGAGCTGGACGACGACCCCGCCGCGCCGGACGAGGCGCAGGCAGGTGTCGAGGCCCGCGGCGACGCCGGACGCCTCGATGGCGACGTCGGCCTCCGCGGGCCACCCGGCATCGGCGGGATCGTCGGCCCGTACGACCGTGTCCGCTCCGGCCGAGACGGCGTACGCCAGCGCCTGGGGCAGCAGGTCCGTGACGGTCACCCGCGCAGCCCCCGCGGCCTTCGCGGCGGCCACCACGAGGCAGCCGATGGGCCCGGCCCCCGTCACCAGCACGTGCCGGCCCGCCACCGACCCTGCCCGCCGCACCGCGTGCAGCGCGACGGACAGTGGCTCGGCGAGCGCGGCCCGCTTGAGGTCGAGACCGGAGGGCAACGCCCGCAACTGTCCGGCCGGGACCACGACTTGGGCGGCGAACCCGCCCTGGACGTGGGGTGTACGCGCCGCGCTGCCCAGGTACCGCGCGTCCCGGCACACGTTCGCGCGCCCGTCGACACACTCGGGGCACACCCCGCACGGAGTCGCCGGGTGTACGGCAACGGCCGTACCCGGCACGGGAAGAAGCTGGGCGCCGCCTGCGCCGCGGCCTGAGGCCCCGTCGCCGTACGAGACGACCGTCCCCACGACCTCGTGTCCCAGCACCATCGGCTCCCGCAGCCGGAAGTCCCCGACCCCGCCGTGCCGCCAGTAGTGCAGATCGGACCCGCCCCCCGCCGTACCGGACGGCGACCAGCGCCTGGCCGGGCCCGACGGACGGCACGGGGAGTTCGTCGACCCGCAGGTCGCCCTGGCCGTGGATCACGCAACCGAGCATCGCCACGTTCCCTTCAGAGCACACTCGTCATGCCGCCGTCGACGTACAGCACCTGCCCGCTGACGAAGTCCGCCGCGGGAGAGGCGAGGAACAGCACCCCGCCGACCAGGTCGTCCGTACGGCCCCAGCGCCCGGCCGGGGTGCGCCGCCGCACCCACGCGCTGAACTCCTCGTCATCCACGAGGGGTTGGGTCAGCTCGGTCTCGATGTAGCCGGGGCCGAGCCCGTTGACCTGCACCCCGTACGGGCCCCAGTCCGCGCACATGCCCTTGGTGAGCATCTTCAGCGCGCCCTTGGTGGCCGCGTACGGGGCGATGCCCGGACGGACGACCTCGCTCTGCAGCGAACAGATGTTGATGATCTTGCCGTGGCCGCGCTCGGTCATCCTCCGCGCGGCCTCGCGGCCCACCAGGAACGCGCTCGTGAGGTTGGTGTTCAGGATCCGGTGCCAGTCCGAGTCCGTGAACTCCAGGAGCGGGGCACGCAGTTGCATGCCCGCGTTGTTGACGAGGATGTCCAGCGGACCCACCCGCTCCTCGACGTCCGCTATTCCGGCGGCCACTGACGGTCCATCAGTGACGTCGAACACCGCTGTGTGGACGTCGCCGGGCAGTTCCGACGCGGCCTTGGCGAGCCGTTCGGCGTCGCGCCCGTTGAGGACGACCGTGCAGCCGGCCTCCAGGAGCCCGCGGGCGAGCGCGAGCCCGATGCCGCGGCTGGAGCCGGTGACCAGGGCCGTTCGGCCGCTGATGTCGAAGAGAGGGTGAGCCATCGCCGTACTCCTAAGTCACTGACCCGATCATGAGTCACTGACCCGATTACGAGTCTCTGACCCGCTTACGAGTCTCCGGCTAGATCACGAGGGACAGCAGCAGGACCAGTCCACCGGCCACCACCGAGATGATCGTCTCCATGACCGACCAGGTTTTGATGGTCTGGCCGACGTTCAGGCCGAAGTACTCCTTGACCAGCCAGAAGCCGGCGTCGTTGACATGGCTGAAGAAGAGCGAGCCCGCGCCGATCGCGAGGACCAGCAGGGAGGTGTGGGTCGTCGACATGTCGGCCGCGAGGGGTGCCACGAGACCGGCGGCCGAGATGGTGGCGACGGTCGCCGAACCGGTCGCGAGCCGGATCGCCACCGCGATCAGCCAGGCGAGCAGCAGCGCGGGGATCGACCAGTCCTTGGAGATGTCCAGGATCATCTGGCCCACGCCGGAGTCGATCAGCGTCTGCTTGAAGCCACCGCCCGCGCCGACGATCAGCAGGATGCCCGCGATGGGGGCGAGGGACTTCTCGACGGTCGTGGAGAGGCGGTCCTTGGTGAAGCCCGCCGCCCGGCCCAGCGTGAACATACCGACGATCACGGCCGCGAGCAGGGCGATCAGCGGCGCACCGATGACGTCGAAGACGCGCTGCACCTTGTGCGTGGGGTCGTCGACGATGATGTCCACCAGCGCCTTGGCCAGCATCAGCACGACCGGCAGCAGCATGGTGGCGAGGGTGGCGCCGAAGCCGGGGCGCTTCTCCAGGTCCTCGGAGGCGCGGGTCGGGACCATGCGGTCGGGGGCGGGGACGTCCACCCAGCGGGCCGCGTACCGGGAGAAGACCGGACCGGCGACGATCACCGTCGGGATGGCGACCAGGACACCGAGCGCGAGCGTGATGCCGAGGTTGGCCTTGACCGCGTCGATGGCGACCAGCGGGCCGGGGTGCGGCGGGATCAGGCCGTGCATCACGGACAGACCCGCGAGCGCCGGGATGCCGATGCGCATCAGGGAGTAGTTGCCGCGCTTGGCGACCATCAGGACCACCGGGATCAGCAGCACGATGCCGACCTCGAAGAACAGCGGCAGGCCGATCACGGAGGCGATCAGCACCATCGCCCACGGCATGGCGCGCCCGCCCGCCTTGGCGAGGATCGTGTCGACGATCTGGTCGGCGCCGCCGGAGTCGGCGAGCAGCTTGCCGAGGATCGCACCCAGGGCGATCAGGACACCCACGCCGGCGACGGTCGAGCCGAGCCCGGTCGTGAAGCTGACTATGGCCTTGTCGAGCGGGGCCCCGGCGAACGCGCCGAGGGCGAGCGAGCCGATGGTCAGGGCCAGGAATGCGTGCAGCTTGAACTTGGTGATGAGCAGGACGATGACGGCGATGCCCGCGAGCACGGCGATGCCCAGCTGAGCATGGCCCGCCGAGGTGATCGGCTCGACGGCGTCCGCTGCCAGCATCTCGACGCTGAGTCTGGTCACGGTTGTTCCCTTACTTGAGAAAGGTTCGGGGGAGGGGAGGTACTTACTGCGAGGGGGTACTGCGAAGGGGAGGTGCTTACTGCGGGGGAGCGGGGCCTACTTCGAGGGCAGGACGAGACCCTGGAGCGCGGCCACGGCCCGCTCGGTGATCTCCCCGGGGTCGCCCGACACGTCCACGGCGACACCCGCCTCGTCCGCCTCCAGCGGCTGCAGGGTGGCGAACTGGGAGTCCAGGAGCGCCGTCGGCATGAAGTGCCCCTGGCGGTGCGACATCCGGTCCTCGATGAGCTTGCGGTCGCCAGAGAGGTGCACGAACACGACCCCGGGCGCCGCCGCCCGCAGCCGGTCCCGGTAACCGCGCTTCAGCGCCGAGCTGCTGACCACTCCGCCGAGTCCGTCCCGGTCGTGCGCCCAGGCGCCGATCGCGTCCAGCCACGGCCAACGGTCCTCGTCGGTCAGCGGTGTCCCGGCCGTCATCTTGGCGATGTTGGCCTGGGGGTGGAAGTCGTCGCCCTCGGCGTACGGAACGCCGAGCCGGGCCGCAAGCAGGGGACCGATGGTGGTCTTCCCGGTGCCTGCGACGCCCATGACCACGACGACGTGGGGGGTACGCACTTGCTGCATCGTGCTCTCGCTGTCTTCATCGACATCTGATGTCGACGCCACTGAAACTCATTAGGTACGACAAATTCAAGAGTCTGTGACATATAAGTCTGACTTTTTGTTCCCGGTGATGGCCTCGTACGCTGACCCCATGACCACACGGGGCCGGGGGCTGCACGGACATGTACTGGAAGCCCTTGGGCCGGCGATCACGGCGGGCGAATACCCGCCGGGGAGCGTGCTGCGCACGGACGAGCTCGCGCAGCGCTTCGAGGTGTCACGCTCCGTGATGCGTGAGGCGGTCCGGGTGCTCGAGTCCATGCACCTCGTCGAGTCCCGCCGCCGCGTCGGCGTGACGGTCCGCCCCAAGGCCGAGTGGAACGTGTACGACCCTCAGGTCATCCGCTGGCGGCTGGCCGGCGCCGACCGCCCCCACCAGCTCCGTTCGCTCACCGTGCTGCGCTCCGCCCTCGAACCCGTCGCCGCGGGCCTGGCCGCCCGGCACGCCACCGCCGAACAGTGCTCCGAGCTCACCGAGTGCGCGCTCGGCATGGTCGCCACCTCACGCGGGCAGCAGCTGGAGGCGTACCTCGTCCACGACATCGCCTTCCACCGGGTGATCCTCAACGCGTCGGGCAACGAGATGTTCGCCCGCCTCGGCGACGTCGTCGCGGAGGTCCTGGCGGGCCGCACCCACCACGAAGTCATGTTCGAGGACCCCGACCCGGCCGCCGTCACCCTGCACGTCCAGGTGGCGGAGGCCGTACGCGAGGGCAACGCGACCCGCGCCGAGGAACTCACCCGCGAGATTACGGTCGGCGCGCTTCAGGAACTGGACATCCTGGCGCCCTGACGGCTACTCGACGAAGTCTCCGTCGACATAGACCCAGGCACCGTCGACCCGCTCGAACCGGCTGCGCTCATGCAACGAGCCGCCCCGGTAGGAGGCCCGGAAGGTCACGGTCCCGGCGGAGTGGAACGCCGAACCCTGACTCGTGTCGAGGATCTCCAGACCGGTCCACCGCATCCCCGGCTCGAACTCCACCCTCGGTGGCCGCGTCCGCGGATGCCACGTCCGCAGCAGGTACCCCTCGTCCTCCTTCACGAAGGCGCTGTACCGCGACCGCATGAGCGACTCGGCGGTCGGTGCCGCGGCCTCACCACGGTGAAACCGCCCACAGCACTTCGCGTAGGGCTCGGGAAGCCCGCACGGACAGGAACGGCTGGTCATGGCTGCCCTTCTGACTAGGCCGAGTCGGCGTTGGTCGGCGGGTAGGTGGGCCGGGCCGGAACCGGCGCGTCGAGTGCCGGCAGGGGCGGCAGCGCCCTCTCGTACAGCCACGCGGCGAACACGTCGTCCAGCGGCTCGGCCGAGTAGCGGGAGACGTGCGAGGTGAAGGCCGTCGTGGTGACGGCTCCGCCGCGGTGCAGGGTGGCCCAGCCACGCAGCATACGGAAGAACGCGTCGTCGCCCATCCCGCAGCGGACCGCGTGCAGCGCGAGCCCGCCGCGCTCGTAGAGCCGGTCGTCGAACATCAGCTTGCGGCCCGGGTCGGACAGCATCAGGTCCTGCGGCTGCGCGGACAGCTTCCGGTGTGCGGCGGCGGCCAGTTGCTGCACCGTACGGCCGCCCGAGCGCTCCGACCACAGCCACTCGGCATACTTCGCGAACCCCTCGTTCAGCCAGATGTGCCGCCAGTCCGCGATGGACACGCTGTTGCCGAACCACTGGTGCGCCAGCTCGTGCGCGACCAGTCGCTCCGAACTCCGCGCGCCGTCCACGTGGTTGGCGCCGAAGAGCGACAACCCCTGTGCCTCGACGGGGACATCGAGCTCCTCCTCCGTCACGACGACCGCGTACTCGCCGAACGGATACGGCCCGAAGAGGTCCTCGAACAGCTCCATCATCGCGGGCTGCCGCGCGAAGTCCCGGGAGAACTCCGGCAGCAGATGCGCCGGCAGATGCCCGGACTGCGGAACACCGCCGAGGCCCGGGTCGCCGAGCAGCACCGCCTGGTACTTCCCGATCGACAGCCCCATCAGATAGCTGGACGTCGGCGCCGACTGCTCGTACACCCAGGTGGTCGTCGACGCCTTCGTCGTACGCGTCAGCAGGCGGCCGCCCGCCACCACCGAGTAGGCGGACGGTGTGGTGATCGAGATCTGGTACGAGGCCTTGTCGGCCGGGCGGTCGTTGCACGGATACCAGGACGGCGCGCCCACCGGCTGGCTCGCCACCAGCGCCCCGTCCTCCAGCTCCTCCCAACCGAGCCCGCCCCAGGGGCTGTTGACCGGCTTGGGGTTGCCGGACCAGTGCACCTCCACGGTGAAGGCGGCACCGGCCCGTATCGGCTTCGGCGGGCGGATGCGCAGCCTGCCGCCGCGGTGCGTGTAGTGCGGTGCCTTGCCGTCGACGCGGACCCGGCCGATCCGGAAGTCGGCCAGGTTCAGCTGGAACTCGGTGAGCGGAGCGCGGCCCGCTATGGCGTTGAGCCGCGCGGTGCCGGAGAGCCGGTTCGGGCCGGGGCGGTAGTCCAGCGCGAGCTCGTACCGGTGCGCCCGGTAGCGGGGATCACCGTTGACCGGGAAGTACGGGTCCGATCCCACTGTCTGCTGAACGCTCACTGCTGCGTCTGCTCCCTGCCCTGTGCTCGTACGACGTGCCGCTGTACCGCCCTTCGTATCCGATCCGGTCATGTTTTCTATGAACGCCATGCCTCGATCGGGTTGCCCAGCCAGCGGGTGTCGTCGGGAACGGACTCCGCCGCCATCACCAGCGACGCGGGACCCAGGGTGGAGCGGGCCCCGACGGTGCTGCCGGGCAGGACGATTCCGCCCGGGCCCAGGGTGGCGCCCTCACGGAGGACCACAGTATCCGTCCGCAAGATCCGGTCGTGGAAGAGGTGGGTCTGCAGGACACAGCCCCGGTTCACCGTCGAGGCGTCCTCCAGGGTCACCAGATCCGTCTCGGGCAGCCAGTAACTCTCGACCCAGGTGCCCCGGCCGATCCGGGCGCCGAGCCCGCGCAGCCACGCCGTCATCAGCGGCGTACCGGGCACGGATCCCGCCAGCCACGGCACGGCCACGACCTCGACGAACGTGTCCGCCAGCTCGTTGCGCCACACGAAGCCGCTCCACAGCGGGTGCTCGCCCGTCCGGTGCCGGCCCACGAGCAGCCACTTCGCCACGATCGACAGCACACAGGCGACCGCGCCCACGGCGAGCAGAACCACCCCGGAGAGCGCCCAGGCCCATGCCCCCAGCGCGCTCAGCGCGGCCACGGTGAGCACGGCCAGCGCCGCCGAGCAGAACACCGGCACGATCCGGCACAGCTCCACGAGGCCGCGCGCCCACAGCAGGTGCGCGGGCGGGTCGTACGTACGGCTCTGATCGCCGTCCTGCGTCGACCGCGGCAGCTTCACCGGCGGCAGCCCCAGATACGAGCTGCCCTTCTTCGCCTTCTTCGGCGTCGCCGACAGCACCCCGACCAGACCGCCGTCCGGCACGCTGCGGCCCGGGGCGGTCATCCCGGAGTTCCCGAGGAACGCCCGTCGCCCGATCTCGGCCCGCCCGATCCGCACCCAGCCGCCACCGAGCTCGTACGGCGCGGTCAGCGTGTCGTCCGCGAGGAAGGCGCCCTCGCCGACGGTGGTGAGACTCGGCAGCGCCAGGACGGTCGAGACCTCGGCTCCCCGGCCGATCTTCATGCCGAGCAGCCGCAGCCACACCGGCGTGATCAGCCCGGCGTACAGCGGGAACAGCGTCTCCCGGGAGCGGTCCATCAGCTGCGTGACGGTCCAGGCCTGCCAGCCGATCCGGCTGTGGGTCGGGTACGTGCCCGCGCGCAGACCCAGGCTGAGCAGCCGTACGGCGACCAGGAGCAGCAGCGCGTACGCCAGCCCGAAGGTGAGCGTCGCCGGTACCAGGGCGAGTGCGGCACCACGCAGGGCCTCGCCGAGCCCGGCGTCCGCGCTCACGAACACCTGAGCCACGAGCAGCGCGGCCACCCCGGCGACCAGCGGCAGCGCGGTCAGCGCGAAGCCGGTCGCGCCGTACATCACGCGCCAGTACGTGCCCCGGCGCGGGCGCTCCTTCGGCCAGGCCCGCTTCGCCTTGCCGAGCTTCACGGCGGGCGCTCCGGCCCAGCGCTGCCCGGTGGGAATCTGCCCGGCGACGGCGGAACCGGGGGCGACCTCGGCCCGCTTGCCGACCCGCGCACCCGGGAAGAGGATGCTGCGGGTCCCGACCACCGCGTGCGCGCCCACCTTGACCGGGCCGATCTCCAGCCGGTCGCCGTCCAGCCAGTGCCCCGACAGGTCCACCTCGGACTCGACGGCGGCACCCCGGCCCAGCTTGAGCATGCCCGTCACCGGCGGCAGCGAGTGCAGATCCACGTCGGGGCCGACCTTGGCGCCCAGGGCACGCGCGTACCGCTCCAGCCAGGCCCCGGTGAGCGAGGTCGCGCCGCTGAACTCGGCAAGGCGCTCGGCCGTCCACAGCCGCAGATGGACGCTGCCGCCGCGCGGGTGGCGACCGGGCTTGACGCCCCGCAACAGCAGCCGCGCCCCGCCCGCCGCGACAGCGAGCCGCCCGGGCGGGCTGAAGAGCAGCGCCGCCCCGGCGGCGACCAGCCACCACGACGCGGTCGGCGCCCACGGATACGGCCCGAACCACCGCAGTACGTTCCCGAGCGCGGTCAGCGCCACGGTCCAGCGCAGGCCCAGCAGCGTGAACAGGGGGATCAGCAGGAGGAGCTGGGTCGCCTTGGCCCGCACCGGGACCGGCGCGACGATCCGCTCGGCGCCGTCGTCCTGCGCGGACTTCTCCAGATGCCGGGCCAGCTTGCGCAGGGTGGGCTGCTGGTAGATGTCGAGCACGGCGGCGCTCGGGTAGCGGGTGCGCAGCTTCGTGGTGAGCTGGGCGGCGGCCAGGCTGCTGCCGCCGATCGCGAAGAAGTCGTCGGACGCGCCGGCGACGGGGATGCCGAGCACCTCGCTCCACTGCTCGGCGAGCCAGGCCTCGGTGCCGTAGAGCTGTTCCTTCGCGCCCCCGGTCTCCAGACCCTCCAGCGGCCAGGGCAGCGCGTTGCGGTCGACCTTGCCGGACGTCCGGGTCGGCAGGTCGTGGACCGGGGCGAGCAGCGGGACCAGCGCGGCGGGCAGCTCGGCGCGCAGCTTCTCGACGGCCGTGGCGTGGTCCCAGCCGTCCTGGGTGACGACATAGCCGACGAGCAGCTGGTTGCCGCCGCGGGCCGTGCGCACGGCGGCCGCGGCGCCCGCCACACCCGGCAGGGCCTGCAGTGCGGCGTCCACCTCACCGAGCTCGATCCGGCGCCCGCCGAGCTTGATCTGCTCGTCGGCCCGCCCGAGGAAGATCAGCCCCTCCGGCTCGGCCTTGACCAGGTCACCGCTGCGATACGCCCGCTCCCAGCCGAGCGACTCCAGCGGCGCGTACTTCTCCGCGTCCTTCTCGGCGTCCAGATGCCGGGCCAGACCGACCCCGCCGATCACGAGCTGGCCGCTGCCGCCCATCGGCACCGGCTCCCCGGCCTCGTCGACGACGGCCAGCTCCCAGCCGTTCAGCGGCAGCCCGATCCTGATCGGCTCCTCGCCGGTCAACAGCGAGGCACAGGCGACCACGGTGGCCTCGGTGGGCCCGTAGGTGTTCCACACCTCGCGCCCCTCCGTCACGAGCCGCTGGACCAGCTCGGGCGGGCAGGCCTCGCCGCCGAAGATCAGCAGCCGGACCTCGTTGAGCGTCTCGGGCTCCCACAGCGCGGCCAGCGTCGGCACCGTGGACACCACGGTGATCTCCTGCTCGACCAGCCAGGGGCCCAGGTCGGCCCCGCTGCGCACCTGGGAGCGCGGCACGGGCACCAGACAGGCGCCGTACCGCCAGGCCAGCCACATCTCCTCGCAGGAGGCGTCGAAGGCGACGGAGAGGCCCGCCATGACCCGGTCACCGGGGCCGATCGGGTCCTCGGTGAGGAACAGCTCGGCCTCGGCGTCCACGAACGCGGCCGCGCTGCGGTGACTGACGGCCACGCCCTTGGGCTTTCCGGTGGAACCGGAGGTGAAGATGATCCAGGCGTCGTGCTCGACGCCGGGCCGCGCGGCGGGAACGTCGGACCTGCCGGAGACGGTCAGCTCGTGCCCGGCCCCGACGACCGCGCGCACCTCCGCCTCCCCGAACACCAACTCGGCCCGCTCGTCCGGGTCCTCGGCGTCCACCGGCACATAGGCGGCACCGGCGGCCAGTACGGCGAGGACGGCGACGTACAGATCATTGGTGCCGGAGGGGACACGGACGCCGACCCGGTCGCCGAGGCCCACCCCGGCTTCGGCGAGCCTGCGCCGCAGGATCTCGACCTCCACGGCCAGCGCGCGGTAGGTGAGGCGGGCGGTGCCGTCGTCCAGCGCGAGTTCGCCCGGATACGACCGTACGGAGGCTTCGAAGACGTCGACGAGGGTGCGGGGGGAGGACGCGGAGGCGGCGGAGAAGCGTGCCGAGTCGCCGAACTCCGCACGTACCTCGTCGTCGGACAGCGCGAGTGCGGGGCCTTGCTCGAGGGCTGCCATCAGGTCCTCACGAGTTGTTCCCGGAGCGTCCGGGGCGCTGGTGGGCCCGCAGGTATGCCTGGGGATATTCCGGTCCAGCTCCAAACAAGCGTGGAATTTTAGTACGACGCTAGCCCCGGACCTGCGCGCCAGCCATGCGAGGAGGCGTCCGAGGGGCCCGGAACCACTGCTTCCGCAGCTGTGACATGGGGGTCTGTCATCCTGACGAGATCTGCCCCACACACGGCCGTAACACAACGAGTGAGGGCCGCGACCTGTTGGTCGCGGCCTTACTCAACTCGTGTGTCCGAGGGGGGAGCTGGACCGGAAACCGACGGATTCCCGCGTGCACCACCGAACTCGCTCTGAGCCCACGCCCCGGACGGACTCGGCCGCCAGACCCACTCGCCCCTGCGCGCGGTGCGACGCACCAGCCGCCGCCGCGACACCGCGACGGACCGCGAAGTCCCGGCCTCGATCAGCGTCCACGGTGCGGAGCGTGAAGCGGCAGGCAAAGCGGTGAGGACCGCCCCATGCACTCCGGCCGAGGAGCGAGCGCGAGCCGTCGCAGACGAGCTCGGCGGCCCCCACAGCGGGTTTCGTCCTGAAACTGCTGGTCATGGGGCTGGTTTGGGGTGGTGATGGGGATGTCCGGGCCCGGCGGCGACGTCAGGTCGGGAGCGCGAGCGGTCACAGGTCGAAGGTTCCGTTCAGGAGCTGGTCGGTCAGCTCGCGGTCTGTATTAGGGCCCCGCAGTCTCCGCGATCACGGGTGGACCAGTGGAACCACGCCGTCGCAGCGGCCGTCCCGGGCCAGTAGGCGCCCCATGTGCTTGACCGTGCGGAGTACCACCGAGCGGTCCTGAACGCTGAGTCGCGGCAGCCGCCGTGCCAGGTGTGCCTCAAAAGTGTGCACGTCGGCCAGTGTGCGCAGCCAGACGTCGATCACGAGGTTGCTCGTGCCCGCAGTGATCGAGCACGAGCGCACCTCGCGTACGTCGGCGAGGGCGCGAGAGGTCTCTCCCAGGTATTGGCCGGGCACGGATGCGAAGTACACCGCGGACAGCGGCCATCCGGACAGCGGCCTGGCCAGGTCACAGCGCAGGACCACCCTCGTGGCGAGCAGCGACTGAAGTCTGCGGCGCACTGTGCTTGGTCCGGCGTCGGTCGCCGTCGCCAGCCGGCGCATCGACATCCTGCCGTCGATGCCCAGCAGCTCCACCAGTCGTGCGTCGAGTGCATCGAAGTGGTCGGCAGCCTCCGCGCCGAGCGGATCCGGCACGGGGAGTGCGGCCTCGATGCGCGCGCACTGGACGGCGTCCAGACTGCGCAGCCGCCATCGGCTGCCCTCGGTGGGCACACCCGTGGACACGTGCGTACGCGTGGCCCGTACGTCCGGCAGTCTCTGGAAGAGCCCTCCGGTCAGGTCGGCGAGCTCGTTCAGGTCGCGGGCGTGCACGGTGGCCATCAGGTCCCGGCCGCCCGCCGTGAGCTTGACGTTCGCCACCGCGGGATGCGCCGCGAGAGCCAGCGCCACGGTCTCCGCGGCTCCCGGCTCGGTGTCGACCTCGACGAATCCGCTCACGACGCTATGAGGGTCGGACAGCCGAGGGTAGGCGGTTACCCACGCCAGACCGGCGTCCGTGAGGCGCTGCCAGCGCCGGGCGGCTGTCACCGGGTTGACTCCGAGTACGTCGCCGATCAGCGTCCAGGGGGCCCTCGGGTGGATCTGCAGGGCGTGTACGACAGCGCGGTCGAGCTCGTCCAGGGAGGGCATGCGCTTGTCCAGCGCATCCCTTTCCTGCACGCCTGCGGGTGGCTCGTTCCTGCGTGCCGCAGGGGAATCGGAGCCGAAAACTGCATCGTGACACGGTGTTGTCCTGGGCATTCCACACTCCATTCGCCTGTTCCTGATACCGGAGGAGTGATCCCGCCCGCCATGACGGATGTCACGACGCGAGAAAACGCCAAGGCCGCTCTGCGGTTCCACAACGCCCGGCTCATCGACGGCACGGGGGCAGCCCCCGTCGACGACGCCGTCGTACTCACCGATGCCGAGGGAGTCATCGCCTACGCGGGACCGGCTGCCACGGCGCCCCCGGCCGATCCCGGCGTCAAAAGCGTCGACGTCGGCGGCCGCACCCTCCTGCCCGGATTCTTCGACTGCCACGTCCACCTCGCCTACGCGCAGGGCTCGCCGCCCGGCCGCCGCGCCGAACTCGATCCCGTCCTGGTCACCCTGGACACCGCGACCCGGCTGCGCCAGACCCTCGACGCGGGCGTCACCACGGCCCGGGACCTGGCCGGCCTGTCCGCCGGATTCCGTACTGCGGTCGAGAGCGGGCGGATCGTCGGGCCGCGGCTGCACACGGCCGTGCGCATCATCAGCCACACCGGCGGCCACGCCGACGTGCGCCTGCCCGACGGCACCGACCTGAGCGCCGGGATGTCCGAGATCGCCGACACCGCCGACGGGGCGCGCCTCGCCGTGCGCCGCGTGCTGCGCGAGGGCGCCGACGTGGTGAAGATCTGCGCCACGGGCGGCATGGGAAGCCCGTACGACCAGCCCGACGACGAGGGCCTGCTGGAGGAGGAGATCCGGGCCGTCGTGGACGAGGCGCGGCGGCACGGCGGAAAGCCGGTGGCCGCCCACGCCCAGGGCAACGCCGGCATCCTCAACGCCCTCCGCGGCGGCGTCACCAGCATCGAGCACGGCTACGGCCTGGACGACCGGGCCCTGGACCTGGCGGGCGAGCGGGGCGTCTTCGTCGTGCCGACGCTGTCCACCGTGTACGCCGGCATCAACAAGGACACGATGCCGGACCACCACTACCAGAAGAAGGTCCGCTGGTCGGGGCTGACCAAGGAGAACATCGCCCGCGCCATCGAGCGCGGCGCCCGGATCGCGCTCGGCACCGACGCCGCCGTCGGCCCGCACGGCGTGAACCTGATGGAACTCAGCTACCTGGTGGACCTGGGCATGGACCCCATGGCCGCCATCGTCGCCGGTACCCGCACCTCCGCCGAACTCCTCGGACTGGACGACCGGCTCGGCACGCTGGCCGCTGGCCGCACCGCCGACCTGGTCGTCTGCGACGGCGACCCGCTCGCGGACATCGGCGCCCTCGGAGATCCCGCCAACATGGTGTGCGTCGTCCAGGACGGCATCGTCCGCAAGGACCTGCTGGGCCTCGCGGCCGGTGACGGGAGGCAGCTGTGACGTCCTCATCGACGGGCCTGCGCCTTCCGGGCGGTGCGGGCCCGGATGCGCGGCGGCGCAGTGGTCTCGACCGCCTGCTCAGTGCGATCGAGCGGGCGGGCAACGCCCTGCCGCACCCGGTCGTCCTGTTCTCCGCGCTGTTCACGATCCTCGCCGTCGCCTCCACCGCGCTCTCCCTCGCCGGCGTCACCGTCGAGGTCCCCGGCACCGACGAGACCCGGCACGTGACCGGGCTCTTCACCGGTGACGGGCTGCGCTGGCTGGTCGAGAACCTGATCCCGAACTTCGTGACCTTCCCGCCGATCGGCGCCGTCCTGGTCCTGATCATGGTGGTGGGGCTCGCGGAGCGGACCGGCCTGCTGGAGACGGTGCTGCGGGCCACCCTCGCCCGTGTCCCGCGTGCCGTCCTGCCGTACGCGGTGGCGCTCATCGCCAGTCAGGCGCACATGATGAGCGATGTCGGCGCCATCGTGCTGCCACCGCTGGCGGCGCTGGTGTTCAAGAGCGCCGGGCGCCATCCGGTCGCGGGCCTGATCGGCGGCTTCGCCTGCGTGACCGCGGGCTACGCCGCCGGGTTCACCATCGGCTCGCTCGACGCCCTGTATGTCGGCATCACCGAGCAGGCGGTCGCGGTGCTGCCGGCCGCCGACGGGCTCCACATCAATGTGCTCCTCAACTACTTCTTCACCGCGTCGAGCAGCATCGTGCTCGCTCTGCTCGGCGGGTTCCTGATCAGCCACGTCCTGGAGCCGAGGCTGGGGACGTACACCCCGACGACGGACGAGGACGAAGGGCAGCCGGACGGGATCGTTCTGACGCCCGTCCAGCGCCGCGGTCTGCTGGTCACCGCAGGTGTCGTCGCCCTCTACCTCGCCGCGGTGCTCGCCCTGTGGCTGCCGCCCGGCGCCCCGCTGCGCGGTGAGGGCGGGGCCTTCGTCCCCTCGCCGCTGCTCAGCGGCATCGTCCCGGTGCTGTTCGGCGCCTTCCTGCTGGCCGGACTCACGTACGGCTTCACCGTCAGGAAGCTCACCGGCACCGAGGACGTGGTCAACGCCGTCACCGAGTCGGTGAAGGGCATGTCCGGCTACCTCGTCATGATGTTCGTCGCCGCTCAGGTCATCGCGCTGTTCACCTGGTCGAATGTCGGTGTGCTGCTGGCCGTGAAGGCGGCCGCGCTGTTCAACTCTCTTGGCGTTACCGGCTTTTGGGCGATCATCACGTTCGTTCTGCTGGCCTCCTGCCTCAATCTCTTCGTGGTCTCCGGTTCCGCGCTGTGGTCCCTGGTCGGGCCCGTCTTCGTACCGGCGTTCATGCTGATGGGCATGAGCCCGGCGCTCGCACAGGCCGCCTTCCGGATCGGCGACTCCGCGACCGGCGCCCTCACCCCCATGAACCCCTATCTCTTCCTCGTCCTCGCGATGGTCCGCCAGTACGAGCCGGACGCCAGGCTGGGCATGCTCATCTCCCGGCTCGCCGTGTTCGTCGTGCCGTTCCTGGTGGTGTGGCTGGCGATCCTGGGGATCTTCTACGGGTTCGATCTGCCGCTCGGACCGGGCGCGCACGTCGGTCTCAAGTGACGGGAGCACACAGTCGGCCGGCTCCACCGGATTGATCCGGTGGAGCCGGCCGACGTGTCGTGAGGCGTGTGAGGTCATGGAGGGGCCCGTCCGGCGCGGCTCAGCCCTGCGCCACCCATTCCAGGACGGTCTTCGCGAACTCCTCGGGCAGCTGCTCCGGTGCAGGCACATGGCCCCCGGTCAGGACGCGGGTCTCGCAGCCGGTCGCCGCCGCGAGCTTCTCCAGCGCGGGCAGGGAGAAGTGGTCGCCGGCCGCGCAGACGGCGAGCGTGCGGGCGGTGACAGCGGCGAGGCGCTGGTCCGTCATGGCGCGCCGCACCGCTACGTGGCCTTCCTCCACCCGGTCGAGGACGGTCAGCGCGTCGATCACGTACCGGTTGAGGGCGGCCTCCTCGCCCTCCTGGTAGAAGCCCCGGCGCCGGTTCCACAGCTCCAGCAGGTGCGTTCCGTCGGGCCGGGGATCGACATGGTCGACGAGCTGCCGCTCACTCGCCGTGCGCCGCTTCTCGTCGTCGACGAAGGGCGTGGCGGAGAGCAGGAGGCTGGCCACGCGGTCCTGGTGTCGTGCGGCCAGCTCCACCGCGATCACCCCGCCCGTGTGATGCCCGACGAGGTGGAAGCGTGCGAGCCCGAGCTCCTCGATGAGCGCGTCGGCGGCGTCGGCGAATCGCTCGACGGTGTGCGGACCCTCGGGCTTGGCGGAGGCGCCGAAGCCGAGGGTGTCCATGGCGATGGCCCGGTGCTCGGCACCGACCAGCGGCAGCACTTCCAGGAACTCGGTCCAGGACCGGGGGGTTTGGTGGAGCATGAGGACGGGCTCGCCCGTCCCGCACTCGACGTAGTGCAACTGCCCGAAGGGGCTGGGCACGTAGCCCTTGTGCAAGGTGTCTGTCATCGCTGGCCTGCCTTTTCGGGTACGGGCGCGGAGAGTGCCGGCAGTACCGAGGAGCCGACGGCCTCGATCAGGGCGGCCGGTGGGTCGTAGGAGCCGACGTGTTGCAGGAACACTCCGGTGACGCCGGTGGCGTGCAGGGCGCGCAGTCGCTCGGTGAGCTGCTCCGCCGTGCCGAACAGGCAGAACTCCTGGGCGAACCGCCAAGCCGCCTTGTCGCTGATCCACTCCGAGCAGATGGCGACGGCCGCGTCCCAGTCCTCGGCGTGGACGAGATCCGGGTAGACGCCCTCGACGTGTGCGGGGACGTCGACGTCGATACCGGCGAGGGCGAGGAACGGCGCTCCACCGTTCTGCGCGATCGAGGCGCAGATCGGCTTGATCAGGCGTGCTTCGGCCTCGATGTCGTCGGTCACCGCGCAGTAGGCCGAGACGGTCAGTGGGAGCGCCGCGGCGGCACGGCCCGCGGTCTCGGCGCCTTCGCGCACGCGGTCCATCGCTCCGGACAGCGTTCTCGGGGAGACGCCGCTGAGGAGGATCACACCGTCGGCGATCTCGCCGGCGAGCCGCAGGTTTCGCGGTCCGCTCGCGGCCACATGCACGGGTACCTGGGGCTGCGGATCGCGCATGCGGGAGCGGACCACCTGGCCGTCGTCGGACGGGAAGTCCCAGGCCTCGCCGTCGAGGAGGGCGCGCAGCATGCCGACGCCCTCGCGCAGGGCTTTCGACGTGGTCTGGCGCAGCCCCACCGGACCGACGGAGCTGTTGCCCACACCGAGGCCCAACGTGAAGCGGCCGGGGGCGAGTTCGGCCACGCTGCGGGCGGCCGACGCGACGACGGAGGGGTGGCGGGTCGCCAGGTTGGTGACGGCGGTGCCGAGACCGATGCGTTCTGTTCCGAGGGCGGCGGCGGTGAGCGTGGTGAACACGTCCCGCCACAGCACCTGGGAGTCGGGGAACCAGGCGTCGGCGAAGCCCAGTTGTTCCGCGCGGCGCACGGTGTCGACGAGGCGATCGGCCCGGTCGCAGGGCGGTATGCGGATGCCGACCCGCAGGGGGGCGGCTGCGGTACTCATGCCGGTACCTGGGCCTGTACCACGAGGTCGAGGGCCACGTCGGTGATCATGTCTTCCTGGCCGCCGACCATGCGGCGCCGGGCGACCTCGACGAGGATCGTGCGGGTGTCCAGGCCGTAGCGGGCGGCGGCCGCCTCGGCGTGACGCTCGGCCTCCCGTAGCGCGGCGGCCGCCTTGACGATGTCCGCGGCGTTCATCGGGCGGCCACCGGCAGGGCGGTGACGAACGCGGTGTCCACGCCGAGCGGGCCCACTGCGGTCGCGCCTCCCGGCGCGCCCAGCGGGTCGGAGCGGCCAGGGAGCGCCTCGTCGAAGAAGCGGCGGTTGTCGGCGCGGTGCTCGGGGTCGGCCTTGCGGTCGACGGCGACGGCCTCCATGGGGCAGGCCACCTCGCAGGCGCCGCAGTCGATGCACTCGGTGGGGTTGATGTACAGCTTGCGGTCGCCCTCGTAGATGCAGTCGACCGGGCATTCCTCCATGCAGGACCGGTCCATGACGTCGACGCAGGCCTCTCCGATGACGTAGGCCATGTTCAGTTCTCCTTCTCGGTGGAGTGCCCGGGGAAGAGGGCGGCTTCGGGGTCGATGACGGTGGCCGCGTTGTTCACGGCGGTGGCGGCCTCGCCGAAGCCGACGGCGATCAGCCGGACCTTGCCCGGGTGGTCGGTGATGTCGCCGGCCGCGAAGACGCGGGGCAGGTTGGTGGCCATCCGGCTGTCGACCGCGATCTTGCGGGCGTTCAGGTCCAGGCCCCAGCGCTGGATCGGACCGAGGTCGGCGAGGAAGCCGAGGGCGGCGACGACGGTGTCGGCCCGCAGCGTGCGGGTCTCCTTCGTGAGGCGATGGCGGATCTCGGCCCGCTCGAGGCGGTCTGTGCCGTGCAGCGCGCTCACTTCGGAGTCGGTGACGATCTCGATACCGAGCCCGCGCACCTTCTCGACGCTCGCCTGGTGGGCGCGGAACCGGTCGGTGCGGTGGACCAGCGTCACGGACCGGGCGATGGGGTGCAAAGTGGCCGCCCAGTCGAAGGCGCTGTCGCCGCCGCCGACGATCACGACGTCCTGCCCGGCGTGTGCGGCGGGGTCGGGGACGAAGTACACCTGGCCGCGGTCGAGGAACTCCTCACCGGCCGGCAGCGGGCGCGGCGTGAACGTCCCGATACCACCGGTGATCACAACTGCCTTGGCCCGTACGGAGATTCCGTCCTCGGCGCGGACCACCGGAAGGCCGGCCTCGTCGTGGAGCAGCTCGACGGCGCGGCGGCCCAGGAGATAGCGGGGCGCGTACGCCTCGGCCTGCGCGACCAGGTTGTCGACCAGGACGCGGCCGCGTACGGCGGGGAATCCGGCGATGTCGAAGATCGGCTTCTCGGGGTACATGGCGCTGATCTGGCCGCCGAGTTGGGGCAGCACGTCCATGACCGCGACGCTCAGGCCGCGGAAGCCCGCGCAGTAGGCGGCGTAGAGGCCGGAGGGGCCCGCGCCGATGACCAGGATGTCGGCCTCGACCGTCTCGGGGTCGGGAGACGGCCCTTGAGGGGGTGCAGGCGAACTGGACATGGGACCTCCCGGGTCGCGTACGTGGTGGTGGGGTGGCTACGAGAACGGGCGTGAGGGAGCGGGCGCTCAGCGCAGGGACCGGCCGATGCCCAGGGCGGCCGTGCGCAGCGCGGCGCCGTGCCCCGACGGGTTGAGGCGGTAGGTGGGCGCCGTCACGGACAGAGCGCCGACGAGGGTGTTCTGGCCGCTGAAGACCGGGACCGCCATGCTGGAGTAGCCGAGGCGGATCTCCTCCGACTCGACGGCCACGCCCTCCGTGCGGATCTGCTCGATCTGGGCGCGCAGCCGGCCCGGCGAGGTCGCCGTGTGCCGGGTGACGGGCGGCAGACCGGCCGCGACCACGTCGGCGAAGAGCGTGCCCGGCGAGAAGGCGAGGATCGCCTTGCCGGTGGCCGTGCAGTACAGCGGGAGCCGGCCGGCCACCCGGGACTCCTCCATCAGGCCCCGGTGCGGATAGATCTTCTCCAGGTACATGACGTCGAGGCCGTCGGGGATGGCGAAATGGATGGTCTCGCGCGTGACGAGCAGGAGGTCCTCCATGTAGGGCTGCGCCACATCCCGCAGGACCCGCTGGCGGTGCACGCGCTGGCCGATCTCGAAGAGCCGCAGCCCGAGCCGGTAGTCGCTGCCCTCCCGCTCGAGGAGTCCCCAGAGAACGAGTTCCTGGGCGAGGCGGTGGACGGTGGCCTTGGCCACGCCGCTGCGCCGGACCAGTTCGGACAGCGAGAGGCTGCTGTCCTGCGCGGTGAAGGCCTCCAGGATGGGACGCACCTTGCCGAGGACCGAGTTCATCGGGTCGGCTGCGGCCGACGTCATGGGACCTCCCTGCTGATGCAGTGGGTGCGGTTCAGGGGCGTACGGCCGGGTCGACGACCGCGACGCCCATGCCGGTGAGCCACTCCGGGAGCTGCTCGTAGGCGAGGCGCCGGCCGGGCGCGTGGTCGAGGAGGGCGGCCATGATGAGCCAGGAGCGGACCTCCTGCGCCCCGTTGCCCGCCACCTTCTCCAGCTCCTGGCTGGTGAAGCCGGTGACGCGATGGGCCTCGCCGCTCTCCACCCAGCCGAGGAACTCCTCGTCGAACTCCGGGGAGATCGACGCCTCGGCGGCCCGGATGATCTCGCGGCGGCGGACGTCGTACTGCTGCCAGTTGTCCCGGCCGTCCAGCCACGCGCCGACCATGAACTCCTCGTCCTCGCCGTGCGGTTCACGCCAGTCCGGCCAGGGCAGCCGGTGCGAGAGCCCGCCGGAGCCGATGACGGCGACGCGCCGGTCGCCGGGGAAGTCGAGGACGGCCTTGCGCAGGGCCCGGCCGAGCTGGTCGCAGCGCTCCAGGGTCGGCAGCGGCGGCGCGAACATGTTCACCACCAGCGGCACGATCTCCACGTCCAGGCCGTCGAGGAGGTACTGGATGGCGTGCGACTGGCCGTGGTCGATCTGCAGCCGGGCCGAGAACGCGAGGTCGAATCCCGCCTCCTCCACCAGGTGTCCCGCGAGGTGCTGGGCGAGGGAGACGTCGACGCGCTGCGGCCCCTTCGGCGTCCCCGACTCGCCACTGGCCACGCACTCGCCGACGCCCAGCGTGAACGCGGGGATCAGGTCCAGCCAGAAACCCCGGAAGTGGTTGGAGCCCACCAGGATCACCGTATCGGGGCGGGCCGCGGCAAGCGCCTCGCGGGCCTGGCCCAGGCCGTCACGGAAGCGCTCCGCGCGGTCCTTGTGGAAGGTCTGTTCCCAGTGCGTGTTCATGAGGGTGCTGTGCGAGGCACCCACACCCAGGACTATCTCGGTCATACGTCGGTCTCTCCTTGCACCTCGGCGCGGGTGCGGGTGACGGTGTCCAGCGCCGTACGGATCAGATGGCGCGTGAGCTGCTCCATCGCCGCCAGCGAGACGGTGTTCATGCCGCGCGTGAAGTCGATGTCGAACGGCGCCCGTTCGGCGGCCACCTTCGGCATGCCGACCCGCACCGTGGGGATGCCGCGCGAGCGCAGGATGTTGGCGTCGGTGGCGCCGCTGTTGCCGCGGATCACCTCGTGCTCCCGCCCCTCGATCGCCTCCCAGGACGCGGCCGCGCTACGGAAGATCCAGCTGTCCTGGTCGGTGCGCGTGCCGGGGATCGCGAGGATCATCTCGGCGTCCACATCCAACTCGGGCTGCTTGTCCCGCAGTTCGTCGAGCGCCCGCTCGAACGCGCGCTTGGCCTGCATCGGCGTCGTGTCGGGGCCGATCCGCAGATCCACGCGGAGCGTGCAGGCGGCCGGGGTGACCGCCGCCATCCGCGGCCAGCCGCCGCGGATCGACGAGACGACGCCCTGCGGCGCGACGGTACCGGTGGTGTGCTGTGCCGCGTAGCGCGTGAACCACTCCTCCAAGTGCAGGGCGACCTCGCCGGCCCGCGCGATGGCGTTGTCGTAGGGCAGGCGGTGGCGGGAGCCCACATAGGTGTGGGTGCCGCGCACCGTGACCTCGAACCACACCAGGCCGACCTCGTCCCAGGAGACCGTCCAGCCGGGCTTGGCGATCAGCGCGTAGTCCGTCCACACGCCCTGCTCCAGGAGGAACGAACAGCCCGCGCCCTGACCGGTGTTGCGACGCTCTGAGCGGGAGAGCGCGTTGGTCGGCATGCCGCCCGCGCCGAACGCCGCGACCAGCGAGCCGCTCAGCGGCACCCCCGCCCGGGCGATCGCCTCGGCGGCCATCATGACGCAGGCCGCGTGCCCCTTCGGGTTCGAGGCGCCGAGCCCGGTGATCAGGTCGCCGTCGACCACGGTGGCGCTCGGACGCATGTCCTCGCGCAGCCGTGGTCCGATCCACGGCACGTCCTCGCTCTCCTCGCCCACCGTCAGTGTGTCGATCGGCGCGTACAGCATCAGGTCGGGACCGGTGCCGTCGCCGTCGAGCCGTGCCCAGGCGTTGGCCTGCCGGTCGTCGAGCGGCTGGGTGGTCGCGTGCAGCCCGGCCTCGGTGAGCGTGCCGGCGATGTGCCGGGCCAGCGGGGCCTCCTCGCCGGTGGGACTCGCGATGTCGACCAGGCCGCAGATCAGCTCGCGCAGCCGGTCGGTGGTGACCTCGGCGAAGGCCTTCTCCGCCCAGGCACGCCGCTGTGCGTCGAGTCCGGCCAGCGCGTCAGGCGTGGCCGTCGCGTCGCCGGTCACTGGTTGATCCTGTGGACCTGGGTCATCGTGGTGCGCGCGATGTACTTCTTCGCCCGCGGGAAGCCGATCGCGACGGCGATGCCGATCAGCAGGGTGAGCAGGGTGCGTCCCATGGTCTGGTTACTCCTTCTTCTCGTCGGGGTCGGCGGGGAGGGCGGCGCCCGCGGCGGCGAGCTTCTTCGCGTACTCCTCCTCGCTGAGGTTGCGCCAGGCGGTCAGCGAGATGTCGGGCCGGTAGAGCTTCTCCGGGGGCGCGTCGGTGACGTCGACCATCCACGCGTCCTGGCCGGAGAACTGGCCGTGGAACAGCCAGCGGACCGCGCCCAGGTACTTGCCGTAGAAGCGCAGCGTGTCCCAGCCCTCGGTGAAGTTGACCATCACGCCGACATAGCGGTGGTTGTCGTCGTCGACCGGGACGTAGAACTCGTAGTGGATGAACTTGGGGTAGGCGATCCGCAGCACGCCCGGCATCGACAGCGAGGCGAAGCCGGGGAACTCCTGCGCCTCGATGGTCGGGTCGACGGCGTCGGCCTTGCCGGTGTTGCCGAGGTTGAACGTCTCCTTCGGAGGCTGCTTCTTCCACCACCGCTTGTTGCTCCAGCGGCCGACCCCCGGGAAGTCCGCCTCCCAGTGCACCTCGTCCTGGACCCGGTAGAGCCAGCGCCCACGCGGCACGATCCGGGTGATGTTCCAGGTCGGCATCGGCTTGAACAGCCGCCAAAGGGCCGTGCGGTGAAGGTACTTGGCGTGCCCTTCGTCGAAGCCGTTCTCGCAGGCGAACCGCCAGTTGCCGGCCCGCGGGTCGATCCGGCCGCCCATCACGAACGCGTTCGAGACGAGCTCCTCGGGCAGCTGCTCGTCGATCGGGTGCGGCTCCTCCTCAGCGACCGGGATGTACACCCAGACCATGCCGAGCCGCTCCTCGACGGAGTACGTGCGCACCCCGAGCTTCCCGGTGAGACGGCAGCCGGGGCCGTCGGTGATGACGGCGCTGAGCTTTCCGGTCGGCAGATCGAAGGTCCAGCCGTGGTAGGGGCAGCTGACGGTGCCGGGGAACTGCTGGTTGCCCTCCGAGAGCGGCACGCCCCGGTGCGGGCAGCGGTCGTGCAGCGCGTACGCGGTTCCGTTGTCGCGGATCAGCGCGAACTTCTCCCCGCAGATCGTGAACGACTGCGGCTTCTCGGTGACGTTGGTCGACCAGGTCACCGGATACCAGTAGCCGCGGAACCCGGCGCCTGCCGCGTCGTAGTGCGGCCATGACGTCCAGTCCTGCCGGCCGGGCGCCTTGTCGGCGCCGCGTGCCGGCCGACCGGCGCCCCTGGCGGGCCGTGTGCTCTCACCCGTGGCCATCGTGCCTGACCTCCTGCTGCTGTCGGTTCGGTGGGAAGAGCATCGACGGCATCCGGGACGGCGCCTACTGTCGCGGTCCGCTGAGCAGACCGCCCCCGTCAGGATCGGTCCGGTGTCCGGTCGGGACCGTGGCCCGGCCGCGGACCGGTCAGTGGACCGGAGGCCTTGAGCGGCTCGCGCGCGCCGGACACCATGCGCGCATGGCTGATCAGGACCGGCGGGCTCACGCGCACCCCGGGCACCCTGCGGGGGTGCCGCTGTGCACCCGATGACCGTGCCCGGGCTCCTGGACGCGTCGGCCGAACGCTTCGGCGACCGGCCCTTCCTGCGGGTGGGTGAGGTGTCCCGGACCTACGCCGAGACCCGGCAGGCCGCGGCCGCGATGGCCTCGGCGCTCGCCCGGCGCGGCTGCCGGCCCGGAGACCGGGTCGCGGCCCTGCTCGGCAACCGCGTCGAACTCGTCGACCTGATCCTGGGCTGCGCCTGGCTAGGCGCGGTCCTCGTACCGCTGAACACGGCGCTGCGCGGCACCTCGCTGCGGCACGTACTGAGCGAATCTCGTCCTCAATTCCTCTACGCGGAAGAGGAGTTGGCGCCGCACGCGGTGGCGGCCGGCTATGACGGGACGCTCTGGACGACATCCGACGACGGCGGTGCCCCGCGACCCGAGGACGGGGACGCGGACGCCGAGTCGGCATCGCTCCCCGGCGACACGGCCTGCATCCTGTTCACCTCCGGCACGACAGGGCCGTCGAAGGGGGTGTGCTGCCCGCACGCCCAGTTCGTGTGGTGGGGCCGCAACGTCGCCGACGCACTGCGCCTGACCGCGGACGACGTGCTGTACACGTGCCTGCCGCTGTTCCACACCAACGCGCTCAACGCCCTGGCCCAGGCCATGACGGCCGGCGCACAGTACGTCCTCGACAGCCGGTTCTCCGCGTCGCGGTACTGGCGCCGGGTCGCCGAAGTCGACGCGAGTGCCGTGCACTTGCTGGGCGCGATGGTGCCCATGCTGCTCGCCCAGCCCGAAAGCCCGCACGACCGGTCCCACAAGGTGTGGCGCGGCCTGTCCCCCGCGACTCCCGCACCCGCGTGGAACGCCTTCCTGGCACGCTTCGGTGTCACGCTCCTCGACGGATTCGGCTCCACGGAGACCAACCTCGTCATCGGCTCCGACCCCGACCAGGCACGGCCCGGCCGGATGGGCCTCCTGCGTCCCGGCTTCGACGCACAGGTCGTCGACGCCGCGCTGGACCCCGTCCCCGACGGCACACCGGGCGAGCTCATGGTGCGTACCGAGCAGGAACACGCCTTCGCCACCGGCTACTTGGGGCAGCCGCCACTGCCGCCCGGCGCCTGGCGGCGCACCGGGGACCGCGTGGTCCGCGAACGCGACGGACAGTACCGGTTCGTCGACCGCATCAAGGACGTCATCCGGCGTCGCGGCGAGAACATCTCCTCGCACGAGGTGGAGTGCGCGGTCCGCAACCACCCCGCCGTGGCCGAGGCGGCAGCCTTCCCGGTGCCTTCGCGGCTCGCCGAGGACGAGGTCATGGTCGCCGTCGTCGTACGCCCCGGCCACGCGCTGGACCCCCGCGAACTCGCCCGCCACTGCGCGCGCGAGCTGCCGTCGTTCGCCGTGCCGCGCTACATCGACACCGTGCCCGCACTGCCGCTCACCGAGACCGGCAAAGTGCGCAAGGCGGTGCTGCGGGAACGCGGGGTCGGCGTGGGGACGTGGGACGGTGCCGCGCCGTAAGGGCCTGGGGTGTCATAGGGCCTGTCCGGCGGATCAGGGTCGGGCAGGCCATAGGGCTCGGGCCGCCACCCCGGTATGTACCGGAATGGCGGCCCGACCGCTGAGCACCCCGTTCAGCCGGGCAGGACCGCCGCCCGGCCCCGGACCTGGCCCGCCTTGAGCGCCGTCAGCGCCTGTGCCGTCTCCTCCAGCTTGAACTGCTCGACATTGAGCCGGAGTTCGCCGGAAGACAGGCGTCGTACGAGATCCTCCGAGACCTCGCGGGCCCGCCGCTCCTGCCGGATCATGTTGACGGGCAGCAGCGCCACATCGTCGAGGAGCCACGAGGGCAGGTCGAGTTCGACCCGCGCCCCGGTGACGTAACCGATGGAGACGGCGCGTCCGCCCTGGCGCACCCAGCGGCTGCGCCCGATGAGGCCCTCGCCGCCGAGCGTGTCGACGAGGAGCGAGGCCGTACGTTCCTTGGCGCGGCTCTCCATCTCCTCGACGACGACGGGCTCGACGCCCTCGGGCACGTCGTCGAGCTGCCCGGCACGGCCGACGACGCCGATCACCCGGGCGCCCGCCGCCCGCGCCTGCTGGGCGATCATGGAGCCGACGGCGCCCGCCGCACCGACGACGATGACTTCCTCGCCCTGCTCGACCTTGCCGACGTCGTGCAGCGCCACGTACGCCGTGGTGGCGGGGACGAAGAAGCCCGCCGCGACCTCGGGAGGCAGCGGCGCCGCAAGCGGCATGACCACCTTGCGCGGCACGCTGACCCGCTCGGTCCACGTGCCGTCGCGCAGCAGGCCGAGCCCCGCGCCGCGCAGGACGACCTGGGTGCCCGGCGCGAGCGCGTCCGGGCCCTCGCCGTCGGACTCCAGGACGACGCCCGCACCCTCGACACCGCCGATGTAGGGCAGGTTCGGCTTCATGCCGAAGGTGCCGGAGGCGACCGACACATCGAGGTGGGCGACCGCACCGGCCTGCACCTCGACCAGGACATGGCCCTCCTCGCGCACCGGCTCGTCGACCTCGTCGAGGACGGGGTCCGTGCCCCAGGCGTGGAACCGCGCCGCGCGCATCAGAAGGCCGCCTTACCGAGGAAGGCGAGGCTGAGCTCGTTGTACCGCTCCGCCTGCTCGTGCTGCGGCCAGTGCCCGCACGCGTCGAACAGCTCCAGCTGGGACCCGGGGATCGCCGCGTGCATCGCGGAGGCCTCCGGCACCTCGCCGAACGGGTTCTGCCGACCCCACACGATGAGTGTCGGCTGGGTGATGCGGCCGAGTTCCTCGGGGCGCAGCAGATTGCGCTGCCTGCGCTCCATGTCCTGCAGGGACAGCAGGTTGTCGACGCCCGCCACGAAGTCCGGCTCGTGGTAGATGGCGTGCCGGACCTCGACGAGTTCCTCGGTGGCGTCCTTCTCGTCGGCCATCAGCAGCCGCAGGCGCTTGCGGGTGAGGTCGACGTCGTCGCTGGTGACGGCCTGCCGGGTGCTGGTGCGGATACGCTCCATCACCACCGGGTTGGCCACCGTGCCGCCCGCGCAGGCCAGCTGGAGGCTGCGGACGCGGTCGGGGTGGAGCACGGCGGTGCGCGCGCCGACCCAGCCGCCGAGGGACTCACCGACGATGTGCGCGCTCTCGATGCCGACGGCGTCGAAGTAGGCGAGGAGGTGGTCGACGTAGTCGCTGATCTCGTACGGCTTGTCGGGCTTGCCCGTGTAGCCGTGGCCCAGCATGTCGATGGCGTGCAGGTCGTACGCCGCGTGCGCGGTGATGTTGCGGGAGAACGCTTCCAGGTGGCCGCTGGTGCCATGGAGGAAGACGACGGTCTGCGCGCTGGGGTCGCCCGCCCGCAGGGTGCGGGTGCGGACGCCGCCGGCGTCGACGTACTCGACGCGGAAGGCCGTGGGACTGATCTCGGTCCAGATACTCACGGGTGGGACTCCTGTGGTGAAAAAGGCGGGGATGCGGGTGTGTGGCCAGGGGGCGGTTCAGGCCGCCGTCACGGAGTCGAGGAAGCCGGAGACAACCGAGTGGTAGGCCTCGGGACGCTCCTCCTGGAGGTGGTGCGAGGCGTGGTCCATCACATGGAGGCTTCCGCCGGGCACCATGCGGGCCAGCATCAACGGGTAGTCGGGGGTGAGGAACGCGTCCTGCATGCCCCACGCGAACAGCGTCGGGGCCTGGATGCGGCCCAGCTCCTCGGTGAGGTCCTGCCAGTCCCCGCGAGGTGAGTCGGACATCGCGGCCAGCGCCCGCTCGCCCTCGTCGAGGCTCTGCTCGTAGCGCAGGTCGAGCGTCTCCTCGGGCAGCTTGGCGCCGTCGTACCACTCCAGCGAGGTGATCAGGTCGCGCATCTTCTCGCGGGTCGGGCCCTCGCCGCCGTAGTAGACGTCACGCGCGTTGCGGCCGCGCCGGCCGCCCTCGGGCAGCGGGGCGAGCGGCCCGTAGAACACCGGCATGCTGCCGGTGACCACCAGGGACCGGACGCGCTCGGGGTACTTCGCGGCCAGGTTCAGCGCGATCGTGCCGCCCCACGAGTTGCAGACGAAGTCCGCGCGCTCGACGCCCAGCGTGTCCAGGAGAGCGACGGTCTTGGCCGCGTGGTGGTCCCACATCGGGCCGGCGATCAGCGACTTCTCCGACTTGCCGTACTGCTGGATGTCGACGAGCAGGCAGCGCCGGTCGGCGGCGAACAGCGGGGCGACGGGACCGAAGTCGCTCCACGCGGTGCAGCCGGGGCCGCCACCGTGCAGGAAGACCGTGTCGGGTCCTGAGCCGAGGTCGTGGTAGTGGTAGCGGACTCCTGCGCCGTCGGCGTAGCGGCTCTCCGGTGATGGCGTCATGCCCGTCGTCCTTTCGTGAATGCTTCGTGGCGCACCGGGCGTTGCGTCCCGGTGGCCCTGTGCCCGAGCCCACCATCGGGGCCGGACCACGACCAAGGCCGCTGTCCCGCTGGGCGGACCGGCGGCGCGGTGCCGTGGCTGGTCTGATGGCCGTGCAGGTCTGATGGCCCGTGCAGGTCAGCGGCCGGTGAAAGCCGCAGGGCGTTTGTCGAGGAACGCCTGCAGCCCCTCGGCCGCATCAGCGGTACGCGTCAACTCCGCGACGCCCTTCTCCTCCTGGCGCAGCGCCTCCTCGATGGGCAGCCCGTACCCGTCGTCGACGACGCGCTTGAGCAGCGCCACCGCCGCGGTGGGCTTCGCGGCGAGCCGCTGGGCGTGCTCGGCCACCCGCGTCTCGAACTCGTCCGCGTCGACGACGAGATCGACGAGGCCGAGCTCCAACGCCCGTGTGGGGGCGAGCCGTTCACCGTCGATCATCAGCTTCTTGGCCAGGTGTGGCCCGACCAGGCGCGGCAACCGCTGGCTGCCGCCCGCGCCGGGGAACAGCCCGAGCGCGATCTCCGGGAAGCCGAAGCTGCCGTCGGCGTGGAGGATGCGCAGGTCGCAGGCGAGCGCGAGTTCGGCGCCGCCGCCCAGCGCATGCCCGTTCATGGCGGCGACAACCGGCTTCGGCGCGAGTTCGAGGATCCGCTGTACGTCGATCCAGCGCCGCATCTTCGCCTGGTTGCCGTCCGACAGGTCCCGCATCACGGCGATGTCGGCGCCCGCGACGAAGAACCGGCCGGTGCCCGTGATGACGAGGCAGCGGACCTCGGGATCGGCGACGAGGGGCGGGAGTACGGCGAGGAACTCCTCGATCATCGCGGGGTTGACCGCGTTCGCCTTGGGCCGGTCGATCCGGATCGTCGCCACCGCGCCGTCGCGGGTCACCTCGAGAACCGTCGCTGTCATGTCGTACGTCTCTTCCAGTAGATGTGCATGTCGTACGGGCCGCCGTGCGCGTTCACTCCAGCACGCCGGACGCGGACAGCTCCGCGTACTCCTCGTCGCTCAACTCGAGCAACTCGCCCAGCACTTCACGTGTGTGCTGACCGAGGAGAGGGGCCGGACGGGTCAGCTCACCGGGGGTGCGGGCCAGACGCGCGACGATGCCCTCGTGCCGGACCGGCCCGGCCATCGGATGATCAAGCCGTGGGTAGAAGTCACGCGCCGCGAGCTGCTCGTCGTGCTCGACCAGGTCGCGCCCGGTCGCCACGACGGCCGCCGGTACGCCCTCGGCCTGGAGCCGCGCGGCGAGCGCCGACGCGTCCTGCCCCCGCGTCCAGTCCGCGAGCGCCGCGTCGATGGCGTCCTCGTTCCCGCGCCGCTCGTTCAGGTCGCCGTCGCCTGGCAGCTCCACGAGCTTGGTCAGAGCGCGCCACTGCGCGTCGTCCTCCACCGCGATCGCCACCCACCGGTCCGTGCCCGCGGCCGGATAGACCCCGTGCGGCACCGCGTACCGGGACCGGTTCGGGTGCTCAGCGGTCCGCGGGTCGGGGGTGTCCGAGGGGAGCTGCGCCTCCAGGACGGCCGGTCCCATCGTCGAGGCCATGGCTTCGAGCTGGGAGAGGTCCACATGTCCGCCGCCGCCCCGCTCCAGCAGGTCGAGGGTGGCGAGCACGGCCGCGTTGGCGGCGACCATGTCACCGAGCCCGAACGTCAGGCCCTGCGGCGGGCCGCCCGGATCGGCGGTCTCGCTGGTCAGGCCCGACATGGCGGCGAGTGTGTCGGCGAAGGTCACGGCGGTGCGCCAGGGCCCGGTCTGCCCGACACCGGCCATCGACACGAGGACGACGTCCGGGTTGAGCTCGCGCAGCGACGCGTAGTCCATGCCCCACTTGGCGAGCACGCCCGGACTGAAGTTCTCCACGACGACATCGCAGTGCGGCACCAACTCCCGTAGCAGGCGCTGCCCTTCGGAGGTACGCAGATTCAGGGCGACGCTGCGCTTGTTCCGGTTGAAGTTGAGGAAGTAGCCGCTGTCGTCGGGCCCGGCGCCGGGCCGCAGCCGCATCGACGGGGCGAACCGGGTCGGGTCCTGCCGATGGCTCGACTCGACCTTGACGATGTCGGCGCCGTGCTCACCGAACTGCTTCGTGACGTAAGGGCCGGCGAGCACCCAGGTGAGGTCGAGGACGCGTACGCCGTCCAAGGCCCGAGCCCGGCCGCCCTCGGGCAGTCCGCGCGGTCGGCCGTGCTGCCAGGGCGCATCGGCCGGGGCCTCATGGATCGTCCGGAGCTGGACGGGGCGCTCTCGCGCGGCCCAGGGAAACCCGACGTCCTCGACGCCCTGCGCAGGCATGCCGTCACCGGAGACGGTGGCGAAGAACCGGCGGTCCCGCAACTGAGGATTGTCCGGCAGCCGTTCGGCGGGTGTCACCTCCGCCCACGGCAGGGCGCGAGCGCGCGCCTGTCCGGCGATCTCGGCGGCGGGCAGGGCGGCGGCGAACCGCTGCACGATCTCATCGACGTAGGGGCGGCCTTGCCACCGGAAGACGGGGTCGCTCCAGCGGTCGTCGGTGAGGTCGCCGGCCTCACCGCGCTCCACCAGCCAGGCCAGCAGATCCGTCCACATGCGGTCGCTGCCCGAGTAGCCGCCCGCCACATAGCCGTCGGCGGCGGCGAAGACCCGGTGGGCCACGTGCTCGTACACACCGCCGTTGCGTACGGGGTGCCGCTCGGCGTGGATCCAGGAGATGGCCGCCGTCTCCAGGGTGGCGGCGACCGCCTCCTGAGCGGAGACGTCCACGAGCTGCGGAGCGCCCGAACGCACCGCGAGGAGCGCGGCGATCGCCGCGTGCGCGCCCGCCAGTTGCAGGGCCTGCTCGCGGGGCGGCGGCTTCGGCTGCCCGTCGGCGCGACCGCCGAGCCAGGCCATCCCGCCCGCCGACGCCAGGACGAGATCACCGCCGAGCCAGTCGCGCCGGGGCCCGGTCAGGCCGAACGGGGTCACCACCACGTGTGCGGTGCCGGGCCAGCGCGACGTGCCGTCGGCGCGTATCCCCCGTAGTTCGGCGGCGGGCCCGCTCTCCAGCACAATGTCGGCCGCCGCGGCGAGCGCGTCCACCTCGGCCGGGCCGCGCGCCCGCGTCCAGCGCTTACCGGCGTGCCAGTGCGCACGGGCGGCCGGCGGCAGCTCCTCACCGGGCTCTGTCCGCAGCACATCGGCGCCGAGGCCGACGAGCAGCCTGGCTCCTTGAAAGGCCAGTTGGTCGGTGAGGTCCAGCACGCGCAGCGGTGAGCGCTCTGCTGCCACAGCGTCTTCTCCTTGGGTGGGCGGGTCGAGCCGACGGCGCTCGACGAACCGCAGTGCCTGGCCGTAGCCGGTCAGGCCCTACGCTCCGGGCGCCGCACCCACGATCGCCGCCTGCCGGAACGACGGCCACGACGCTGTCCCGCTCACCGGACCGGTGCCGCGACGGACACCGACCGCCCCTGCCCCGACCGCCCCTGCCCCCGACCGCCTCTGCCCCGATCGCGACGGTTCAGGCGGCGGCGCGCCGGTCCACCGCCTGGGCGATGCTCTCGGCCGCCGACTGCAGCTCCGGCAGCAGCCGGTGCACCACGACCTGGCCGGCAGGCGCGGTGACGGAGATGGCGGCGTGGACCGTGCCGTCGTGCCCGGTCACCGGAACGGCGAGGCTCCCGTAGCCGACCAGCACCTCTCCGATCTCCACGGCGTAACCGCGCTCCCGCACCGTGCGCAACTGCTGCTGGAGGTCCGCCACTGACGCGACCGACCGAGAGGTGGGCTGTGTCAGACCCGACCGCGCCAGCCCCTCGATGCGGTCGTCGGCGCCGGGTGACAGGGCGAGGAGGACCTTGCCGGTGGCCGTGCAGGAGGCGGGGAGCCGGCCGGCCACGTGTGACGTGGTGTGGAGGTTCGCCCTGCCCGCGATCTTCTCCAGGAAGAGCACGTGCAGTCCGTCGAGCACGGCGAGGTGGATGGTGCCCCGGGTCCGCGCGAACAGATCGGTCAGCGCGGGCCGGGCCGCCGACCGCAGCACCGCGGACGCCGGGACCCGCTGCCCCAGCTCGAACATGCGCAGACCGAGCTGGTAGACGTCACCGCTGCGCTCGAGGAGCCCCCACTGGACGAGCTCCGTGGCCAGTCGATACGCCGTCGCCTTCGGCACCCCGGAACGTCGGCTCAGTTCCGTCAGACCCAGCCGGCTGGAGTCGGTCTGGAAGGCACTGAGCAGGAGCTGGGCCTTCCCGAGCACCGAACGCGGATACTCCGCTTCGTCCGCGGGTACGTCGGGCGACTCGTCCAGTAGGCGGGGTGTCGACAAAGGATCCTCCTCGGGGTCCTGCCCTGGCGATCTTGAGGGCTTCCCCATGGATAGCACCGAAGAGGGTGCGGCGACAGACCACAAATGAGGTGGTATCGCCCGCACATCACCCACGCTCCACGTTCCCCACCCCAGGTTGTCGTTTCCCTGTGCTGTGCGCCGCGGTCCGCTCAGCGGGATGAGCCGCTTGTCGGGCCGGTACGCCGGCCGTGTACTTGGCCCCTTCCCCGAAGCGCTTCCCACCGGTCGACCCAGCCGGCGTCGCGTGGCCCTGGGCCCCAGGGCATCAGGCCCCCACGCGCGGGCCAAGGCCATCGAATTCCGTAAGGAGAGGCAATGACCCAACAGACCCTGGCCGAGGCGGGGGTGACGCGCCCCGTGCAGGCACTCCCGGTCCGCCGCGTCGTCGCCGCCTCGCTGGCCGGCAACTTGCTCGAGTGGTACGACTTCTTCCTGTACACGACGGCCGCGTCCATGGTCCTCGGCTCGGTCTTCTTCCCCTCCGGAAGCCATCCCCTGGTCGCCACCATGGCCGCGCTGTCGGGACACGCCGTCGGCTTCGCGGCGCGGCCGCTGGGCGGCATCCTCTTCGGCCACATCGGTGACCGCCGGGGGCGCCGAACCGCCCTCCTGATGACCCTCACGATGATGGGCGTGGCCACGTTCTGTATGGGCCTGCTCCCGTCGTACGGGACAGCGGGCATCGTCTCTCCCGCCCTCCTGGTGCTGCTGCGCGTGATCCAAGGCGTCGCGGCGGGCGGTGAGTGGGGCGGCGGCGTCCTCATCATCACGGAGAGCGTCCCGCCGAACCGCCGGGGCTTCCTCGGGTCCTTCAGCTCGGCCGGCATCGGTCTCGGCTTCGTGCTCGCGGCGCTGGCTCTGCTGCTGGCCGAACAGGCGACGGGCGACGCCTTCGGAGCATGGGGCTGGCGGCTGCCCTTCCTCGCCAGCGGCGTGATCTTCGCGCTTGGCCTCTATATCCGCAGGAACCTGGGCGAGACCGAGAGCTTCGAAGAGCGCGCAGGGAACGACGACGCGGTGCGCGCACCGATCAAGGAAGTACTGCGGCGCCACCCCCGGGAACTGATCACGACGGTCGGTCTGCGCTTCGCCGAGAGCGGCGGCAGCTACATCTTCATGTCGTTCTCGCTCGTCTACGGCAAGCACATCGGCCTCGACTCCAGCACCCTGCTCTGGGCAAGCATTCTCGGGATGACCGTGGACTCGCTGATGATGGTCGTCTTCGGGCGGCTCTCCGATCGGCTGGGCCGCCGACCCGTGTACATGGCGGGCGCCGTCGGCATGGTGCTGTGGTCGGTTCCGTTCTTCCTGCTCATGGACGTCGGAACGATCCCCGCCGTACTGACCGCCTTCGTGGTCGCCCATGTCACCATCGCCGCGATGATCGGCGTCCAGCCCGCCTACTTCACCGAGCTCTTCAGCACGGAGACGCGCTACTCCGGGATGGCTCTCGGCCACGAGATCGCCTCCGCCGTCGCCGGGGGTCTCTCCCCGGTGATCGCGACAGCCCTGCTCGCCGCCTACGCGGGCTACACTCCCGTCGCCCTGTTCACCATCGGGCTGACCCTCGTCACGGTGATCACGCTCCTGTTCACCCGGGAAACACGGACAGCGCCCGTCACCGACCGCCCCGGTAAGGACCCGGCGAACATCTGAGTCCGCAGCAGGGCGCACCCTCCGGGGCGAGGAGAGGGTGCGCCTTGAGCTTCCTCCCGCGCTTCGCCGCCGAAGTCATGCTTCCGGGGATGGGTGAACGGCTTGCTGTCGGCCGGACCGGGATTCACGCTCGCCGGCGCGTCAGCGCTCATGACACCCGGGAGGCGGGCCCCCGGCCCGGTGCTCATGGCAGACCGGGGTCGGGGTCCCGCCGGAATCGTCGGGCCCAGCTTCGCACCGAGGCCCGCGGCCCGGACGCGCCCATGACCGCGACGAGATGGCCGCCCTGGTCCGCTCGATCAGTGGCCTCGCCGCTGTCGTACGCAACGTCGATCGCGCGGACAAAGCGGAGATCTACCGGTAGCTCGGCCGCAGCCTCACCTACCGCCCCGGACAACAAAAGTGAGGGTCGAGATGATTCTCGACCCTCACTCAGCGGCAACCCATCGGCTACCAGTATGTGTCCGAGGGGGGACTTGAACCCCCACGCCCGATAAAGGGCACTAGCACCTCAAGCTAGCGCGTCTGCCATTCCGCCACCCGGACAAGGTGTCTGTCGTGCGGGGTTTCCCTCGCGGCGACAGAGGAAACATTACCAGGCTTTCGAGGGCCCCTGATCACCCCCCGTCGCCGCGTGAACGGCGTGTGACGGGCCGGGTCCGGCCTTGGGGCGCGCGGGGTGTCGGAGAGAGGATGAGGGGGACCACCAGCAGTGACAGTGGGAGGAAGCAGCGTGAGCGAGTCGAACACGGCCAGGGGCGTCTCTGGCGAGGACGAGGTCGTGGACCTCTGTCGCGAGCTGATCCGGATCGACACCAGCAACTACGGGGACCACTCCGGGCCGGGCGAGCGCAAGGCAGCCGAGTACGTCGCCGAGAAGCTCGCCGAGGTGGGCCTCGAACCGCAGATCTTCGAGTCCCACCAGGGGCGCGCCTCCACGGTGGCCCGCATCGAGGGCGAGGACCCCTCCCGGCCCGCGCTGCTCATCCACGGCCACACCGACGTCGTACCGGCCAACGCGGCGGACTGGACCCATCACCCGTTCTCCGGAGAGATCGCGGACGGGATGGTGTGGGGCCGCGGCGCGGTCGACATGAAGGACATGGACGCCATGACGCTGGCGGTCGTGCGCGACCGGCTGCGCAGCGGGCGCAAGCCGCCCCGCGACATCGTCCTCGCCTTCCTCGCGGACGAGGAGGCGGGCGGTACGTGGGGCGCGCGGCACCTGGTCGACAAGCACCCGGACCTCTTCGAGGGCGTCACGGAGGCGATCGGCGAGGTCGGCGGGTTCTCCTTCACGGTCAACGAGAAGCTGCGGCTGTATCTCGTCGAGACCGCCCAGAAGGGCATGCACTGGATGAAACTGACCGTGGACGGCACCGCCGGGCACGGATCGATGATCCACCGCGACAACGCCATCACCGAGCTGTCGGAGGCCGTCGGCCGGCTCGGGCGGCACAAGTTCCCGGTCCGGGTGACCAAGACACTGCGCCACTTCCTCGACGAACTCGGCGACGCGCTCGGCACCGAGCTCGACCCGGAGAACATGGACGAGACGCTCGCCAAGCTCGGCGGCATCGCCAAGCTCATCGGCGCCTCCCTGCAGAACACCGCCAACCCGACCCAGCTGGGTGCCGGTTACAAGGTCAACGTCATTCCCGGGCAGGCGACCGCGCATGTCGACGGGCGGTATCTGCCCGGGTACGAGGAGGAATTCCTCGCCGACCTGGACCGGATTCTCGGTCCGCGCGTCAAGCGCGAGGACGTGCACGCGGACAAGGCGCTGGAGACCACCTTCGACGGAGCGCTGGTCGACGCCATGCAGACCGCGCTGTCCGCCGAGGATCCGATCGCCCGCGCCGTCCCGTACATGCTTTCGGCCGGCACCGACGCCAAGTCCTTCGCCGATCTCGGCATCCGCTGCTTCGGCTTCGCCCCGTTGAAGCTGCCGCCGGAGCTGGACTTCGCGGGCATGTTCCACGGTGTGGACGAGCGGGTGCCGGTGGACGCGCTGAAGTTCGGTGTGCGTGTGCTCGACCGCTTTATCGACGCGTCCTGAAACGGCGCGACGCGAAGCACTGAGTCCTGAAATCGCCCACTGAAACGAAACTTCACTATTCGCCAGCCTGTGCGGAATCGACTGAGAAGAGTGAATGCGACCATAAGCTCGTAGCTCCATTACTCCTTCCTCGTTACAGGTGATGCGATCCGCTACTTGGGATCGTATTTGCCAACAAGGAGGAATAATGATCAAGAAGGTCGTCGCTGCTGTGGCTGCCACTGGTGGTCTGGTTCTCGCGGGTGCGGGCCTGGCCGTCGCCGACTCGGGTGCCCAGGGTGCCGCGGTGCACTCCCCGGGCGTCGTCTCCGGCAACGTCATCCAGGTGCCCGTTCACGTCCCGGTGAACGTCTGCGGCAACACGGTCTCCGTGATCGGGCTGCTGAACCCCGCCTTCGGCAACACCTGCATCAACAAGTGACGTTGTGCCTCACCCCATGAGGGACACCCCATGAGGGTCACTTCGTGAGGGTCTGAGTCCGTCGGCCCCGGAGTACGCGCCATGCGCTCCGGGGTCGACCGGCTTTCCGCGCACGCGTCCGTGGGGGGTGTGCGCCTTCCGGATGGTCCAAGCCAAGGGCTAAGGCAGGGATATAGCTATGCGACAGGTCACCCGCAAGGGCCTGATGACCGTGGCGGCCGCGAGTGGCGTACTCGCCGTCACCGGCGGTTACGCACACGCCGACTCGGGTGCGAACGGCTCCAGTTCGGACTCTCCCGGCGTGCTGTCGGGCAACACGGTGCAGGCGCCGGTGCACGCGCCGGTGAACATCTGCGGCAACACCGTGAACGTCGTCGGGGTGCTCAACCCGGCGATGGGCAACAAGTGCGTCAATCACGGCGGCGGCAGCAGTTCGTCCGGGGGTGGAGGCTCCCACTCGGGCGGCGGCTCCCAGGCCGGCGGCCACGCCAGTGACTCGCCGGGCGTCGGCTCGGGCAACCACGTACAGGTGCCGGTCGACGTGCCGGTCAATGTCTGCGGCAACAGCGTGAACGTGGTCGGAGTCGGCAACGCGGCGGCGGGCAACGAGTGTGCGAACGGGGCCGGTGGCGGTCACTCCACCACTCCGCCCGGCGGCGGTCACGAGACGCCGCCTCCGGGCCAGCCCGGACAGCCGGGCCAGCCCGGACAACCCGGTAAGCCGGGCACGCCCGGCACACCGGGTCACCCCGGGAACCCGAGCACGCCGTCCACCCCGGGCGGGTCCTCGCACGTCAACCACCCGGGGACGCAGTCCGTCACCCAGCCCGAGGGCACTGCGCAGCTCGCCCACACCGGCAGTGACCTGCCGCTGGGGATCCTGGTGCCGGCCGGCGCGGGCGCGCTGCTCGGCGGTGCCGTGCTCTACCGCAGGGCGCGATCGGCGGCGTAAACCGGCACAGGTGTGACCACCACGCCACACACTTCCCCTGTGGCGCGAAGAACGGAGCGGGCCCCGCACTGGCGGGGCCCGCTCCGTTTCAGCCTCTTCCGCTCACCACGTGGCGCGCAGCTGGCGGATGATCCGCCGGCGCAACCGCACCTTGCGGCTTCCGTCGCGCAGCAGGCTCAGGCGGTCCAACTCCCAGTGTCCGTACTCGGCATGGTCGGTCAGCAGACGTGTCGTTTCCTTGCGCGAGACCCCACGCGGTACGTACACGTCGACAAATTCGTATTCCGGCATCGCATCTATTGTGCGGGCAGAGCCCGTGTACGGATAGCGTCTGCACTATGTCTGATGCTGTGCAGCCCACCGCTGCCGAGGTACGCGCCGCCGCCGAGGCGGTCAAGACCGCACTCGACCGTCACCTGGCCGCGGTCGAGCGCAGGACGGGCGATGACGACCCGGCCGTCTATGAGGCGTTCAACGAGCTGGCCGCCGCGGCCGAGGAGTACGACGAGCTTCTCTATGACCGCTATGACGAGGTCACCCCCTTCGAGATCCCCGGTACGGAAGACACGCTGCCTCCGTACACAGGCCCGGAGGAACCGAACGCGCTGAGTGTCCTGATCCGCCGGGACTACGCGGTGGTGGAACCGCAGCGACTGCTGGCGCAGGCCCAGCGGGTGGAGGCCGTGGAGGAGAACGGGGCCACCGCCAGCGCGGCCTTCGACGCGGCGGCCGGCACGATCCATGGGGCGCTCGGGGTCCTGTTCGGCGAGTTCGAACCGGACGAGATCGCCTCCCGGCACAAGGAGTTCGGTCTGGAGGAGGGCGACTCGACACTCTGGGTGACCGCCGCGGACGAACCGGCCGACCCCGGCGAATGGCTGGAGGCCCCCTTCGAATCGATCGACCCGCAGCGCGTGGTCTGCCGTTTCGACGTCAGCGCGGTCTTCGACGAGGAGTCCGAGGACGACGACCTGGGGGACCTCGGCCCGGACGCCGAGGCCGACGGGGGGCTGGACGACGACGGCGATCTGGAGCCGCTGGACGCCGATCGCTGAGTCCGCTGTACGGGGGTGGGGGGGGGGGGGGGGGGGGGGGGGGGGGGGACAGGGGGGGGGGGGGGGGGGGGGGGGGGAAGGAGAGGGAGCGGCAGAGGGGCGAGGGAGGGGTGGGGGGGGGGGTGGGGGGGGAAGGGGGGGGGGGT
>NZ_JBVHXR010000003.1:209436-223626 GCF_055569295.1 Streptomyces sp. NPDC029292
CTCCTCCCCCCCCCCCCCCTCTCTTTCTCTTCCCCCCCCCCCCCTCCCCCCCTCTCTCCCCCCCCCCCCCCCCCCCCCCCCCCCCCCCCCCTCTCCCCCTCCCCCCCCCCCCCCCCCCCCCCCCCCCCCCCCCCCGCGCGTACCGGGGGATCAGCCCGCTGCGGGCACCTGTGCCTTGAGCAGGGCCGGCAGGCGGGTGGTGCGTGGCTTCTGCGGGATCTCCGCCACCGCCCGCTGCAGGGCCTGCTCCACGCCATGGACCACCGACAGATGGCGCTCGGCGCGGCCGAACGCCGTGTAGACCCAGGGCCTGGTCAGGGACTGCGCGGCGTCGCCGGGAAGCACCACGACCACGGCGGGCCAGCGCAGCCCCACCGCCTGGTGCGCCGTGAGCGCCCAGCCGTGCCGCAGTGACTGCTCCACCCGCTCCTTCGGTACGACGACGGGGGCGCCCGCGCACTCCAGGTGCAGCCCGTCGGCGTCGGCCTTCACCACATGCCCCGGCACCGTACGACCCGGCGCGGGGGAGTACGCGATCCGGTCGCCCGGGTCGAAGCCGCCGAAGCGGCCCGGGCCGGGGTTCAGCCGCTCCTTGAGCGCCGTGTTCAGCGCGCGCGTGCCGACCGCGCCGCCGTGTCCCGGAGTGATCACCTGCGTCTGCTCGGCCGGGATGCCGATCGCGCGCGGAACCGAGTCCGCGACCAGCTGCACGGTGCGGTGCACCGCCTCACCCGCGTCGCGCACCGGGACGATCACGACCTCCTTGCCGGGCGCCTCGACCTGGTTCAGCTCGCCGATGCCGATGCCGGAGACCAGCTCGCCGATGGGCCCGGGGTCCGGCGTCCGCGAGGCCACCTGTGGGCAGACGCGGGCGGCGAGCAGGTCCGCGAAGACCCGCCCCGGGCCCGCCGACCACAGCACCCCCGGGTCCCCGCTCAGCACGAGCCGGGACCCGTCCGGCAGCGACTCGGCCAGCACGGCCGCCGTCTCGACATCGAGCTGCGGCGCGTCGAGCACGACGAGGAGGTCCAGGCCGAGGGCGCCGTCCGCGTCCCGGCCCGGGCCCTCGGCGCCCGACAGGAGCCCTTCCACCGTGGAGACACCGGTGACCGTCCCGTCCGAGGGGCCGTCCGGCAGGTCGTACCGGGCCATCAGCGCGGTGAAGCGGTCGCGGCCGCCCGGGGTGTGCGCGGCGGCCCAGCCACGCAGGCCGAGACCGCGCGCGGCAGACAGCAGCGCCGCCGCCTCGGCCTGGGACGCTTCCCCGCCGGTGTGGAGGACCAGGCCGTGGTCCGCGGCCGTGCGGATCAGCTCCGCGGCGGAGGGCGTGGCCGACGCGGCGGCCGCTTCCCAGCCGGCGGCCGAACTGTCCTCCTTCGGTACGGAGTTCATCACCCGGGCGAGGCCGTCGGCGAGGCTCTCCTCGGCCAGGGCGTACCGCTCCAGGCCCACGAGGACGCGGACCGGGCGCTCCTCGCCCTCCTCCGCCTCGTCCTGCGCGGGGGCCGCCGTGTCGAGCGCGTCCTGGAAGACCAGGGCCTCGCCCTCCGCGAGGGTGCTCTGCACGGCCGCGTCCGGGTCCGGCACCGAGCGCTGGGAGAGCGCGGCGGTGAGCGCCGGGGCGTCGAGGGCGGTGTGCCCGGCGAGTGCCGCCTGCTCAAGGAGCCATACGGTGACCGCCCGGCCCCGCCGCTCGTCGTCCGGACCGCACTCCGCGCCGAGCAGCGCCCGCGCGAACCCGTCGGCCTGCTCGGGCCGCACCCCGGCGACCCGCAGCAACTGCCAGGGGTCCTCGCGCAGTTGCTCGTCGGCGCCTTCGCCGAGGGCCGCGACGACCTGCGGCGCGAGCGCGTCGGGCGCACCGGCCCCGGTCAGCACGGCGCGTACGGCCTCGACGGCTTCCGGCGCGGCGGCCGACGGCGTGGCGGCCACGGGCCGCGGCTGCCGCACGGGCTCCGGCGCGGCTCTGCGCGGGGTGGGCTCGGGCTCGCGGAACGCGGTGGCCACGGGCTTCTCGCCGCTCTCCACGGCCCGGACCGCCGCGAGCAGATCGGCGGCCGTCCCGCTGAGCTTGGCCCCGGCCTCGATCGGCCCCTGCTTCTCGGCCTTCCGCCGCTCGATGCGCTCCCGCTCCAGGCGCTGGGCGGCCAACTCGGCCTCGGCCTCGGACGCCTGGGCGGCGCCTCCGGACCCCTCGGCGGCGTCTTCGGACCCCTCGGCGCCGGTGGCCTCGCTCTCCTTCGCGTCTTCGGCGGCGACGCCCTGGCCGGATGCGGCGCCCGTGTCCCCGCCCTCGGGGGTGTCCGCGCCCGGCGCCCCCGGCTCCGCTTCCTCCGTGGTCTCGGGCTCCGTGCTCACAGCGTGCTCCAGTCGTGATCGGGATAGTGGTGCACCGGTGCCGACACGTCGTCGAGCGCCCGGCAGATCTCGTCAGGAAGACTAAGGGTCTCCACTGACAACGCGGCCGTGAGCTGCTGCGCGTTGCGCGCGCCGACGATGGGGGCGGTGACGCCGGGCCGGTCGCGGACCCAGGCGAGAGCCACCTGGAGGGGTGTCACGGCGAGACCGTCCGCCGCGGTCGTCACCGCGTCCACGATGCCGCTCGCCGTGTCGTCCAGGTACGGCGCGACGAACGGCGCGAGGTGCTCCGAGCCGCCCCGGGAGTCGGACGGAGTCCCCTTGCGGTACTTGCCCGTGAGCACGCCCCGACCGAGCGGCGAGGAGGGGAGCAGGCCCACACCGAGGTCGAGGGCGGCGGGCAGTACCTCCCGCTCGACGCCGCGCTGGAGCAGCGAGTACTCCATCTGCGTACTGGCGAGGCGGGTGCGCACTCCGGGCGCCGCGAGCTGCCAGGTGGCCGCCTTGGCGAGCTGCCAGCCGCAGAAGTTGGACACCCCCGCGTACCGTGCCCGGCCGCTGCTGACCGCCAGGTCGAGCGCCTGGAGCGTCTCGTCCAGGGGGGTGCCGGGGTCGTACGCGTGGACATGCCACAGGTCGACATAGTCCGTGCCGAGGCGCGCGAGAGAGGCGTCGAGGGCGGACAGCAGATGGCCGCGCGAGCCGTCGAAGCGGCGGTCCGGGTCGGGCACGCTCCCCGCCTTCGTCGAGATGACCAGGTCCCGGCGCGGCACGAGCCCTTCTATGAGGCGTCCGAGCAGATACTCGGCCTCCCCGTCCCCGTACACATCCGCGGTGTCGACGAGGCTCCCGCCCGCTTCCCAGAACACCTTCAACAGGTCCGCGGCGTCATGCTCACCGGTGTCCCGCCCCCACGTCAGGGTGCCGAGTCCGATCCGGGACACACGCAGGCCGGTACGGCCGAGATGCCTCTGCTCCATGGACGCCGAGATTACTGGCCAGAACTCGGTACGTGGGGGCCTGTGGACAACGAACGTGGGGGCTCTGTGGACAACGAGGTCCGGGTGAGCGTGAACCCGTCCCTGCCGCCGCGCCCACCAGCGCGCTAGGGTCTCCGGCACAAGGGACGTTACTGATCGGTAAGGGGAATCGGCCATGCAGCTCGGGATCAACCTCGGCTACTGGGGCGCCGGAATGGACGCGGACAATCTCGCCGTCGCCCAGGAGGCCGACCGGCTCGGATACGCCGTCTGCTGGGCCGCCGAGGCCTACGGCTCCGACGCGGCGACCGTGCTCAGCTGGGTCGCCGCCCAGACCGAGCGCATCGACGTCGGCTCGGCCATCTTCCAGATCCCGGCCCGTCAGCCCGCGATGACCGCGATGACCGCCGCGACCCTGGACTCGCTGTCGGGCGGCCGCTTCCGCCTCGGCCTCGGTGTCTCCGGGCCGCAGGTCTCCGAGGGCTGGTACGGCGTCAAGTTCGACAAGCCGCTGGCGCGCACCCGCGAGTACGTGGAGATCGTACGGAAGGCGATGACGCGCGAGCGCCTGTCGTACGAGGGCGAGCACTGGACCCTGCCGCTGCCGGGCGGCCCGGGCAAGCCGCTCAAGCTGACCGTGCACCCCGAGCGCGAGCACATCCCGCTGTACATCGCCGCGATCGGCCCCAAGAACCTGGAGCAGACCGGCGAGATCGCCGACGGCGCGCTGCTGATCTTCCCCTCCGCCGACCACCTCGAGGACACCGCGATCACGTACCTGCGCGCGGGCCGCGAGAAGGCGGGCAAGACGATGGAGGGCTTCGACGTCTGCCCGACGCTGCCGCTCGCCGTGGGCGAGGACAAGGACGTGCCCGCGCTGGCCGACATGTTCCGCCCGTACACCGCGCTGTACGTCGGCGGCATGGGCAGCCCCAAGCAGAACTTCTACAACCAGCTCGCCCAGCGCATGGGGTACGAGAAGGAAGCCGCCGAGATCCAGGGCAAGTACCTGTCCGGCGACAAGACGGGCGCGGCCGCCGCCATTCCGCACACCCTGATCGACCAGACCACGCTGCTCGGCTCCGTCGACCGCATCGCCGACCGGATGAAGGCGTACGCCGCGGCCGGGGTCACCACGCTCTCACTGGCCCCCGCGGGCTTCACCCTGGACGACCGGATCGCCTCGCTCCGGGCCGGTTTCGAAGCCCTGGAACGGGCCGGGCTCGCGTAACGCGCGAAACGACAGGTCGGAGGAGATTTTCTGCGGCCGTGGTGGGGGCTCGGGGGTCTTCCCCGCCACGGCCGTCACGGAGAACAACGCGCCGGGGCCCCCTTGGTTACGCGCCTGGGCCTCCCTCGTAGTCCGTCGTTTGGCGGATTTGTCCGACACATCGGTTGCCGCGCTCCTGACATCCCATTTGACTCGTTTTCTGCGCAACCCTGCAGAGAGGGGTCATTGATGCTTTCGGCCAAGAGTCTGTTCCAGGAGATCCTCGACAACGACGAGTCGTTCCGGCTCTTCTGCTCCATCGCCGCCAGCGGGGAATCGCAAGGGGGCTGGGAGAACGCGCGGATCGCCGCGCTCGTCCCGCGGAGCGAGCGCGAACTCGCTCCCAAGATCGCCCGGCACGGCGCCGACGAGGACAAACACGGGCGGATCTTCAACGCCCTCATGAAGAAGCGCGGCCTCGAACCCGTCGAGATCCCGTCCGACACCGACTACACCATGCTCCTGGAACGGCAAGGGATCGGCCTCGCCCACGCGAAGCTCAAGGACGACCAGCCGCTCACCGTGCCGGACATCATCACCTATCTCGCCCACAGCAGGGTCACCGAGCAGCGCGCCTCCGAGCAGATGGGACTGCTGCGCAAGCACTTCGCGGACCACCCCGACATCGGCCGCGCGGTGAAGATGATCTCGAACGACGAGGAGAACCACCTCGCCTACTGCCACGAGGAACTGCTGCGCTTCGCGTCCGCCGGACACGGCCGCGCCATCCAGGGGGCGCTGCGCGAGTGCGCGCTCGCCGAGATCCGGATCTACCGGGACGTCAGCCTCGCCGTGATGGTCCACATGGGGCGCATCCTCGGCTGGCCCCGGGCCAAGGCGGCGACGCTCGCCGCGGGCATCCACACCGTCTACGCGTACGAGCGGGTCGTGGGCTGGCGGCGGATGGTCTCCCTGAAGATGCCCCAGCGGCGCGACGCGCTGGGCGGGCCCGCGACGGCGGCCCCGGAGTTCGTGTGACCTGAGCCGCGACCATCTCCGCCGCTGACCTTGCTCACGCCACCCCCGCCACCAACCTTGTTCGAGCCGCCCCCGCCACTGAGCGTGCCTACAGCCGCCCCCGCCGCTGAGCGTGCCTACAGCCACCCCCGCCGCTTGAACAGCCGGTACAGCAGGATCTCCAGCGCCACCATCGCCAGCACCACCGCGGGATACGACCAGAACCAGTGCAGCTCGGGCATGTGGTCGAAGTTCATCCCGTAGATCCCCGCGATCATCGTGGGGACCGCGGCCATGGCCGCCCACGCGGAGATCTTCCGCATGTCGTCGTTCTGCCGCACGCTCATCTGCGCGAGGTGCGCCGAGAGAATGTCGGAGACCAGCCGGTCCAGGCCCTCCACCGACTCGTTCACCCGCGTCAGATGGTCGTTGACGTCGCGGAAGAAGGGCTGCGCCTCTTCGTGCACGAAGGGCACCCCCGCACTGGCCAGACCCGCACTGGACAACCGGGTCAGCGGCACCGACAGCGGGACCGTGGCCCTGCGGAACTCCAGGACCTGCCGCTTGAACATGTAGATCTTGGACGCGGTGTGCCGCGAGCCGCCGAGGCTCGGCGAGAAGACCTCCGCCTCCAGCTCCTCCAGGTCGGTACCCAGCTCGGTCGCCACCTCCAGATAGTGGTCGACCGTGGCGTCCGCGATCGAGTAGAGCACCCCGGTCGGACCGTGCCGGAGCATCTCGGGATCCGCCTCGAGGCGGCGCCGTACGGCCGCGAGGGGCGAGCCCACGCCGTGCCGTACGGTCACCACGAAGGAATCCCCGACGAAGACCATGACCTCGCCGGTCGAGACGACGTCGCTGTCCGGCTCGTAGAAGACCGGCTTGAGCACCAGGAACAGCGAGTCGTCGTACACCTCCAGCTTGGGCCGCTGGTGCGCCTTCAGCGCGTCCTCGACCGCCAGCGGGTGCAGCCCGAACTCGTCGGTGACCAGGTCGAACTCCTTCTCCGTCGGCTCGTACAGGCCGATCCAGAGGAACGCGTCGCCCGAGGCACGCGCCTCGTCCAGGGCGTCGGAGAGGTCGTCGGGGCCCTCCGTCCGGTGCCCGTCACGGTAGATGGCGCAGTCGACGATCACGGAGCGTATTCTTCCGCCGCCGAGGCCGGGGCGCACTCCGGCCATCGTTTTCCACAGGCCCGGCCGGACCCGCGAGCCGCCCGTTTACGCTGGGCCGCATGCCCACCCTGATCCTCGTCCGGCACGGACGTTCCACCGCCAACACCGCGGGACTGCTCGCCGGCTGGACGCCCGGCGTCGCCCTCGACGAGCGCGGCGCCCAGCAGGCCGCGGCCCTGCCCGGGCGCCTCGCCGGGCTGCCGATCTCCGAAGTCGTCACCAGCCCGCTGCAACGCTGCCAGGAGACCGTCCAGCCGCTGCTCGACGCCCGGCCCGAGCTGCGCGTGCACACCGACGAGCGCATCGGGGAAGCCCACTACGGCGACTGGTCGGGCCGCAAGCTCGCCGAGCTCAAGGACGAGCCGCTGATGGAGGTCGTCCAGGCGCATCCGTCCGCGGCCGCGTTCCCCGGCGGCGAGTCCATGCGGGCCATGCAGACGCGGGCCGCCGAAGCGGTGCGCGAGTGGAACGCGCGCGTGGAGCGCGATCACGGTGGTGACGCCGTGTACCTCATGTGCTCGCACGGCGACATCATCAAATCCCTTGTCGCGGACGCACTCGGACTTCATCTCGACCTCTTCCAGCGGATCTCCGTCGAACCGTGTTCCATCACCGCGATCCGTTACACACGGATGAGGCCGTTTCTCGTTCGTCTCGGGGACACCGGCGATTTCGCGTCGCTCGCGCCGCGCGAGGAACCCCCGAGCGGCGACGCCCCGGTCGGTGGCGGTGCGGGCGCACCGTGATCGTCGGCCGCAGTAGGGTGAGGCGGTCGAAGCAGCACAGTAGTTGTCAGCAGGTTCTCAGTAGCCGATGCGGACCGACGCAGTCAGCCGGTCCTCATGCCGATTCAATGGAGACAGGACGTGTCCCGTCAGGTGTTCCTCTACGACCCCCCGGACCGTTTCGTGGCCGGTACGGTCGGGTTGCCCGGGCGCCGTACCTTCTTCCTGCAGGCCTCGTCAGGCCCCCGGGTGACCAGTGTGGCCCTGGAGAAGACCCAGGTCGCCGCACTCGCCGAGCGCATGGACGAGCTCCTCGACGAGGTCGTCCGGCGTACCGGCGGCAGCGCGCCCGTCCCGGCCATGGCCCCCACCGAGGTGTCCGACACCGCGCCCCTCGAGACCCCCGTGGAGGAGGAGTTCCGGGTCGGCACCATGGCGCTGGCCTGGGACGGTGACGAGCAGCGCATGATCGTCGAGGCGCAGGCCCTCGTGGAGCTCGACGCCGACTCCGACGAGGACCTCGCCGAGGCCGAGGAAAGGCTGCTCCAGGACGAGGAGAACGGTCCGCCGATGCTCCGGGTCCGGCTCACCGGTTCGCAGGCCCGGGCCTTCGCCAAGCGCGCCCTCGACGTCGTCAACGCGGGCCGGCCGCCCTGCCCGCTGTGCAGTCTCCCGCTCGACCCGGAAGGACACGTATGTCCGCGCCAGAACGGATACCGCCGCGGAGCGTGACCACGGCCGAGCTGCTCGCGCAGGGCGAGCTGAAGGTGCGCGGACGGATCCGTGAGGCCTCGAACGCGGTGCTGTACTGCTCCGTGTCGTACGAGGGCCGGGACGCGTTCTGCGTCTACAAGCCCGTCGCCGGGGAGCGGCCCCTGTGGGACTTCCCGGACGGCACGCTGGCGCAGCGCGAGGTCGCCGCGTACGAGGTCTCCGAGGCGATGGGATGGGGGCTGGTGCCGACCACCGTGCTGCGGGACGGGCCGTACGGCGAGGGCATGTGCCAGCTGTGGATCGAGGCCTCGCCGGAGGCCGAGATGCTGGCCCTGGTGGACCGTGAGGAGCCCGAGGAGGGCTGGAAGGCCATCGGCTTCGCCGAGGTGGGTGACGGGAAGACAGCCCTGCTCGTGCACGCCGACGACGCGCGGCTGCGGCGGCTCGCCGTCCTCGACGCCGTGATCAACAACGCCGACCGCAAGGGCGGGCATCTGCTGCCCGCCGACGAGGGACGGCTGTACGGCATCGACCACGGGGTCACCTTCAACGCCGAGAACAAGCTGCGCACGCTGCTGTGGGGCTGGGCGGGGGAGTTGCTGACCCCGGAGGCGGTCGAGGCCCTCCACGGCCTCAGGGACGCCCTCAGCGACGGCGGTCGGCTCGCCACCCGGCTGGCCGAACTGATCACCGTCGCCGAAGTCGATGCCACGCGCGCGCGTGTCGAGGCGATGCTCGCTTCGGGGAAGCACCCGGAGCCGAGTGGGGAGTGGCCCGCCATTCCGTGGCCGCCGGTGTGACGGACGCCGGTGTGACGGAACCCGCGCGGCAGCGCCCCCGCACAGCGCAGAGCGTTGCGCAAGAGTGCCTTCCCGGCCATCAGACCTGGTCCGGTTCGTATCCGGAACTTCCGTCCGGTTAGGCTCATGACATGCATGCCTGGCCCGCTTCTGAGGTCCCCGCCCTGCCTGGTGAGGGCCGCGACCTCCGGATCCACGACACCGCGACCGGCGGCCTCGTCACTCTTGACCCCGGTCCTGTCGCCCGTATCTACGTGTGCGGCATCACGCCGTACGACGCGACCCACATGGGTCACGCGGCGACCTACAACGCGTTCGACCTCGTTCAGCGCGTGTGGCTGGACACCAAGCGGCAGGTTCACTACGTCCAGAACGTGACCGACGTCGACGACCCGCTCCTGGAGCGGGCGGAGCGCGACGGCGTCGACTGGGTGGGACTCGCCGAGAAGGAGACCGCCCTCTTCCGTGAGGACATGACCGCCCTGCGGATGCTGCCGCCGCAGCACTACATCGGCGCCGTCGAGGCGATACCCGGCATCGTCCCGCTCGTCGAGCGGCTGCGGGACGCGGGAGCGGCGTACGAGCTCGAAGGGGATGTGTACTTCTCCGTCGAGTCCGACCCGCACTTCGGGCAGGTGTCCAACCTGGACGCCGCCGCCATGCGGCTGCTCTCTGCCGAGCGCGGTGGTGACCCGGACCGTCCGGGCAAGAAGAACCCGCTCGACCCGATGCTCTGGATGGCCGCCCGTGAGGGCGAGCCGAGCTGGGACGGCGGCTCGCTGGGCCGCGGCCGGCCCGGCTGGCACATCGAGTGCGTGGCCATCGCCCTCGACCACCTCGGGATGGGCTTCGACGTCCAGGGCGGCGGCTCCGACCTCGCCTTCCCGCACCACGAGATGGGCGCCTCGCACGCCCAGGTGCTGACCGGTGAGTTCCCCATGGCCAAGGCCTACGTCCACGCCGGAATGGTCGCGCTGCACGGCGAGAAGATGTCGAAGTCCAAGGGCAACCTCGTCTTCGTGTCCGCGCTCCGGCGTGACGGGGTCGACCCGGCCGCCATACGGCTCGCGCTGCTCGCCCACCACTACCGGGCCGACTGGGAGTGGACGGACGCCGTCCTCGAAGACGCGGTCGCGCGCCTCGCCAACTGGCGGTCGGCGGTGTCACGGCCCGACGGGCCGTCCGCCGACGCGCTCGTCGAGGAGATCCGCGAAGCCCTCGCGAACGACCTGGACGCGCCGGCCGCGCTCGCCGCGGTCGACCGCTGGGCCGCGCTCCAGCACGAACAGGGCGGTACGGAAGAGGGCGCCCCCGGCGTCGTCTCGCGCGCCGTGGACGCCCTCCTGGGCGTGGCTCTCTGACAACCGCACGGGCGCCGGGCGGGTTCTCACCCGCCCGGCGCCCTCTGTGCGGGGAGCCGTCCGCCGTTACTTGTTCACGATGACGGCCTGGATGGCGCCGCTGCTCGTGTCGAAGATCCCGATGACCTGCTGCCCGTAGGCGAAGGCTTCCTGGACCTCGTCATGCGTCACCTGGTTCGGGTTGACCAGGGGGTACCACGCGTTGTTGATGAGCAGGTACAGAATCGACGGCTGGCCCGGGAGCGGAGTGACGACGTCCCAGAAGCGCGTGGCCACGCCACTCGCCAGAGCCTGGGAGTCCACGGCGCTCTGCAGGATCAGCGGCTGACCCTGCTGCTGTCGCTGTTGCCCACCGAGCTGCTGGAGCAGCTGCTGGAAGGGCTGCTGCTGGCCGAGCTGCTGGAGCTGCTGCTGCAGTTGCTGCGGAATCTGCTGCTGCAGGTGCTGCTGGCCGATGCCCTGCTGCCCGAACGGTTGCTGCATCTGCTGGGCGAACGGTTGCTGCATCTGCTGCGCGAACGGCTGCTGCATCTGCTGGAAGGGCTGCTGCTGGCCGATGCCCTGCTGCTGTCCGAACTGCTGCGGGGGCGCCGTGCTCGGGCCCTGCTGCTGTCCTTGCTGCTGTCCCAGTTGGCTCATCTGCGGGGTGGTGCTCATGTGGGTGCCACCTTCCATCAATGGTTGGTTGCGTTCCGTCGGTCCGTGACGACCAGGTCCTCAGCCCGTGACCACCAGACCGACGATCTCGTCGTCCGAGAACCAGACACGTACGTCGGGCCGTCCCCCCGCGAAGGCGGTGTGCACCGCCTGGCGGATCTCGGGGGACGGGTTGTTCAGGTTCCGCCAGCCGCCGGCCACGAACAGCCGGAGCCTGGGCGGGAGTTCACGCGGATACGGCAGCAGCTCGTCCCAGTACCGCTCGGCCTGGCCCGAGCCGACCGCCTCCGGCAGCAGATGCGTGACCGCCGCCTTGATGTCCGGCCGGCTGCCGATCCGCTGGGATGCGGGTCGGCCCGGCGCGTCCTGCTGCGGGGAGCCCGTGGCCCGCAGCACCGCGCGGGCACGCTCCGGGGACATCGGTTCCTGGCCCGCCGCCCTGAGCATGCCTTGCAGCGCGGCCAGGGCGCCGACCACCACCGGGGAGGCGGAGGAGGTCCCGGAGAACGTGTCCGTGTACCAGCCGATCTCCTCGGCACCGCCCTGCAAGTCGCCGGGCCGGTCCCAGAAGCCGCCGGTGGTCGTGACCTCGCGTCCCCAGCCCTGCGCGTCCACGCGTGCCCCGTAGTTGGAGAACGCGAGGCGTGAGCGGTCCGGGCCGTGGTCGCGGCCGTGCGTGCCGGGCGGCGGTGCGCCCGCGCCGACCAGGACCGCGCCGGAGGACTGATTGGAGGGGTTGAACGGGTTGCGCCACCACTCGGGGAACTCGGTGGGGCGGCGCTCGTACACCGCGTCGTCGAGCGACTCGGCGCCGTTGCCCGCGGCCGCCACGACGACGACGCCCTTGGCGGTCGCGTAGCGGATGGCCGCGAAGTTGTCCGGCCACCACTCGATCGCTATGTATCCCTGCTGGTTGTCGCGCTGTTCGAAGTCGAACCGCGGCCCTGGAGCGTGCAGTTCGATCAGGAGGATGTCACCGGGGTTCAGCCGGTCGGCCGCCGCGTGGATCGCGGCCGCCGTGCCGATGCCCTGGAAGGACGCGGCCGCGGTCACGGCGTCCGGCGCGATGCCGGTGATCCCGTACTCGTTGCGGTCGCCGCCGATCACGCCGATGACGGCGGTGCCGTGGTTGCGCCAGGCGAGGTCCGTCAGCGGGGTGCCGACGACCACGCCCGCGAGTTTCGCGGCCAGATCCTCGTGCCCGAGCTGCCAGGCCCCCTCCACGTCGATCACCGTCACGCCCTGGCCCGTACCGCCCGGCCGCTGCCAGGCCCAGTACGCGTCGATCCCCTCGGGCGCCGGACGCAGATAACCCTGACGGCTGGTGAAGTCGGGGGTGACGGGCGCCCCTTCCTTCAGCCGCTGGCTGTCGTCCGAACTCTGCCCGACCGACCCCACCGAGGCGGGGACGGCGCCGGGCTTCACATACGCCGTGTCGATCTCCGGCAGCGCGGCGATCCGTGAACGCAGTTCCTGGGCGCGGCTCTCGACGCCGCGTACCCGGTAGAAGAGCGCGAGGTCGGGGCCGCTCTCGGTGGCCGCGACCGCGGACTGCTGCAGCCGCTCCTCACTTCCGAACAGTGGTTCCAGAGCGAGCTGTTCGTCGCTGAGGAACATGTTGAGGGCCGACACGTCGGCGCCCATCGCCGAGCGGACGCCCTCGGCCCGGGCGCGCAGCCGGGCCTCGGGGCGTGCGACGACGATCAGCTCCTGCTCGGCTCCTCGGTAGGTGAATCCCGCTCCGTCGGGCCCCGGCCCGGACGTTCCCGGGCCCTGCGCCGGCTGTACCTGGTCGGTCATCGCGTACCGCTCCCTTCGGTCCATGCGGGTGCTCTGTCGCGGGACGACGCGGTGCCATGTCCCGTCGCCGGGCCGCGCCTTCGGGGCACAACCTGGCACGCCCACGGCGACTCGTCCACCCCACCTTCGCCAACTTGGTTTGAAAACAAGTTGAATGGGGAACCCTGTGCAATCCGTCCTGAAACAGATGTCCCGTCGCAATCCGGCCAAAGGCTGCGGAGGTGGGTGTCATCTGGTGGGGTGAGAGCGTCTGTTGACCGCTCGGCCGGCCCACGGCCGGCCCCCTGTGGAAGGACGTCTCATGGACCGTTCGTTCGCACGTCGAAGACTTCTCACCGCGACCGCCGCACTCGGTGGCGCCGCGCTTCTTGGGCCACTGTCGGGTACCGCCGCCGCGGCCGGATCCACCGGATCCACCGGGTCCGCCTGGCCCACGGAGATCCCTCTGCCGAACGGCTTCCGCCCCGAGGGGATAGCCATCGGCGGCGGGCCGTACGGGTACTTCGGATCGATCGGCGACGGTTCGATCTACCGCGCCGACTTACGGACCGGCCAGGGCGGCATCATCTCGGAGGGGCCCGGGACGGCGTCGGTCGGGCTCAAACTCGACGGCCGGGGGCGGCTGTTCGTCGCCGGGTTCGGCACGGGCGCCCGGGTGGTCGACGTGCGCACGGGCGCCATCCTCGCCTCGTACGTCCTGGCCACCGCGACCCCGACGTTCGCCAACGACGTGGTGCTGACCCCGCGCGCGGCCTGGTTCACCGACTCCTACCAACCCGCCCTGTACGCCCTGCCGTTCGGGCGCGACGGCGCCCTCCCGGGCCCGGACGAGGTCGTACGGATCACGCTGGGCGGCGACTGGAGGCAGGTGCCGGGCGAGGTCGTCAACGCCAACGGGATCGTCGCCACGCCCGACGGTTCGGCACTCCTCGTCGTGCAGACCGGAGCCGGCGGCCTCCACCGGGTCGACCCGGCGACGGGCGTCACCCGGCTGGTCGACCTCGGGGACGCGGCCCCGCTCACCAACGGTGACGGGCTGCTGCGCATCGGACGGACGCTGTACGCGGTGCAGAACCGGCAGAACGCGATCGACGTCTTCCGGATCACCCCCGACGGCCGCAGCGGCACCTTCGGCGTCTCACCGACCCGCGCCTCGACGTCCCGACGACCGTCGCCGCGTACGGGAAGCGGCTGTATCTGCCCAACGCGCGCTTCGCCACGACACCCACGCCGGAGACGCCGTACAGCGTCATCGCGGTGGACCGGGGCTGAGGCCCCCGACGGCCGAGGGGGGGGGGGCATCAGGGGGGACTGCCCCCCTCACGAGGGGTTGGGTTTGCCGCTTTGGGGGGGGGGAGGCGAAGGGGAGTTGTTTGGAGAGGTGGGGGTTTTG
>NZ_JBVHXR010000003.1:223636-487502 GCF_055569295.1 Streptomyces sp. NPDC029292
ATGCGTTTTTCCACACAACACCCACCCCGGAACCGCCAGAGATTGTCATGGGGGGGGCCGGGGGGGGGGGGGCGAGGGGGGGGGGGGGGGCCCCCCCCCCCCCCCCCCCCCCCTCCGCACAGGCGTCCGGTTCAGCACTTCGGCGTGCAGGACTCCGACGGTCAGTCCTCCGACGAGTCGTCGTCCTCGGTCTCCGGTTTCGGTGGCTTCGGCGGCTTCGTACGGCCGCTGGGGTTGTCCCGCAGATACGAGGAGCTGTCGCTGCCGTCCGCCGTGGCGTGTCCGCCCGGGGCCGGGCCCGCCGGGCCGCTGCCGTCCCTGCGGCGCAGATAGCGCTCGAACTCGCGGGCGATCGCCTCGCCCGACGCCTCCGGCAGCTCGGCGGTGTCCCGGGCCTCCTCCAGCGTCTGCACGTACTCGGCGACCTCGCTGTCCTCGGCGGCCAGCTGGTCCACGCCCAGCTGCCAGGCCCGCGCGTCCTCGGGCAGCTCGCCCAGCGGAATGCGCAGGTCGATGAGGTCCTCCAGGCGGTTGAGGAGGGCCAGCGTCGCCTTCGGGTTCGGCGGCTGCGACACGTAGTGCGGTACGGCCGCCCACAGCGACACCGCCGGTACGCCCGCGTGCGTGCACGCCTCCTGGAGGATGCCGACGATGCCCGTGGGGCCCTCGTACTTGGTCTCCTCCAGGTCCATCGTGCGGGCCAGGTCCGGGTCGGACGTGACCCCGCTGACCGGCACCGGACGCGTGTGCGGGGTGTCGCCGAGCAGTGCGCCCAGGATGACGACCAGCTCGACGCCCAGCTCGTGGGCGAAGGCGAGCAGCTCGTTGCAGAACGAACGCCATCGCATCGACGGCTCGATACCCCGGACCAGCACCAGGTCACGCGGCTTCTCGCCGCCGACCCGGACCACCGACAGACGCGTGGTCGGCCAGGTGATCTTGCGTACGCCGCCGTCCAGCCACACGGTGGGGCGGTTCACCTGGAAGTCGTAGTAGTCCTCGGCGTCCAGCGCCGCGAACACCTCGCCCTTCCATTCCCTGTCCAGATGCGCGACCGCGGTGGAGGCGGCGTCGCCGGCGTCGTTCCAGCCTTCGAACGCGGCCACCATGACTGGGTCGATCAGCTCGGGAACCCCCTCCAGCTCGATCACCCAGCGCCTCCTTCCGACGTGCCCTCGCGTACGCCCCAACCTTACGGCGTGCCGAGGGGGCCTCCGCAGCCCCCTTGCACGGGGGAGTGAACGGATCACTGCCCCGTTCGCCACCCCGAAACACCCCTCAGTCATCCGAGCTGTCCTTGGTCAACTTCGCCGAAGACCCTGGACCTTGCCCTGAGGCCGCGCTATACGTCGGATGACTGTGAGAGGTCGGATGTTCGGCGGGCGACAAGGGGCACGCATGAACGAGCCCGTCACGGCTTCGAGGTCCAGGACATCCGGTTCCGCGGTGATCGACGCCGCCTGGGACCCCGCGGCCCGGCGCGCGGGCCTGCCCGTGTGGCGCCTCCTCGCGGGCATGACCCCCGAGGAGCCGGGCACGAGTGCCCTCGGCTCCTCGGACCGGACCCGCCCCGAGTCGATCGCCGCGCATGCCTATCCGGACGGGGCTCGTGCGGGCCCCGCGTGCGGGCAGGGCCCGATGAGAGTGCGTGCGACGTCTAGAGGGTGGACCGCAGCCACTGCTCCACGCTCGCGATGTGCACCGTCGCCCACGAGCGGGCCGCCTCCCCGTCCCGGTCGCGCAGGGCGGACAGGATCGCCCGGTGCTCGTGCAGCGTGCGGCTGACCGCGTCCTCCTGCGTCAGTCCGCGCCAGATGCGTGCCCGGGTGGTGGGCCCGGAGAGGCCGTCGAGGAGGGAGCAGAGCACCGAGTTCCCGGAGCTCTGCACGATGCCCCGGTGGAACTCCAGGTCGCAGGCGACGAGTTCCTCCACCGAGGGGGCGGCGCCGAGCGCGTCCAACTGGGCGGTCAGCGCGTCCAGTTGCTGCTCGCTGATGCGCGAGGCCGCCATCGCCGTGGCGGCGGGCTCCAGGATCCGGCGCACCGCGAGGAATTCGAGCACGGTGTCGTCGCGGTGGAAGTCGACGACGAAGCTCAGTGCCTCCAGGAGGAGTTGGGGATCCAGGCTGGTGACGTACGTGCCGTCGCCCTGCCGCACGTCCAGGATGCGGATCAGGGAGAGCGCGCGCACCGCCTCCCGCAGGGAGTTGCGGGACAGCCCGAGTTCGGCGGCGAGCTCGCTCTCCTTGGGGAGCCGGTCGCCGGGGCGCAGCGAACCGGAGACGATCATTCCCTTGATCTTCTCGATCGCCTCATCGGTGACTGCCATGGCGGGCCTCCCTGTCACTCAGAATGTCGATAAGACATCCGATGTCTCAGCCCATTATGGGGGTTCAGCAGGGTGAACGGGACAGAATCCGATGTCGGCTCGGACAAGCCCCCGATGCTGGCTCGGACAAGCCCGCGCACGGGCTCAGACCAGTGCCTCCAGATCGGCCAGGGCGGCGGCCTCGTCGAGCGTCGTGAGTGCCCGGTCCCGCATCAGGATCCTGCCGTCGACGACCGTGTCCCGTACGTCCGCCGAGTGCGCGGCGTACGCGAGCGTGGACCACGGGTCGTGCAGCGGCCGCAGATGGGGAGCGTTCAGGTCGAGCACGATCAGGTCGGCGCGCTTGCCCGCCTCCAGGGAGCCCAGGTGGTCGCCGAGCCCCAGCGCGCGGGCGCCCTCGATGGTGGCCATGCGGACGGCCTGTTCGGCGCCGACCGCGGTCGGGTCGCCGTCCGCCTTGTGGACGAGCGCGGCCTGCCGCACCGCCCCCAGCACATCCAGCGTGTTGGAGCTGACCGCGCCGTCCGTGCCGAGCCCGACGGTCACGCCGGCGCTCAGCAGCCGCGGAACGGGCGCGATGCCGCAGCCGAGCTTCAGATTGGAGACCGGACAGTGCGCGACCGCCGTACCGGTACGGGCCAGCGCCGCGATCTCAGGACCCGTCAGATCCACGGCGTGCGCGAGCAGCAGATCGGGGCCGAGCAGCCCGAGCGAGTCGAGCAGCTCCACGGGGCGCTTGCCGTAACGCACCTCGACGGTGGCGACCTCGGTCGCGTTCTCCGCCGCGTGGATGTGCAGCAGCGCGCCGAACTCCCGCGCCAGTGCGGCGATTTCGGTGAGCTGGTCCGGCGAGAGCGTGTACGTCGAGTGCGCGAAGAGGACGGGGCGGGTACCGGGCCGCGCGCTGACACGGTCGGCCAGGTCGCGGCGGGCCCACTCGAGGCGGTCCTCGTACGCGATGCCGTCCGCCGGGTCCGGTACGTCCATGAAGGTCGGCCCGGTGTGCAGCCGCCAGCCCGCCTCGCGCGCGGCCCGCTCGGCCGCCTCGTGGAACCAGTACATGTCGAGCGCCGACGTCACCCCGGCCCGTACGCTCTCGGCGATCGCGACCCGCACCGCCGCGGCGACGTTCTTCGCCGACAACAGCTCGGCCTCCCAGCGCAGCACCCGCTCCAGGAAGCCCTGCAGCGTGACGTCGTCGGCACGGCCGCGCAGCAGCGTCATCGCCAGGTGGGTATGGGTGTTGACGAGGCCGGGCAGGACCAGACAGCCGCTCGTGTCGAGGATGCCGGCGGGCTCGTACCGCGCGCGCAGCTCCTCGGCGGGGCCGACGGCGAGGATCTCGCCGTCGCGGATGGCGACGGCCCCGTCGCGTACGACCGTCCCCTCCTCGTCGACGGTGAGGATGTCACCGCCGGCGATGAGAAGGTCGGCGGCAGCGTGGGCGGGCGCGGGGACCCCAGCAGCCTCTGGCGCCGCGGGGATCCCAGCAGCCTCGCGGGCCGTGGGGAGCCCGGCGGCTTCGGAGGCCGCGGGACAGTCGGCGTTCGTCATTCCGCGTACTCCTCGGCCAGCAGACGCAGCGCCTCCAGCGAGACCACCGCGCCGCGTTCCACACCCGCCGCGACGACATCGCGGTGCGGGTTGTAGCCGCCGGTGGTGTCCTCGTCGACCAGCTCGTCGGCGTTCGCCCCGTCGACCACGAGCACGCCGCCCGCGACGAGACCGCGCAGCGACGCGGTGACCAGCAGCGCGGACAACTCCATCTCGATCGCCGCGAGGCCCGCGTTGTCGTACGCGGTGAGCGGGATCAGGCCCGGCTGGAAGGCCGCCCGGGTCCACACGAGACCCCGGTGGTGCGGGGCGCCCGCCGCGCGCGCCGCGCGCTGGAGCGCGAACACGGCCTCCGGGGAGGAGACCGCCGGGTACTCGGGCGGCAGCAGCTGCTGGGTCACACCGTCGTCGCGTACGGCCGCCTCCGCGATGACGAGGTCGCCGTCGCCGATGCCGGGTCGCATCGCCCCGGCCGTACCGAACCGCAGGAAGGTCGTGACCCCCGCGTCGGCCAGCTCCTGGAAGAGCAGGATCGCGCCGGGCGCGCCGACCCCGTGCGAGGCGACGGTGACCGGCAGGCCCTTCCAACTCCCGCTGAAAACACGGTATTCGCGGTGGTACGAGACCTCCTCGGCCCCGTCGAGCAGTTCGGCGACGGCCGCGGCGCGCGCCGGGTCGCCGACGACCAGGGCGTACGGCGGCAGGCCGGTGCGGGGTATGCGCGTGATGGGCAGCAGGTCCTGGGTCATGACGCGGCTCCAGCGGGGCGGGTACGGCGACGGCGGCGGGCCGTCGTGAGGAAGAGGGCGCCGAGCGTGACGACGTACGGCGCGGCGTCGGTCGCCTGCTGCGGCAGGCCGAGGCCCTGCAGGCGGAAGCCCGCGGCCTCGGCGAGGCCGAAGAGCAGCGCGGCGAGCAGAACGCCGAGGGGCAGGGCGCGGCCGAGCATGACGGCGACGACGGCGATCCAGCCGCGGCCCGCCGTCATGTTCTCGGAGAACAGCGTGACGTTCCCGAGGGCGAGTTGGGCGCCCGCCAGCCCGCACAGCACACCGGACACGAGCACGGCCGCGTACTGGTACTTGGCCGGGCTGACCCCGAGCGTGGCCGCGGCCTGAGGAGCCTCGCCGACGCCGCGCAGCCTGAGGCCCCACACGTGCCGCGAGAGCAGCAGCGCGGCGACGCCGACCGACGCCCACGCCAGATAGGCGAGCGGCGAGAAGCCACCGACCAACGGCAGCCCGGCCAGTGACGGGTCGTCAAAAGTGCCCTGCACACCGAAGACCGTACGCAGCAGGAAGCTCGTCAGGCCCACCGCGAGGAGGTTCATGGCCACGCCCAGAACCACCGCGTCTCCGCGCAGCGTCACCGCGCCGACGGCCAGGATCAGCGAGTACGCGGCGGCGGCGAGCGCGGCCGTGAGGACGCCGAGCCAGGGGCTCCCGGTGAACCAGCTCGTGGCCACCGACGTGAAGCAGCCCATCAGCATCATGCCTTCGAGGCCGATGTTGAAGACGCCCGCGCGCTCACAGATCGCACCGCCGAGCGCGGCCAGCAGGATCGGAGTGAGTGCGCGCAGCGCGGACATGAGGAGATCGGAGTCGAAGAACATCAGACGGCCGCCTTCTTCCGGAACCACCCGCGCGGAAAGCGCAGTCGGGCCGCCAGGAACACGATCACAATGGCTTGAAGCACCTGCGTCAGCTCGCGCGGCACCTCCGTGGTGCGCTCCATGGAGAGCCCGCCGACCTGGAGGACGGCGAAGAAGAACGACGCGAGGACCGTGCCCAGCGGGGCCGCGCCCGCGAGCAGCGCGGCGGTCAGACCCGTCCAGGTGTACCCGGGAGCGGTGAGCGCGCCGTCCAGGAAGCGGTACGGGAAGCTCAACACCCCGATGGCGCCCACGAGTCCGGCCAGCGCACCCGAGGTCGCCATCAGCCGCAGTGTCAGACCCTTGCGTTCGACGCCCGCGTAGGCGGCGAAGCGGGAGTTGAGGCCGGTCATACGGATCTCGTACCCCGTCGCCGTACGGGAGTCGGCGAACCAGTACGCCGCCGCGGCGAGCACGACGAGCAGCAGGCCGACCGTCACCGTCGAGTCGCCGAACGCGGGCAGTGCCACGCCGTCCGGCAGCTGGCGCGTCTGCGGGAGGCTGGAGCCCGGCTCCTTGAGGGGGTAGCGCGCCAGGTACGACGCCAGCGACGACGCCGGATAACTCAGCAGCAGGCTGCTGACCAGGAGCGGTACGCCGAAGTGGTTCTCGCAGAGCGCGGCCAGGGCGGCGTATCCGGCACCGGCCGCCATGCCCGCGAGCAGCGCGAGGACGACGGCGAGCGGCGCGGGCAGCGGTGCGTACAGGCCGGTGACCGCGGCGGCCATGCCGCCGAGCACCATCTGCCCGTCCCCGCCGAGGTTGATGAGCCCGGCCCGCAGCGGAATCGCCAGCGCCAGCGCCAGGCCGAGCACGCTGGTGCCGGTGCTCAGGGTCGATCCGATGCCGTCGGCGCCCAGCGATCCGCTGAGGACGGCGCCGTACGCGGTGAGCGGATCGGCGCCCGTGCCCACGAGGAAGAGGGCGCCGATCACGACCCCGGCGAGGACGGAGAAGGCGACGGGGGAGCGGAGGGCTCCCGCAACGCGGGTCATGGCAAGGCCCTTCGCGTCTCTTCGGGTCATGTCAGTCTCCGACCTGTACCGGGGGCTCTTGGGAGGCGGAGCCGCCCGCCATCGCGAGCCCCAGCGTCCGTTCGTCCGCCTCGTCCTTCGCGTACGTCGCCGTCACGCGGCCCTCGTACATCACCAGCACCCGGTCCGCGAGCCCGCGGATCTCGCTCAGCTCGGCCGACACGAGCAGCACTGCGTGGCCCGCGTCGCGATAGGCGACCAGCTCGTCGTGGATGTTCTGGATGGCGCCGATGTCGACACCCCGGGTGGGCTGCTCGACAAGCAACAGCGGGGCGTCGTGGGCGAGTTCGCGGCCGATCAGCAGCTTCTGGAGGTTGCCGCCGGAGAGCGCGGAGGCGGGCACCTCGGGCGTGGACGCCTTGATGCCGAAGCGATCCACGAGACGCCGCGCGTGGGCCCGTACGGCCGAGGGAGCCAGCAGTCCGCGACGCGAGGACAGCGACGTACGGTGATGGCCCATCGCGAGGTTGTCCGCGACGGACGCGGCGGGCGCGGTGCCGACCGCGTGCCGGTCCTCGGGGACGTACGCGAGGCCCTTGCCGCGCCGTACGGTCGCCGAGGCGTGGGTGATGTCGTGGCCTTGCAGGGTGACGCGCCCGGCCGTGACGGGCCGCAGCCCGGCCAGCGCCTCGATCAGCTCGCTCTGGCCGTTGCCCGCGACGCCCGCGATACCGACGATCTCGCCCGCGCGGACGGTGAGCCGGACATCGCGTACGACGTCCGTGGCGAGGTCCGCCACCTCCAGGACCACGTCACCCGGGGTGCCCCCGTCGTGCACGCGGTCCAGTTCGACCGCGCGGCCCGTCATCGCCGCGGCGATCTCGTCGGCGGTCGTCCCGGCGGTGCGCAGCCGGGCGACGACGCGCCCGTCCCGCAGCACGGTGACGTTGTCGCTGCCTTCGAGGACCTCGCGCAGCTTGTGCGTGACAAGGATCACCGTACGGCCCTGCGCGGTCAGCGACTTGAGGACCGCGAACAGGGCGTCGGCCTCGGCGGGGGTGAGGACGGCCGTCGGCTCGTCGAGGATGAGCGTACGGGCGCCGCGGTGCAGCAGCTTCAGGATCTCCACGCGCTGGCGCAGGCCGACCGGCAGGTCGCCGACCCGGGCGTCCGGGTCGACGGCGAGGCCGTGCTCCTCGGCGAGTTCGCGCACCCGGCACCGGGCCGCCGCCCGGTCGACCAGACCGAAGCGGCGCGGCTCGGCGGCGAAGACGACGTTCTCGGCGACCGTCAGCGAGTCGAACAGCTTGAAACTCTGGTGCACCATGCCGAGCCCGGCGGCCATCGCGTCGCCGGGGTCGCCGAAGGACACCTCGCGCCCGTCGATCCGCACGGAACCCGCGTCGGGCCGCTCCATGCCGTACAGGACGGACATGAGCGTGGACTTGCCCGCGCCGTTCTCGCCCATCAGGGCGTGGATCTCGCCGCGCTCGACGGTCAGGTCGACGGAGTCGTTGGCGAGCGTGCCGGGGAACCGCTTGGTGATTCCCCGGAGCTCGACGGCGGCAGCGCGGTCGGCGGAGCCGGCGGCGACGGAGTCGTCAGCTCGCTGCGGGGTCATCGACCTTCAGCTCTCCGGACACGATCTGGTCGCGCAGCGCCTTGACCTTCGTCAGGACGTCCTTGTGCTGCGCGATGACGCACTTGGAGGTGTCGACGCCGGCCTCAAGACCCGTGAGGCTGATGCCGCCCTCCTTCAGGCCGTAGGAGACGGTCGTGCCGGTCTTACCGGCGAGGACCTGCTTGATGCCCTCCTCGACGGCGACGTCCGTCTTCTTGATCACGTTGTCGACGACCGTGCCGGGAGAGGAGACGCACTGGTTGACGTCGACGCCGTACGCGTACGCGCCCTTGGCCTTCGCGGCCTCGAAGACGCCGTAGTTGCCGGCCGCGGCGGCCGCCATGATCTGGTCGGTGCCCTTGGACAGCAGCGAGTTCGCCTGCTCCTTGGCGCGGGCCGAGTCGTCGAACGGGGACTGGCCGCCGACGAAGCGGGTGGAGGTGGACGTCTTGGCGGCCACCTTCTCGGCACCGGCCGCGAACGGGTCGCTGTAGCGCCGGAACTGGGGCGTGTCGAGCACGTCCACCGCGCCGACCTTGCCGCTCTTGCTGAGCAGACCCGCCTCGGCGCCCGCCAGGTACACGCCCTCGTGCTCACGGAAAGTGGCGCACGTGACGTTCTTGTACGTCTTCGTCGTGCACGCGTCGATCATCAGGAACTGCTGGTCGGTGTGCGCCTTCGCCTGCTGCGCGACCAGGTCCGCGAACTCGAAGCCGACCAGCACGATGACGTCCGGCTTCGCCTCCACCGCGGCCTGCACGTTCTGCTGCTGCGAGGCGGTGTCCGAGGACTGGTAGACCTTCTGCGTCCCGTCGTGCGCCTTGGCCGCGGCCTTCACCCCGTCGACCGCGAGCTTCAGGAACTCGTTCTGCCCCACGGCGTCGGGCGTGACGAGCGTGAAGGACTTGCCGCCGCTCGCGGCGCTGTCGGACGAACTGCCCTTGGCGGCCGCGTTGCAGGCGGTGGCGAGAAGCGCGGTGCCCGCGGCGAGGGCGGCGAACTGGAGGGTGCGGCGAGATCTGCGGTACATCGGAATGACCTTCCGGAGGGTGCGGCAGGGCACGTGGGGGACGAGCAAGAGGGTGAGGCTTGGCGAACGGCGGGAGCTGAACGGGGAGTCAGCTGCGACAGCCGTCGCTGGCGCACCGGCCGTGGTCGAGGAAACGGCGCATCGTGAGCAGCACACGTCCTCCTTCGCATGGGCCTTCGGGCTGCGGGTGCTGGACTGTAACACCGGTTTCCGGACACTTGCCCGATTGTCTCGAACTGTGGTTCGTCGAGGTCATGTACGGTTGCGCGCACCTTCGGAACATCAGGAGTGTCCCGCTATGCCCCAGGAACTGCGCGCCGTCGACTGGACCGGAAGCAGCCTCGCGCTCATCGACCAGACCACGCTTCCGCATCGCACCGAGGCTCGCGAAATCCATGACGTGGACGCCCTGGTGGACGCGATCCAGCGGCTCGTCGTGCGGGGCGCTCCGGCGATCGGGGCGGCGGGGGCGTACGGGGTGGCGCTCGCTCTGCTGCAGGGCGAGCGGGAGGGATGGGACCGCTCGGAGGTGCGCGCGGCGGTCGCCCGGATCCGCGAGGCCCGCCCGACCGCGGTGAATCTCATGGTGTGCGTGGACCGCGTGATGACCCGCTTCGACGAGGGCCTTGAAGCGGTCCTCGCCGAGGCGGCGGCCGTGCAGCGCGAGGACGTCGAGGCGAACCGGGCGATGGGGGCGTACGGCGCGGACTGGCTCCTCAAGCGCGTCGGTGCCGACCGTCCCCTGCGCATCCTGACGCACTGCAACACGGGCGCGCTCGCCACCGCCGGCTGGGGCACGGCTCTCGGTGTCATCCGCGAACTGCACGCGCGCGGCCAGGTCGAGGTCGTGTACGCCGACGAGACGCGCCCCCTCCTCCAGGGCTCCCGGCTCACTGCCTGGGAACTCGTCCAGGAGGGCATACCCCACTACGTCCAGGCCGACGGCGCCGCCGCCGGCACCATCCTGCGCGGCGAGGTCGACGCGGCCGTCGTCGGCGCCGACCGCGTCGCCGCGAACGGCGACACGGCCAACAAGGTCGGCACCGTGGGGGTCGCGCTGGCCTGCGCGGACGCGGGTATCCCGTTCCTGGTCGCCGCCCCCACCACGACGGTGGACCTGTCGACGGCCTCGGGTACCGACATCCACATCGAACTCCGCGGCGAGGACGAGGTGTTGGAGTGGGCGGGCGTACGGACGGCTCCGGCCGAGTCCCGGGGGCACAACCCGGCGTTCGACGTCACGCCGGGGCGGTTGGTGACGGGGCTGGTCACCGAGCGTGGAGTGATCGAGGTGTCGGCGGGGGAGCTGCCGGGAGAGCATCTGCGCTGAGAGCAGCCGGAAGCCGCGGTCCGACGACGACATCGTCGGACCGCGGCTTTTTCGTCGGGCTCAGCGCCGAATTCAGCGCCGAATTCAGCGCCGGGTTCGGTGCCGGGTTCGGTGCCGGGTTCGGTGCTGAGCTTCGCGCCGAGCTCAGCGCTGAGTCAGCTCCAACTCCAGCAGCCACTCCACGACTTCGGTGTGGTGCCGCGCCTGACGCGGGTCGGCGCCCCACACGTACAGTCCGTGGCCCGCCACGACCACCGCGGGCATGCGGGGGTCCCGGGCCGCCTCCAGTCGGTCGCCGAGGACCTTCATGTCCTGGCTGTTGGCGATGACGGGGAGGGTGACCTCGACGTCGTGGGCGGGCTGGCCGACGCCCTTGAGCATCTCCACGTCCTTGAAGACGATGCCGCCCGGCTCGCGGCGGCCCATCGCCACGGAGGCCACGGTGTGGACGTGGACGACCGCCCCCGCGCCCGTGAGCGCGGCCACGCGCGCGTGCAGCTCGGCCTCCGCCGACGGCTTGCCGCCCGCGACCGCCGCGCCCGAGCCGTCCACCAACACCACGTCCGCGGGCGTCAGTTCACCCTTGTCGTGCCCGCTGGCCGTGACCGCGAGGCGCAGCGGGTCCCGGGACAGCACGACGGACAGGTTGCCGGACGTGCCGCGCATCCAGCCGAAGGAGGCGAAGCGGGCCGACTCGGCGGCCAGGATCGCGCCCGCCTCCTCCAGGGCCGGCGCTGACGTCTCGACGGTCATGTGGTGCTCCTTGCGATGGTGATCTCGTCGAACGTCCCCGCCTGCGGGTGATCGCCGACGCCCTGCTCGTAGTACGGCTCTCCGGGGCGGCGTACTCCCACGGCGTGCCAGCCCGCGGCACGCGCGGCGTCCAGCTCGCCCGGCCGGTCGGAGAGGAAGAGGAGGCGGTCGGGTGCGGAACCCAGCGCCGCCGCGATCGTGGCGTACGACTCCGGCTCCTGCTTCGGCCCCGCGTTCTCCGTGTCGTACAACCCCTCGACGAGCGGCAGCAGATCGCCCTCGGGGCTCGACCGGAACCACGCGCGCTGCGCGGCGACGGAGCCGGACGAGTACACGTGCAGCCGTACGCCCGCCGCGTGCCACGCGCGCAGCGCCGGGAGCACGTCGTCGTAGAAGTGCGAGACGAGGTCGCCGCGCGCGAAGCCCTCGGACCAGATGATGCCCTGAAGGGTCTTCAGGGGCGTGGCCTTGCGGTCCTCGTCGAGCCACTCGTTCAGGGCCTTCTCGACGCGTACGGCGTCGGCGTCCGGCTCCTCGATGAGCTCCCGCACCTGCGCGACCGCCCGGGCCACCTCCGGATCACCGCTCCGCTCCGAGAGCAGTGCTCCGAAACGAGAGCGCGAGTACGGGTAGAGCACGTCCACGACGAACCCCGTGGCGCTCGTGGTGCCCTCGATGTCGAGCACCACGGAGTCCACGTCGAAGTGCAGCGTCACGCGGCGGCCTTGTCCTGCTGGTACCCGGCGTCGATCGTGTCGTAGTCCGGGAAGCGGGAGGCGATCGTGGAGCCGGTGAAGCTGCCGATCCAGCCGTCCTCCTCGTGGAAGAAGCGGATCGCGGTGAACGCCGGCTTCGTCCCCATGTCGAACCAGTGCGTCGTGCCGCGCGGCACGCCCAGCAGGTCGCCCTTCTCGCAGTAGACGGCGTGCACCTCGCCGTTCACGTGCAGATAGAAGATCCCGGACCCGGTGACGAAGAAGCGGACCTCGTCATCGTCGTCGTGGGTGTGCTCCTGGAGGAACTTCGCGCGGGCCGCCTTCGCCTTCACCGGGTACTCGGCGTCGTCGCTCGGGTGCAGCCCGAGGACGTCGACCGTGGTGAAGCCCTCCTCGGCGTTCAGCTTCTCGATCTCCGGACCGTACGCGGCGAACACGGTGTCGCTGTCGGCGTCCGCCGGTACGTCCTCGCGGATCGGCCACTGCTCGTAGCGCACCCCGATCGGCGCCAGCGCGGCGGCGATCTCGGCGGGGTCGGAGGTACGGCGCACCTCGGTCTCGGGTCCGGACTCGGGCCAGGTCGTCAGCAGGGTCATGGGAGCAACTCCAGGAACTGGAAGGGAAGTCCGGATGCTGGACAGGCACCCGGAGGGGGCGGAGCGGGAGGCGGCGGGCCATGCCCGGGGCGCGGCGCGCGGTGGGCGGAAGCCAGTGGGAATCCTGCGGGGGATCCGCCGGGGACCCTTGGAAACCCGGTGGTCAGCCGCGACACGCCGCGCCGGTACAGCGGTGCATCGCTGTCGCGCCTGGTGTCGTCATCGGAGCCTCACTGTCCCGGGTCGGGTGCCGGTTCCGAGATGGTAACTCCCGGCGGGGGGTCGGCCGGGTGTGATGAACTTGTTGTCTCAACTACTGAGAATCCCGGTCTTGCGCTTTGACGCATGGCTGGAATCGTTCCCATGATCTGCGTATGAAGACGCCGCTGCTCGTGCGGCGGCTGTACGTGGACTTGCTCCGGTCGACCACGGCCCGCTGTCGCTGAGTCCGGGCGGGTTTTTCGCCCCCGCCGACCCAGGCCCCGCTCCTCAATCGCCGGAGGGGCTGATTCTTAGCCCGTCCGGCGTTTGAGGACGAGGCCGTTCAGGCCGACAGCGGGGGTCTGGGGGCGGCAGCCCCCAGGTACGGGACGGGTAGGGGTGGAGGGGGCGAATGACCCCGTCCTCAGGCCCGCTTCTGCCAAGCTCGCGCCAGCAGTTCGTACGACCGCACACGATCCTCGTGATCGTGCGTGATCGTGGTGATGACCAACTCGTCGGCCCCGGTGGCCCGCCGCAACGCATGCAACCGCTCGGTGACAGTCCCCACCGCGCCCACGAACTGCGTGTCAACCCGATCGCGCACCAACTCCCGCTCCTCATCGGTCCATTGATGCCCATGCGCCTCCTCGGGCGAAGGGAACGGAATCGCCCCCTCGCCGCCGCGGATGGACCGGACCCAGGGCGCGTACCCGGCGGCAAGCCGCCGCGCAGTGTCGTCGTCCGGCCCGACCACGACGTCGGCCGAGACGGCGACGTAGGGCTCGGCGAGGGCCCAGGACGGCCGGAACGCCTGGCGGTACGCCTTCACCGCCTCCACGACGGAGGCGGGCGAGACGTGGTAGTTCGCCGCGAACGGCAGCCCCCGCGCCCCCGCCACCTCGGCACTCTCACCGGCGCTGCTCCCGAGGATCCACACATCGACGTCCGCGCCCGCGCCGGGCACCGGACGCGCCTCGGTGCCGTCCTCGTCGGCGTACGTACCGGTCAGGAGCGCGAGAATCTCGGCGACCTGCTCCTCGTACGCGGGAGCCTGCGCTCCCGGCTGCTGCAACAGGCTCAACTGGAGCCGGAAGCGCGGGGACTGGAGGAGCTGGGCGAAGCCGGTGAAACGGGGCGGGAGATACAGGCCCTCGTCCGTGAACGTTCCTTGTGCCGCGCCGTCGGCGTCGACGGGAGGAGTCTTCCTCGGCCGCCCCGACCGCCCGAGCCCCAGATCGATCCGCCCCGGAAACAGCGCGTCCAGGATCCCGAACTGCTCCACGACCGACAGTGGCGTCTGATGCCCCAGCAGTACGGCCCCCGAACCGACGCGGATCTCCCGGGTCGCCTGCGCCACGGCCTGGATCACCAGCGCGGGCACCGAGCTCGCGACACCGGGGTTGAGGTGGTGCTCGGCCAGCCAGTAGCGGCGGTAGCCGAACTCCTGGGCCGCGCGGGCCAGTTCGACGGTGTTGCGCAGCGCGGTCCGAGCGTCGGAACCGGAGGAAATGGGCACGAGATCGAGCACGGAGAGGGGAACCAGAGGCATCGTCCCACTCTCGCCGCGGGACATTGCCGCGGTATGTACGCGGTATGGCAGCGTGTCCGACCAGCTCGGAAGAGGCAGGAAGGGCGGCTCTCCCCCGTGGGAGCCGCCCTTCACGACATGGTGATCCGGTGATCTACTTCTTGTCGAGCAGGTCCTGCACCTTGCCCCGGACCTCGTCCGTGGCGAGACCGCGGATCGTCAGAGTCGTACGGCGGCGCAGCACGTCGTCCGGCGTCTGGGCCCACTCGTTGTCCCGGGCGTAGACGACCTGCGCCCAGATCTCCGGGGCGTCCGGGTGGACGCGCTCGCCGAGCTCAGGGTTGTCGTTCGCCAGGCGGGCGATGTCGAAGGCCAGCGAGCCGTAGTGCGTGGCCAGGTGCTTGGCGGTGTCGGCCGCCATGCGCGGGCCGGGGGCCGGGCCGTCGACCAGCAGCCGGTGGGCGACGGCGCGCGGGTTGGCGACACCGGGGAGCGGCAGCTTCTTCGGCAGCTCGGAGATCGGCTCGAAGTCCTCACCCAGCGGGTGGCCCGGCAGCGACTCCAGCTTCTTCATGACCGTACGGCCGATGTGCCGGAAGGTGGTCCACTTGCCGCCCGCGACGGACAGCATCCCGGCACGGCCTTCCGTGACGACCGTCTCGCGCTTGGCCTTCGACGTGTCGCCGGGGCCGCCGGGCAGCACCCGCAGACCGGCGAAGGAGTACGTGATCAGGTCACGGGAGAGCTGCTGGTCGCGGATGGAGAACGCGGCCTCGTCCAGGATCTGGGATATGTCCTCCTCGTTGACCGCGACCTCGCCCGGGTCACCCTCGTACTCCTCGTCGGTCGTGCCGAGCAGGAGCATGTCCTCCCAGGGGAGGGCGAAGGTGATGCGGTACTTGTCGATGGGGGTCGCCAGCGCGGCCTTCCACGGCGAAGTGCGCTTCAGCACCAGGTGCGCGCCCTTCGACAGGCGGATGGACGGCGCCGAGTCCGGGTCCTCCATCTTGCGCAGGTGGTCGACCCAGGGGCCGGTGGCGTTGAGCACGAGGCGCGCGTTGACGCCGAACTCCTCGCCGTTCGTACGGTCCTTGAGGTCCGCGCCCGTGACCCGGCCCTTGGTGAAGCGCAGGCCGGTGACTTCGGCGTGGTTGAGGACGACGGCACCGGACTCGACGGCCGCGCGGACCGTCATCAGGGCCATCCGGGAGTCGTTCATCTGGTCGTCGCCGTACACGGCCACGGCCTTCAGGTTGTCGGTGCGCAGCTCGGGCACGTCCTGCGCGGCCTTCGAGGGGCTCAGCAGGTGCCCGACGCCGTCGCCGAACGCCGACAGCGCGGAGTAGGCGAAGACGCCCGCTCCGAGCTTCGCAGCGCCGTGCGGCCCGCCCTTGTACACGGGGAGGTAGAACGTGAGCGGGTTCGCCAGGTGGGGGGCCACCTGGCGGGAGACCGCACGGCGCTCGAAGTGGTTCTCCGCCACCAGCTTCACCGCGCCGGTCTGCAGGTAGCGCAGACCGCCGTGGAGAAGCTTGGAGGAGGCGGAAGAGGTGGCGCCGGCGAAGTCGCCGGCGTCGACCAGGGCCACCCGCAGCCCGGACTGCGCGGCGTGCCAGGCGGTGGAGATGCCCAGGATGCCGCCGCCGATGACGAGGAGGTCGTACGTCGCCTTGGAAAGCTGCTCCCGGGTCTCGGCGCGGCTCGGGTTGGAGCCGGAGGCCGGGTGCGTACCGAGGGCAGGCACGGACTGCAGGGTGGCTTGACTGGTCATGCGGGTTCTTACTCCTCGTCCTCGATCCAGCCCATGGTCCGCTCGACGGCCTTGAGCCAGCTCTTGTACTCACGGTCGCGGGTCTCCGCGGCCATGTTCGGGGTCCACTCCGCGGCCCGGCGCCAGTTGGCGCGCAGGTCCTCGGTGTTGGACCAGAAGCCGACGGCGAGACCGGCGGCGTAGGCAGCGCCGAGGCAGGTGGTCTCGGCGACCATCGGGCGCACCACGGGGGCGTCCAGGACGTCGGCCAGGGTCTGCATCAGCAGGTTGTTGGAGGTCATGCCGCCGTCGACCTTGAGGGCCGTGAGCTCGACACCGGAGTCCTTGGTCATGGCGTCGCTGACATCACGGGTCTGCCAGGCGGTGGCCTCGAGCACGGCGCGCGCGATGTGCGCCTTGGTGACGTACCGGGTCAGACCGGTGATCACACCGCGGGCGTCCGGGCGCCAGTACGGGGCGAACAGACCGGAGAAGGCCGGCACGAAGTAGGCGCCGCCGTTGTCCTCGACCGAGGACGCGAGGGTCTCGATCTCGGCGGCGGACTTGATGAGGCCCATCTGGTCGCGCATCCACTGGACGAGCGAGCCGGTGACGGCGATGGAGCCCTCGAGGGCGTAGACCGGAGCCTGGTCGCCGATGCGGTAGCCGACCGTGGTCAGCAGGCCCGAGTACGAGTTGATGATCTTGTCACCGGTGTTCATCAGCATGAACGTGCCGGTGCCGTACGTGGACTTGGCCTCGCCCTCGGAGAAACAGGTCTGGCCGAACAGGGCCGCCTGCTGGTCGCCGAGCGCGGAGGCGACCGGGATGCCGCCGAGCAGGTCGCCCAGCTTGCCGCCGGTGACCTCGCCGTAGACCTCGGCGGAGGAGCGGATCTCGGGCAGCATGTTCAGCGGGACGCCGATGGACTCGGCGATCTTCTCGTCCCACTCCAGGGTGTGCAGGTTCATCAGCATGGTGCGGGAGGCGTTGGTGACGTCGGTGTAGTGCTTGCCGCCGTTGACACCGCCCGTCAGGTTCCAGATGACCCAGGTGTCCATGGTGCCGAAGAGGATGTCCCCGACCTCGGCGCGCTCGCGCAGGCCCTCGACGTTGTCGAGCAGCCAGCGGGCCTTGGGGCCGGCGAAGTACGACGCGAGCGGCAGGCCGGTCTCCCGGCGGAAGCGGTCCTGGCCGACGTTGCGGCCGAGCTCCTTGCAGAGCGCGTCGGTGCGGGTGTCCTGCCAGACGAGGGCGTTGTGGACGGGCTCACCGGTGTTCTTGTCCCACAGCAGCGTGGTCTCACGCTGGTTGGTGATGCCGATGGCCTTGATGTCGTCGCGGGTGATGCCGGCCTTCTCGATGGCACCGGCCACGACCTCCTGGACGTTGGTCCAGATCTCGGTGGCGTTGTGCTCGACCCAGCCCGGCTTGGGGAAGATCTGCTCGTGCTCCTTCTGGTCGACGGAGACGATACGGCCGTCGCGGTCGAAGACGATGCAGCGGGACGAGGTGGTCCCCTGGTCGATCGCTGCGATGAAGGGGCCGGCGGTGTGTGCGTCGGTCACGGTGTGCTCCTGGAAGTTCCGTATGAGAGGGGCTTTATCCACGGCGCGGTGCTGTGAGGCGTGCTGGTGAGAAGCGTGCGGCTCTTCAAGCAGTGCTCTTAAGCGAAAGCGACGTTGTATATGCCTGCAGCGATCGCTCCGCCGATCAGCGGACCGACGACCGGGATCCAGGCGTAGCTCCAGTCGGAACCGCCCTTGTTGGGCAGGGGGAGCAGGGCGTGCACGATGCGCGGGCCGAGGTCACGGGCCGGGTTGATCGCGTAGCCGGTGGGGCCACCGAGCGAGAGGCCGATGCTGACGACCACGAGCGCGGTGATCAGGGCGCCGAGGGTGCCGAGGCCATTGCCGTTGTCGTTCAGGCCCTGCGTGAGGATCGCGAGGATCAGGACGACGGTGCCGATGATCTCGGTGGCGAGGTTCTGTACCACGTTCCGGATCTCGGGGCCGGTGGAGAAGATGCCCAGCACGGGGCCGGCGCCGGTCTCCTGGGCTTCGACGGCCTTGGTCTTGGTGGCCTGCGCGCCCGGACCGCCGACGATCTCGCGGTCGGTGAGGTGCGCGTGGAACTGACCGTAGTAGGCGACCCAGACCAGCGTGGCACCGATCAGGGCGCCGAGCAGCTGTCCGCCCCAGTAGGTGGCGACGTTGCTGAAGTCGTTGTCCTTGATCGCGAGCGCGAGCGTCACGGCCGGGTTGAGGTGCGCACCGGAAAGCGGCGCCGAGATGTAGACCGCGGTCAGAACCGCGAAGCCCCACCCGAAGGTGATGGCGAGCCATCCGGCGTTGCGCGCCTTGGAGGCCTTCAGCGTGACGGCGGCGCACACGCCACCGCCGAGCAGGATGAGAACGGCGGTACCGATGGTCTCGCCGATGAAGATGTCGGAGCTGGACACCCGCGACTCCTTTGTCCTTCGTCCAGGGGAAGCCGAACCCCGGGTCCCTCCGGTGGTTCGTGCTCTCAGGGAGAGAGAGCGATACGGCCCTTGGCGTCGCCACACTCTAACGCGTATTGCCGGTAGGTGTTCGACAATGCCGACCGATGGACGGGAGTCTTGCCCCCGCGTTACCAGCACGTCAAGAGCTCCGTTATCGAAAACACGATCGTTATTGATCGTTGTGAGCTATCGATCTTGGGGCGGCAGCGCACCGCGTGCGACCGGCCACTTCGCGTGGTGGCGCACACGCGAGAAGGACCGGGTCCGCGGTCGCGAGAGGGCCGGTTCCGGACGCGCGATGGGGCCGGTGCCGGGCATGCGAGAGGGCCGGTTCCGGGCACGCGAGAAGGCCGCTGCCGCGCACGCGAAAAAGGCCGGTACGTCGTCGACGTACCGGCCTTCGGCTGTACGGGGGTCAGCGGAAGGAGGGGGTCAGAACCGCCCGGCGCCCAGATCCCGTGACACCGCGCGGGCGCAGTCCCGCACCGCCGCGATCAGCTCCGGGCGCAGCTCCCCGTCGTTGCAGACCCGCTCCACGGCCCCCGTGATGCCCACCGCGCCGACCGGCATCCGGCGCCGGTTGTAGATGGGTGCGGCGACCGAGGCGACGCCCGTCCAGGTCTCCTCCACGTCGTCCGCGTACCCGCGCGCGCGGGTCAGGTCGAGCAGGCCCTCGAACTCGTCCAGCGCACTGGTCGTGCGCGGTGTGAACGCCTTGCGCTCGGCCTCCAGGACCTCGCTGTGCGCCACCGGATCGTATGCCGACAAGACCTTGCCCAGCGCCGTGGAGTGCAGTGGCTGCATCGCCCCGACCTCCAGCACCTGGCGGCTGTCGTCGGGCCGGAAGACGTGGTGCACGATCAGCACGCCCTGCTGGTGCAGGACGCCCAGATAGACGCTCTCGCCGCTGGAGCGGGCCAGGTCGTCGGTCCACACCAGCGCCCGCGCCCGCAGTTCGTGCACGTCGAGATAGGTGGTCCCGAGCCGCAGCAGCTCGGCGCCCAGCTGATAGCGGCCGGAGGCCGTGTCCTGTTCGACGAACCCCTCCTGCTGAAGGGTGCGCAATATGCCGTGGGCCGTACCCTTGGCCAGGCCCAGCGAGGAGGCGATGTCCGACAGGCCCAGCTGCCGCTCGCCGCCCGCGAGCAGGCGCAGCATCGCGGCCGCCCGTTCGAGCGACTGGATGTTCCGTGCCATCGCCGTGCTGCCTCCGTCCCCTTCGGCCTTCGGCGTGCGACTCGCTGCCGCCGTTCGGCAATGTCGAACACTACCGGTCGTTGCCGAGCTCTCGCCAATGGGTGGACGTCACGTGTTTCGTCCGTCGGAGCACCGTAGTCGCGCACGCCGTGTTCGTCCGCCCCGTGGACGCCCCTGACCCTCCGGCGGTGCTCCGGGCTACCCTGACGGCGTGCGCCTTCCATGGGAAGCGCAAAGCCGACAGCCGTCGCACTTCAGGGAGCACCTACATGGCCTCGTTGCCGAACCCGTCCCTTTCGTCCGAGCTTGCCGAGAACCGGACCCGCATCGACGCACTCCGCGACGCCCTCGCGAGCCGCGTCGTGGTGGCCGACGGCGCGATGGGCACGATGTTGCAGGCGCAGGATCCGACGCTGGAGGACTTCGAGAATCTCGAAGGCTGCAACGAGATTCTCAACGTCACCCGCCCCGACATCGTCCGCTCGGTCCATCAGGCCTACTTCGAGGTGGGCGTCGACTGCGTCGAGACGAACACGTTCGGCTCGAACCACACGGCCGCGGGCGAGTACGAGATCGCCGACCGGATCTTCGAGCTGTCCGAGGCGGGGGCCCGGATCGCCCGCGAGGCCGCCGACGAGTTCGGCGCCAAGGACGGCCGCCAGCGCTGGGTCCTCGGCTCGATCGGCCCGGGCACCAAACTGCCGTCGCTCGGCCACATCGCGTACGACGTACTGCGCGACGGCTACCAGCAGAACGCCGAGGGCCTGATCGCCGGTGGCGCGGACGCCCTGATCGTGGAGACCACCCAGGACCTGCTGCAGACCAAGGCGAGCCTCATCGGCGCGCGCCGCGCGATGGACTCGCTCGGCCTCGACGTGCCGCTGATCTGCTCGCTCGCCTTCGAGACCACGGGCGTCATGCTGCTCGGCTCGGAGATCGGCGCCGCGCTGACCGCCCTGGAGCCGCTCGGCATCGACTTCATCGGTCTGAACTGCTCCACGGGCCCCGCGGAGATGAGCGAGCACCTGCGCTATCTCGCCCGCCACTCGCGTACGCCGCTGATGTGCATGCCGAACGCGGGTCTGCCCATCCTGACCAAGGACGGCGCGTACTTCCCGCTGACCCCGTCCGAGATGGCCGACGCGCAGGAGAACTTCGTACGCGACTACGGCCTCTCGCTGGTCGGCGGCTGCTGCGGCTCGACGCCGGAGCATCTGCGCCAGGTCGTCGAGCGCGTCCGTGACATCGCCCCGTACCAGCGCACCCCGCAGCCCGAGCCGGGCGCCGCCTCCCTCTACCAGACGGTGTCGTTCCGGCAGGACACCGCGTACATGGCGATCGGTGAGCGGACGAACGCGAACGGTTCGAAGAAGTTCCGCGAGGCCATGCTGGAGGGACGCTGGGACGACTGTGTGGAGATGGCCCGGGACCAGATCCGTGAGGGCGCGCACATGCTCGACCTGTGCGTGGACTACGTGGGCCGGGACGGCGTCGCGGACATGCAGGAGCTGGCCGGGCGCTTCGCCACCGCCTCCACGCTGCCGATCGTGCTGGACTCCACCGAGGTCGACGTGCTGCGGGCCGGCCTGGAGAAGCTGGGCGGGCGGGCGGTCATCAACTCGGTCAACTACGAGGACGGTGACGGCCCCGAGTCGCGGTTCGCGAAGGTCACCCGCCTTGCTCAGGAGCACGGTGCGGCGCTGATCGCGCTGACCATCGACGAGGAGGGCCAGGCCCGCACCGTCGAGACGAAGGTGGCGATCGCCGAGCGGCTGATCGAGGACCTGACGGCGAACTGGGGCATCCACGAGTCGGACATCCTCATCGACACCCTGACCTTCACCATCTGCACCGGTCAGGAGGAGTCCCGCAAGGACGGCATCGCGACGATCGAGGCGATCCGCGAGCTGAAGCGCCGCCACCCGGACGTGCAGACCACGCTTGGTCTGTCGAACATCTCCTTCGGCCTCAACCCGGCGGCTCGGATCCTGCTGAACTCGGTGTTCCTGGACGAGTGTGTGAAGGCGGGCCTGGACTCGGCGATCGTGCACGCGTCGAAGATCCTGCCGATCGCGCGCTTCTCCGAGGAGGAGGTCACCACCGCGCTCGACCTGATCCATGACCGGCGCGCGGAGGGGTATGACCCGCTGCAGAAGCTGATGGCGCTGTTCGAGGGCGCGACCACCAAGTCGCTGAAGGCGGGCAAGGCCGAGGAGCTGGCCGCGCTGCCGCTGGACGAGCGCCTCAAGCGGCGGATCATCGACGGCGAGAAGAACGGCCTGGAGGCCGACCTGGCCGAGGCGCTCCAGACCCGTCCCGCCCTCGACATCGTGAATGAGACGCTGCTGGACGGCATGAAGGTCGTCGGTGAGCTGTTCGGCTCCGGTCAGATGCAGCTGCCGTTCGTGCTCCAGTCCGCCGAGGTGATGAAGACGGCCGTCGCCTACCTCGAACCGCACATGGAGAAGTCGGATGCGGAGGGCAAGGGCACGATCGTGCTGGCCACCGTGCGCGGGGATGTCCACGACATCGGCAAGAACCTCGTCGACATCATCCTGTCCAACAACGGCTACAACGTCGTCAACCTCGGTATCAAGCAGCCGGTCTCCGCGATCCTGGAGGCGGCGGAGGAGCACCGGGCGGATGTCATCGGGATGTCCGGGCTGCTGGTCAAGTCCACGGTGATCATGAAGGAGAACCTGGAGGAGCTCAACCAGCGCGGGCTGTCCGCCGACTACCCGGTCATCCTGGGCGGGGCGGCGCTGACGCGGGCGTATGTCGAGCAGGACCTGCACGAGATCTACCAGGGCGAAGTCCGCTATGCCCGGGACGCGTTCGAGGGCCTGCGGCTGATGGACGCGTTGATCGGGGTCAAGCGGGGGGTGCCGGGTGCGGTGCTGCCGGAGCTGAAGCAGCGCCGGGTGCGGGCTGCCGCGGCCGACACGCTGGTCGAGGAGCGCCCGGAGGAGGGCCACGTCCGCTCCGATGTCGCCGTGGACAATCCGGTGCCTACGCCGCCGTTCTGGGGCACCCGCGTCATCAAGGGTATCCAGCTCAAGGAGTACGCGTCGTGGCTGGATGAGGGTGCGTTGTTCAAGGGCCAGTGGGGTCTGAAGCAGGCCCGCACGGGTGACGGGCCGACGTATGAGGAGCTGGTCGAGAGCGAGGGCCGGCCGCGGCTGCGCGGGCTGCGGGACAAGCTGCAGACCGACAACCTGCTGGAGGCGGCCGTGGTCTACGGCTACTTCCGGTGTGTGTCCAAGGACGACGACCTGATCCTGCTGGACGAGCGGGGCAATGAGCGCACCCGCTTCACCTTCCCGCGCCAGCGCCGTGGCCGCAGGCTGTGCCTGGCCGACTTCTTCCGCCCGGAGGAGTCGGGTGAGACGGATGTGGTGGGCCTTCAGGTCGTCACGGTCGGTTCGCGGATCGGTGAGGAGACCGCCAAGCTCTTCGAGTCGAACTCCTACCGCGACTACCTCGAACTGCACGGCCTGTCCGTGCAGTTGGCCGAGGCACTCGCCGAGTACTGGCACGCCCGGGTGCGTTCGGAGCTCGGCTTCGCGGGCGAGGACCCCGCGGACGTGGAGGACATGTTCGCGCTCAAGTACCGCGGCGCCCGTTTCTCGCTGGGCTACGGTGCCTGCCCCGACCTGGAGGACCGCGCGAAGATCGCTGAACTCCTGGAGCCGGAGCGTATCGGCGTCCACCTCTCCGAGGAGTTCCAGCTCCACCCGGAGCAGTCCACCGACGCGATCGTCATCCACCACCCCGAAGCGAAGTACTTCAACGCGCGGTAGCGCTTCCTTGCCGATACCTGGCGATCCCTGCCAATCCCTGCCGATTCTTATCGAGAGGAACTTTCTCACCAGGAGTCGTACACTGGTCGGTCCACTGCAGGCCGGTTGCCCTTTTGCCAAAAAAGGGCAACCGGCCTGATCGTCCCTCAAGGAGGTGCGCCCGGATGACCAGTACGGTCCCCGCGCTCGGTACCCGTACGGCCGAAGGCTCCGCCCTGCAGGCTGTGCTCCTCGACATGGACGGCACTCTGGTGGATACCGAGGGGTTCTGGTGGGACGTCGAGGTCGACGTCTTCAAGGCCCTCGGCCACGCGCTCGACGAGTCCTGGCGCCATGTGGTCGTCGGCGGGCCGATGACCCGCAGTGCCGGGTTCCTCATCGAGGCCACCGGAGCCGACATCACGCTCGCCGAGCTGACCGTGCTGCTCAACGACGGGTTCGAGGACCGTATCGGCCGTTCGCTGCCGATGATGCCGGGAGCGTCGAGACTGCTCGCCGAACTGGCGGCGCACGAGATCCCCACCGCCCTGGTCTCCGCCTCGCACCGGCGCATCATCGACCGCATCCTGGGCTCCCTCGGCCCCCAGTACTTCGCGCTGACCATCGCGGGCGACGAGGTGGAGCGCACCAAGCCGTTCCCCGACCCGTATCTGCTCGCCGCCTCGGGGCTCGGCGCCGATCCGGACAGGTGTGCCGTCATCGAGGACACCGCCACGGGAGTCGCCGCCGCCGAGGCCGCGGGCTGCCGGGTGGTCGCCGTCCCCTCGGTCGCTCCCATCGCTCCGGCCGCCCGGCGCACGGTCGTGACCTCCCTCGAAGAGGTCGACCTGTCTTTTCTACGCGGCCTGATGACGGAAATGCGCTAGGCGTTCACCCAGCGTGCGGAACTGAATACGCGGAATAGCCGTTGGGTTCCCCCGAGTAACCATGAGCGGTCCTCTCGTGGGAATTCATTCCCTGGCCGGATGGCCGAATTCCGGTACTCGCCAACCCAGTTGAGAGTGTGACGTTCGCCACTCGATCAGGGGTCGACAGTGGCACTAGTGTGTGCATTCACCCCCCTTTTGGGGGTGGTTGGCGTGCCCTTGTGTCCCGATTGGTGGAATCCTGCACGAATCCTTCCGCTGTCGGGTTATCGGTGCGTCCACGTCCGGTTTCGCAGCGTGATGGGAACTCAACTCCGGTACCTGCGGGCCGTCCTGGTGGTGCGGACTAATGTCGTCGCGAGAACATCGCCATACCCCCCGTGACCCGCCGCACCACCCCTGCATGCGGTTCGCGGAATCTACAGCTCTGGAGAAACTCGAGCATGAACCGCAAGACTTTGGTGCTGCCGGCTGTGGTCGGTCTGCTCGCCCCGGTGCTCGCCGCGTGTGGCGGATCCGACAGCGGGAGCAACAGCGGCGATGCGATCGTCGTCGGCACCACGGACCGGTTCACCGAGTCGAAGGAGGCCCCGGCTCCCCTCGACCCGGCGTACGCCTACGACGTCGGCAGCTGGAACATTCTCCGTCAGACCGTGCAGACCCTGATGGTCCAGCCGCGCGGCGACGGCGAGCCGGAGCCCGAGGCCGCCGAGAAGTGCGGTTTCAGCGACACCGGCAACGAGCGCTACGCCTGCACGCTGCGCGAGGACCTGAAGTTCGCGAACGGCGACCCCGTCACCGCGAAGGACGTCAAGTTCTCCATCGACCGCGCGCTGGCGCTCAAGGCCGACAGTGGTGTCTTCGCGCTGCTGTCCACCATCGACACCATCGAGACGCAGGGCGACCGCGAGGTGATCTTCCACCTCAAGACCGCGGACGCCACCTTCCCGTTCAAGCTGTCGACCCCGGTCGCCGGCATCGTGAACCCCAAGGACTACGAGAAGGGCAAGCTGCGCGACGGCTTCCAGGTCGACGGCTCCGGCCCGTACACCCTTGAGTCCGAGGTCAAGAACAATGTGCTCGTCAAGGCCGTCTTCACCAAGAACCCCAACTACAAGGGTCAGTTGAAGGTGAAGAACAGCAAGGTCGAGATGCGCTCCTTCGCGAGCGCCGACGCCATGGGCACCGCGCTCAACAAGGGCGACATCGACCTGATGACCCGCACGATGACGCCGGCCCAGATCACCAAGCTCGGCAACGCCACGGACACCAACATCGACCTGAACGAGATGGCCGGCCTGGAGATCCGCTACCTGGCCTTCAACACCGACGCCCCGTCGGTGAAGAGCAAGGCCGTCCGCGAGGCGATGGCCCAGGTCATCGACCGCGGCGAACTCGTCGCCAAGGTGTACGGCTCCCAGGCCGAGCCGCTGTACTCGCTGGTCCCGGCCACCATCACCGGCCACTCCAACTCGTTCTTCAACAAGTACGGGGACCCCAGCGTCACCAAGGCCAAGACGATCATGTCCAAGGCCGGCATCACCACGCCGGTGAAGCTCACCCTGCACTACACGACCGACCACTACGGCACGGCCACCAAGCAGGAGTTCGAGGTGCTGAAGAAGCAGCTCAACGACAGCGGCCTCTTCGACGTCAGCATCACGGGCACGGCCTGGGACAAGTTCGTCCCGGCCGAGCGGGCGGGCGACTACGACGTCTGGGGCATGGGCTGGTTCCCCGACTTCCCGGACGCGGACAACTACCTGGCGCCGTTCCTCGACAAGGACAACTTCCTCAAGTCGCCGTACACGAACAGCCAGATCATCAACACCCTGATCCCGGAGTCCCGGCGCGAGGCCGACCGCCTCACCGCGTCGAAGAGCCTCACCGACATCCAGGACATCGTGGCCAACGATGTGCCGGTGCTGCCGCTGTGGCAGGGCAAGCAGTACATCGCTGCGCGGGACGACATCACCGGCGCCGAGTGGGCGCTCAACTCCTCTTCGACCCTCCAGCTGTGGGAGCTCGGCCGCGGTGTGAGCGGCTGACCGACCTTCCCGACCCGGGGCCGGGACGGCCCCGGGTCTCCGAGACGCGACGACAAGGCACATGCTCGTGAACATGCGCAACCAGTGGCCAGTCCTGCCGATCGTGGCGGGGCTGGCCTCCGGCCTTCTCACCGGATGCGGCTCGGATACGGGCACCTCCGGGAGCAGTGGCTCCTCCATCGTCATGGGGATGTCCGACGACGTCCTGGCCACCGACCCGGCGTCCGGCTACGACCCAGGCTCCTGGCTGTTGTTCAACAACGTCTTCCAGTCGTTGCTGAGCTTCCCCAAGGGCGGTACCGAGCCGGTGCCCGAGGCCGCCAAGGAGTGCGCGTTCACGGACACCGGGACCAAGGTGTACAAGTGCACGCTGCAGGACGGTCTGAAGTTCAGCAACGGTGACTCCCTCACGTCGGAGGACGTCAAGTTCTCCTTCGACCGCCTGCTGAAGATCAACGACGACGCCGGTCCCGCGATCATGTTCCCCATGCTCGACACGGTGCGGACACCGGACGAGAAGACCGTCGTCTTCAAGCTCAAGTACGCCGACGCCACCTTCCCGAGCAAGATCGCCTCCGGCGCCGGCTCGATCGTGGACCACCAGCAGTACTCCGGCAACGGGCTGCGCACGGACAACGAAGCCGTCGGCTCGGGCCCCTACAAGCTGGACTCCTTCAGCAAGGACAAGGCCGTCTTCTCCGTCAACGGCAGCTACAAGGGCACCGCCAAGGTGAAGAACTCCGGCGTGACGCTGAAGTTCTTCCACGGCGACCAGTCCGCTCTGAAGAACGCGCTGCTGAGCGACCAGATCGACCTCGCCTACCGAGGCCTCGCCGCCGACGACATCGCGGACATCGAGAACGACTCCTCCACCGGCCAGGGCATCAACGTTGTCGAGGGGACCAGCGCCGAGGTGCAGCACCTGGTCTTCAACATGGACGACCCGGTGGCCGGCAAGCTCGGTGTGCGCAAGGCCATCGCCTATCTGCTCGACCGCGAGGCCCTCGTCAACGAGGTCTACCAGGACACCGCGACGCCGCTCTACTCGATCATCCCGGCCGGTATCACCGGCCACAACACGGCCTTCTTCGACACCTACGGCGCCCGCCCCTCGCAGTCCAAGGCCCAGGCCGCGCTGCGCGCCGACGGCATCACCGGCAAGGTGAAGCTGACCCTCTGGTCGACGCCCTCGCGCTACGGGCCGTCCACCGACGCGGAGTTCAAGGCGATCGCCAAGCAGCTCAACGCCAGCGGGCTGTTCGACGCGACCGTGAAGTCCGTCGCCTTCGACCAGTACGAGAAGGACATCGCCAAGGGCAAGTACGGCGTGTACGTGAAGGGCTGGGTGCCCGACTACCCGGACCCGGACAACTTCACGGCCCCCTTCTTCGGCAAGGGCAACGTACTGAGCAACAACTTCACCAACAGCACGATCACCGGCCAGCTCATCCCGAAGACCGCCGCCGAGAGCGACCGCTCCTCGACCGAAAAGGACTTCGGCAAGCTCCAGGATCTGGTTGCCGACGAACTGCCGGTTCTCCCGATCTGGCAGGCCAAGCAGTACGCCGTCGTCCGCGACAACGTCTACGGCCTGGAGTACTGCCTCGACGCCTCGACCGTGTTCCGCTTCTGGGAGATCAGCAAGGACTGACCCCGGCCAGGCGTATGAAGAGGGGCCCCTTCCTCCCGGAAAGGGCCCCTCTTCGCTGCCGCCGGATCTACTGCGCGCCGGGGCGCACCAGCCCGCTCTCGTACGCGTACACCGCGGCCTGCACCCGGTCGCGCAGCCCCAACTTGGTCAGGACGTGACCGACATGCGTCTTCACCGTGGTCTCGCTGACGAACAGGTCGGCCGCGATCTCCGCGTTCGACAGGCCGCGCGCCACCAGCTTCAGCACCTCGACCTCACGATCGGTCAACGTGTGCAGCGTGTCCGGAACCGGCTCGTCGCCGGACGGCAGATGGCCCGCGTACTTGTCGAGGAGCCGGCGCGTGATGCTCGGCGCGAGCATCGCCTCGCCCGCCGCGACCACCCGGATCGCCTGCACCAGCTCATTGGCGGGCGCGTCCTTGAGCAGAAAGCCGCTGGCGCCCGCGCGCAGCGCCTCCACCACGTACTCGTCGAGGTCGAAGGTCGTCAGCACCAGAACCTTCGCCGGACCGTCCCGGCCGGGGCCGGTGATCTGCCGGGTCGCCTCGACACCGTCCATCCGCGGCATACGGATGTCCATCAGAACCACATCGGGCTGCAGGGCACGTACTTGGTCGAGTGCCTGGAGACCGTCACCGGCCTCGCCGACGACCGCAAGGTCCTGCTCCGCTTCCAGGATCATCCGGAAGCCGGTACGCAGCAGCGGCTGGTCGTCGACCAGTAGGACGCGGATGGCCACGTAAGTCTCCTTCGCTAGTCCGGCCCCATTCTGCCCTGCTCGGTGCCACCCGACTCGGGCGCCCTCACGGGGAGCGGATACGGCGGGGGAGTACCGCCGAATTCCGGACATACCGCCTGGTGGTCGCACCAGCCGCAGAGCTTGGTGGGCCGGGGCCGCCAGTCACCGGTCTCGGTGGCCAGCCGGATCGCGTCCCACAGCGCGAGCAGCTTGCGCTCGACGCGCTCCAGGTCCGCGATCGCGGGGTCGTACGTCAGCACGTCACCGCTGCCGAGATAGACGAGCTGGAGCCGGCGCGGGACCACCTGCTTCAGCCGCCACACCACCAGGGCGTAGAACTTCATCTGGAACAGCGCGCCCTCGGCGTACTCGGGTCTGGGGGCCTTGCCCGTCTTGTAGTCGACGATCCGGACCTCGCCCGTCGGCGCCACATCGACGCGGTCGATGATGCCGCGCAGCTTCAGCCCGGAGTCGAGCTGCGCCTCGACGAACAGCTCCCGCTCGGCCGGTTCGAGCCGGGTCGGATCCTCCAGCGTGAACCAGCGCTCCACCAGCTGCTCGGCCTCGGTCAGCCAGCGCGCCAGCCGCTCGCCCTCCGGGTCGTCGGCGAACAGCTCCACGACCTCCGGCTTGGTCTCCCTCAGCCGGTCCCACTGGCCGGGAATCAACGACTTGGCGCGCGGCGCGGTCCGATCGGCGGCCGGTGCGTCGAAGAGGCGCTCAAGGACCGCGTGCACCAGCGTGCCGCGGGTGGCCGCCTCGCTCGGCTTCTCGGGCAGCTTGTCGATCACCCGGAACCGGTAGAGCAGCGGACACTGCATGAAATCGCCGGCGCGCGAGGGCGACAGCGACGTGGGCGGCGCGGCCGATACAGCCGGCGCGGCCGCGACAGCTTCAGCTTCCGTCGCCTGGGGCGCGGCGGCAGCTTCTGTCGCCGCAGCCGCGACGGCATCTGCCGTTCCTGCCGCTTCCGCGGTGTCCGCCGCGACGGCATCGGTCGGCTCGGCCCGTACGACGGCCCCGGCGCTGTCCCTGCCGGTCCCCGCGACGCCCTCGGTACTGGTCTCCATGACGACAGACCTTACGGCCCGCCACTGACAGTGACCCAGCCGCGGCGTGGGCGACGGCGTGGAAAACAGAGGGGGTGCCGGGGCGGAACGCGCCGCGACGGCCGCATACCATCGACCTCAGACCCTCCTGCCCTGCATGGTCGGGAGCGGCAGACGCTTCGAACGAGGGGACATCGTGGACGAGAGCGGCGGGAGCGGGCAGCCGCGGTCCGGTACCGACGAAGCGACCGAGCGCCACGAGGGGCCGTCCCAGGTCCCCGCGGGCACGGCCGCCGACGCCACGCGCCCCGGACCGGACCGGCACGAGCGCCCCACCGGGCCGACGCCCACGGACCCGAGCGACCCCGAGCCCCACTCCGACACCAGCTTCTCGGACACGGCCCAGTCGCAGACCGACCCCGCGGGCGAGGCCGCCACCGGCGCCTCGGCCGAGCCGGAGGCGCACACGGGTTCTGCGGGTGAGGTCCCGTCGGACACCGGCTCACCGGACAAGGCCCTCGTGAAGACCGACGCTTCGGGCACGCCCTCAGGGCAGACCGGCTCCTCGGACGAGGTGCGGACCGACCCCCGGCCCTCGGGCGGGCCCCAGCCGTCCACCGGCGACGCCCGCTCGCACACCGGTGCCGAGAACGACCCCGCGCACCCGGGAGCCGCCCGGACCCGCGCCCAGTCCGGCACCGGCAAGGGACGGCCGCCGCGCCGCGGCAAGGAACCCGGCGGCGGGCTGCTCATGGGGCGGCCCTTCGGCGTGCCCGTGTACGTCGCTCCCAGCTGGTTCCTCGTCGCCGCGCTGATCACCTGGGTGTTCGGCGGCCAGCTCGACCGCGTACTGCCCGAACTCGGCGCCCTGCGCTACCTGGTCTCCCTCTTCTTCGCGGTCGCCTTCTACGCCTCCGTACTCGTCCACGAACTGGCCCACACGGTGGCCGCCCTGCGCTTCAAGCTCCCGGTGCGCCGGATCCAGCTGCAGTTCTTCGGCGGAGTGTCGGAGATCGAGAAGGAGTCCGAGACCCCCGGCCGGGAGTTCGTCCTGGCCTTCGTCGGCCCCCTGCTCTCCCTCATCCTGTCCGGCCTCTTCTACCTCGCCATGCAGACCGTCGACCCCGGCACCGTCCCGGGCGTCCTGCTGGCGGGCCTGATGATCTCCAACCTCATCGTGGCCGCCTTCAACCTGCTGCCCGGCCTGCCCCTCGACGGCGGCCGCATGCTCCGCGCCGTCGTCTGGAAGATCACCGGCAAACCGATGAGCGGCACCATCGCCGCCGCCTGGGTCGGCCGCGCCCTCGCCGTCTCCGTACTGATCGGACTGCCCCTGCTCACCCAGTCCGGAGCGCTCGGCGGCACGCAGGACAACATCGGCGGCATGGACACCGTCACGGACGCCCTGCTGGCCGCCATCCTCGCCGCGATCATCTGGACCGGCGCCGGCAACAGCCTCCGGATGGCCCGCCTGCGCGAACACCTGCCGGAACTGCGCGCCCGCTCGCTCACCCGCCGCGCGGTCCCGGTCGAAACCAACACCCCGCTCTCCGAGGCCCTGCGCCGCGCCAACGACGCCGGCGCCCGAGCCCTGGTCGTCGTCGACGCCGACGGCGAACCGCTCTCCCTCGTCCGCGAGGCCGCCATCGTCGGCGTACCCGAGCACCGCCGCCCCTGGGTCGCGGTCAGCGGCCTCGCCCAGGACATCACCGACGGCATGCGCGTCTCCGCCGAGCTCGCGGGCGAGGACCTCCTGGACGTCCTGCGCGCGACCCCCGCCACCGAGTACCTGGTGCTGGAGGACTCCGGCGAGATCTACGGCGTCCTGTCGGCAGCAGATGTGGAGCGCGCCTTCGTGAAAGCCATGGCCCGCCCCAGCTGAGCCACCCTTCCGGGCCGAACGCACGGCACGCGCGCGTGGTCCGCGGCCCCTCCCAGGACCGGTAGGCTGGTCACATGTCCGAACCGACCGGTGCCGCCCGCAGGCGCGGGCCCTTCAAGGTCGGGGACCAGGTTCAGCTGACCGACCCCAAGGGCCGCCACTACACGTTCACGCTCGAGGCCGGGAAGAACTTCCACACCCACAAGGGTTCCTTCCCCCACGACGAGCTGATCGGCGCTCCCGAGGGCAGCGTTGTCCGCACCACGGGGAACGTCGCCTATCTCGCGCTGCGCCCCCTGCTCCCCGACTACGTCCTGTCCATGCCCCGCGGCGCCGCCGTGGTCTACCCCAAGGACGCGGGGCAGATCCTGGCCTTCGCCGACATCTTCCCCGGCGCACGCGTCGTGGAAGCGGGCGTCGGCTCCGGCTCGCTCAGCAGCTTCCTGCTGCGCGCCATCGGCGATCAGGGCATGCTGCACTCCTACGAGCGCCGCGAGGACTTCGCCGAGATCGCCCAGCAGAACGTGGAGCGCTACTTCGGCGGCCCGCACCCCGCCTGGCAGCTCACCGTCGGTGACCTCCAGGACAACCTGAGCGACACCGAGGTCGACCGCGTCATCCTCGACATGCTCGCCCCCTGGGAATGCCTGGAGGCCGTCTCCAAGGCACTCGTCCCCGGCGGCATCCTCTGCTGCTACGTCGCCACCACCACCCAGCTCGCGCGGACCGTCGAGTCCATCCGCGAGATCGGCTCCTTCAACGAGCCGTCCGCCTGGGAGTCGATGATCCGCAACTGGCACGTCGAGGGCCTGGCCGTCCGTCCGGACCACCGGATGATCGGCCACACCGGCTTCCTGCTCACCGCCCGCCGCCTCGCGGACGGTGTCGAGCCGCCCATGCGCCGCCGCCGCCCCGCCAAGGGCGCGTACGGCGACGACTACACCGGTCCGAACGCCGACGGCGGCTCCGGCCGCTGACCCCGCCAACGCACCGCCACTGTGGCCGAGTTCCCCGAACAGCCTGGGAACTCGGCCACAGCCCTTTTCTGTTGACGCGCCGCCAGAAGTCCGGACCCCGCCGTTCCACCCCACTGTGACGTGTGGCACCATGCGGGACACCCCCACCGGCACAGCCCTCACGGGAGACACTCCTAGTGCAGCAATCCGCCGTCCCGGAACTGGCACACACGCACACCAGCCCCATCCAGTGGGTCGCCACGGCCACCGCCATCGCCGGAGTCATCGCGCTGTCCTCCGCCCTGCAGCCCGGCTCGGCGACCGCGGCCCAGTCCGGCCCCGAGGCGAAGTCCGCGGCCGCCCCGGCCGCTCCCGACCCCGCCGCAGTCGCCTTCCCGGTCGAGTGCGGGCCCACCAAGGTGCTCGTACAGAAGAAGGCCTCCGGAGACCTCGACGGCGACGGCCGCCCGGAAACCGTGGCCGTGGTCCGCTGCGACGCCGGCTCGGGCACCCCGCCCAACGGCGTCTACGTCCTCACCCAGGCCACCGACGCCAAGAAGCCCCGCGTCGTGGCCACCCTGGTCGACCCCAAGGACCGCCTGAGCGTCATGGACTTCGCGCTGCGCGACGGAGCCGTCACCGCCACCCTGCTCGGCTACTCCTCGACCGACGTACCGAGTTGCTGCCCGGACGTGAAGAACCTCGCCAAGTGGCAGTGGAAGGACGGCGCGTTCGTCCGCTCGACCCCGTCCGAAGCCCAGAGCGTCTGACAACACCCTCCGAAGTCCGGAGCACCACGAGAACACCCTCCGCGCCGGGGCACGGAGGGTGTGAGAAACCAGACAGGCCGATAACGTGGAGTGCCTGTCGAATCACTCCGCGTCAGGACCGAAGACCTCGACCTTGTCCGAAACCCGACGCACATGGATACAGTCGCCCGGACACTCCTTCGCGGAGTCCGTCACATCGCGCAGAAGCGGGAGCGGTACGGGCGTTGTGGCCCCCGGAGCCTGCAGCAGCTCGTCGTCCGGGCTCTTCACATAGGCCAGACCGTCGATGTCCAGCTCAAAGACCTCGGGCGCATACTGCGCGCAGATCCCGTCGCCGGTACACAGGTCCTGATCGATCCAGACCTCAAGCGCCTCGCCGCCGACTACGGCCTCCTGCTGCACGGTCATTTCTCCTGCCGTTTCCTGCGCCGAGCGATCCGAAGACTGGGGAATCGGGCCAGCTCTGGCGGGTGTTGAACACTTCGACCCTACCTCCGTCCGCTTCCCAATCATGTTGGGTGGGTATTCCCCTGGCGTGAGGGAGAGCGCAAGGGTGAAGATCGGACACACCTCGACAGTCTTTGTGATCTAGGGGTTTCAATCGACACCCGCCCAGGTAGGGTCTGGAAGCGTCCAGCTCCCCTTGGAGGAGGTGAGGACCGTGGCAGCCCACGACGACGACATGAACCGCGGCATCCGCCCGGGACGAGGGTCCGATGACCCCGCCGGGCAGGTTGCCTACCTTGAGCAGGAGATCGCCGTCCTGCGACGCAAGCTCGCCGACTCTCCGCGGCACACGAGGATTCTCGAAGAGCGGATCGTCGAGCTGCAGACCAACCTGGCCGGCGTGTCCGCACAGAACGAGCGGCTCGCCAACACGCTCCGTGAGGCCCGCGACCAGATCGTGGCCCTCAAGGAAGAGGTCGACCGGCTCGCACAGCCGCCGGCAGGCTTCGGTGTCTTCCTCGTGGCCAATGAGGACGGCACGGCGGACATCTTCACCGGGGGCCGCAAGCTCCGGGTGAACGTCAGCCCCAGCGTGGAGCTCGAAGAGCTCAGGCGCGGCCAGGAAGTGATGCTCAACGAAGCCCTCAACGTGGTCGAGGCCATGGAATACGAGAGCGTCGGCGACATCGTCACCCTCAAGGAGATCCTCGAGGACGGCGAGCGCGCCCTCGTGCAGGGGCACACCGACGAAGAACGGGTGGTACGGCTCGCCGAGCCGCTCCTGGACGTCGTCATCCGTCCCGGCGACGCCCTGCTTCTCGAACCCCGTTCCGGCTATGTCTACGAAGTTGTCCCGAAGAGCGAGGTCGAGGAACTCGTCCTCGAAGAGGTCCCGGACATCGGCTACGAGCAGATCGGCGGCCTGGGAAACCAGATCGAGCTGATCCGCGACGCGGTCGAGCTCCCCTACCTCTACCCCGACCTCTTCAAGGAGCACGAACTGCGGCCGCCCAAGGGCGTCCTGCTGTACGGGCCCCCCGGATGCGGCAAGACGCTCATCGCCAAGGCCGTCGCCAACTCGCTGGCCAAGAAGGTCGCCGAGGTGACCGGACAAGCCACCGGCAAGAGCTTCTTCCTCAACATCAAGGGCCCCGAGCTCCTGAACAAGTACGTCGGCGAGACCGAGCGGCAGATCCGCCTCGTCTTCCAGCGCGCACGTGAGAAGGCCAGCGAGGGCACCCCCGTCATCGTCTTCTTCGACGAGATGGAGTCCCTCTTCCGCACCCGTGGATCAGGCGTCAGCTCGGACGTGGAGAACACCATCGTCCCCCAGCTGCTCGCCGAGATCGACGGCGTGGAAGGCCTGGAGAACGTGGTCGTGATCGGCGCCTCCAACCGCGAGGACATGATCGACCCCGCGATCCTGCGCCCCGGACGACTCGATGTGAAGATCAAGATCGAGCGCCCGGACGCCGAGGCCGCCAAGGACATCTTCGCGAAGTACCTCACCGAACGCCTCCCGCTCCACTCCGACGACCTCGGAGAGCACGGCGGGGACCGCGCGGCCACCGTCCACGGCATGATCCAGACCGCCGTGGAGCAGATGTACGCCGAGTCCGAGGAGAACCGCTTCCTCGAGGTCACCTACGCCAACGGCGACAAGGAAGTCCTCTACTTCAAGGACTTCAACTCCGGCGCCATGATCGAGAACATTGTCGGCCGCGCCAAAAAGGCGGCCATCAAGGCCTTCCTCGAGCAGAACCAGAAGGGCCTTCGCGTCTCCCACCTCCTCCAGGCATGCGTGGACGAGTTCAAGGAGAACGAGGACCTGCCCAACACGACCAACCCGGACGACTGGGCCCGAATCTCCGGAAAGAAGGGCGAACGGATCGTGTACATCCGTACCCTCGTCACCGGAAAGCAGGGCGCGGACACCGGACGCTCCATCGACACGGTGGCCAACACCGGTCAGTACCTGTAAAAGGCAGGGCGGCTGCGGGTGCCCTTCGTGGGTACCCGCAGCCGACTGCTTTCCGGGGCACGGCTGGAGCAGAGCAATGACGCAAATGATCTCCCCACCAGCGCAAAGGCGTTCTAGGCTCTTTCGTACCGCCGAGTCGCGCGTTGCGGGGACGGGCACCGCACACGCACCGGAGCACCAGCGGTACTTGAGCAGCGTCCCCGACCGAGGGCGCCGCCGGGCAAGGAGGGCCGCATGACCGTACGGCGAGTAATGGGCATCGAGACGGAGTATGGAATCTCCGTCCCCGGCCACCCCAACGCCAATGCCATGCTCACCTCGTCCCAGATCGTCAACGCGTACGCGGCGGCGATGCACCGGGCGCGCCGCGCCCGCTGGGACTTCGAGGAGGAGAACCCGCTGCGGGACGCGCGAGGCTTCGACCTCGCCCGCGAGGCCGCCGACGCCAGCCAGCTCACCGACGAGGACATCGGCCTCGCCAATGTCATCCTCACCAACGGCGCGCGACTGTACGTCGACCACGCACACCCCGAGTACAGCGCGCCGGAAGTCACCAACCCGCGGGACGCCGTCCTGTGGGACAAGGCCGGCGAGCGCATCATGGCAGAGGCCGCGGAGCGCGCGGCCCAGCTCCCCGGCGCCCAGCCGATCCACCTCTACAAGAACAACACCGACAACAAGGGCGCCTCGTACGGCACGCACGAGAACTACCTGATGAAGCGGGAGACCCCCTTCTCGGACATCGTGCGCCACCTCACGCCGTTCTTCGTCTCACGCCAGGTCGTCACCGGAGCGGGCCGCGTCGGTATCGGTCAGGACGGGCACGAGCACGGCTTCCAGCTCAGCCAGCGCGCCGACTACTTCGAGGTCGAGGTCGGCCTCGAGACCACCCTCAAGCGCCCCATCATCAACACGCGTGACGAGCCGCACGCGGACGCCGAGAAGTACCGCCGCCTGCACGTGATCATCGGCGACGCCAACCTCTCCGAGATCTCGACCTACCTGAAGCTGGGCACCACGGCCCTGGTCCTCTCCATGATCGAGGACGGCTTCATCGCTGTCGACCTGGCGGTCGACCAGCCCGTACGCACGCTGCACCAGGTCTCGCACGACCCCACTCTGAAGCGGCTCGTCACGCTCCGCAGCGGACGCACACTGACCGCCGTACAACTTCAGATGGAGTACTTCGAGCTGTCGCGCAAGTACGTGGAGGAACGGTTCGGAGCCGACGCCGACGAGCAGACCAAGGACGTCCTCATCCGCTGGGAGGACACCCTGAACCGCCTGGAGAACGACCCGATGAGCCTCTCCGGAGAGCTCGACTGGGTCGCCAAGCGGGAGCTCATGGAGGGCTACCGGCGCCGTGACAGCCTCGACTGGGACGCCGCCCGGCTGCACCTGGTCGACCTCCAGTACGCCGACGTACGCGCCGAGAAGGGCCTCTACAACCGCCTCGCGGCGCGCGGCAAGATGAAGCGGCTGCTGGACGAGGCCGAAGTCGAGCGGGCCCGCACCAAGCCGCCGGAGGACACGCGCGCGTACTTCCGCGGACGCTGCCTGGAGCAGTACGCGGACGACGTCGCGGCGGCCTCCTGGGACTCGGTGATCTTCGACCTGCCCGGCCGGGACTCGCTCCAGCGCGTCCCAACCCTGGAGCCGCTTCGCGGAACGCGTAATCACGTCAAGGAGCTCCTCGACCGGTGTCGCACGGCGGAAGACCTGGTCAGGGTCCTGTCGGGCAACTGAACGGCCCCAGGAGCCCACAGGGCCGATCGGGGTGGAAAGAGGCGGCGTCCGGGAATCATCGAGGTGGCTCCCGGACGTTGTAGCAACAGCGGGGCCGATGTCGGACCCTGCTTGTAGGGTCTGATCAAGAACGTCGAACCGAGCGGGGTGAACGTTTATGGCGACCAAGGACACCGGCGGCGGACAGCAGAAGGCGACGCGTTCCACCGAGGAGGTCGAGGAGCAGGCGCAGGACGCACAGGCTTCTGAGGACCTCAAGGAGCGCCAGGAGAAGTTGAGCGACGACGTGGACTCAGTGCTGGACGAGATTGACGATGTCCTCGAGGAAAATGCCGAGGACTTCGTGCGAAGTTTCGTTCAGAAGGGTGGTCAGTAGGGGCTCTGTGGGTCGTTTGGCCTTCGAATTGAAGGTTGAGTATGGGGGCGTGAGTGTCAGGAGAGCTGGGCGCGAAGCGCTGCTCGCGGTGCAAGGAAGCCAAACCGCGGGCGGCGTTCGCGAGCAATAAGGCGGCCCGTGATGGGCTGCAGGCCTATTGTCGGGAATGCTGGGCGGAGTATCACCAGGCTCGGCAGCTATCCAAGGGTAGGAATGTCCGGCCGAGGGTGAAGGTGCCCGAAGGTCACAAGTTCTGCCGAGCATGCGGGGAGATCAAGCCCCATGGCGAGTGGCATCGCAACGCGACGGCCTCCGACGGCCTCTCGACGAGCTGTAAGGCATGCCGGGCAGCCAAGGGACGCGCAGGCCACCTGAAGCGCCACTACGGCATGACCGAAGTCGAACGCGACGAGATGATCGCCTCTCAAATGGGGCTCTGCGTGATCTGCCTGAAAGCTCCGGCCGTCCATGTGGATCACTGCCACGAGACGGGTAGGGTCCGTGGCGTACTGTGCTTCAACTGCAATTCGGCCATCGGCAAGTTGGGAGATGATCCCGACGCTGTTCGTCGGGCTGCCGCCTACTTGGAAGGACCCTCGTGGAAGCCAACACTCGTAGCACCGGGCGTCTACCGGCTGCCTTCCTGACGCCTGGGTCGTCGTCCTTCATGGACTTCCTGTCCGAGCACCAGCCGGAGATGCTCCCGGGCAAGCGGCAGCTGCCGCCCGTCCAGGGTGTGATCGAGGCACCGCACGGCACGACCATCGTGGCCGTCACGTTCCCCGGTGGAGTCGTGCTCGCCGGTGACCGGCGGGCCACCATGGGCAATGTCATCGCACAGCGCGACATCGAGAAGGTCTTCCCGGCCGACGAGTACTCGGCGGTGGGCATCGCCGGTACGGCGGGTCTGGCCGTCGAGATGGTGAAACTGTTCCAGCTGGAGCTGGAGCACTTCGAGAAGGTGGAGGGCGCCACGCTCTCCCTGGAGGGCAAGGCGAACCGCCTCTCCACGATGATCCGTTCCAACCTGGGCATGGCCATGCAGGGCCTCGCCGTGGTTCCCCTCTTCGCGGGCTATGACGTGGATCGCGAGAAGGGCCGCATCTTCTCCTACGACGTCACCGGTGGCCGCTCCGAGGAGCACGGCTTCGCCGCCACCGGCTCCGGCTCGCTCTTCGCGCGCGGATCCATGAAGAAGCTCTACGGCAAGGATCTGACCGAGGAGCAGGCCACGACCCTCGTCATCCAGGCGTTGTACGACGCGGCCGACGACGACTCGGCGACAGGCGGCCCCGACGTCGCCCGTCGGATCTACCCGATCGTCACCGTGATCACCGAAGAGGGATTCCGCAAGCTCACGGACGAGGAGTCCTCCGAGATCGCCCGCGCGATCCTGGAGCGGCGCCTGGAGCAGCCCGACGGTCCGCGCGCCGCGCTGCTCTGACTCCGCCCTCTTATCAAGGTGGCCCAGTGACTTCGACAGAAAGGGACGGATAACCGGTGTCGACGCCGTTCTATGTCTCACCCCAGCAGGCCATGGCCGACCGGGCGGAGTACGCCCGCAAGGGCATCGCCCGCGGTCGCAGCCTGGTTGTGCTGCAGTATGCCGATGGCATCGTGTTCGTCGGCGAGAACCCGTCCCGTGCGCTGCACAAGTTCAGCGAGATCTATGACCGGATCGGGTTCGCGGCCGCCGGCAAGTACAACGAGTACGAGAATCTGCGCATCGGTGGTGTGCGTTATGCCGATCTGCGGGGTTACACCTACGACCGTGACGATGTGACCGCTCGCGGTCTTGCGAATGTCTATGCGCAGACGCTGGGCACGATCTTCTCCAGTGCGGCCGAGAAGCCGTACGAGGTGGAGCTCGTGGTCGCCGAGGTGGGGGAGACCCCCGAGGGTGACCAGATCTACCGGCTGCCGCATGACGGGTCGATCGTGGACGAGCACGGGTCGGTCGCGGTCGGTGGTAATGCTGAGCAGATCAGCACCTATCTGGATCAGCGCCATGAGGACGGTATGTCGCTCGCGGAGGCGCTGCGGCTGGCCGTGCAGTCTCTGTCGCGGGAGCCGAACGGTGGTGAGCGGGAGATTCCCGCCGAGCGCCTGGAGGTTGCGGTTCTGGACCGTACGCGTCCGCAGCAGCGCAAGTTCAAGCGCATTGTCGGCCGCCAGTTGGCTCGGCTTCTGGAGGTGGGTGGCGCGTCTACCGCCACGGAGGCCGAGGATCCCGACGACGAGGAGTGACCTCGTCTCATCCTGACCATCGTGCGCCCTGGCCCTGTATCGGCCGGGGCGCGCGGCGTTTTTGGGCGCCTGTTGCTGGGTGGTGGGTCGCCTGTCGCCGGGGGCGCCTGCGGGTCGGAGGTGGGTCGCCTGTCGCCGGGGGGTGGTTCGGGGCCGCGCCGGTACATCCGCCCGTATCGGAACGGATCGGCTGTGGGTCAGAAGGGTGCTGTCTTCTTTGATCCGTTCGGCTGCGGGCATTTGATGTACCGGCACGGCCCCTTCCGTGGTCTGGCGGCTGCGGGGGCGTGAGTGGCTTGGGCGTCAGCGCCGGAACGCGGCCCCTTCCGTGCGTCGGCGGGTGCGGGTGTGCCGTGGTTCATCAGGGGCGTGGTGGGGCCGTGGAGCCGCGTACGACCAGTTCGACCGGGATGTTGCCCTCGGGGGGTGTGCGGCCGTCCAGGACGGCGAGGAGGGCTTCCATGCCGCGTTCGCCGAATCGTTCGGCGTCCAGGCGGACTGTGGTCAGTTCGGGGTCGATGGCTCGGGCCAGGGCCAGGTCGTCCAGGCCGGTGATGGAGATGTCCTCGGGGATGCGGAGGCCCAGGCGGCGGGCTGCCTTGTAGGCGCCCGCTGCGAGTTTGTCGTCGTCGCAGACCAGGGCGGTGGGGCGGGGGCCTGGGGCGGAGAGGGCGGCTGCCGCGGCGGCCAGGGCGTCGTCGATGGTGATCGGGGCGCGGGTGGTGCGGAGGTGTGTGCCGGGGACTTCGGCGAGGCGGGTGGAGAGTTCTTGGGCCCGTACCTCGAAGGTCCAGGAGGCGATGTCGGCCGCCAGGTGCAGGAAGCGGCGGTGTCCCAGGGTGAGCAGGTGTTCTGCGACCTGTCGTACGCCGTCTCTGATGTCGAGGTTGACGGTGGCGGCGCCCAGGCTGCCCTCGGGGTCGCTGTCGAGCATGACCAGGGGGAGCTGGTCGCCGCGGATGGCCGTGAGGGCGTCGGCGGCCATCGAGGAGGCGATCACGCCGTCCAGGGCGGCGCGTGCGGAGCCGAAGGGGTCGCGGGCGGGGCCGATGCCCTCGGGGGAGGGGTAGAGGACGACTCCGAAGCCGTGTTCGGAGGCCACCCGGGCGGCGCCCGTGTAGACGCCTGCGAAGAACTCGGTGGTGAGTGCGGGGACGACCAGGAGGACGGTGCGGGTGCGGCCGAGGCGGAGGTTGCGGGCGGCGAGGTTCGGGCGGTAGCCGAGCTCCTGGGCGGCTTGCCTGACCCGTTCCGCTGTCGTCGCGGAGACCCGGCCGCGCCACTTGTCGCCGAGGACCAGGGAGACGGCGGCCTGGGAGACCCCGGCGGCCTGGGCGACGTCCCGGCTCGTGGGGCGCGTGCTACCTCGTGCCACCGTGGACCTGCTCCTTCGTCTGGACTCGCGGACAGCGCACATGGTACGTATGAGAAGGGGCGTTATACGTAAAACTTGAGCTCACCGGGTCGGCTGGGGTGCTTCTGAGGGAAGGCGGGACATGGCTGCGGGATACCTGGAGATCCTGAGGGCGAGGCATGCCGCTCGACTGCTCACCGGCACGCTCGTAGGGCGGCTGCCGAACGCCACCGCCGCCATCGCCGTCGTGCTCTTCATTCGCGCGGAGGGCGGCACGTACAGCCTGGCGGGCGCGCTGGCCGCCGTGTACGGGGTGGCCAACGCGGTGGGGCAGCCGCTGCTCGGGCGGCTCGTGGACCTCTACGGGCAGCCGCGCGTGCAGCTGCCCGCCGCGCTGGTTTCGGCACTGGGGATGAGTGTCTTCGCGTTCGCGGGCACGGACCGGCTGTCGCTCGCGTATGCCGCCATGGCGATCGCCGGACTCTTCACGCCCCCTCTGGAGGGCGGCCTGCGTGCGCTGTGGCCCTCCGTCCTCCGTAAGGAGGACCAGGTGCACACCGCGTACGCGATGGACGCGGTGGCGCAGGAAGTCATGTTCACCGTCGGGCCCTTGCTCGTGACGCTCTGCGTGTCGCTGTGGTCCGCCCGGGCCGCGCTTGTCGTCCTGAGCGTCATCGGTGTCCTGGGTGCCCTCTCCGTGGTCGTCTCGCCGCCCTCGCGCGCGTGGCGTTCGGCGCCGCGGGAGGCGCACTGGCTCGGCGCGCTGCGCTCGCCCGGACTCCTCGCTCTGCTGGGCGCGTTCCTGTTCGTCGGGATCGCGCTCGGCTCGATCACGGTCGCAGCGGTGTCGTACGCCGACGGTCATGGCGGGGACGCGGTGTACGGCTGGCTGATGGCGGGCATCGGTCTCGGCGCGCTCGTCGGCGGCGCCGTGTACGGCGCGCGGCAGTGGAGTGGTGCGCCGGAGCGGCGACTGCGGGTGCTGGTGGCGCTTCTGGCGGTGTGTTACCTGCCGCTCACGCTGATGCCGGGCGCGGTCGCCATGACGGCGCTCACGGCGCTCGCCGGACTGTTCCTGGCGCCCTGTATCGCCTGCGCGTTCGTCCTCGTCGACCGCCACGCGCCGCGCGGCACGGTCACCGAGGCGTTCTCCTGGCTTGTGACGACGTTCACCGTGGGCGCGTCGGTCGGAACGGGCCTCGCGGGCCCGGTCGTCGAGTGGGGCGGGGCGGTGTGGGGCTTCGCCGTACCGGGCGCCGCGGGGGCCGCCGCGCTGGTGGTTCTGCTGGCTACGGGGCGGGTCCTCGCAGCTACCGGGGACCGCGCGGTAGTTGCGGTCTCATCGGAAAATGATCCAAACCGTGCCGTCGAACCCCGTTTCAGCTCGGGGGATCGGGCGTAATGTTCAGTCATGGACCGCCGCATTTTCGGGCTGGAGAACGAGTACGGCGTCACGTGTACGTTCAGGGGACAGCGACGCCTGTCTCCCGACGAGGTGGCGCGGTACCTCTTCCGCCGTGTCGTGTCATGGGGCCGCAGCAGTAATGTCTTTCTGCGGAACGGTGCCCGCCTCTATCTCGACGTGGGATCACATCCGGAATACGCGACACCCGAATGTGACAACGTGACGGAACTCGTCACCCACGACAAGGCCGGCGAGCGCATTCTCGAAGGACTCCTGGTGGACGCCGAACGACGCCTGCACGAGGAAGGAATCGCGGGCGACGTCTACCTGTTCAAGAACAACACCGACTCGGCGGGCAACTCCTACGGGTGCCACGAGAACTATCTGGTGGCCCGGCACGGGGAGTTCTCCCGGCTCGCGGACATTCTCATTCCCTTCCTGGTCACCCGGCAGCTGCTGTGTGGTGCGGGCAAGGTGCTGCAGACTCCGCGCGGAGCCGTGTACTGCGTCAGCCAGCGTGCCGAGCACATCTGGGAGGGCGTCAGCTCGGCGACGACCCGCTCCCGGCCCATCATCAACACGCGTGACGAACCGCACGCGGACGCCGAGCGCTACCGCCGGCTGCACGTCATCGTCGGCGACTCGAACATGTCCGAGACGACCATGCTCCTGAAGGTCGGTGCCACCGACCTCGTGCTGCGCATGATCGAGGCGGGCACGGTGATGCGCGATCTGACCCTGGAGAACCCGATCCGGGCGATCCGCGAGGTCAGCCACGACATCACGGGCCGGCGCAAGGTGCGTCTGGCCAGTGGCCGCGAGGCCTCCGCGCTCGAAGTGCAGCGCGAGTACTACGAGAAGGCCGTGGACTTCTGCGAGCGCCGCGGCATCCGCACCGGCACGGTCGAGCAGGTCCTCGAACTGTGGGGCCGGGTACTCGACTCGATCGAGTCCGAGGACCTCGACCGGATCGGTACCGAAATCGACTGGGTCATGAAGTACCAGCTCATCGAGCGATACCGGGCCAAGCACAACATGACGATGTCGCACCCGCGAGTCGCGCAGATAGACCTCGCCTACCACGACATCCACCGTCGCCGGGGCTTGTACTACCTGCTGGAGAGGAAGGGACAAGCCGCCCGGATCTGCAACGACTTGAAGATCTTCGAGGGCAAGTCCGTGCCGCCGCAGACCACTAGGGCGCGGCTGCGCGGCGACTTCATCCGGCGAGCTCAGGAACAGCGCCGTGATTTCACCGTCGACTGGGTGCATCTCAAGCTCAACGACCAGGCACAGCGCACCGTGTTGTGCAAGGACCCGTTCCGCTCCGTCGACGACCGGGTGGAGAAGCTGATCGCGGGTATGTGAGCGGGGCGTTCCGGAGGTGTCCCCCACTCTCGACTTCGCTCGAGCCGGAGGGGACCCATCGGAACGCAACGCGGGGCGCCGTACGTTTTCCGTACGGCGCCCTTCTCACGTCGTAGAGTTGCGCGCACGCCATCAACCAAGATCGACCGATACGAGGCTCCCACCGTGCGCCGACGCTCACTCCTTCTCGCCGTACCCGCTGGACTGGTCACGCTCGCCGGATGCGGTGACGACGGCAAGTCGGTCAAGTCCAGCAGCAGCCCGTCGCCCTCGCCCTCGGCCTCCGCTTCGGCGGTTCCGCCGCCGAAGATCGTCGACGGACCGCTGCCGGCCATCACCGCGGGGACGAAGTTCGACGAGAAGCCGACCGTCGCCAAGGGCAGTGGCGATCCGTCGAAGGACCTGGCGGTCAAGACGGTCATCGCGGGAGGCGGCCAGGCGGTCGCGGAGAACGACTTCATTCAGGTGAACTACCTGGGCCAGATCTGGTCGTCGGCGAAGGTCTTCGACAACTCCTACGACCGTAAGACACCCCTGGTGATCCAGCTCGCGCAGGGCGGCATCATCGACGGCTGGCGCTACGGTCTCGCGGGCAAGAAGGTCGGCAGCCGGGTCCTGATGGCCGTGCCGCCGACCTGGGGCTACGGCACGTCGGGCAACGCGCAGGCGGGTATCAAGGGCACCGACACCCTGGTGTTCGTCATCGACATCGAGAACACCTTCAACGCGAAGAGTTCGGTCAAGGGCGAGGCGGTCGCGCAGGACGACGCCGCGCTGCCGAAGGTCGGGACCAACACCGACGGCAAGGCGCCCTCCATCGAGGTACCGAAGTCCGCCGCTCCCACGAAGCTCGTGTCGAACTACATCCTGGAGGGCGACGGCGACGCGGTCACGGCGGACGCGACCGTCCTCGTGCAGTTCAAGGGTGTGGTCTGGGACAGCGGCGAGGAGTTCGAGTCCACGTACACCCAGGGGCAGCTGGCCCAGTTCTCCATGACGCAGATGCAGACGGTCGTCAAGGGCTTGGCGCAGGGGCTGACGGGCAAGAAGGTCGGCAGCCGCGTCCTCGTCGTCGCACCGCCGAGCCTCGCCTACGGTGACAAACCGCCGAGCGGCGGCAAGATCAAGAAGGGCTCCACCCTCGTCTTCTCGGTCGACATCCTGGCGAAGATGTAACCCCGTCGGGGATGTGAGACTGTCGGTGTTGCTTTAAGGCCTTTACGCGAACAAGCAGGAGCTAGAGACGTGAGCATCGAGAAGCCCGAGATCGACTTCCCGGGCGGCGAGCCCCCGGCGGACCTCGAGATCAAGGACATCTGGGAGGGCGACGGCCCGGTCGCCAAGGCCGGCGACTTCGTCAAGGTCCACTACGTGGGCGTGGCCTTCTCCACCGGCGAGGAGTTCGACGCCTCCTGGAACCGCGGCACCCCGCTGGAGTTCCAGCTCGGTGTCGGCCAGGTCATCAGCGGCTGGGACCAGGGCGTGCAGGGCATGAAGGTCGGCGGCCGTCGCCAGCTGGTCATCCCGGCGCACCTCGCGTACGGCGACCGTGGCGCCGGCGGCCGTATCGCCCCCGGCGAGACGCTGATCTTCGTCTGCGACCTAGTCGCGGTCTGAGTCATCGCCGAGACCGGTTCCGTCCGATCCTCATGAAGGTCGGGTCGTGGTCCGCTCTTCGTACGCCGTGTGATCGGGGCCTGATCGGACCCGATCACCTGGGGCCCATGCCTGTCCGGGCATGGGCCCTCGGCTTTTGCCACGACACCCCGGAGCGGTACGGTCATCGGTCGGAAGCACCATAGGGAAGGGCGTCGATGGCCATTGCCAAGGCCGAGCGGCTGATGAACCTCGCGCTGTGTCTGCTCGGGACACGGCGGCCGCTCAGCAAGCGCGAGCTGCGCGATTCCATCGAGGCATACGTCGAGGCCTTCAGGCTGGGTAAAAGTGCAGCCGGGTCGGACGACTCCTTCAACAGGATGTTCGAGCGGGACAAGGACGATCTGCGGGAGCTCGGGCTGGTCATCGAGACGGTGGAGAACCTCGACGGTGAGGTCGGCTATCTCGCCCGCCGCGACAGCAACCGACTGCCGCCCATCACGCTCGACGCCGAGGAGGCCGCCGCACTGGGCCTTGCCGCCAAGGTCTGGCAGCAGGCCCGCCTGGCCGGTGCCGCGAGCGGCGCCCTGCAGAAGCTGCGCGCCGCGGGTCTGCCCGAGGACGTGGACCCGTACGAGGCCCATGGCGCCCTGGAGCCGCACATCCCCGTCCACGAGGCGGCCTTCGAGCCGCTGATGCTCGCCTGCCGCGACCGCCGCCCGGTGATCTTCGACTACCGCAAGGCCACCGCGGCGCGCCCCGAGACCCGGCACGTCGAGCCGTGGGCCCTGGAGTGCTGGCGCGGCCACTGGTACCTGGCGGGCTGGGACCGCGACCGCGGCGCCGAGCGGGTCTTCCGGCTCTCGCGGATCACCGGCAAGGTCCGCGCCCGCGCCGGGCGGTACACGGCCGAGGTGCCCGATGTCGTCACCGTGCGCGAGACCGTCGCGGGCTGGGCGGGGGAGATCACCGACCGCTCCGCGCGGATCCGGCTGCGCACCGGCTCGGGCTACCCGTTGCGGGCCAAGGCCGTCTCCGTACGGGAACTGGGCGACGGCTGGGACGAGTTGGAGATTCCGTACGGGCACGGCCTGGACGCCTGGCTCGTGGAGTTCGGGCCCGACGTGGTGGTTCTGGAGCCCGCCGAGCTGCGGGCCGAGGTCGTGGACCGGCTGCGCGCCGTGGCCAAGGGCTGAGGGGGAACGTAAGGAAATGGCAGGAAAACCGGCCAGGCCCACGAACGCGATCGACCAGACCCGGCGGATGCTCTCGCTGGTGACGTATCTGCGCGAGCGCCCCGGCGCGCGCGTCGGTGACGTCGCACGGGCCTTCGGGATCACCGAGGACGAGCTGATCTCCGACCTCGACGTGCTGCCGCTGTGCGGGACCAGCTTCCGGGGCGGTGATCTGCTCGACATCGACACCGACGGCGACCGGATCTGGTGGCACAACCCGGCCGCCTTGGCGGCAGAAGCGGCGGAGCCGCTGCGTATCGCCGCCGACGAGGCGACCGCGCTGCTGGTGGCCGCCCGCGCGGTGTCCACGCTGCCCGGTCTGCGCGAGGGCGACCGGCAGGCGTTGCTGCGGGCCACCGCCAAGGTGGAGGCCGCCTCGGGCGAGGCGGCGGGTGCCAGCTCCCGGCTCTCGGTGACCTTCGAATCCGAGGGCGGGGTCTTCGCGGACGTCGACCGGGCGATCTCCGAACGGCGCCGGCTGTGGATCCGCTACTACTCGCCCTCCCGGGACGAGCTCACCGAGCGCGAGATCGACCCGATCCGCCTCGTCAGCGTCGGACACACGTACGTCGAGGCCTGGTGCCGCCGCTCCGAGGCTCGCCGCACCTTCCGGCTCGACCGGGTCGCCGAGATCCGCATCCTCGACGAGCCGTCCGCGCCGCCCGAGGTCGAGCTGCGGGACCTCTCCGAGGGGCTCGTGCAGCCCGCGGCCGAGGATCCCGAGGTGGTCGTCGAGGTCGGTCCGGGCGGGCGCTGGGTCGCCGAGTACTACCCGCACGACAGCGCGGATGAGCTGCCCGACGGCGGGCTGCGTATCACCTTGCGGACCCCCGACCCCGCGTCGCTGCGGCGGCTGGCCCTGCGCCTGGGCCGCGACGGCCGGATCGTGTCGCCGCAGGACCTCGCGGACAGCGCCCGCCGGGCGGCCCGCGAAGCGCTCGCGGCCTACGACGGGCTCGAGGGAGTTCAGGACGGGCCGTACGACAGGCAGGAGCAGGGGCTTTGACCACGTCGTCGATGTCTGGTGCCACGGAGCAGGCAGGTGTGTCGGAGCGGGCCGGTGTGTCGGAGCAGGCAGGTGTGTCGGAGAGGGGCGGTGCGTCGGACAGGGCGGCCGGTACCTCGTCGGGCGGGCCGGAGGTGTCGGTCGTGACCGCGTTCGCCGGGATGAGGCGGGTGGTCGACGTGATGTTCAAGGCCGCCTGCCCCGACTGCCGGGCCGGTTTCGAGCTCAGGGCGAGCGCCCTGCGCCTGGCCATCGGCGCCACGAGCCGCACCACCTTCTACTCCTTCACCTGCCCCGAGTGCGGCGTCGCGGTCCGCAAGCCCGCGGGGGAGCGCATCATCGAGCTGCTCACCGGGGGCGGGGTGCGGACCCTGCGCCTGCACTCGACGGTCTAGACCGTCTAGGGTCGGCGTCATGTTCTGGCCGATGTTCGCGATCGCTGTGGGTTTCCTGGGAATCGCCATCCTTGGCGTGCTCGCTGTCCGTGTCTTCCTGGAAGCGGAGCGTTTGGGCAGGCAGGTTTCCGACTCCGCGCGCCGCATCAGCACCGCCGCCGAGGATTTGGAGCGGGCGGCCGTGAGCACGGCACGCTCTGTGGATGGACTGTGAGTCGTGGGTGCGATGCGCTTTGAGTGTCTTTCGCCCTGTCAACTTCCCGGCCTCGGCAGGTACGCTGCTGGTCGCGGCCCGGAGAACGAGGCGCGGGTCGCGAACTGGGAGTACGCACAGGGATTGCCCCGCGTTTACCCCTGAGCGTTACGATCGCTGTCAACACGACGATCGGACACATGTCCGACCGATCGGACGGCACCCCGCCCATGCAGCCTCGGTGAGAAGGTAAAGACTTATGTTCGGAAGGCTCGGAGCTCCCGAGATCATTCTCATCCTCGTCGTCATCATCCTGCTGTTCGGCGCGAAGAAGCTTCCGGACATGGCGCGCTCGCTCGGCAAGTCCGCTCGCATCCTCAAGAGCGAGGCCAAGGCGATGAAGGACGAGGGCAGCACGCCCACCCCGGCAGGCCCGCCGAACACCGACGAGCAGCCCCCGGCTCAGCGCACGATCCAGGCCGCGCCCGGCGACGTGACCAGCTCCCGCCCGGTCAGCGAGCCGACGGACACGACCAAGCGCTGACGCAGGGCCGGTGACTTCCGGCCCGCCGCACGAGATGGGAACGTGGGTTGCTCAAGTCTGCCCGCAACAAGGAGAAGGATCCCGAGGGGCGGATGCCCCTTGCGGACCACCTTCGTGAGCTCAGAAACCGGCTCGCGAAGGCGATGCTGGCCATCGTTGTAGTAACGATCGTCGCAGCCTTCTACTACAACGACATCATCAACTTCTTCACCAAGCCGGTCCTGGAATCGGTCGGGTGTCCGAAGACCTTCGCCGAGGTGGCGAAGATGCCCCAGGGCAAGCAGTGCGCGCAGATCACCATCAACGGCCTGCTCGCTCCCTTCACCCTGGCGCTGAAGGTCTCCTTGATGGCAGGCGTCGCGCTCGCCTCGCCGGTCTGGCTCTACCAGCTCTGGGCGTTCGTCGCGCCGGGCCTGCACAAGAGCGAGAAGAAGTACGCGTACGCGTTCGTCGGCACGGGCGTTCCGCTGTTCCTCGGAGGCGCCTTCTTCGCCTACAAGGTGCTGCCCACTACCGCGAAGGTGCTGATCGACTTCACGCCGAACGGCGTGAACAACCTGCTGCCGCTGGACGATCTGCTCGACCTCGTCACGCGCATGGTGATCGTCTTCGGTCTCTCCTTCGAGCTGCCGCTGCTGCTGGTCATGCTCAACCTCACCGGCATCCTCACCGGCAGGCGCATGCTCGGCTGGTGGCGCGCAATGATCATGGGCATCACGGTCTTCGCGGCCGTCGCCACGCCCAGCACCGACCCGCTGACCATGCTGGCGCTCGCCGGACCCATCTGGATCCTGTACTTCGGCGCCGTCGCCTTCTCGCTCCTCAACGACCGGCGCAAGCGTCGGCGTGACGCCGAGGGCCCGGACGACGACGAGGCCTCCGACCTGGACCTCACCCCCGAGGCCATCGGCGAGGTCGAGACGGTGTCGGCCAGCCGTGCACTGCCCGAGCAGGCGAGCTCGGACCGGGTCAACGGTTATGACGACGTGACCTGACGAAGCCCGAAGACCTCGTAGGGTCAGGGCCGTGACCAGCGAGATCACCCTCTTCGTCAATCCCACCGCGGGACGCGGCCGGGGCGCCCACGCGGCGCAGCCGGCCGCTTCGGCTTTGCGGTCGGCGGGATTCTCCGTCCGTACGATCCTCGGGGAGAACGCGGAAGACGCCCTCACACGCGCGCGCGGCGCCGTCGAGGGCGGCACCGGCGCCCTCATACGGCACCTGGTTCGGCACCGTCCTCGCCTCCGGCTTCGACTCACGCGTCAACGACCGCGGCAACCGAATGCGGTGGCCCACCGGCCGCTTCAAGTACGACCTGGCGATGCTCGCCGAACTGGCCGCCTTCAAGCCCTTCCCGTACCGGATCACGCTGGACGACGGCCCGGTCCAGGAGATCGAGGCGACGCTCGTGGCCGTCGGCAACGGATCGTCGTACGGCGGAGGCATGAAGATCTGCGCGGGCGCGGACCTGGCCGACGGGCTGTTCGACATCACGGTGGTCGGGGACTGCAGCCGTACGACGCTGCTCAAGGTGTTCCCGAAGGTCTACAAGGGCACCCACCTCGACCATCCCAAGGTGACCGTGCACCGGGCGGCCCGGGTCGAGTTGGTGGCGGAGGGCATCACCGGGTATACGGACGGTGAGCCGCTCGGGCCGCTGCCGCTCACGGCGGAGTGCGTGCCCGGTGCGGTGCGGGTGATCACTCCCTGAGCTGCGGGGATCCGCATGTTTCACAGCAGGGGATCCGGATATTGATCGTCCTGTTGTCAGTGCGTCCCGGTAGTCTCGAAAGCACGATGACAGAGGACCTCTCACCGGCCGAGCGGTATGCGGCAGCACGGCAGCGCGCTGTCGAGCAGGCCACCGCGCTCGCCTCCTTCCGCGAGATGTACGACTTCGGCCTCGACCCCTACCAGATCGAGGCCTGCCAGGCGCTCGAAGCGGGGAAGGGTGTGCTGGTGGCCGCGCCCACCGGCTCGGGCAAGACGGTGGTCGGCGAGTTCGCCGTCCACCTCGCCCTCCAGCAGGGCAAGAAGTGCTTCTACACGACGCCGATCAAGGCGCTCTCCAACCAGAAGTACGCCGATCTGTGCCGCCGTTACGGCGCGGACAAGGTCGGCCTGCTCACCGGCGACAACAGCGTCAACTCCGAGGCTCCGGTGGTCGTGATGACCACCGAGGTGCTCCGCAACATGCTGTACGCGGGCTCGCAGACCCTCCTCGGCCTCGGCTATGTGGTGATGGACGAGGTGCACTACCTCTCCGACCGCTTCCGCGGTGCCGTCTGGGAGGAAGTGATCATTCACCTCCCCGAGTCGGTGACGCTGGTGTCACTGTCGGCGACCGTGTCCAACGCGGAGGAGTTCGGCGACTGGCTGGACACCGTGCGCGGCGACACCGAGGTGATCGTCTCCGAGCACCGGCCGGTGCCGCTGTTCCAGCACGTGCTGGCCGGGCGCCGGATGTACGACCTCTTCGAGGAGGGCGAGGGCAGCAAGAAGGCCGTCAACCCCGACCTCACGCGCCTGGCGCGCATGGAGGCGAGCCGCCCCTCGTACCAGGACCGCAGACGGGGCCGCGCCATGCGCGAGGCCGACCGGGAGCGCGAGCGCAGACAGCGCTCGCGGGTGTGGACGCCGGGCCGGCCCGAGGTCATCGAGCGGCTCGACGCCGAGGGCCTGCTGCCCGCCATCACCTTCATCTTCAGCCGCGCCGCCTGCGAGGCCGCCGTCCAGCAGTGCCTGTACGCGGGCCTTCGGCTCAACGACGACGAGGCGCGCACCAGGGTGCGCGAACTCGTCGAGGAGCGCACGGCGTCCATCCCCACCGAGGACCTGCACGTCCTGGGGTACTACGAGTGGCTGGAGGGCCTGGAGCGCGGCATCGCGGCCCATCACGCGGGCATGCTGCCGACGTTCAAGGAGGTCGTCGAGGAACTGTTCGTACGCGGCCTGGTCAAGGCCGTCTTCGCGACCGAGACCCTCGCGCTGGGCATCAACATGCCCGCCCGCTCGGTGGTGTTGGAAAAGCTGGTCAAGTGGAACGGCGAGCAGCACGCCGACATCACGCCCGGCGAGTACACCCAGCTGACCGGTCGGGCCGGCCGCCGTGGCATCGATATCGAGGGCCACGCGGTCGTGCTGTGGCAGCGCGGCTTCAGCCCCGACCACCTGGCGGGACTCGCGGGCACGCGCACATACCCGCTGCGCTCCAGCTTCAAGCCGTCGTACAACATGGCGGTGAACCTGGTCGACCAGTTCGGGCGGCACCGCTCGCGCGAACTCCTGGAGACGTCGTTCGCGCAGTTCCAGGCCGACAAGTCGGTCGTCGGGATCTCCCGGCAGGTGCAGCGCAACGAGGAGGGTCTCGAGGGCTACAAGGAGTCCATGACCTGCCACCTCGGGGACATCGACGAGTACATGCGGCTGCGCCGCGAGCTCAAGGACCGCGAGACCGAGCTGGCCAAGCAGGGCGCGTCGCAGCGGCGCGCGGAAGCAGCCGTCGCCCTGGAGAAGCTCAAGCCCGGTGACGTGATCCACGTCCCGACGGGCAAGTACGCGGGCCTCGCGCTGGTGCTGGACCCCGGGCTGCCCGCGGGCCGGTCGAACGGCCATCGCGGCTTCGAGCATCACGACGGCCCGCGCCCGCTGGTGCTCACCGCCGAGCGCCAGGTCAAGCGGCTGGCCGCGATGGACTTCCCGGTGCCGGTCGAGGCGCTGGACCGGATGCGGATCCCGAAGTCCTTCAACCCCCGCTCACCGCAGTCGCGCCGGGACCTCGCCTCCGCACTGCGGACCAAGGCCGGGCACATCGTTCCCGACCGGCACCGCAAGAACCGGTCCGTGGCCGCCGACGACCGCGAGATCGCGCGGCTGCGCGCGGCGATCCGGGCGCACCCCTGCCACGGGTGCAACGACCGTGAGGACCACGCCCGTTGGGCCGAGCGCTACCACCGGCTGCTGCGCGACACCTCGCAGCTGGAGCGGCGCATCGAGGGCCGGACGAACACCATCGCCCGCACCTTCGACCGAATCGTCGCGCTCCTCACCGAGCTCGACTATCTGCGGGGCAACGAGGTCACCGAGCACGGCAAGCGACTCGCCCGGCTGTACGGCGAACTCGACCTGCTCGCCAGCGAATGCCTGCGCGCCGGGGTCTGGGAGGGGCTCGCCCCCGCCGAACTCGCGGCCTGTGTCTCGGCGTTGGTGTACGAGTCCCGGGTCGCCGACGACGCGATGGCGCCGAAGGTGCCCTCCGGCAAGGCGAAGGCGGCGCTCGGCGAGATGGTGCGGATCTGGGGCCGCCTGGATGCTCTGGAGGAGGACTTCCGGATCACCCAGACCGAGGGCGTCGGCCAGCGCGAGCCGGACCTCGGCTTCGCCTGGGCCGCGCACGAGTGGGCATCCGGCAAGGGCCTCGACGAGGTGCTGCGCGAGGCGGAGATGCCCGCCGGTGACTTCGTGCGCTGGTGCAAGCAGGTCATCGACGTGCTCGGCCAGATCGCGGCCGCCGCGCCCCCGGCCAGCGGCGGGTCGACGGTCGCGAAGAACGCGCGCAAGGCCGTCGACGGGCTGCTGCGCGGCGTGGTCGCCTACTCCTCGGTGGGCTGAGCCGACCGGTTTCGCGGTGCGCCGTCTCCCTGTCCGGGAGGCGGCGCACGTGCGTGTACGGGGGTCAGGCGGCGCTTCGGAACAGGGCCGAGGCCAGCTCCCGGACCGCCGCGGAGAGACGGTCGGCACGCGGCAGGCGTACGAGATCGGCGTCGAAGGCACCGAGGAGGAGATGAGCGAGCGGTGACTTCGGAGCCTTCGTTGGTTGCGGCGATGCCGAGGAACTCGACGGGTATGGTGCGGCCTCGATTCAGCTGTGCGGTGCGGTGACGGAGAGGCGGGGGGTCTCGTCAGGCACAACACGCCGCCGACCACACACGACCGAAGTCGATGTGGTCGCGGGTGACCAGCCGCAGCTGAGGGCGCATGGGCTCTGTGGAACAGGCATCTGCGCGCCGAGTCGACCAAGTCCGGCATGCGGTCGGTCCGGCCGGCTCCAGGGGTTCTCCAGTGGGGTTCCCGCCGTACACCCGCGCCGCTCCCGTCGGGCTCCCGTACCGCTCTCGTACGGCTCCCGTGCCGCTCCCGGCGGTCGCGGGACCCTCTGATCCCCGGAGTGGAGAGGAGCTGCCGCGTCATGCGCTTCCGTGTGCTCGGTCCCGTCCGGCTCGAACCCCGTACGCCCTCGGCGGGCAAACAGCGCGCCGTCCTGGCGACGTTGCTGCTGCGGGCGGGGGCCGTTGTGTCCGCCTCGGCCCTGTTCGACGAACTGTGGCCGCAGGGCCCGCCGCGCACCGCGGCGACCACACTGCAGGTCTACGTCTCCCATCTGCGCAAGGCGATCTCCGAAGGGGGGCCGGGCGGCGCGGGCGAGGACGCGCCGCTGGTCACGAGGCCGCCCGGATATCTGCTGCGGGTGGCGCCCGGCGAGTTCGACCTGCCGCGCTTCGAGGAGCTGCACCAACAGGGTCGCGAGGCGTACCGCGACGGCGACTTCGCGGCGGTGTCGCGGACGCTGGGCGAGGCCCTGGGCCTGTGGGAGGGGCCCGCCGTGTCCGGCATCGCACACGGTCCCGCCCTCGCGGCCGCGGTGACCCGGCTCGAGGAACTGCGCCTGGAGTCACTGGAGTTGCGGATCGAGGCGGATCTCAGGCTCGGCCGCCACCAGGAGCTGACCGGCGAGCTGATGGAGCTCGCGTACGCCCATCCGCTGCGCGAGCAGCTGCACTGCCACCTGATGGAGGCGCTGCGCCGCGCGGGCCGGACCGCGGACGCGCTGCGGGCCTACCGGACCGTGCGGCGTTCCCTGCACGAGGAGCTCGGCGTTGCCCCGGGACCGGCCCTCACCCGGCTGCACGCGAGGGTGGTCGGCGCTCAGCCGCCGGTCGCCCGCTCCGCTCAGCCGCCGACCGTCCGCTCCCCTCAGTCACCGGTCAGCCACCCCGCTCAGCCGCCGGTCGTCCGCCCCCTCAGCCGCTCGCCACGGCCGCGGCCGGCTTTCCCCGCAGATTCCAGGCGAGCCAGCGGCGTACCGCTCCCGGATGACCGGGCGAGCCGTGCACGTCGTCGATCTCCTTGACGCGGATGTCGCGCACCGTGGCGCGCAGCAGCCCGGGGTCGGCGGGCGGGATGATCTCGTCGCGGGCGCTGGCGACATAGCGGACGGACGCGTCGACGGCGTGCAGGAGGTCCGGGGTGAGGGCGAAGTCCTTGAGGAGGGCGCGGAGTTCGCTCTCGTCGGCGATGCCGGCCAGGCGGCCCAGGGTGTCCTTGGTCAGGCCGGGCAGGCGCTGCCACCAGTCGGCGTCGGTGAAGAAGCCGGCGACCGGTGCGCCGACGGTCAGGATCCGGCGGATGCGCGCGTCCTCGGCGGCGGCCCGCAGCGCCATGTGGCCGCTGAAGCTGACGAAGAGGAGGGAGGTGGCGTCGGTGCGGGCGCGGCCGGAGAGGGCGTCCAGCAGGTGGGGGACCAGGCGCCAGGACTCGGCGGTGTAGTGCTGGGTGTTCTCGCCGACCCCGGGCAGCTCGGTGACGACGGCGGCGTGGCCGAGACGGGCGAGCCGGGGCAGGAGCGGCGCCCACTGCTCCTTGACGCTGACGATGCCGCCCATCACCACGAGCAGCGGGCGGTCCCGGCCGAGTCCGGCCGCCCAGCAGCGCAACGGGCCGTCCGGATGGCCGAGTTCGAGCCGCTCGATGCCGCCGTGGGCGCGGCGCCAGCGGTCGAAGGTGTCGACGGCGCTCTGCTGCGCGTGTCGGCGCGGCTCGTCGTACGGGTAGGGGAAGCGGGCCAGTGTGTAATGGCGGCAGGCGTCCAGGAGGCGGCCCCGGTCGGCGAGTTCGTCGGCGCGCGTACGCCAGACGCGGGTCCAGGAGTCGGCGCCGTCGGGGGTGTCGCTGCCGACGCGGTCCAGGACGCGGGCGGTGGCGCGGGCGCTCAGGCCCTGGTTGCGGGCGTGCAGACGGGCGTACTCCTTCAGTTCGGCGACGGGGTCGGGGAGGGTGAGCGGATCCGGTTGCGGGGTCATGGGCTGTCCTCCGGGGAGTCGGTCGATTCGGGTGTCCTTACGAGCGTGGGGACCGCAGCTGGGCGACCGGTGCGAGGTGCTCCGCGCCGGGGTGTTCCTCGGCGGAGTGCCGCCCATCGAGGTGCGGCCCATCGAGCCGCTCACCGGTGGTGTTCTCCCAACTGCCGTGCTCCAGCCCGTATATGAGGTCCTCGAGCACATCGGCCGCGGCGGCGCCGTCGAGGACGCGGTGGTCGAAGGTGAGACCCAGGCGCATCACGGGGGCGGCCTCGATGTTCCCGCCCTCGCGGACGACGGGGCGTGCGACCGTGCGGCCGCAGGTGAGGGTGATCGCCGTGCCGCCCGTGGAGTGGAAGCCGTCCACCGGGCGGTGGCCGAGCGAGCTGACGGAGACCGTGCCGAGCACGGCGGGTCGGCGCCGGGCGTTGCGCAGGGCGTTCGTGAACGCGGCGCGCCCGAGCCACACGGGCAGCCGTACGAGGGTCCGTACGCCACGGAACTCCGGCAGTGAGGCGACGCCAGGCGCCCGGTACCGGTCCACCCGGTCCTGGATGCTGTCGAGCGTGGCGTCCTCGAGGCCGGGGATCAGTGCGGACAGCACGATGCGCTGCCCGCCGGGCGACGTCGTGTCGAGCGCCAGCTTGCCGGCGACCGACGCGAAGCGCACAACGCGCGGCGTACGCCAACGCCCCCGTGTCAGCACGCCGTTGGCCTCCGGATGCCGGTGCAGCGCGCGGCCCGCGGCGTGCAGGACGTATGTGACGGTCGAGTACCGGCGATCACTGTCGGCGCGGTGGGCGTGAACGGCGCTCATGTCGACGTCCGTGTCCAGGTGGACGGGCCGCTGCCGGGCGGCGTACTCCAGGAAGTGGAGGGTGTGGCGGCGGTCGCGTACGGGATGGACCGTGCTCATGGGGTCACCACCAGGTCGTGGATCCGGCGCAGGGACCGGGCTTCGAGGAGCCTGCCGACCGGCACGGAGCGGCCGAGTGCCTGCTCCAGCGCCGTCACGAGTTTCAGCAGGTACAAGGAGTCCCACTCGGGCAGCTCGTCGAAGTCGGCGTCGAGCAGGGCCGCCTCCTCGGCGGGTGTCGAACCCAGGGGGAGGCCGGTCTCGTCGCGTACGAGGCGTGCGAACTCGGCGAGGGACAGGCTGCGTTGGCCGGATGCCCGGCCGTGCACGGTGCTGCTGGTTTCTTCCATGTCGTCACAGTCCTTCCAGTGCGAAGCCCGCTTTGATCCACTTGCTCGACTCGACAGCCACCGCCAGCGCCTTCTGGCCGCCGCCGATCTCCTTCATCAGCTGCTCGATCTGGAGGAACGGCAGCGCGTTGCCGTTGTTGCCCGTGTCGGCGACGCAGGAGATTTCCCGGGCGGCCGGCAGCCCCAACTGCTCCGTGATCAGCCGGGTCATCCGGCCCGACAGCTGCGGCGGCAGCAGGAAGTCGAGATCCTCGGCCGACCAGCGCAGTTCGTCGAGGAGTTCCCACAGGATTTCGACGGCCATCGTGGGCACCGACTCCTCGATGGCCTTGTAGTCCTCGGTGAGTGCCTGGCGTTGCTCGTGCCGGTCGGCGAGTCCGAACCAGTCGATGATCTGGCCGGGGCGGCGGCCCAGGCCCGTACAGCGGTTGAGCGTGTGGCGCAGTGCCACGGGCCGTTCGCCGGGGCGGGCGCCGAGGACGGCGGCACCCGCGCCGTCCCCGAACAGCACGCAGTTGACGAGGTCGCCGGGGGCTGCCGCGGAGAGGTCGCGGCGCAGGTCGAGGTGTTTGGTGCAGACGTCGCCGCCGACGGCGAGGCCGGTGGTGTACGCGCCGCTGCCGATGAAGTGGTGGGCCAGGGCGAGGGCCTGCACCGCGCCCGCGCAGCCCGACTGGAGCTGGTAGGTGGGGAGTTGGTCGAGGCCGAGCTGGTCGGCGATCTCGTTGACAGTGGCCGGCATGAGATGGTCGGGCGTCGCCGTGGCCAGGACCAGGAACTCGACCTCGGACGGATCGGTGCCGGCGCGCTCCAGGGCGTGCGCCGCGGCCTGCGCGCACAGGTCGGCGAGCGACCAGCGGACCTCCCCGGTGGCCAGGTCGCGGGCGAAGTGGCGGGTGCGGGTGCCGATGAAGAGGTCGATCCACTCCTCGTTGACGCCGAGCGACCCGGCGAGGGCGGCGTTGTCGACGGGGGCGCCGGGCAGCGCCGACCCGGCGGAGACGATGTGCACGACGGGAGGGGTGTCCCTGGGGCCGGGCTCGGTCACGGGGCGGGCTCCGTCCTGGGGAGATTCGCCGTACTCGCCGTACTCGCCGCGCGCGCCGTGACGTACGCGATGAGTGTGCCGAGCGTGGACAGATGGGTGAGCAGCTCCTCCACGGGCAGCGGCCCGAGGTACGGCAGCCGCGCCTCGACGCGCGCCTTCAGCTCGATCAGCGTGACCGAGTCGAGGCCGAGGTCCTCCTGGGGGCGGGAGTGCGCGGAGAGGGCGGCGGGATCGTAGCCGCCGAGCTCGGCGACGACTTCGAAGACGCAGGTCGCGATCAGGTCCGCGGGGGTGGTGGGTGGCGGTGGCTGCTGCGGATCGTGCTGGATCGGTCGTACGTCGTCCGGTTCCAGCAGCGACGCGCTCGCCCGTACGCCGGTCGAGGGCGCCGGAGCGGACGGCAGACCTCGGCGCCAGAACCGTGACTCCGTGGCGAAGACGTACGGTGCGAGCCGCCGTGTGGGGCCCTCGTCGAGCGCGGACCACTCCACGTCCAGGCCCGCCCGGTACAGGGCCGCCACCGTCCGGGCCAGTTCCTCGCCGGTCGCGGATTCGCCCGGCAGCGGGTGGAGCGGCGCCGGGCGGTGGGGGGCGGAGATGCGGCGGGCCAGGGAGGTGAGGACCGGGCCCGGCCCGAGTTCCAGCACATGCGAGGGGCGCTCGTCGAGGAGCTGGGCGGCGGCGTCCGCGAAGAGGACCGGGGCGCTGATGTGCTCCGTCCAGTAGGCGGCGTCCAGCGGCTCGGACTCCAGGAGTTTGCCGCGCACGGTCGAGTAGAACGGGGTGCTCGGTACGCCGCCCGCCGTGTCCTCGGCGATGTGGTGGAAGGCTTCGAGGACGGGCTTCATGAGGGGCGAGTGGAAGGCGTGCGAGACCTTGAGGCGCCGGACGTGGACACCGGCGAGGGCGGGCGAGGACGCGATCCGGTCCAGGGCGGCCAGGTCGCCCGACAGGACGGTGGAGCGGGCGCCGTTGAGGGCGGCGAAACCGACCAGGGGCTCGTCCTCGACCAGCTCCTGGAGGAGCGCCGCGGGTGCCTGGACGGCCAGCATGCCGCCGCCGTCCGGGAGTTGCTCCATGAGCGCTCCGCGCGCGGCGATCAGGCGGGCCGCGTCGGCCAGCGACAGCGCCTCGGCGTGCACCGCCGCGGCGTACTCGCCGACGCTGTGTCCGAGCAGCAGCCCAGGGTGTACGCCGACGTCGGCGAGGGCGGCGCCGAGCGCGTACCCGACGGCGAAGAGCGCGGGCTGGGCCCACCGCGTCCGGTGTACCAGGGGGTCGCCGTGCAGCAGCAGGTCGCGTACGGACTCCGCGGTGAAGGGGAGCAGCGCCGCGTCGGCCGCGTCGAGGTGACGGCGGAAGAGGGGGGACGCGCGGTAGAGGGGGGCGCTCATGGCGGGGAACTGGGCGCCTTGGCCTGTGTAGAGGGCGGCTATGAGGAGGGGGTGACGTGGAGGGGCGGGAGGGGTGGAGGGGGTGGGAGAGGCAGGAGGGCCGGGCCAAGAACTCTCGCCCCGGCCCGCCCCGGAGGCCGCCCGCAACAGCCTGGCCAGCCCCGTGCTGCTTTCTCCCGCCCCGACCACCATCGCCGCCCGCACCCCGTGCCCGGATTTGACCCGGTGCGAGGCCCGGCACAGGGGGGCCGCCGGTGACTGGCGGCGCGCCAGGGAGTCGGCCTGGGCCGCCAGGTTGCGGCGCAGCGCGGGCTCGTCCGGGGCCGTGAGAGTGAAGACGTGGGCGCCGAGGGCGGGTTGGGCCGTCGGGGAGGACCGGCGTACGGTGGGTGCCGATTCCAGGACCGCGTGGGCGTTTGTGCCGCCCATGCCGAAGCTGCTCAGGCCCGCGAGGGCGGGCGCGTCCGCGGGCAGTCGCATGGGGGCCTTGAGGAGCCTCAACCCCCTTTCCGCCAGCCGGAGTCCGGGGTTCTCGCGGGCCGCGAAGCGGCTCACCGGGACCGTGCGGTGGTGCAGGGCGAGGGCCACCTTGATGATCCCTGCGATGCCCGCGGCACCCTCCGTGTGGCCAAGGTTGCCCTTGACCGAGCCGAGCGCCATAGGGCGGTCCCGGCCGGCGTGCCAGGCGCCGAGGGCCTTCGCCTCGATCGTGTCGCCGAGGGCGGTACCCGTGCCGTGGCCTTCCGTGAACGCGATGTCGACGGGTTCGACGCCCGCCCTGCGGTACGCGGCCGCGACGACGTCCTGCTGCGACCAACGGCTCGGCGCGGTCAGCCCGTTGCTGCGGCCGTCCTGGTTGACGGCCGTCCCCCGGATCACCGCGTAGACCGGATCGCCGTCGGCGAGCGCGTCCTCCAAGCGGCGCAGGACGACGGCGCCCACACCCTCACCGCGCCCGATGCCGTCCGCACCCGCGCTGAACGGTTTGCAGCGGCCGTCGGGCGCCGCGAGCCCCGCCCGCTCGTAGAACAGCCCGAGCGCGGGCGTCAGCGCGATGTTCACTCCGCCCGCGAGCGCCCGGTCGCACTCGCCTGTGAGCAGCGCGTTCACCGCCAGATGCACCGCGACCAGGGACGACGAACACGCCGTGTCGACGGCCAGGCACGGGCCCCTGAGGTCCAGGTGGTACGAGATTCGGTTGGCGATCATGCAGTAGCCGTTGCCCGAGCCGATCTGCGGGGTGATCCCGGGCAGGTCCGTCAGCGTCAGCTGCGCCCACTCGCTGCCCATCACGCCGACGAACACCCCGGTCGCCGTCCCCGCGAGCCGGTGCGGCGCCGTGCCCGCGTCCTCGAAGGCCCGCCAGGCGCACTGGAGCATCAGCCGCTGCTGCGGGTCCATGGAGGCTGCCTCGCGCGGTGTGATCGTGAAGAAGGAGTGGTCGAACGCGTCCGCGTCGGCCAGGAAACCGCCCTCGGCGGGCCCGCCCGTCGCCTCCGGATCCCAGCGTTCACGCGGTACGCGGCCGATGCCGTCGCCGCTACGCATCAGCAACTCCCAGAAGCGATACGGGTCTTCGGCCCCCGGAAAGCGGCAGTCGAGCCCGGTCACCGCGACCCCGCCCGCGCTCATCCGGTGCCCTCCAGCTCCGCCCGCAGATGTCCCGCGAGCGCCCGCACCGTGGGAAAGTCCCAGGCGGCCGTGGGGTCCACGGGGACACCGAAGTGATCCTCCACGTCACCGCACAGGCTGAGCGCGGCCACCGAGTCGAGGCCGTACTCGGCGAGCGGCACGGCGGGGTCGATCTGTGATGGATCGCGCCGCAGGTAGGCGCCGACGCGAAGGGTGATCCAGTCGATCAGGGACTGCTCGGTGGGGACGGTGGGCAGGGACATGACGTTCTCCAGATCCGGGGCAACAGAGGGCATCTGAGGGCGACAGCGGGCAAAGCAGGGCAACGGGGGCGGACTGCGTGGCGCCGTCGCTACCCATGGCTTCCGTACAGATCGAAGGGCCGCAACTCCTCATACCGCCGCAGGAGTTCGTCCTGAAGCGGCCGCGCGTACGGCTCCGGGATCCCGCCCTCGCGCAGTCCGAGGCGGCGTGCCGAGCGGTGCAGTGCCGCGCCGAGCCACACCGGGTCGGCGAGGAAACCGCGGGGCGCGGACCGCCATACGCCGACGGCGGCGGCCGCGGCGAGCAGTTCGGCGTAGCGCGCGGCGAGGGCGAAGGCGCCCGGTGAGGCGAGCGGGGTGCGGTCGGCGGGAGGCAGGGCCCGGCAGGCGCGGTGGACGTCCGCGAGTTCGGCGGACAGGTCCCGCAGCAGGTCGCGGACGAAGGTGTCGGGCGCGCCGTTCTCCTGTGTCAGGGCCGCGGTCAGCGGGTCTCCGGTCGCGGCCAGGGTGAGGCGGCCGAACGGAACGCCGGTGGGGACACCCTCGCCGTCGATGGTGAACAGATCGGCCGGCACGGAGAGCTGGGGTGCTGTCGCCAGCCTTCGCAGCTGCGGTACCAGCGTCGCCAGACAGGCTGTCGGGCCGGCGTGGCCGAGCGAGAGGACCGGCAGATCCCGTACATGCCGGCCGAAGTCCGCGTGCTCGCCCTCGCGCAGGTAGAAGCGGGCGCCGAGCACCACCGACAGTTCGCGGACGCTCTCGGTGAGCAGCTTCGGCACCAGGTACTTCACGGCGGCCGCCGTGACGCTCGCCTGTTCGGGCAGCAGATGGACCGTGCGGGTGGCGGCCAGTGACAGGCTGTCGCAGAGCAGCAGATCGGCGAACGCGTTGGTCAGGACGGCCGCCGCGTGAGGGAGTTGGAGGACCGTGCGGTGGTAGAGACGACGGCCGAGTGCGAACCGCAGGACGGTGCGCAGACAGCTGTCGGCCGTGCCGATCGCCATCCCCGGCAGCGCGCTGCGCGTCACCTGGAAGGAGCGCAGGGCCACCTCACCGCCCCGCCCCGCCTCGCCGACCAGGGCGGAAGCGGGCAATGGGCAGTCGCGGAAGGCGAGTCCGGAGATCCGGCAGCCGCGTACGCCCGCCGTGCGGTAGCGCGGCAGCGGCTGCCAGCGGCCCGTGGGCACATCGTCGGGGCCCGCGAGCAGTACCGAGTGGCTGCGGCTGCCGGGGGCCGGATCCGTGCGCGCGAACAGGACCCAGGCGCGGGCCGTGTCCGCGTTGTTGATGACCTCCTTCGAGCCGTAGAGGCGGTAGCCGCCGCGCTTGGACCGCGCGGCGCGCGCGGTGAAGTCGCCGCGCAGGAAGTCATTGCCGTGGGCGAGCTCGTGGTAGGCGACGGACACCTTGGCGCCGTCCAGGAGGAGGCCCGCGAGCCGGCCGCGCTGCTCGGGCGAGCCCGCCGTCCAGACGTTGACCGCGGCCATGAACGACGTGATGCCGTGCCCCAGGCCGAGTGCGACATCCCGGCGGAACACCTCGCGGCACACCCGCACCAGACCGTCCAGGCGCGTCAGCCGCCCGCCGAGCTCGACGGGCACGTACTCGGCGCCCATCCCGAACCCGTCGAGCAACGCCTCGCCGTCCGCGCTGAGCTCGCCGCGCTCGTCGGCGGCGCCCAACCGCGCCTGTCCCAGCGGGTTTTCGGGATCGTCCGGGTCACCGAAGGCGTGCGCGAGCGCTGTCGCCCGCCGCGCCGCGCCAGCCGTCACGGTGTACGTCATCACGCCGCCCCTCGCGCCAGATCGAGCCGCAGGAGAGAGAAGAGCCGTCCCCGCCCGTGCGCCGCGAACGCCTCCTCCAGCAGCTCCTCGTACGCATCACCGGCACCCTGCTCGCCACCGGGCGGCCCTTCGCCGAGCCGCACCAGGAGCCGGTCCAGTACGGCCCGCAGCCACACTCCGTCGCGCCATAGCCCCTCCTCCTCCGCGGGACCACGCGTGTTGCGCACCCACAGTCCGAGGCAGGCGGAGGCCGCGCAGCACAGGCAGTAGCGGCGCGCCACGTCGAAGGCGTCCTCCGGCACATCGGTGACCAGGTCGGTGAAGTCCGCCATCCGGTCGTGGAGTTGCCCGGTGACGGTCAGGAGATGCCGGGCCGCGTCCGCGGCGCCCTTGAGGGCGGGCTGCCCCACGGCCTGCTCCCGCAGCGCCTCCACGAAGGCGGGCAGCGCGGCGAGCAGCGAACTGCCGTTCCGGGCGAACAGGGAGAGCCGTGCGGGCTCGAACTCGGGCAGCGGCACGGCCAGTTCGCAAGCCGCCCGCGCGGGTGCGGGATCCGACGTGCCGCGCCTGAAGTGCCTGACCAGCGAACGGAACTGCTGCACCAGTGACGTCAGGTTGACCAGGGTGTTCCCGTCGAAGAGGCCCACGATCCGGTGGTCGCGCTCGATCTTCTGGAACATTCCGTACGACCCCACACCCTGCCCCGACACCAGGAACGCTCGCGCTCCGAGTACACCGGCCAGGGCCCTGAGTACGTCGTCGGTGCCGGTCGGCAGCAGGTACTTCGTGACGGCCGCCACCAGCGACAGCTCCTCCGGCGCTGTGTGCACCATCCGGGAGGCGACGAGGGCGAGCGCCTCGTGGGCGAGGACGTCCGCCGCCGCCGATGCCAACACATGCCGTGCCTGCGGGAGTTCGGCCAGCGTGCGCCCGTACAGGCGGCGCTCGCGGGCGAAGCCGAGGGCGATGCGCAGACCGTGGTCGGCGGCGCCGAGGGACAGGGAGGCGCACATGGTGCGGGTGAGCTGGAGCGCCTTCAGAACGGTCTCGATGCCGCCGCCCTCCGCGCCCACCAGCGCGTCCGGGCCCACCCGGGCGCTGTCGAGGACGATGCCGGAGATGTCGGCGCCGCGGATGCCGTGCGTGGGCACCTTCGGCAGCGGGCGATGGCTGCCGGGCGCCAACTCCCGTTTGTCGGTGAGGAAGACGCTGAAGCCGCGGGCGCCGCCGGCCGGGTCGGTGCGGGCCAGCAGCGCCAGCAGGGTGCCACGGGTGGCGTTGTTGATGAGCCACTTCTCGCCGTGCAGCCGCCGGCCCCCGCCCGTCGCCTCGGGCGTGGCGGTCACCTCGCCCGCCAACAGGTCGCTGCCGTGGGCCCGTTCAGTGAGCGCGAGCGCCACCGGCACCCCCGCGCGGATGTCCGCGCCGAGCCGCGCGGCCTGCTCCTCGCAGCCCGCGACCCACACGCACACCGCCCCCAGGTAGGTCTTGCCGTGCGCGACGGCCACCGTCAGATCACGCCGGGCCACGGTCCGCATGAGGTGCAGCGCGTGCTCGTAGTCGCGCAGTCGGCCGCCGTGCCGCACCGGCACGTAGTAGTCCGGCAGGCCCCAGCCGTCGAGGTCGCGGCAGATCGCCGCCGGGAACTCCTCGCGGGCGTCGAGATCGAGACAGGCGGCGTACGAGAAGGTGGTGCGCGCGTCGGAGGGGTCACCGAGGGCGTGCTCGAGTTCCTCGGCGAGGCGGTAGGGCGAGTGATCCCTGGTCACGAGCCGCCTCCGGGGGCCTGTGCGTCCCGTACGGTCGCGTCTCGTACGGCCGGGTCCTGTACGTCGCGTACCGCCGGGTCATGTACGTCTACCGTCGCGTCCCGTACGTCTCGTACCGCCGGGTCCACGACCTCGTACAGCGGGGTCACCTCGCCCCGCAGGAACAGCTCCCGCATCGCCGCGCGGCGGACCTTTCCGCTGGTCGTGCGGCGGACGGCGCCGGGGCGGACGAGGAGGACGGTGCCGACGGGGAGTGCGAACACCCGGCCCAGGGTGTGCTGGACGGCCGTTGCGACCGTGTACAGGTCGCCGTCGGGGACGGCCGCGAGGCGGACCTCCAGGATCAGGACGAGGTGTTCGCGGTCGCCCGCGCGGACGCCGAACGCCGCGCCCGTGCCACGTGCGAGCGCGGGGTCGGCCGTCCGCGCGGCGCGCTCCACGTCGTGCGGATAGAGGTTGCGGCCGGCCAGGACGACGACCTCCTTGAGGCGCCCGGTGACGTACAGCTCGCCGTCGTCCAGGGCCCCGAGGTCGCCGGTGCGTAGCCAGCCGTCGGGCAGGAAGCACTCCGCGGTGGCCGCCGGATTGCCGTAGTAGCCGGCGGTCACGCCCGGCCCGCGCACCCACACCTCGCCGACCCGCCCCTCCGGCAGGGCGCTTCCCGTCTCGGGATCGCAGATCCGTACCTCGGCGTCGCGCACGGTGCCGCTGGCGACGAGGGAACGGTCCGCGCCCTCGGCGAGCACGCCCTGTTCCAGGGCGGTGGCGTCGACGGAGCGCAGGGTGGGCCCGGTCGTCGCGTCGGCGCCCGTGACCAGGAGCGTCGTCTCGGCCAGGCCGTAGCACGGGGTGAACGCCTCGGCGCGGAAGCCGGCCGGCGCGAAGCGCTCGGCGAAGGCCCGCAGGGTGTCGGCGCGCACCGGCTCCGCACCGTTCGGGGCGACCCGCCAGCTGGACAGGTCGAGCTGCTCCAGCTGCTCGTCGGTGATGCGGCGCGTGCACAGCTCGTACGCGAAGTCGGGTGCGCCCGAGCCCTCGACCCGGTAGGTGCCGATCATCTCCAGCCAGCGCCTCGGCCGTTTCAGGAAAGACAGCGGCGACATCTGGACGGCGACCCCGCCCACGTACAGCGGCTGGAGCAGATGACCGATCAGGCCGAGGTCGTGGTAGTGCGGCAGCCAGCCGCCGACGACCATGTCCTCTCTCGTGCCCGCCCACCGGTGGATCGCGGCCTCGTTGGCGAGGAGGTTGGCGTGCGTGACCATCACGCCCTTGGGGTCGCTGGTCGAGCCCGACGTGTACTGGAGAAACGCCAGATCGTCCGGACCGGTCGCCGGGGGACGCCACAGCTTCGGGTCGGCGACGAGGTCGACGGCGCCCGCGTCGGTGGCCAGGGTGTGGACGTGCGGCAGGGCGAGGGAGTCGAGCCAGGCCTGGAGGAGGGGAGCGTACGCCGAGGTGGTGAGGACGGCGACGGCCCGCGAGTCCCGCAGGATGCCTGCCACACGGGCCAGTTGCTCTCCCTGGTCGGTGGGCAGCGGCGCGGGCACCGCCACGGCACCCGCGTACAGGCAGCCCGCGAACGCCGCCACGAACGCCGGACCCGGCGGGTGCAGCAGCAGGACGGGGCGGCCGGTCGCGCGCCGCTCCTGGAGCCAGGCCGCGATGCGCCGCGCCCTCAAGTCGAGGGTTCCGTAGGTCAGATGCTCCGGTTCCGTGCCGTCCGAGCCGTCCGGGAGGTAGATGAACGCGTCGCGCTCCGGGTGCGCGGCGGCCCGCTCCAGGACGACGCGGGTGAAGGTGTCCGCGGTCGCCGGTGCGGAGCGGAGCGGAGTGCTGGTCACGGCCGTCCCCCTGTCACAGTGAGTGCGATGTGCGCGGGCGCTGCCGGCACTTCGTGCAGCGTGTGCCGGAAGTCGACTTCCCCGTCGGGCAGTTGACGCGTCGGTGCGAAGCCGAGCGAGGGATAGAAGTCTTCGAATCGGTGGTTCTTCGCGGTGGGCCGGAAGCGTCCGTGCACCGCGGGCGCGCCTTCCTGCCGGGCCAGCGCCAACACCCCTGCGAACGCGGCCTGTTCGATGCCGCGTCCGAAGACTCGGCAGCTGAGCAGCGCGTTGCCGATGTGCCAGCCCTGGTCGTCGAAGGCCACGAACACGGCGCCGACCAGACCGTTGCCGCCGAACCGGTCGCGGGTGGTGAGAGTGAGGACCAGGCCCTCGGCCGCGGCGCGGCGCACCTCGTCGGAGGTCATACGGCGGGTGGTCAGGTTGAACTGGTTGGTGCGCTGGGTGAGTTGGGCGACCCGGACCACCTCGTGCGGACGCAGCGGCGCCACCTCGACGGCCACGTCCAGGCGCGCGAGGAACTCCTCGTACGACTCCGCGCTCGCCAGCAGCTCCCGGCGCTCGCCGTCGCTGCGGTACTGCGCGGCCCGTTCCCGGTCCGTGTCCGTCAGCTCCGGCACGTCGAACCAGCTGTCCGCAAGCAGGCGTTCGGTGTGCAGCGCCGGTTCGTCGTCCAGCGGGACCAGCGCGACGTCCGGCAGCGCGCCCGCGACCTGGGCCCGCTCGAACGGTGAGTCGTCCGCGAACACGAGGCTGTCCACGCCGAGTCCGAGACGCTCCGCGATCGCCCGCAGCCCCTGATCCTTGGGGCCCCAGTCAGCCCGTACGACCGTGAAGTCGCCCTCGGACAGGACCATGTCGGGGTGGCTGCGCAGGACGTCGATGAGCGGATCCGGGTCGTTCTTCGAGCAGATGGCCAGCAGTACGCCCTGAGCGCCGAGCTGCTGCACCACGCGCTGGAACCGCCCGAACGCCTCCCCGCGCAGCGTCGACGCGGCGGCGATCCCCTCGGGACCCGCGTCGCCGAGCACGCCGTCCCACAGTGTGTTGTCCGCGTCCAGGACCAGCACCTTCTTCGTACGTCCCCGCAGAGCGCGCGCCAGATGCGCCACCTCGCGGGCGTACGCGGCGAGCAGTTCGGCGCCGAGCCGGGCCCGCGCGTACCCGGCGAGGCGGGTGTCGCGCACGGGGCCCGCGGCGTTCGCGAGCGGCTCCAGGTCGATGACGTGGGTGCGCGGACGGCGGGTCGCCAGCCGCAGCAGGCCGGCGTTGAACTGCCGCCAATTCGCGCCCAGTTCCGCCCGTGAGCGGTGGTCGACGAGCTGGTGCGTGTGCTCGCGCAGGAGTGGCAGTGTGTTGAGGACGAGGGTGCCGTGGCCGTGCCGCGCGTGGTGTTCGGCGAGGCGGTCGAGGCGGGCCAGGAACTCCTGGGCCGCCTCGGCCGCGTCCTGAGCGGTCCACGGTTTCGCCGCGAGCGTGTCGAAGACCACCGAGGCGTCGAGCACACACAGGGCGAGGCCGGTACCGGGCGCGTACACGGCGCTGTGCGCGTCCAGCAGGTCCCGCTCCCAGGCGCCGTGGTCGCCGGTGAGCGGGCGCAGCAGCAGGTGGTGCCGGGCCAGTTCCGCGGTCAGCGAGGGCACCAGGCCGTCCAGCGTCGAGCTGCCGCTCACGGCGACGGTCACCGTGTCCGGGGCCGGTCCGGCGACCGGTTCCCGGAGGGTTCCGATCAGTCGCCCCGCCGTCCGCAGGGCGGTCAACGGGTTGTCCCCCGCGGCCAGTTGCTCGAGCAGCGCGGGCAGTTCCCGCCAGTGCGCCGCGAGCCTGCCGTCGGAGTGCATCAGGCGCAGCCGGTCGAGTGGCCCGGCCGCCGCGGTCGTCTCGGTGGTCATGGCAGGGAGCGTGCGGGCGGCTCCTTAACGGTCCCTTGTGCGGGGGAGGGCGGCGCAAGGGGCGCGCAAGCGCGGGGGCGGAGGGTCTGGGGGCGGTGCAAGGCCCGGAGTGACCGAGCCGGAGAGCGGAGGGCGGGACGATGGACGACCTGCGAGGGGTGACCGGTGATCTGGAGGCGGGCTCGCGGGAGCCGCAAGGCGTGACCGGCGGAGCGGAGGGGGGCTCGCGGCAGCCGCAAGGAGTGACCAGCGGCCCTGGCGGGGCACCTCGCGAGCTGCGGGCCCAGGTGTGCGTGGTCGGCGGTGGGCCCGCCGGGCTCACGCTCGCCGTGGAGCTCGCCCGGCGTTCGGTGTCGGTCGTCGTGCTGGAGACGTCGCGGCACTTCAACCGCTCGTTCCGTGGCGAGTCCGTGTCACCGGACTCGGTGTGGCTCCTCGACCGGCTCGGCATCCTCGACCGGCTTGACGGCGCGTACGTCCAGATGCGGCGCATGGAGATCGTCGACTCGGGGCACACCGTGCTCGCCGCCGAATTCGACCGCTTCCGTTATCCGCACCCCTTCCCGGTGGAGCTTCCGCAGCACTCCCTGCTCGCCACGCTCGCCGAGGCGGGCGCCGAGCACTCCGGGTTCACCCTGCTCCAGGGCGCCACGGCCACGGAGCTGCTGCGCGACGGCGAGGGCCGCGTGACCGGTGTGCGGGCCCGCACCTCAGACGGCGAGACGACGATCAGGGCCGCGCTCACCGTCGGCGCGGACGGCCGCTTCAGCAAGGTGCGCGAGATGTCCGGCCTGACCGCGCGCACGGTTCCGCTCGAGCGGGACGTCATCTGGCTCAAGCTGCCCTTCCCGTACGGCAGTTGGGACGACCGCACGTATAGGATCCGCATCCGCGGCGACCATCACGGACTGTTCATCCCGACCCGGCCCGACAGTGTCCGCGTCGGCTTCAACATCCCCAAGGGCGGCCTCAAGGAGATCCGCCGGGACGGCCTGCCGCTGCTGCACCGGCGCCTCGACCTGCTCGCTCCCGAGCTCTCGGACACCGTCCGGGCGCACATCCGCGGCTGGTCGGACACGTCGATGCTGGACATCTTCACGACCGTCGTGCCGCGCTGGTCGGCACCCGGCCTGGTGCTCGTCGGGGACGCGGCCCACACCCTCACGCCGATCCTCGGCCAGGGCGTCAACCACGCCATCATCGACGCCGTCACCCTGGCGCCGCTTCTCGAACAGGCCCTGCCCGAAGGGCCCGCCGCCGTCACCGAGGCGACCGATCGCTTCCAGCGCACCCGCGAGTCCTCCGTGGCCCGCTCCCGCTCCCTCCAGCTCCGCCAGGAGCGCCTCTTCTCGCTCGGCGGCCGACTCGGCGGAGCCTGGCGCCGCACGCTGTACCGCGCGGTCGACCACAGCGAGTTCCTCACCCGCCGGGTCCTCGCGGGCGCGTACTTCCAGCTCCAGGAGCCGGGGGAGCGGATCGCCAAGGTGCAGCAGGATGTCCGGGGTTGAGGGGCGCGGAGACGGGGGCCGGGCCGGATCCGGCGGGTCGGCTGCCGTGACGCCCGAGGACGCGGACCGGGGTGAGCGGATGTCCGAGGGTGCGGGCCGCTGTGTTCGGGCGTCTGAGGAGGCGGACCGGGGTGAGCGGATGTCCGAGGGTGCGGGCCGCTGTGTACGGACGCCCGAGGACGCGGACCAGAGCGACCGGGGCGTGGCACGGCGCACCCGGCCGGGGCTGCGCCTCGCGCCCACCGGCCGCCCGGATCGCCCCGGGCTGCTGCTCGGCGCCCTCGCCCTGCACCAGCTCGTCATCGCCGCCGCCGGTGCCGTCGCGGCCGTCCTCGGGCCCGAGCTGCGCGCCGCGAACGGGCTGCCCGGCACCTGGCTGCCGTGGAGCGTCGTCGTCTACGTCGTCGCGCTCGGCGCGCTCGTGCTGCCTGCGCGGCGAGTCGGCCGGCGTACGGGCCCCCTGGTGGTCCTGATCATCGGACTCTGGCTGTTCGCGCAGGCGTCCGTGGCCTGCACCCTGGTGTCCGGCGCCGAAGCCTTCCTCGCGCTGCGCGCGGCCCAGGGCGCCGGGGCCGCCGCCCTGACGGCCGCCGCGCTGCTCGTCCTCCCGGCCCGCACGGACCGGTTGCTCGCGGTCTGGAACGCCGTCCTCGTCGCGGGCCTGACCGCAGGCCTCTGCGCCGGGGCCAACGTGCCCGCCCAGTACTGGCGTTGGACCTTCTGGGCCGACGTGCCCCTCGCCGCCGCGGGCGGCCTCACCACAATCCGCCTGCTCCGCGCACGAACGCGGCAACCTGCGGCGTCCGTTGCGCGAGACGCGGAGAGGCGCGCTGTTCGGGACGCGGCAGCGTGAGGAGAAGCGCGAGGCGCGCAGTGCGGATGCCGTTGCGGTGGCGGCGGGTTGGGCGGCGGTCCCGGCGCTTTCGCGCGAGGAGGGGCTGCGGCTGGTGCCTGCGCGATGCTGTTCGTGGGTGCGGCGGCGTGGCGTAGCGCTGTGGCGGCGGCGGTCTCCGGCCGCTCCGCCATGGTGACGACGGGCTTTATTACTGCGGTCTGGGCGCTTTCGCCCGAGGAGATGGCGGCGTCCGGCGGCTGCGTGGTGAGGCCCGGCGGGGTGCGGCGGTGTGACGTACCGCCGGGGTGGCGGCAGCCTCACGACCCCCCAGCCGCTCCCCCCGTGCCAGCAGCCGACTCTCGCCCCCGCCCCACGCGACGCGGCTGCGGAACATACCGCCGTACCACCCCCGCCACCGCGTCGAGCAGGGCCGACTCGTGGGTGCGCAGGAAGAAGTGGCCGCCGGGTACGGTTCGCAGGTCCCAGCCTTGGGTCGCGCAGTGGCGCCAGGCCGCGACGTGGGTGCGTGGTGCCAGCGTGTCCGCTTCGCCGGCGAACAGGTGGAGTGGCACCTCGACGGGGTCGGCGACCCCACCCGCGCCCGCGCACAGTCGCAGGTCGTCCCGCACGACCGGCAGCAGCGCCAGGAGCCACTCCGGGTGGCCGAGCAGCGCGGGGGGAAGCCCGCCGAGCGCGGCGAGTTCCCGTGCCAGGTCCTCGTCGGAAGCGTCGGGCGTGCCGATGCGTGGCGGGGGCAGCTGCGGGGCACGGCAGGCGGCGAGGAGCGCGGCGCCAGGGAGGCGGGCACCGTGTGATTGGCGGCGCTGGATCAGCTCGTACGCCAGGAGCGCCCCCATACTGTGCCCGTACAGGAGGACCGGCGGCCCCTTGTCGAGGGCCGGTCCGAGCTCCGAGTCCAACTCGGCGACCAGCGCGGTGAGGTCGGTGTGGCGGGGCTCCTCGGTGCGTCCCTCGCGTCCGGGCAGCCGCACCGGCAGCACGTCCACCGCCGCGCCGCGTCCCGCGAGCCCCCGCTCCCAGCGGGCGTACGCGGACGCGCCCCCGCCCGCGTACGGGAAGCAGAGCAGCCGCGCGGCCGCACCGGTCCGCGGCGACCGTGAGAGGTACGCCGTCACCGCACGACCAGCAGCCGCGGGGCCGCGGGTGACGCCACCCCGCCGCCGGCCGACGTGACGGGCCCGCCGGTCTCCAGAGCGGGGTCACCCCGCAATATCGCCTCGTGCAACTCCCGTACTCGCAGAGACGGTTGGAGTCCCAGCTCGTCCGCGAGTGTCCGGCGCAGCGCGCGGAACGTCTCCAGGGCCTGCCAGGAGCGGCCACTGCGGTGCAGGGCGAGCATCAGCTGAGCATGCAGGGTCTCGTGCAGCGGGAACCACGCGGTCAGCGAGGTGAGTTCACCGAGGAGCGCCCGATGACGGCCGAGCCGCAGCTCGGCGTCGAAGCGTTCCTCCCGGGCCGCCATGCGCAGCTCCTCCAGGCGCAGCACCTCGGCCCGCAGCACGAAACCCGGTGTCATATCGCCGAGAGCGGGCCCCCGCCACAGGCGCAACGCCCGGACCAGGAACGCGGATCCCTCGTCGTCCGCGCCCCGCTCCAGCGCGGAACGGCCCGCCGAGGCGAGCCGTTCGAAGTGGGCGGCGTCCGTGGCCTGCGCCGGGACGTCGAGGAGATAGCCTCCCGGGACGCGGCACAGCACATCCCGGGGACCTCCCGGGGCGTCGGGTCCGAGCGCCTCCCCGATCAGCCGCCTGAGCTGTTTCACATACGTATGGAGCGTGGCCTGGGCCGAACGCGGCGGCCGGTCCCCCCACAACTCGTCGACCAGCAACGAAACACTCACCGGACAGCCACAGTTGAGCGCGAGCAGCGCCAGGACCTTGCGTGGTTTTGCGGCGCTCGGCACGACCGACGCCTGCCCCAGGCGTGCGCTGAGCGGTCCGAGTACGGCGATCTCCATCACTCGTCCCCCCTGCTGATAAGGCATATGAATGCTCTGTCGACGTTCGCAGGGGGTGCGCGGCGGGCGCCAGTGACCGCGGCACGAAGTCGGTATGAATCTGTCATACCCGGCACGGCGTACGACAGGGGGGTTACAGATGCCCACTGTCGGGCGGGCCCCCGTTGCGCCTAGCATCCCGCCCGTCCAGACATGGAGAGCAGGGCAGACTCTGGAGGGAGTCGATGTCCGGAACGGCTGAACTGCCGCCCGGCGCGTTGGCGCACCCGGTCCACGGGGGGCTCGTACCGAGGCGTGCCGGACGCGTCGCGCTCCTGAGCAGCGCCGTGTTCCTGCCCCTGGGCCTGCTCGCCATCGCCGCCGAGCGCCCGGGAACTGCCGCGGCCGCCGTCGCGGTGGGCGCGCACCTGGGGACGTACGCCCTGCACCTGCTGCACAGCCTGCCCGTCCGGGACGGGGCGCGCGGACCCCGCCGCGGCCTGACGCTCACGGCGCAGGGCGTCCTCGGCTTCCTGCCCGCGGTGGCGACGGGGACCGTGTGGCCCGGCATGGCCGGTTACTTCACCGGCTCGCTACTGCTGACCGTCTCGTCGCGCGCGGGCCGGGTGCTCGCCGGGCTCGCCGTCGCGGGCGTGTGCGCGGCCGCGTTCGGGGAGGGCGCGGACCCCGCGCGGTGGCTGTACGCGGGCTGGTCCACCGCGGTGGTGGCCCTCGTCGCGTACGGCACGGGGCACCTGGCCCAACTGGCCTCGGCCGCGCGGGAGGAGCGCGAGACACTGGCCTGGCGGGCCGTCGAGCAGGAGCGCCGCCGCTACGCCCGCGATCTGCACGACCTGCTCGGTTACAGCCTCTCCGCCATCACGCTCAAGGGTGATCTGGCGCAGCGACTGGTGCGCCGGCATCCCGAGCGGTCCCGCGAGGAGCTCGACGGCCTGCTCGTGGTGGCCCGGCAGGCGCTCTCCGACGTACGGACCGTCGCCCGCGGGTACCGCGACCTGTCGCTGTCCGTGGAGGCCGAGTCGGCCCGCTCGCTGCTCACCGCGGCCGACATCCGCGCGAGCGTGGATCTGCGCTGCGAGAGCCAGGGACCCGTGGGCACGGTCCTCGCCACGGTGCTGCGCGAGGGCGTCACCAACATCGTCCGGCACAGCAAGGCCACCGAGTGCCGCATCGAGACCCGGCGCACCGACGACGGCTTCGTCCGCCTCACCCTCACCAACGACGGTGCGGGTTCCGGTCCTTCGCGCCCCTGCCTGCTCCATACCGGAGTCCCGGGAGACGCCGGTGGCAGGGGAGGCCTCGCCAACCTCGCCGAACGGCTCGCGGCGATCGGCGGCCGGCTCACCGTGGACACCGACGACCGCGGCTGGTACCGGGTGGTGGCGGAGGCGCCGTCCCACCTGCGGTGACGCCGGGGGAGCGGCGCTACAGGAGCCAGCCCGACTCCCGCGCGATGCGTACCGCGTCCACGCGGTTGCGCGCGTTCAACTTCATGACCACGGAGGTCAGATAGTTCCGCACGGTGCCCACCGACAGGTGCAGCGCCTGCGCGATCTCCGACGCGTCGGCGCCCCGCGCGGCCAGGCGCAGGATCTCCGTCTCTCGTTCGGTCAGCGGCGACTCCCCGTCGGAGAACGCGGAGAGCGCCAGTTCCGGGTCGACGACCCGCTCCCCGGTGGCGGCCTTGCGCACGACCTCGGCGAGGTACGAGGCGGGCGAGTCCTTGAGGACGAACCCGGTGACCCGCACGGCGAGCGCCCGGCGCAGCGTGCCCGGCTTGCCGAGGCTCGTGAGGATGACGGTGCGGCAGCCGGGCAGGTTCTCGTGCAGCTGCGCCGCCGCCGTGATCCCGTCGGTGCGGGGCAGGTCGAGGTCGATGACCGCGACGTCGGGCCGTGTGGCGAGCGCGGCCTCGAGCACCGCGTCCCCGGATTCGACCTCGGAGACCACCTCCAGGTCGGGCTCCAGATTGAGGAGCGCCACGAGGGCACCGCGGACCATCGAGACGTCCTCGGCCAGCAGAATCCGTATCAACCCGCCCCCAAGGCTCACGCGAACGGCAGACCGCAGTCCCACGTGGCCGGGAGTGTATCCCCGTCATATGACTGTTTTGTGATGCATTTGTGGCGGAGGATCGGAAGGTGATCACGCTCGGCCACGAACGGAGCCGACCGGTGAGGGAGTGCTCAACGGCCGGTCGTCCGTGGAGGTTTCGGCCATTCCCGCCCGCCGGTGCAGCCGCCGCAGCGGCCCAGGAGCCCACCAGGTGGCCCGCCCGGTGAGGCGGAGGACGGCGGGCACCAGCAGACTCCGTACGACCATGGCGTCCATCAGCACCGCGAGCCCCACGCCGAGCCCGAGCATCTTGATGTTCGTGACCCGTGAGGTGCCGATCGCCGTCATCACGACGGCCAGGATCAGCGCCGCCGCCGTGATGAGCCCGCCGGTGCGCCGGATGCCGTCCGCGATCGCGGCCCGGTGGTCGCCCCCGGCCTCGTACTCCTCCTTGATACGGGAGATCAGGAACACGCCGTAGTCCATGGAGAGCCCGAACGCCACGCAGAACATCAGCACGGGAAGAGCCGTCTCGATGTCCCCGGTGGGCGTGAAGCCGAGCGGTCCGGCCAGGTGTCCCTGCTGGAAGACCCACACCATCGCCCCGAACATGGCGGTCAGGCTCAGGGCGTTGAGGAGGATCGCGAGTACGGGGAGCAGCACGCTGCCGGTGAACAGGAACACCAGCACGAGCGTCGCACCGGCGATGATGCAAAGCGCCCACGGAAGGCGCTGCGCGGTGCCGTGCTGGGTGTCGGCGAGGACCGCGGCGGGGCCCGTCACCGAGGTGCGGAAGGGGGCCGGAACCGACCGGATCTCGCCCACCAGATCCAGACTGGCGTGCGAGGTGGCCTCGCCGGAGTGCAGCACGGTGAGGTACCCGGCCTGCCGTGCCGCAGCGTCACTGACGCGTGCTCCCTTCACAAACCGGCCCGCGGGGCCGGTCACTTGGACGACGTGCGGCAGTGCGGACACCCTGCGGCTGTAGTCGGCGACGGCCTGGCGTTGCCCCGCTTCCCGGCCCTCGGTGAGCACCGTGAGCGCGCTGCCCGGACTGCCGGGGAACTCCGACCTGAGATGCTGCTGCACCACGCGCGGCCCGGACGACTCGGGCAGCTGCCGGTCGTCCGCCGTGCCGAACCGCACGTCCTTGAACGGCAGCCCGAGGGCGACCAGGAGGGCGACCGTGCCCGCCACGAACAGTGGGGCCCGCCGCATCACGAGCCGCGCGAGCCGCCCCCACCCGGCGCCCGGCTGCCCGCCGCGCACCCTGCGCGGCGCCAGCCGCAGCGCGTTCACCCGCTGCCCGAGCAGGACGAGCGCGGCGGGCAGCGCGATGAGCGAAGCCGCCGCCGCGATGAGGACCACGGCGATCCCCGCGTACGCGAACGACCGCAGGAAGTACTGCCGGAACACGAACATCGAGGCCAGGCAGGCGGCGACGGTCAGGGCCGAGAACAGCACGGTCCGGCCGGCCGTCCGCAGCGTCGCGGCCACCGCCGCCGGTGGATCGAGCCCCGCCGCCAGCTCCTCCCGGTGGCGGCGCACGATCAGCAGGGCATAGTCGATGGCGAGCCCGAGGCCGAGCGCCGTCGTGAGGTTCTGCGCGTACACCGAGACATCGGTGAACTCGGTGACGAGCCGCAGGACCGCGTTCGTGCCGAGGATCGCCACGATGCCCACGAGCAGCGGCAGCAGCGCCGCGACCGCGCTGCCGAACACGATCACCAGCAGGAAGAGCGTGAGCGGCAGCGCGATCATCTCGGCCCGCACCAGATCCTCGGCGATCACGTCCTGCGAGGCGTGCCGCACGGCGGCCGGACCTCCGAACCGGATGTCCACGGCGCCGGGTTCACCAGCGCCGTGTTCACCGCTGTACCGGGGTTCCAGGGCCTTCAGGGTGTCGTCGACGGCGTCCTCGTCGCCGCGCAGATGCGCCGTGATCAACGCCTCACCGCCGTCCCGCGCGCGCAGCGCCTTGTCACGCCCGTCCCAGTACGAGACGACGCCGCCGACGCCGGGTTCCCGCTTCAACTCGCCTGCCAGCGCCCGTGCTTCGGCGGTCACGGCGGGATCGTCGACACCCTGCTTCGAGCCGGTGGCGACGAGCAGCAGCAGGTTCGGCTGGGACGCGGGCCACCGTTTCTCCAACTGCCGGGTGGCGTACGTCGATTCGGAGCCCGGTATCTGCGAACCCCCGCTGCTGAGCCGCTCCGCGACCCCCCGCCCCAGCAGGACGGCGAGCGCGGTGAGCAGCAGCACCAATAGGAGGGTGAGGCGTGGGCGGGCGGTGAGGATCCTGGTCATCGGAGTCGTCCTCCCTGATTCCCTGGTGGCGCGATTCGCTGGTTGCGCGGGCAGGGTGTGCGGACTCCGATGGTCGCGGGAGCGGCTAAAGCGGCGGCTGCACGGACCGCGCTCGGAGGTAGCCGCGCCAGCCGCCGTAGGCCGTGATGTCCTCGGCGCCTTCGAGCGCGGACGGCTCGCACAGGAAGCCCGGTACGTGACTGCCGTCGGCCAGCTCGACCCGGCCCAGGGTCATCGGCCGGGGCAGCGCGGTGAGCAGCTGCCCGAGGCCCGCCGCGGGCAGCCGCCACACCTCGGCCTCGACGGCGGCGCCCCCGGCGCCGTCCGCGCCGACGTGGACGAGGCCCGGCTTGGGCGGGGTGGTGGACAGCGCGTGCAGACGGTAGGCGGATGCCGTCGTGGTCGTACGCTCCCACTCGGCGCCCAGGGCGAGGAGCTGGGGGTTCAGTGGCTGGCCTGACAGGTGTGCGCCGACCACGGCGATCCGGAGCTGCGGCTGGAGCAGTGCGGCGATACGGGCGAGGCGGTCGTCCGTGAACGCGGGGCCGATCAGCATCACGCCGAAGGGCAGTCCCGCCACGCCGCCCCCGGGGACGGCGACGGCGGCCAGGTCGAAGAGGTTCGTGGAGTTGGTGAAGCGGCCCAGGCGGGCGTTGGCGCCCAGCGGGTCGGCGGCGACCTCGGCGAGCGTGGGATGGCCGGGCGTGGTCGGCAGCAACAGCGCGTCCGCGTCTGCGAGTTGGGTCAGTGCCCGGGTGCGGAGGTCGTCCAGGCGTTCCTGGTCGGCGTACAGCTGGTGGGCCGGGACGCCCCGGGCGCGGGTGATGATCCCGGCTACGGTCGGGTCCAGACCATCACCACCCTCGGCGATCAACTTGTCGACAAAGCTCCCCACCGCGGTGTAGCGCTCGGCGACGAACGCGCCCTCGTAGAGCATCGCGGCGGCCTCGGTGAACGGGGTGAGGTCGAGGGTGCGTACCTCGGCGCCCGCCGCCGCCAGTTGGGCCACGGCCGCCTCGTACGCCTCCGCCCAGCCCTCGTCCAGCTCTCCGAGCTGGGCTGTCGGGGCGACGGCGATCCGCCAGGGCCCCGGGGTGCGCTGGGGGAGTGCCGGGAGATCGCGTCCGGTCGGGGACGTCATGTACGCGAGGGCCTGTTCGGCCTCCGGGAGTGTGCGGGCGAACACGGTCACGCAGTCCAGCGAGGCGCAGGCGGGGACGACGCCGGTCGTCGGGACCAGGCCGCGGGTCGGCTTCAGGCCGACGATGCCGTTGAAGGCGGCGGGGACGCGGCCCGAGCCGGCCGTGTCCGTGCCGAGGGCGAAGTCGACGATTCCCAGGGCTACGGCCACGGCTGATCCCGAGCTGGAGCCGCCGCTGATCCTGGCCGGGTCGTGGGCGCCTCGGACCGCGCCGTGCGGGGAGCGGGTGCCGACCAGGCCCGTGGCGAACTGGTCCAGGTTCGTCGTGCCCAGGACGATCGCGCCTGCGGCGCGGAGGCGGGCGACGACCGGGGCGTCGCCCTCCGGGGTGTACGCGTACGCCGGGCAGCCCGCGGTGGTCGGGAGGCCCGCCACGTCGATGTTGCCCTTCGCCGCGAACAGCTTGCCCGCGAGGGGGAGTCGCTCGCCTGCGGCGACGCGCTCGTCGATGGCCCGCGCTTCCTCCTCGACCTCCGCCTGGGGGCGCAGGTCGATCCAGACCTCGGGGCGGTCGACTGCATCGATGCGGGCGTAGGCCAGGTGGACTCGGGTCAAGGTGGACATCGGTGCTCCTCGTTCGTCGACTGCGGGTCAGTGGGTGGTGTGTGCCCGCCCTCCCCCACTCTCGGCTTCGCTCGAGCGGGGGGACCCCCATTGCCCTGCGGAACGCCTGCCCACACACCACCGGTGGGTTTCAAGTCACTGCTGGATCTGCGGGCCCGCCAAACTGCTGCCCGCAGACCAGGCGCCGGTTGTCAGGCCACCGGCGCCAGGACGATCAGTGCCGTTCCCGCCTCCACCTGATCGCCCGGTTTGGCGAGGATCTCCTGGACCACGCCGTCCATCGGGGCGGGGACCCTGGACTCCATCTTCATGGCCTCCAGGGCCAGGAGGGGCTGGCCGGTGGTCACCTCGTCGCCGGGGCTGACGTTCAACTGCCATACCGACGCGGCGAATTCGGCCTCCACCAGGCGGCCGCCCGCCGGGACGATCACCTCGGCCGCAGGAGCCGGAGGCGCGGACGCGGCCTCCGCCCGGGCGAACTCACCCGCGGCCTCCCAGGCATCCCGCTCGGCGGAGAAGGCGGCGCCCTGGGTGGCGCGGAACTCCGCGATGGAGTCGGCGTTCTCGGCGAGGAAGGCCTCGTACGCGGCCAGAGAGAACTCGCCCTCCTCGATCCGGGGGACGAACCGGCCGGAGGTGATGTCGGCGCGGAGGTCGAGCAGCTCGTCGGGGTCGACGGGGTACCACTTGATGCGGTCGAAGAAGCGCAGCAGCCACGGCGAGCCCGGCTCGAACGCGCCGCGCTGCTGCCAGCCCGACCACACCTGGGTCGTACGGCCGACGAACTGGTAGCCGCCGGGCCCCTCCATGCCGTAGATGCACAGATACGCCCCGCCGATGCCGACCGAGTTCTCGGCCGTCCAGGTGCGTGCCGGGTTGTACTTCGTCGTGACCAGTCGGTGGCGGGGGTCCAGCGGCGTCGCGACCGGCGCGCCCAAGTACACGTCGCCCAGGCCCAGTACGAGGTACTCGGCGTCGAAGACCGTGCGGTACACCTCGTCCACCGAGTCCAGGCCGTTCACGCGGCGGATGAACTCGATGTTCCACGGGCACCAGGGCGCGTCGTCGCGGACGCCCGCCATGTAGCGGGCGATCGCCTCGCGGGTCGCCGGGTCGTCCCAGGAGAGAGGGAGGTGGACCGTGCGGGAGGGGACGACGAGTTGGTCGCTGGGCGGCAGGGCCCGCGTGATTTCCCTTACGGTGGCGAGGAGTTCGCGCTGCGGCAGCCGGCGCGGGTCCGTCTGGATCTGGAGGGAGCGGATGCCCGGCGTGAGGTCCGTGACGCCGTCGAGCTCGGCCTCGGCCACCGCCTCCATGAGCGCGTGTACGCGCATCCGCAGGGCCAGGTCCAGCTGCATGGGCCCGAATTCGACCAGCAGGTTGTCGTCGCCGCTGCGCCGGTACGTCACGTCGCCGTCCCGCGCGAGCACCCCGCCGTCCACGATCGCGGCCCGCGTCGAGCCGTCGTCGGCGACCGGCGCGAAGCGCACCGTGTCACCGGGGCGGAACTGGCCGAGCTTCCAGCGCTCCGTGCTGACGACCGTCGCCGGGCAGACGAAGCCGCCGAGCGAGGGACCGTCCGGGCCGAGCAGCACCGGCATGTCGCCGGTGTAGTCGACCGCGCCGACCGAGTAGGGCGTGTCGTGGATGTTGGACGGGTGCAGGCCCGCCTCGCCGCCGTCGGTGCGCGCCCAGCGGGGCTTCGGCCCGACCAGCCGGACACCCGTGCGCGCCGAGTTGAAGTGGACCTTCCAGTCGGCGGCGTAGAAGTCGTGGATGTCGTCCTCGGTGAAGAACTCGGGCGCGGCATGCGGGCCTTCGAGGGCGCCGACCTGCCACTTCGAGCCGAAGACTGGCCGGTCGGCAGCCGCTACCGGAGCACCCGGAGCACCCGGAGCGACCGAGCCGCCGTGCAGCACATCCCCGGTCCGCAGTGCCCGCCCCCCGTGTCCGCCGAACCGGCCCAAGGTGAAAGTGGCCGCGCTGCCGAGGAACGCCGGCACGTCCAGCCCCCCGCCCGCGAAGAGCACGTATGTGCGCAGGCCGTGCTCGCTGGGTGCGCCGACCTCCAGGGCGGCCCCCGCGGGCACCGTCACCGGCTCCCACTGCGCGACCGCCGCACCGTCCACGGTGACCGGCGCGGGAGCACCCGTGACGCACACGGTCGTGGCGTGCGTGAACCTCAACGTCGGTCCCTGCAAGGTGCATTCGAGCCCCGGCGCGCCCTCGTCGTTTCCGAGCGCCCGGTTGCCCAACCGGAACGACAGGTCGTCCATCGGACCGCACGGCGGCACCCCCACCTGCCAGTAGCCGGTGCGGCCCGGCCAGTCCTGGACGGTGGTGAGCGTCCCGCCGGAGACGACCTCGATGCGAGGAGTCGGGTCCGAGACGTCCGCGAGCGTCGCCGTCGAGTGGTCCGCGGCCCGGAAGGAGGGTGACACGAGGGCCGCCCGCACCAGCCCGAGGTTCGTCTCGATCCCGTCGACCCGGGTCCTGGCCAGCGCCTCGTCGAGCCGCTCCAGCGCGTGCGCCCGGTCGGATCCGTACGCGATGACCTTGGCGAGCATGGGGTCGTACGACGTCGTCACCTCGGTGCCCGTCTCGACCCAGCCGTCCACCCGGACGCCGCCGGGGAACTCGACCCGTGTCAACAGGCCCGCGCTCGGCCGGTGTTCGCGGGAGGGATCCTCGGCGTACACACGGGCCTCGACGGCGTGACCGCGGGGCGTCCCCGGGTCCCGTACGACAGCCGATTCCCCGCGCGCGAGCCGCAGCATCCAGGCGACGAGGTCGACGCCGTAGATCTCCTCGGTGACCGGGTGTTCCACCTGGAGACGGGTGTTGACCTCCAGGAAGTACGCCTCTTCGCGTGCGGCGTCGTACACGAACTCCACGGTTCCGGCCGAGCGGTAGTCCACCGACGCGCACAAGTCACGTGCAGATGAGCCGAGTTGGTCGCGCACGCGGGAGGGCAGCCCCGGCGCCGGAGCCTCCTCCAGCACCTTCTGGTTGCGGCGCTGGAGCGAGCAGTCGCGGTCGCCGAAGGTGACGACGCGGCCCTGGCCGTCGCCGAAGACCTGCACCTCGACATGGCGGGCGTGTTCGACGAGGCGTTCCAGGAAGACGCCGGCCGAGGAGAAGGAGGCCGCGGCGACGCGCTGCACGCGCTCCCAGGCCTCGGTCAGCTCATCGGCCGATCGACATGCCGACATACCGATGCCGCCGCCACCGCCGGTGGCCTTGAGCATGACGGGATAGCCGATGCGGTCGGCTGCCTCCAAGGCCTCCGGAAGACCGGGGAGGAGCCCCGTACCCGGCGCCAATGGCACCCCGGCCGCCTCCGCCGCGGCCCGCGCCGTGTGCTTCGCCCCGAACAGCTCCAGCTGCTCCGGCGTCGGCCCCACGAACACGATTCCGGCGTCCTCGCAGCGCCGGGCGAAGGCGGCATCCTCGGAGAGGAAACCGTACCCGGGGTGGATCGCCCCGGCACCCGTGTCCTTGGCCGCCTTCAGGACGAGGTCGGCGTCGAGGTACGACTCCTTGGCGGGCGCGGGGCCCAGCCGTACCACCTCGTCGGCGAGCCGGACGTGGGGTGCGGAGCGGTCGGGGTCGGAGTACACGGCGACGGTACGCAGGCCGAGTTCGCGTGCCGTCCGTATGATCCGTACCGCGATCTCGCCCCGGTTGGCGACCAGCAGGGTGTCAAAGCTCATTCCGGGGCCCCGATGGTCATCTCCACGGCCGTCGGCTCGAAGCCGTTGCAAGGGTTGTTGATCTGCGGGCAGTTGGAGACCAGCACCAGCACATCGCGCTCGGCGCGCAGCGTCAGCTTCAGGCCCGGGGCCGAGATGCCGTCGACGATGCCGAGGGTGCCGTCCTTCTCGACCGGCACGTTCATGTACCAGTTGATGTTCGAGACGAGGTCGCGCTTGCCGAGGCCGTGCTTGGCGCCCTCGGCGAGGAAGTTGTCCACGCAGGCGTGCTGGGACCAGGTGTGGTGGCCGTACCGGAGCGTGTTCGACTCCTTGGAGCAGGCGCCGCCGACCGTGTCGTGGCGGCCGACCTCGTCCTCGACGACTGTCATCAGCGGGGTGTGTTCGTTCGACATGAGCACGCTGCCCGTGGTCAGGAAGAGGTTGCCCTGCGCGTGGATCGTGTCGGGTGCGCTGTAGCGGACCGACGTGTCGTGGGCGTCGTACACCAGGCAGTCGACGGCCTGGTTGCCGTGCAGATCGGTGATGGTGAGCGTCTCGCCGGTGCGGACGACGGCCGACCAGGCGGCCCGGGCCGGGACAGTGACGCGGGTCATGCGATCCCCCTCGCGGCAAGGAACTCGGTGGTGTTCAGGAAGGCGCGACGGCCCTCGGGCGTCGCCTCCCACAGCGGGTCGCCCGGCTCGGTCGCCGCCGAGCGCCAGGCGAGCACCTCCAGCGGGGTGCTGACGTACTCCGTACGGGGATCGGCCGGGTGCGGCACGTTCGCGACGAGCACCGTGACGTCCTGCTCGGCGCGCAGCGTGACGCTGCCGCCGGGACCGGCCGACCCGGTGAAGTCGAGGGAGCCGTCGTCGCGTATCTCGACGCCCTGGAAGAAGGAGAGCGAGGGCGGCAGATCGCGCGGCTCGAGCCCGTTCTTGGCGGCGGCCAGCTTGAACAGCTCGCGCCCGGCGGGGGAGGCGGACTGCGGCGTCCCGTCCCCGTACCGCTGCGTGTTCCGTACGAGCGTGGAGGTGCCGCACAGCGCGTCGTGCCGTCCGGAGGTGTCGGCGATCACCGAGGCCAGCACCCGGCCCTGGTCGGAGAGGAGCAACTGCCCCTCGCGCAGGTAGGCGTTCCACTGGACCTTGACCGTGTCCGCCACGTTCAGGCGCTCCCAGGGCCGGTCGGCGGAGTGCAGCAGGAGGTGCGCGCACGCGTCGCCGCTCAGGTCGGTCAGCCGCAGCTCGGTGCCGCGGGCCAGCACCTTGTGCGTGTAGTTGCCGCCCGCCACCGTCTCCGCCCACACGAGGTGGCCCGCCTCGCAGGGCGGCGTCGGCCAGGCGCTCGCCGGGACGACGGGCATGGCCTCGGCGCGGGTGCCCTCCTGGGCTCGGGCGTGATCGCGTGCTCCGTATGTGGTCGCTGTCGCCATCGCGAGTCCTCCGGCTCCGGGTGATTTCTGTCGCTCGACAGAAATTAGGAGCGACGAGGGTCGGTGCCGTGTCCCGTGCGTTGCCGTCCGGTTACCGATCCCTCACGGTGGCCGCCGTGGGTGGGGAGTCGCGGGCCGTCGCTCGCTGGTCGCGCCCACGCGGCCCAGCCGTATCTCGTCACTGGTCCGCGCCGCGTTACGGGGCGATCCGTGTGCGAGGATCGAACGCATGGGAACCGGTGCTGGACGAAGGGTCGGCAGGCCGCGCGCCGCGCAGCGGCCGGACAGCGGTCTGTCACCGCGCGACGAACTGCGCCACGCCGCCGCCGAGTTGTTCACGACACGCGGATACGCCGCCACGACCACCCGTGCCGTCGCCGAGCGGGCGGGCATGCGCCAGGCGTCCATGTACCACTACGTCTCGGGCAAGGAGGAACTGCTCGCCGAGCTCCTGGAGTCCACGGTCACGCCCTCGCTGGCCCTCGCCCGAGAGCTCCTCGCGGACGACGCGACCCCGCCCGAGGACCGGCTGTGGGAGCTGTGCCGCACCGACGTGGAGCTGCTCTGCGGTGGCCCGTACAACCTCGGCGGGCTCTATCTGCTGCCCGAGGTGCGCGCCGAGCGCTTCGCCGGCTTCCATGCCGTACGGGCCGAACTCAAGGACACCTACCGGCAGTTGCTGGCCGCGACGGCCGCGGGTGGCGCACTCGCCAAGAGTGAACTCGATCTGCGGACGGATCTGCTGTTCGGTCTCATCGAGGGTGTGATCCTCGTGCACCGATCCGATCCGGAACGGCCCGTGTCGGCGTTCGCCGAGGCCACCGCGGACGCGGCCCTGCGCATCGCGGGAATCTGACTTTCCGTCGCCGAGTCACCCCTGAGAGGGGTGCTTTCCGCATGCCCGTACGCCGTGACGCACCGTGTGCGAACGGAGCCTCAGCGTGCAAATGGAGCCGAGGGTACTCCTGTCGCGAGGGCGATTTCAGGTGCTTGCTGAATATGACACAGCGATGATCCGGTCGGACTAAGCTCGCCCGCAGCGCACCGAGTTGAGGTGTATTCGTGCGCTTGTTCCCAAAAGTTCCGAAGATTCAGTTTGATCCCTGCGGATCCATGCCGTTTCCCCCACAAACTTCCCCGACCCCCAGCCGATTTGTCTCAGAGGGCATACATGGTGAGTGTTCAATCGCCTCCCGGTGGCCGTGAACTTCCCTACGCGCGCGTGCTGTTGCTGCCGGCCATACTGATGGCCGCGGCGACCGGGGCCGCCGTCGCCATGGTGACGGAGCAGGCCCGGGCCGCCGTCGGCTGGTGCGGTGCCGTCGCGACGCTCCTGGTCGTCGCGATCGGCGCCGAAGCCGTGCGCCGTGGCCGCGTCGCCCGCGACCTGCGCACCCAGCTCACACACCGCACCGCATACCTGGAACAGCGCATCGCCGCCCACGACCAGGACATCGTGCACCTCACCGAGGAAGTCCTGCCCGCCGCGCTCGACCAGCTGCGCGGCGGCGACTCCCCCGCGGAGGCGGCTCGCACCGTCGGTCACGGCGACCCGGACCACCGCGAAATTCCCCAGTCGCAGCGCGACTTGGTGAAAAAGGTGCTCAAGATCGTGGACCACGAGGAGACGATGCGTGACTCCGCGCAGCGCGCCTTCGTCAACATCGCCCGGCGCGTCCAGGCGATCGTCCACCAGCAGAACAAGGAACTGCGCGAGATGGAGGAGGACCACGGGCGCAACCCCGAGGTCTTCGACGACCTCCTGCGCATCGACCACGGCACCGCGCTGATCGGCCGCCTCGCCGACTCCATCGCGGTGCTCGGCGGCGGCCGCCCCGGACGCCAATGGCCCGAGCCCGTACCGCTGTTCAGCGTGATGCGCGGCGCGATGTCCCGGATCCTGGAGTACCGCCGCATCGAGCTGCACAACATCGTCGAGGTCGCCGTCAACGGCGTATCCGTCGAACCGCTCATCCACGCCTGCGCCGAACTCCTCGACAACGCCACGCGCTACTCGCCGCCGCACACCAAGGTGCACGTCACCGCCCTCGAGGTGCAGACCGGCATCGCCATCGAGATCGAGGACGGCGGCGTCAGCCTCAGCGAGGAGGCCCGCGGAAAGGCCGAGGACCTGCTCCGGCAGGCCGCGGCCGGTGTCGACCTCGACGTCCTCGGCGCCACCCCGCGGCTCGGCATGGCCGTCGTGGGCCGGCTGTCGAAGATGTACAACCTGCAGGTCTCGCTCCGGCAGTCGGCGTACGGCGGTGTCCGCGCCGTCCTCGTCGTACCGCGCGACATGCTCACCACCGACCCCGCCCCGGGCCTCGCGCACGGCATCGGTATCGCCGCCGTACCGAGCATGGACACCGGCGGAGTCGAGGGCCCCAAGCGCAAGCCCAAGAGGCGCCGCCCGACCACCGGACCCCGGATCCCCGCACCGCTCGGCGGCTCCCAGGAGGACGACGTCCCCGAGGTCACCGAATGGACGGCCAACGGCCTGCCGCAGCGCCGCAGCCGGGTGAAGGTCCCGCTCAGCCAGCGGATCGCCGAGGCACGGGCCGCCGAGGAGGCGGCCGAGGCCGCCGCGGCAGCGGCGCCCGCGTGGGCGCCCGAGCCCGTCCCGGAGGAGAAGGAGCCCGAACCCGGGCTGTGGGTCGAGGCCTTCATGAACGGACTCAAGGGCGACCCGGACCCGAACGCGTTCAGTACGGACAACCGGCCGGCCCCTGTGGAGGCCGACGACGAGGGGGACCTCAAGTGATCCAGCAGCGAGCCAACTTCGACTGGATGCTCAAGGAGCTCGCCGACGGCGTACCCGGCATCCAGCAGATCGTGGTGCTCTCCGCCGACGGCCTGCGCATCGCCCGCTACGGCGGCGACCCCGACGCCGCCGACCGTGTCGCCGCGGCCTGCGCGGGCCTGCAGAGCCTGGCCGGAGCGGTCGCCGGCGAGATCCCCAACAGCGACGGCCGGATGCGCATGGTCATCATCGAGATCAACGGCGGCTACTTCTATCTGATGTCGGCGGGACCCAACGCCTATCTCGCGGTCCTCGCCAACCAGACCGCCGAGCCCGGACTGATGAGCAACCGCATGCGCGACCTCGTCGTACGGATTGGAGCCCATCTGACAAGTCCGCCGCGACGCAACGGCCAGACCGTATGACTCCTCCGCAACGCCGGCGGCGCTATCCCAAGGAAGAGCCCTCCGGCCCTCCCAAAAATGAGGCGCCTCCCCCCGAGGGCCAGGAACAGGCCCCGAAGATCCCCGGGCGCTTGTACGTGCTCACCGGCGGGGGCGAGGACGGCGACCGCGCCGCCCTCGACCTGGTCACGTTAGTCGTGGCGCGCGCCGACGTGCCGCCCCCCAACGCCCAGCCGGAGCAGTCGGTGCTGCTCCGGCTCTGCAAGGCCCCACTGTCCGTGGCCGAGCTCTCGGCCTATCTCAATCTGCCGTTCAGCGTGGTGACCGTCCTGCTCACCGAGCTGCTGACGGCCGAACTGGTACAGGCGCGCGCCCCGATCGTCCGCTCGGCGCTCCCCGACCGTTCCCTCCTCGAAGCGGTGATGCATGGACTTCAAAAGCTCTGACACGATCACGGGCCCTCGCGCCGAGGACCATCTGCCGCACACGGCGCAGGCCGCCGTGAAGATCGTGATCGTGGGCGGCTTCGGGGTCGGCAAGACGACCATGGTGGGTGCCGTCAGCGAGATCAAGCCGCTGACCACCGAGGAGACCATGACGCAGGCCGGCATCGGCGTCGACGACAACTACGGCTCGGAGACCAAGACGGCCACCACCGTCGCCATGGACTTCGGCCGCATCAGCATCACGGAACAGCTGGTGCTCTACCTCTTCGGCACCCCCGGCCAGGAGCGCTTCTGGTTCCTGTGGAACGGCCTCTTCGAGGGCGCGCTCGGCGCGGTCGTCCTGATCGACACCCGCCGTCTGGAGGTCAGCTTCGACGTGATCGGCCGCCTGGAGGAGCGCGGTGTGCCGTTCGTCGTGGCCATAAACGACTTCCCGGACGCGCCCGGCTACCCGATCGAGGACCTGCGCACCGCGCTCGACCTCTCCGCGGAGATCCCGATCGTGCAGTGCGACGCGCGCCGCAGGGCCTCCAGCCGGGACGTGCTGATGACGCTGATGCGCTTCCTGCACTCGCTGGCGATGACCTCGCCGCGCGCCTGAGCCGTACTCCCCACCTGCCCACTCCCCACACACCGGATCCACTTCAGTTTCGGAGCGATCACCGTGACGCCTGAATCCCACTCCCCGACCGGTACGGACGACCCCACGCTCGGCCCGCCGCCCGGCTGCCCCGCCCACGGCCTCGGTCCCGGCGGGCTGCGCCGGCTGTACGGCCCCGAGGCGGAGGACCTGGAAGCCCTGTACGAGAAACTCCGCGCCGAACACGGCGCCGTCGCCCCCGTGCTGCTCCACAACGACGTGCCGATCTGGATGGTGCTCGGTCACGGCGAGAACCTGCACATGGTGAGCACCCCCTCGCACTACGCGCGCGACAGCCGCCTGTGGACCGCCGTCCAGGACGGCACGGCGGGCCCCGACCACCCGCTCGCGCCGCACATCGCCTGGCAGCCCATCTGCGCCCACGCCGAGGGCGACGAGCACCTGCGGCTGCGCGGCGCGGTCACCGGCGCCATGACGACCATCGACCACCGCAGCCTGCGCCGGTACATCAACCGCTCGACACAGCGTCTCGTCAACGAGTTCTGCGAGCTGGGCACGGCCGACCTGGTCGGACAGTTCGCCGAGCACCTTCCGATGGCCGTGCTGTGCGAGATCTTCGGCATGCCCGAGGACGCCAACGACCGTATGGTGCAGGCCGCCCGCGACCTGCTCAAGGGCACCGAGACCGCGATCGCCAGCAATGAGTACGTCATGAGCGTGCTGATCCAGCTCACCGCCCGCCGCCGCGCCCAGCCCGAGGAGGACTTCACCAGTCACCTCATCAACCACCCGGCCCGGCTCACCGACGACGAGGTCGCCCAGCACCTGCGGCTCGTGCTGCTCGCCGCGTACGAGGCCACGGCCAACCTCATCGCCAACGTGCTGCGCATGGTGCTCACCGACCCGCGCTTCCGCGCCCAGCTGAACGGCGGCCAGATGACGGTGCCGGAGGCGGTCGAGCAGTCCCTCTGGGACGAACCGCCGTTCAGCGCCGTCCTCGGCTACTTCGCCAAGCAGGACACGGAGTTGGGCGGACACCGCATCCGCCGGGGTGACGGACTGCTCCTCGGAATCGCCCCGGGCAACGTCGACCCGCGGGTACGCCCCGACCTCGCCGCCAACATGCAGGGCAACCGCTCCCACCTCGCCTTCGGCGGCGGTCCCCACGAGTGCCCCGGCCAGGACATCGGCCGTGCCATCGCCGACACCGGTGTCGACGCGCTGCTGATGCGGCTGCCGGACGTCCAACTCGACTGCGAGGAAAACGAGTTGCGCTGGCGTGCGTCGATGTCCTCGCGTCACCTGGTGGAACTGCCGGTACGGTTCGCGCCGAAGCCCCCGCAGGACATCCTGCAGCGGCCCGCCGTCCACGCGGTGCCGCGCCAGCGGCCGAACTGGCAGGTCACGACGGAGAATCCGCAGCCGACCGCGCCCGCTCCGCAGCCGGTGGCTCCCCAGCCCGCGCCGACACCGGAGCCCGCCCACCGGCTCGGCGCCTGGCAACGCTTCCTGCGCTGGTGGCGCGGCTACTGAGCCGAATCCTCACGCGAGGCCCACTGGCCGTGGCCCGCCCACGCGTCGTACGACGTCCAGGCCTGGAGCCCTCGCCCGCTGACGAACCGGTGCGCGTGCCCCGTGACCGGATCGGTGAACTCCAGCACCCGCGCCAGCAGTTGGAGCGGACGCCGGAAATCACCGGCCGGCACGGGGCCGGTCACCACCGGGTAGAGCGGATCGCCGAGCAGGGGAACGCCCAACGCGCTCATGTGGACCCGGAGTTGATGGGTCTGCCCGGTGCTGGGCGTCAGCCGATAACGCCCGAGGCCGTCGTGGTGGTCGCGCAACTCGACGCGGCTGACCGCGTTCGGCTCGCCCGCCACTTCCCGGGCGGCCATGACCCCGCGCTCCTTAAGGATCCGGCTGCGGACGGTACGCGGCAGGTCCAGCTCCGCGTCGTACGCGGCCACGGCCTCGTACTCCTTGCCGACCAGCTTGTCGCGGAACAGCGACTGGTACGCGCCGCGCTCCTCGGGCCGCACGGTGAACAGCACAAGACCTGCCGTGAGCCGGTCGAGGCGGTGCGCGGCGCCGAGCGCCGGGATGCCGAGCTCTCGCCGCAGCCGGGCGAGGGCGGTCTCGGTGACATGGCTGCCGCGCGGGGTGGTGGCGAGGAAGTGCGGCTTGTCGGCCACGACGATGTGCTCGTCGCGGTACACCACGTCGAGCGCGAACGGCACCCGCTCCTCGTCGGGCAGCTCGCGGTGGAACCACACGAACATCCCCGGCTCGTACGCCGTGTCGTGCGCCACGGGCCGCCCGTCCTCGCCGACGATCAGCCCGTCGCCCAGCATCCCGTCGATCACCCCGGTCCCCGCCGCGAGCCGCTCCACCAGATGCTCCCGCACGGTGGACCAGCCCCCGCCCTGCGGCAGCTTGATGCGCACGGGGTCGACACCGTCGCGCTGCGGCAGGGGGGAGGGCGGGATCCGGGGCTTGCGTCTCACCTGATCAAGCGTACGAGGCCGGGACCACCTCAGGCGTACGAGGCCGGGACCACCTCAGGCGTACGAGGCCGGGACCACCTCGGGCGCCTGCGTCATCGCCGTACGCGCCTTGTACGCCCGGTACGCCACACCGGCGGCCAGCGTCACACCCAGGAACAGCACCGTGAACCACTGGAAGTACCAGTGCCCGCCCGTCGGGTCGTACACCGCCGCGCGGGGCCACGCCAGGTTGACGGTCATGAAGAGGCCGTAGACGAGGGCGATCGCGTTGACGGGGACGCCCCAGCGGCCGAGGGAGAAGAGCGGCGCGCCCGTCTCGTCGGTGCCGTCGGCGGTGAACTCTCCGCGCAGGCGGCGCACCAGCATCGGTCCGGTCACCATCGCGTACGCCAGGTACAGCATCACGATGCAGGTGGTGCCGATGGCCAGAAAGGCGTCCGGGGAGGCGAAGTTGAGGAGCAGCAGGGCGGCGGCGAGGATGCCGACGACCAGGGCGGGGGCGCTCGGCATGCCGGTGCGCGGGTTGACCTTCGCGAGGCGGCCGGAGAAGGGGAGCTGGTTGTCGCGGGCCATCGAGAAGAGCATCCGGCAGGCGGCCGTCTGGATCGCCAGGGTCGCCACCGCGATGGCCACCACCACGTCGGCGAGCAGCACGCGGCCGACCCCGTCGCCGAGGCTGCTGGTCAGCACATAGCTCAGACCGTCGACGCCCAGATGTCCGTCCGTGAGGCTGGGCGCGGCGAGCAGACCGCCGAGGACGATCAGACCGCCGAGCAGGCCCGCCGCGCCGAGCGCGGTGAGGATAGTACGGGGCGCGGTGCGGCGCGGGTTGTGGGTCTCCTCGCTCATCTCGCCCGCGCTGTCGAAGCCGATCATCACGTACGCCGCCATGAACGAACCCACCATCAGCGCCCCGAAGAGGCCGGTGCTGCCCTCGCCGGTGTGGAAGGTGATGCCGGGGGAGCGCTCGGAGTGGGTCAGCAGGAGCACGATGATCAGGACGGCGCCGATGATCTCGGCGGTCACACCGATCCGGTTGATCACGGACATCACGCGGTTGTCGACGACGTTCACCAGCGTGGTCAGCACCAGCAGGATCACGCCTAGGACGGCCGCGTTGGCCGCTCCGTCGGCGCTGGTGGGTGCCGGATCGGTGCCCACCAGCTGGAAGCCGGACCAGATCGCCGGCAGCACCATCTGCAGCGCGAGCGCCGCCGCCGCGACCACCACGATCTGCCCGATCACCATGATCCAGCCGGCGAACCAGCCGAAGGAGAGGTTCGACAGGCGCGAGGACCACTGGTAGATCGCGCCGGAGATCGGGTAGCGCGCGGCCAGCTCCGCGAAGCACGCGGCGACCATCAACTGGCCCACCAGCACGGCCGGCCAGGTCCAGAAGAAGACCGGGCCGCCGAACGCGAACCCGAAGGCGAAGAACTGGAAGACGGTCGTCAGTACGGAGATGAAGGAGAATCCGGCGGCGAACGAGGCGTACCGGCCAAGGCTGCGATGCAGCTCCTGGCGGTAGCCGAACTCGGCCAGGGAGCCGTCGCCGGGGGACTCCGGCGGGTCGGGGCGTACGTCGGAGGGGGCGGTGGTGGTCACGGCGGCACCTGCCTTCGGCGCGGAAGGGAAGCGGAATTCCTGTCGGGTGACAGAAATTAGGGAGAGCCTGTTTCGCCCGCGTGACGCGGCCATGTCCGGGTCGCGCCGAAGTCCTCACGCCCTTGCGGCCCGCCCTGAATCGCGATACATCGTGAGTGTTGACGCTCGCTTCCGAGACGCGATATGTTCGTCTACGGATATTCGGAGGCGAGGTGGGGTCATCATGGCGACGAAACGCCGGAAGCTCAGCAATCCGCTGGCACTCGCGGTCATGGTGCTGCTCACCGAGAAACCGATGCATCCGTACGAGATCGCCCAGACCCTGCGCCGACGCGGCAAGGACACCAGTCTGAAGATCAACTTCGGCTCGCTCTACACGGTCGTGCAGAACCTGGAGAAGCACGGTTTCGTCGAGGTCGCCGAGGTGCAGCGGCAGGGCAACCGGCCCGAGCGCACGCTCTACGGCATCACGGACGCCGGGCGCGAAGAGGCCATGGAGTGGCTGTCGGACCTGCTCGCCGTCCCGGCGCAGGAGTACCCGATCTTCGAAGCCGCGCTCTCGCTGATGGGCGTGCTCCACCCCGATGAGGTGGCGCGCCTGCTGGGGGAGCGGCTCAACATGCTGGAGGTGCAGGCCGCGAGCCTGCGCGGCGGCCTGGAGAAGCTCTACGAGACGCTGCCCCGGCTCTTCCTGATCGAGTCCGAGTACAAGCTGCACATGATCGAGGCGGAGGCCGCCTGGGTCCGCGCCTTCCTCGTGGAGGTCAGGGAGGGCACGTTTCCGGGCGTCAAGGAGTGGCGGACCTTCAATGAGACGGGGGAGGTCCCCGAGGAGTTCCGGAATCTGGAAGGCGGCGACGTCGACAGACGCTAGCCGAAGCGAAAAAGACCCCGGCAGGGCTGTTGGAGCAGCCCCGCCAGGGTCTCGAACCCCGAACTGAATCCGCCGTGAGGCAGCTCCAGGCGATCGAGGTGCGGCACACCCAGGATAGCCCGGCGCTCTTCACGCGGATCAGCAGTCATCCGCTGCACAGCGGATCCGTTGTCATCCGTTCACACAGGAGAGCAGTCGTCATGAATACCCGTGCGCCCGCGGTCGAGGCGCGTCAGCTGATCAAGACCTATCCCGGTGATGTGACCGCGCTCAGCGGCATGGACGTCACCGTCGAGACCGGCACCGTCTTCGGGTTGCTGGGCCCGAACGGCGCCGGCAAGTCCACCACCGTCAAGATCCTCACCACCCTGGCCCGCCCCGACTCGGGCACCGCCACCGTCGCGGGCCACGATGTGCTGCGCCACCCCGACCGGGTGCGCCGCGCGATCGGCGTGGTCGCCCAGAGCTCGGGCGCCGACCCGGTGGCGACAGGCCGGGAGAACCTCCAACTCCAAGGCAGGCTCTACGGGTTGAAGGGCGCCGAGCTGGCACGTCGGGTGGACGAGCTCCTTGAGCGTTTCAAGCTCGCCGACGCCGCGAAGCGCCCGGTCAAGGGCTACTCGGGGGGCATGCGACGGCGTCTGGACGTGGCACTCGGCCTGGTCCACCGGCCCGAGGTGCTCTTCCTGGACGAGCCCACCACCGGTCTCGACCCCGAGGCGCGCACCGCGATGTGGGACGAGATCGCCCGCCTCGCCGGCGACGAGGGCCTGACCATCCTGCTCACCACCCACTACCTCGAAGAGGCCGACCGGCTCGCCGAGCGCATCGCGATCGTCGACCGCGGCCATGTCGTCGTCGAGGGCACGCCGAACGCGCTGAAGGGCGAACTCCGAGGCGACGCCGTCCACTTGGAGCTGCGGGAAGCGGTCGGCGAAGCCGGCCGTACGCTGCTCAACGGCGCCCTCACCGGGTTGCCCGGTGTGCACGAGGCGCTGTTCGAAGGCCGCCGCATCAGCGTCCGCGCCGACGACGGGGCCGCCGCGATGCCCGTGCTGCTCGGGGCGCTCGAGCGCGCCGGGGTCGCGGTCGCGGCCGCGACCGTCGCCCGTCCCTCGCTCGACGACGTCTATCTCCGCTACGCGGGCCGCCGTTACTCCGAGGCCGAGGCCGAGGCCGAAGCGGAAGGCGCCGAGGCGCTCGCCCTCGCGGGAGGTGTGCGATGAGCACCGCCGTCTCCCAGACCTGGTACATGACGCAGCGTCAACTCATGGTGTTCGTACGGCAGCCGGCGTACCTGCTGATCACGCTGATCCAGCCGGTGGTCTGGCTGTTCCTGTTCGGCAACCTGTTCAAGAAGGTCGTCGAACTCGGCGGCTTCGGCACCACCTCGTATCTGGACTACCTCGTCCCCGGCGTGGTCGTGATGAGCGCGCTCAGCTCCAACATGTGGGCGGGCATGAGCACGCTCGACGAGATCCAGCGCGGCACCCTCAACCGGTTCCTGACCACGCCGGTCAGCCGGGCGGCCCTGATGAACGGCAATGTCGTCAACAACGGCCTGGTCACCGCGTTGCAGTCGGTCATCATCGTGCTGCTCGGACTGCTCGGCGGCGCCGACTACCCGGGCGGGATCGGTGGCGTCGCGATCCTGATCGTCGCCTCGGTGCTGCTCGGCACCATCTTCGGGGCGCTGTCCAACGCGCTGGGCATGCTGGTCCAGGAGCGGGAGTCGATCATCGGCATCAACACCTTCCTGCTGCTGCCGCTGACCTTCCTCTCCTCGGCCTTCATGGCCCCGTCCCAGATGCCCGGCTGGATGCGGCACATCGCCGACTTCAACCCGCTCAACTGGGCGATGGTCGCGGGCCGTTCGGCGCTGTCCGAGCACCCCGACCGGGGTGACGTGCTCAGCCGGGGCGGGGCGCTGCTCGCGCTCGCGGTGGCGGCGGTGTGGCTGTCGATCCGCACGTTCCGGTCCTACCAGCGGTCGGTGTAGCCGGCGGAAACGGCCAGCGGCTCACCCGGAGAACGCCAGGAGGCGGCCCGCGCAACGCGCGGCCGCCTCCCTGTGCTTGCGTGCGTCCGCCTCGGGCGGACGGTGCTTGCGTGAGCCCGCCCTGGGGCGGACCGTGCTCGCCTGAGCCCGCCTCAGACGGACGCCTCCTGCTCCGCCTCCACCTGCGCGTTCCACTCCCGCTTCGACGCCTGCCAGCCGTCCTCGTTGTGCCCGAGCCGCCAGTAGCCGGAGATCGACAGGTCCTCGCGCGCAATCTCACGTTCGACCCGCAGCAGCTTGCGCAGTTCCTTCACGAAGCCCGCCTCGCCGTGTACGAAGGCGTGCACCCGGCCCTCGGGGAACTCGAGGGCGCGAACGGCCTCCACCAGGGCCTCGCCGACGGGCCGGTCGCCGCGGTGCAGCCAGACGACGTCCACGTCGGAGGCGATCTTCTGCTCCTCGTCGGGGCCCGAGACCTCCACGAAGGCGTGCGCCACGGCGTCGTCCGGCAGCGCCTCCAGGGCGGCGGCGATCGCGGGCAGCGCGCTCTCGTCACCGGCCAGCAGATGCCAGTCAGCGCTCGCGTCGGGGGCGTATCCGCCGCCGGGGCCCATGAACCGTACGACCTCGCCCGGTTGGACGCGGGTGGCCCACGGCCCGGCCAGGCCCTCGTCGCCGTGCACCACGAAGTCGAGCGTCAGCTCGCGCTGTTCGGCGTCCCAGGCGCGCACGGTGTACGTCCGGGTCACGGGCCACTGCTCGCGCGGGAACTCCTCGCGGATGCGCTGCATGTCGAAGGGCTCGGGGTAGGTGACACCCTCGGCGCCGAACAACAGCTTCACATAGTGGTCGGTACTGCTGCCCGCGGTGAACTCGGCCAGTCCGTCGCCGCCCAGCACGACTCGCTGCATGTGCGGGCTCAGCCGCTCGGTCCGCACCACCCGCGCGGAGTGGGGCTTCCGGGGCTTGCGTGCCGGGCGCTCTGCCATGACGGCCTCCTGGTTCGCGTGCTTAGGCTTACCTAAGTTAGCACCCTTCCCTTGGTAACACCTATGTCTGAACGGTCGAATGGCACCACCTATGCCTGCAGAGTCGAGAGCACCCTGTGCAACGAGCCGCCCAGGCCCCACCGGGCGGCGAGTGCTTCCAGCGCGGCCGGGTCGCGCGGCGCGTGCGGCACCGCCGTGTCGACGTCCGGCAGGGGAACGTCATCGGCGACCTTGACGACCTTGGGCGCCACGGCGATGTACGGCCGTGCCTCGTCGAGTCGCTTGCGCTGCGTCGGGGTCAGCTTGGCGGCCGGATCGTCGACCGCGGACATGATCCCGGCCAGGTCGCCGAACTCGGCGAGCAGCTTGGCGGCGGTCTTCTCACCGATGCCGGGGACGCCGGGCAGTCCGTCGCTCGGGTCGCCGCGCAGCAGCGCCAGATCCGCGTACCCCGGACCGTCGACGCCGTACTTCTCGCGCAGCCACGCCTCGTCGGTGAGTTGCAGCATGCCGACACCCTTGAGGGGATAGAGGACGCGCACCCCCCGCTTGTCGTCGACCAGTTGGTAGAGGTCGCGGTCGCCGGTGACGATGTCGACCGGGCCGGCGGCGCGCCCGGTGAAGGTGCCGATCACGTCGTCCGCCTCGTACCCCTCGACCCCCACGCGGGCGATACCGAGCGCGTCGAGGACGTCCTCGATGACCGGCACCTGCGGCGACAGCGTGTCCGGCACCTCCTCCTCGTCCGGGCCGGTCTCGGTCTCCACGGCGACGCGGTGCGCCTTGTACGACGGGATCAGGTCGACCCGCCACTGCGGGCGCCAGTCCGCGTCCATGCAGGCCACCAGGTCGTCGGGGCGGTGGTCCTTGACCAGGCGGTCGATGAATTCCAGCAGCCCGCGCACGGCGTTCACAGGTGTGCCGTCCGGGGCCTTCACGGAATCCGGCATGCCGAAATAGGCGCGGAAATACAGCGAGGCGGTGTCGAGGAGCATCAGGCGTCGGGTCACGTTTCGCATCATGCCGTACGCCACTGACAGTCACGTTCTCGTACGCCGCCGACCACCATGACGCCACTGACAGTGACCTTCTCGTACGTCACCGCCGACCACGTCAGCCACCGACAGTGACCTCGGCCACTCCTGTGTTTGCTCCGCGTAAGCGGGGGCAGGCGCGGCATCGGGGCGAGCCCGGTTGCGTTTTCAACCGTTCGCACCGGTCCCAGCGTCCACCGAGAGGCCACACGTGTCAGCCAGGCTTGAAGCGGAGCATCTGTACAAGGTGTTCGGAAGACGACCAGAAGAGGCGGTCGAGCGGCTCCGGCAGGGAGCCGACCGTGAGGAACTGCGCGCCGACGGCACCACCGCCGCGGTGATCGACGCCTCCTTCACGGTGGAGCCGGGCCAGATCTTCGTCGTCATGGGCCTGTCCGGATCCGGCAAGTCCACGCTGCTGCGCATGCTCAACGGACTCCTGGAGCCGACCGCGGGACAGGTGCGCTTCGACGGCCAGGACCTGACCGCGCTCAGCGCCCGTGAACTGCGCGAGGTCCGCTCGAAGAAGATCAGCATGGTCTTCCAGCACTTCGCGCTCTTCCCGCACCGCAGCGTCCTGGAGAACGCCGCGTACGGCCTGGAAGTCCAGAGCGTACCGAGCGCCGAACGCAAGGAACGCGCCACCAAGGCCCTCGAACTGGCCGGGCTCGCGGGCTGGGAGAAGTCCTGGCCCGACGAACTGTCCGGCGGAATGCAGCAGCGCGTGGGCCTCGCCCGCGCGCTTGCCACCGACGCCGACCTGCTGCTGATGGACGAGTCCTTCAGCGCGCTCGACCCGCTGATCCGCCGTGACATGCAGGACCAGCTGATCGAGCTCCAGAAGAAGCTCAAGAAGACGATCGTCTTCATCACGCACGACCTCAACGAGGCGATGCGCCTGGGCGACCGGATCGCCGTCATGCGCGACGGCCGCATCGTGCAGATCGGCAGTGCCGAGGACATCCTGGTCCGCCCGGCCGACGACTACGTCGCCTCCTTCACCCAGGACGTCGACCGCTCCCGCGTACTGACCACCGGCGCGGTCATGGACACGGACGTACGCGGCGACGAGGCGGACTGCGCCTGCGAGACCGCCGCGCCCGACACCTCCTTCGTGGACCTCTGCGCGATCAGCGCCCGTCTGTCGCACCCGGTCGCGGTGCTCGACAAGACCCGGAAGCTCGTCGGAGTCGTCCCGCGGCAGCGGCTCGTCGGCTTCCTCGGCGACGAGCAGGGCACGCCCGAACGCTGCGCCAGCCCGCGCGACCAGCGCGACAAGGCGGTGAAGGCCGGTGCCTAGGATTCCGTTCGGCGACTGGGTCAATGACGCGGTCGACTGGCTGCTGAACCACATGTCGTGGCTCTTCGACTTCTTCAAGACCGTCTTCCAGGGCACCTTCGACGGCATCGACTCCGTCCTCCAGGCCCCCGAGCCGCTCCTCCTCGCGGGTATCTTCGCGGTGATCGCGTTCTGGCTGCGCGGCACCTCGGCCGGTGTCCTCACCTTCGTGGGATTCGCCTTCATCGACTCCCTCGAACTGTGGGAGGACGCGATGGTGACCCTGTCGCTCGTCCTCGTGGCGACGCTCATCGCGCTCGTCGTCTCCGTACCCGTGGGTATCTGGGCGGCGCGCTCCGACCGGGTCAGCAGCATCGTCCGCCCGGTGCTCGACTTCATGCAGACGCTGCCCGCGATGATCTACCTCATCCCGGCCATCCTGTTCTTCGGCACCGGCGCCCCCGCGGGCATCGTCGCCACCCTGATCTTCGCGCTGGCCCCCGGCGTCCGGATGACGGAGCTGGGCATCCGCCAGGTCGACAAGGAACTGGTCGAAGCGGCCGACGCGTTCGGCACCACACCGCGCAGCACCCTGCTGCGCATCCAGCTGCCGCTGGCCCTGCCCACCGTCATGGCGGGCGTCAACCAGGTCATCATGCTGGGCCTGTCCATGGCCGCCATCGCGGGCATGGTCGGCACCGGCGGCCTCGGCGGCGACGTGAACGAGGCGATCGGCCAGCTGAACGTCGGCCTGGGCTCCGAGGCCGGTGTCGCCATCGTCATCCTGGCGATCTACCTGGACCGCATGACCAGCGCCCTGGGCACCCAGGTCTCGCCGCTGGGCCGCCGCGCCGCCGCCAAGCTGCGGGCCGCGCAGGGCCTGAAGATCTGGTCCTACCGCCCCCGGCCCGCCGTGGCGATGGCGGGCGTCGTCGTGCTCGCACTGGTCGCGGGCGGCATGGGCATCTTCGGCGGTACGACCTCCACGTCCACCGCGGCCGACGGCGAGAACGTCGGCCAGGGCAAGAAGGTCACCATCGGCTACATCCCGTGGGACGAGGGCGTCGCCTCCACCTTCCTCTGGAAGGAGATCCTGGAGCAGCGCGGCTTCGAGGTCGACACCAAGCAGTTCGACGCGGGCCCGCTGTACACCTCCCTCGCCCAGGGCGACATCGACTTCCAGACGGACTCCTGGCTGCCGACCACGCATGAGCAGTACTGGAAGAAGTACGGCAAGCAGCTCGACGACCTGGGCTCCTGGTACGGCCCGACCTCGCTGGAACTGAGCGTGCCCGCGTACATGAAGGGCATCGATTCCCTGGCGGACCTCAAGGGCCAGGCGTCCAAGTTCGGCGGCAAGATCACCGGCATCGAGTCCAGCGCCGGAATGATGGGTCTGCTCAAGAGCAAGGTGCTGAAGGAGTACGGGCTCGACAAGGAGTACAAGGTCGTCGACAGCTCCACGCCCGCCATGCTGGCCGAGCTGAAGCGCGCGTACGCCAAGCAGGAGCCCGTCGTCGTCACCCTCTGGTCGCCGCACTGGGCGTACAGCGAGTACAAGCTGAAGAAGCTCAAGGACCCGAAGGGCGCCTGGGGCAAGGGCGACGGAGTGCACACGCTGTCCCGTAAGGGCTTCGCCCAGGACAACCCGGTCGTCGGCCAGTGGCTCAAGAACTTCAAGATGACCGAGACACAGCTCACCAGCCTGGAAGCCGAGATCAACAAGGCGGGCAAGGGCAAGCAGCAGGACGCCGTGCGCGCCTGGCTGAAGAAGAACCCCGGCGTCGTCGACAAGCTGGCCCCGGTCAAGAGCACTGCCGCCAGTGCCGAGGCCAAGCGTTCGCTGGACGTCGCCTGGTTCCCCTGGGACGAGGACGTCGCCGTCACCTACCTGTGGAAGAACGTCCTGGCCCGGCGCGGCTACACGCTGAACCTCAAGCAGATGGACGTCGGCCCCGTCTACACGGGCCTGGCCTCCGGTGACCTCGACCTCAACTTCGACGCGTGGCTGCCGTACGCCCAGTCCAACTACTGGGACCAGCACAAGGACGACCTGAGAGACCTCGGCACCTGGTACCAGCCGACCTCCCTGGAGATCGCCGTGCCCTCGTACGTGAAGGACGTCAAGTCCCTCGCGGACCTCAAGGGCAAGGGCGGCACCTTCGACGGGAAGATCATCGGCATCGAGCCGGGCACCGGCGAGATGAATCTCCTCAAGAAGAAGGTGCTGCCGGGCTACGGCCTGGACAAGGAGTACAAGGTCGTCGACGGCTCCACGCCCGCGATGCTCGCCGAGCTGAAGCGCGCGTACGCCAAGAAGGAGCCGGTCGCCGTCGTTCTGTGGTCCCCGCACTGGGCCTACAGCGAGTACAAGCTCACCAAGCTCGCGGACGACAAGAAGCTGTTCGGCGAGGGCAACACGATCCGGACCATCTCCAGCGCGAAGTTCCCCGAGCAGTACCCGCAGCTCACCAAGTGGATCAAGAACTTCAAGATGAGCGAGGACGAACTCGGCAGTCTGGAGAGCGAGATCAAGCAGCGCGGTCAGGGGCATGAGGAGGACGCCGTGGCCGCGTGGCTGAAGGAGCACCCGGACATGGTGGAGCGGATGACTCCGCAGTAGCGGTTCGTAGGCCGTTCACTCGGTCGCCGAGGGGTGTGCTTCGCCGCACGGATTCCGTGTGTGGCGAAGCACACCCCTCGCGGGATTTCCGGGGCGCGCGACTCGTCCCTACGCTCGGCTCTTCTCTTGCGCTCGCTCCTGTGAGACCTCCGTGCGACCCCTGTTCCGGCTCGGCCCCCTGTTCGTGGCGGTGCTGCTGACCGCCGCGCTGCCGGACGCGAGTGCGGAACCCGCGTCCCTGGCGACGGCCCGCCTCGCGGAACTCGCCTCGGACGTGCGCGACGCCGACGGCTACGCGTACGGCCCGCGGGACGGCTCCGGACGCACCGTGGACGCCGCGCGGATCACCCAGGCGCCGGACGGCACGTATCTCGCCGTCCACCACACGATGCTCGGCGGCGGCCGCTTCCACGCGGCCCTCGCCACCTCCGCGGATCCGCGCACCTGGACCCGGCGCCACGACTTCGGCGCGGGCACCAGCCGGCCCGCGCTCGCCGCCGACGACACCGGTAGCTACGTACTGGCGTACGAGAAGGATCCGGAGAACCACATCGAACTCACCGGCCACTACCGGGCGCGGTGCGACACCGACCGCCAACTCCGGGCCGCACTCAAGGACTTCACGACCTGGCACGCCGAGCCCGACCAGCGCCTGGACGGGCGCTGGAGTCCTGGGGGACCGCCGGAAACATCGGTGACCGCGCGCTCCTCGAACTCGGGGGAAAGCGGCTGGTGTTGACAGAGGGGCAGCGGTGGCCGGAGGGCATCGGAAGCCGGCGGACGTACGCCTACGATCCGGCGACCGGGCGGGCCGACCGGCTGCCCCTGCGCACCCACGGCGGCAGCCGGGCCTTCGCCAACCCCTCGGCGACCCTGCTCACCGACCCGGACGGGCGTCCGGCCCTGCTGGTCAGCCTTTTCGTCGCGCGCGAGGGGGCGGCGCCGGGGGAGACGGGGCAGCTCCTCCAGTGGCGAGAACTATGACCCTCGCCCTCCTTCGATGTGACAGCGATGTGACGGGTGCATGAAACGGTTTGCCGAACATGCGTAGGGTGCAAACAACTCTTCAGAAGTAGTGGTCCGAGAAGTGGCGGACCGAAGCCCTGGAAGTACTGGACCGACGACGCAAGGGAGGGAGCCGGAGCGATGGGCGACCACAAAGAACAGCCCCTTCGGGTGGGCGCCGCCGTCCGGCGGCGGCGCCGGGCACTGGAGCTCACCCTCGCCGTCGTGGCCGAGCGCAGCGGCCTGTCGGTCCCCTTTCTCAGCCAGGTCGAGAACGAGCGGGCCCGGCCCAGCAAGAGCTCCCTGGAGAGAGTCGCCGACGCCCTCGGCACCACTGCCGTCGAGCTGCTCGCCGCGGCCGACCCGGCGTGCAGCGTCGACGTCGTGCGCGCCGACGGCGCCGAATTCGCTCCCGAAGCCCACGTGCGCCCCCTGGTGCGCGGTCACCACCAGTTGCACGCCACGGAGTTCACCGGCGACCACGAAGAAGGCCGCGAACTCCAGCACCGCAACGACAAGTTGATGTACGTCGCCGACGGCGCCGTCGAGGTCGAGGCGGAGGGCCGCGCCCACCGGCTCGGGCGCGGCGACACGCTCTATCTGACGGGCGGCGTGCGGCACCGGTGGCGGGCGACCGTCCCGGACACCCGCGTGGTCGTCGTCGAGGTCGCCGACCACATCGACGCGGTGGAGGACCGGAACGGCTTCGGCAAGCGCTGACGTGCACGCCGGGAAGCGCTGACCGTTCCCCGGTGATCGGCGCACCTTCGGGTGGCGCTGCGATACTGACGCCATGCCCGGCACCTCCGGTTACGCCCCCGACGACACACCGCGTGCCCTGCCGCGTGTCGTGTCGCTCGTGCCCTCGCTGACGGAGGCCGTGGCCGTCTCCGTACCCGGCGCCCTGGTCGGCGCGACCGACTGGTGCAGCCATCCCGCGGACCTCGACGTCGTACGGATCGGGGGCACCAAGAACCCCGAGATCGACAGGATCGTGCGGCTCGCCCCCGACCTCGTCGTCGCCAACGAGGAGGAGAACCGCGAGCCCGACCTGGCCGCTTTGCGGGAGGCGGGAGTCGAGGTCCTGGTGACCGAGGTGCGCGACGTGCCGGGGGCCTTCCGCGAGCTGGAGCGGGTGCTGAGCGCGTGCGGGGCGGCGGTTCGCCCGAGGTGGCTGGACGAGGCGGAGGCGGCGTGGCAGCGGCTGCCGGTTCCGGACCGCCGTACGACCGCGATCGTGCCCGTCTGGCGGCGCCCCTGGATGGTCGTCGGCCGGGACACCTTCGCCGGGGACGTGCTGGCGCGGCTCGGCGTGGACAACGTGTACGCGCACCACGAGGACCGCTATCCCCGCATCCCTCTCCCCGAGCTCCTGGCGGCGGCTCCGGAGCTCGTGGTGCTGCCCGACGAGCCCTACCGCTTCACGGCCGACGACGGGCCCGAGGCCTTCGACGGCGTGCCCTGCGCGCTCGTCGACGGACGCCGACTCACCTGGTACGGGCCGTCGTTGGCCGGGGCGCCAGGTGTGCTCGGTGAGGCGCTGCGACAAGCTGCCTGCCGGGCAACGTGACGTCAACTTCTCCCATACGCGGATACACGCACTCTCGGCGGGCAGGCCATGACCACGCTGAAGTGGTGGCGCCAATCGAGGGAACTCCGCTGCAGCCCACACCGCATCACCGACATGGTGAAGGCCGTCCACCTCGCCACCTCTGGCTGATGACATCCCGCGGCAGCCACCAAGATCCTCATTCCGGCCTCGGTGGTCCCAGCCCGAAGGCGAACGCAAGGCGGAGGAGGCACCGGACGTGCAACTGTTCGGGATCGGCAAGAGTCTAGGGATCGAAGGGCTGTTCTCCTGGAAAACACCGTCCGTTTGCCCGCGTTCCAACAGAGGTTCTCTCCATGCCGATGCCCCCGCACAACCGTCGCGCCTCCCGTGCCGCTGTTGCCGCCCTCGGCGCTGCAGGCCTGATCGCGCTGGCCGCGGCTCCCGCCGCCTTCGCCGATGAAACCGGACCCGAATTGGTCATTGGAGGCATCGAGCCGATCGTCGGGGTGAAACCGGGGAGCACCTTCGATCTGCCGGTCACGGTGGCGAACAAGGGCACCGGAGCTGCCGAGAAGGTGTGGGTCACCTACTCCGTCACCCGGGGACTCGACCTCGCGGAGGTTCCCTCCAACTGCCGAACACAGCAGGTCCGGTCCTACGACGAGATGCCCGAGAGGTGGACCGCGGTGTGCGCGTTCGACCAGGCGGTGGAGCCGGGCGTCGTCTACACGCCCGAGAGGCCTTTCCGTGTCAAGGCACTGGACCGCGCGCTCAACGACGAGCTGCGCCTGCGTGTCGGGGACGACGATCCGGGGGCGGACGACAACGGCACTCCGCCGGTGGTGGGAACCGCACCGGCGGTGAAACTGGTCGAGGGACAGGCCGGGGGCGAGGGGTCCGCGCGAGTCGTCGATGTGCCCGTCACCTCCGTGAACACGGCCGACTACCAGGTGACGGGTGCCGCGTTGAAGGGGAGCGTCGGTGAAACGGTGACGATGAAGGTGGAGTTCACCAACGCCGGGCCCGCCTGGGTCATGGCCAAGGTGGAGGACCGGTCCGCCAGGGTCATGATCACGCCTCCTGCCGGAACGTCGGTCGTCAAGACTCCCGGGTTCTGCAAGGCCAAGGGTGAGGCGTACGACTGCGGCACGAGTCAGCGGGCTCTCAACGAGGGCGGCCGAGAGACCTACAGCTTCGAGCTGAAGATCGACAAGCGGGTGGCGGACGCCAAGGGCTCGGTGGCGCTGAATACCGAGGCGCGGCCGTTCGACCCCAACAAGGCCAACGACAAGGCCAACATCACCCTGGACGTCACGGGTGGGGGGTCGACCGGCTCGACGGGCAGCTCGACCAGTGGCTCGGGCGGATCGGCCGGCGGGTCGTCGTCGACCGGCGACGACGGGACGACGGCGAAGGGCGGCAACCTGGCAGAGACCGGGTCCTCGGCGCTGCCGATCACGGGCGTTGCTGTCGCGGCGGTGGCCACGGGTGCGGGCATGCTCGTCATCGTGCGCCGCCGCCGGGCCCAGAGCCTGAGCTGACGACCGTCCGACGCGAGCGGTGGTACCAGCCCGGGCCGCTGGTCCGGGACCTCCGCGCCGCCTTGATCGGTGGCGCCTCAGGCGGTTCCCGGTTCCGAGCCGACTTGTTGAAAGGCGTGCGCGAACCGCGTTGTCGGCGACGGACTGAGTCTGTCGGCGCGGCTTGATGATCCATGTCAAGCCTCGTTCACAGTCCTTTTCTCGCTGGTACGCCCACGCAGGATCAACACTGTGAAGGGCGACCTCTTGGGCACTGCCGCGCCGTACGACCCTGGAGGAACTCGTTCAGGATTTCGGCATCGTAGTGGAGTAGGTCCGCCTGAGGTCCGCATGCTGCTGGCACCATGGATCGGGCTGTGAACGCGGCTTGATGACCCGAATCAAGCCGCGTTCACAGACCTTTGCCGGATGGAGCGGCGGCGCTTTGATCTCGCTGCGGACTCCCGAGTGGTTGTCCTCGCTGGCAGGGTGGTCAACATGGAGATCATCCCAGGACAAGGCGTGGCCCTCGTCAGGATCGGCGATCCGCGCTCACAGGTCGAGGAGCGCGTCGGGTCGCCGTATCACGGCCCGGGCGGACAGCGGGCCGTCTACACCACCTCACCCACGCTGGTGATCACCTACGCGGCTGACGAGACGGTCGAACTCGTGGAGATCGGCTACAGCGGCGAAGGCGGCGATGCCGAAGCGCACTACGACGGGGTTCAGCTGACCCATCGCTTTCTGGATGACGTCGTCGCGGACCTACACGCCCTGGGGCACTCGAGTACACCCTCAGACATCGGCCACGACTTCCACGCCGGCTTCTCCGTGTGGTCCATGCATTCGTTGTGGGCGCGCGACCTCGACCCGGAAGCCGGCGAGGACGACGAACGCGCGGTCTCCGAAGGAGTCTCGGTGGCGCCGTATACCTACTTCACTGAAGGGTAGGGAGAGGCCGGGAAGTAGCGGGCCTGCCCGGAGAGCGAACGCACTCCGGTGCCACCCCTCCGCAGCTCAGCCGGTGTGCCGGTCCGTGGAGAGCAGCCACTGCCAGCGCTGACGTTCCGTGACGAGGGTGGCGGCCACGAGGAGAGACACGAGGACTGCCGCATAGAGGGGCCATGCCAACCATGCGGCGACCGCGGCAGCAGCGAGCTGGAGCAGCACGAGCAGGATCGTGACCGTACCCGAGACAGGGATGATCACCTGCGCCTTGTCTCCCGGAGTGGAGAAGACGGTCGGGAGGCCGATCAGTACCACCACCGCCAAGACGGCAAGCAGCCATGAGTACTTGGACAAGACCCAGGGAGCGGCCACCCAGGCGACGAGTTCCGCAGCGAAGCGCAGGACGGATGCGATGCGGTCGTCCGGTCTCTCCATGTTTCGCCCCCCACAAGCTGTGTCGACCACCAGCGGGAGATCTTACGACCACGGATGGGGCTGTGAACGCGCCTTGGTGATCCACGTCATGCGGTCCCGCTTTCAGGGAACGGGGATACGGATGAGGAACAAACCGTGGCCGATCCAATGAGGACGGTGAAGGCTGGGGGCGCGACGCAAGAGGTTACTTTCATCGAGGCGCTGCGAGCAGCTCGCCGCTGACCAGGCCGCGGGCCGTGCGGACGGCGGCCACCGACCACGCGGCCACGAGCAGCACGTACAGGGCGACCGCGAGCCCGTCGAAGGCGACAAGACCGGTGTGCCGGGCCAGCCCCTCGGCGCCGGTCACGCAGGTCCCCACCGGGAAGGTGAACGCCCACCAGGTCATCGTGAAGCCCATACCCCGGCGGCGGGCCCGCACCACCATCGCGGTGGCGAGGCCGAGCCAGAGCAGCGCGAAGCCCATCACGGGGACGCCGTAGAGGACGGCGAGGATGCCGAAACCCTGGTCGTACGGGGCGGCCACCACGCCGGGCGCGAAGTCGGCGAACTTGCCCACGGCGGTCGTCGACTGGCCCAGCGGACCGAGCACGAGGAACAGGGTCGGGGTGAGGGCGAGCGGCAGCGGACCCGCGGTGACGAGCCGGGCGAAGATCACCGGCAGCATCACGAAGGTGGCCAGCAGACTCAGCCCGAACATCGCGAAGCAGGTGAGGAGCAGGGTCTCCCGGGGCTGGCCGGGCGGGAGATACGGGACCAGGAGGGGGCCGAGGGCCGCGGAGACCATCGGGGCGACGACGGGGAGCAGCCAGACGGGGGTGGCCTCGCCGGGTTCGATGCGATGGCGGGCGACCATGAGGTACGGGACGGCCACGGCGGCCGTCAGACCGATGGCCGTACCCGCCGTGAACAGGACGGCGTCCAGGGCGACCGCGGCCTGCGTCCCGGTCCAGTCCCGGCCCACGACCAGGGCGCCGCCACCGACCGCCAGCAGGGCCATCGAGAGACAGCCGTAGAACGGGGCCATGGCCGGGTCGAGGAGGTGGGCGCGGGCCTGGTCCCGGTGGTGCGTCCAGTGCAGGGCCCGGGCGGCGAGCAGGACCACGAGCAGGGCGAGCGAGAGAGCCCACACCGCGGCGCAGGCGGTTCGCAGGCCCGGAACGTCCCCGGGGAGCCCCGCGCCCGCTGTGGAAACGATCGCCGTGCCCATCACCGAGGCGTACCAGTTCGGACCGAGGTGTCGGACGGCGGCGGCGCGTGGAGTCGTCCTCCGGAGGACGGTGAGGGGCTGGGCTGCGGTGACCATGTCGCCACGGTCCCGCCGCTTCGGGCTCCCCACCAGGGAGGATGGCTCTATGAGGACATAAGCTGGATTTATGAGCACGGCTGAAGGATCGACGGGACGGACGGGACCGACGGGATCGGCGGGGAGCAGCGGCGAGGAGTCGGTCGGGATCGCGCACCGAGTGCCGGATCTGGGGGCGCTGGAGCTGCTGCTGGCCGTGGCCCGGCTGGGCAGTCTGGGACGTGCCGCGCGGGAACTGGGGATCACCCAGCCCGCGGCCAGCAGTCGCATCCGCTCCATGGAACGCCAGCTGGGCGTGGCGCTCGTCGACCGCTCGCCGCGCGGGTCCCGCCTCACGGACGCGGGGGCGCTCGTCACGGACTGGGCGCGGCGTGTGGTGGAGGCGGCCGAGGCGTTCGACGCGGGGGCGCAGGCCTTGCGTGACCGCCGTGACTCCCGGCTTCGTGTCGCCGCGAGCATGACGATCGCCGAGTATCTGCTCCCGGGCTGGCTGATCGCGCTGCGCGCGCAGCGCCCGGACACGGCGGTGTCGCTCCTCGCCGGGAACTCCGCCGCCGTCGCCGAACGACTCCTCGCGGGCGAGGCGGACCTGGGCTTCGTCGAGGGCCTGTCCGTGCCCGCGGGACTGGACTCCGCCGTCATCGCCCACGACCGCCTGATCGTGGTGACCGCGCCCGGACATCCGTGGGCGCGGCGTCGGGCGCCGCTCGCCGCCGCCGAGCTGGCGGCCACGCCGCTCATCCTCCGGGAGGAGGGGTCGGGTACGCGGCAGGTCCTCGACGCGGCGCTGGGCGGGCTCGCCCGGCCGCTCTTCGAGCTCTCCTCGACCACGGCGGTCAAGGCCTCCGCGGTCAGCGGTGCGGGCCCCGCCGTCCTCAGCGAACTCGCCCTCGGAGAGGAGCTTTCCGCCCACCGTCTGGTGAGCATCCCCCTCGCCGACGTCCGACTCGGCCGGGCCCTGCGGGCGGTATGGCCGACGGGCCATCGCCCCACGGGGCCGGCGAGGGACCTGCTGTCGCTGACGCGGGGGTCGTAACGTTCTTTCGCCCCTCCGCCCCTGCCCGTCCCGACCTGGGGCTCCGCCCCAGACCCCGCTCCTCGAACGCCGGAGGGGCTGATTCTTGGCCCGTCCGGCGTTTGAGGAGCGGGGCCGTTCAGGCCGAAGCGGGGGTCTGGGGGCGGCAGCCCCCAGGTACGGGACGGGCAGGGGCGGAGGGGGCGACAAACCGCTCAGACCTCAACCCCGACGCCGGGTGCCAGGAAATGCGGTGGTGGGGACAGACACCCACCCCGCAGGATGCGGTACATGAACGTCACCGCCCCGCCCGCCGCAGGCGTACGTACCCCTTGGGAAGCCCTCCCCAAGGCGGTCCGCGACGCCGTCGCGGGCGTGCTCGGGGCGCCGGTGACGGCGGCGGTCACTCAGCCGGGCGGATTCTCGCCCGGCGTCGCGGCCCGCGTCACCACAGCGGAGCGCGGACGCGCGTTCGTGAAGGCGGTGAGCGCCGACACCAACCCCCACAGCCCCGCACTGCACCGCACGGAGGCGAAACACACCGCGGCACTGCCGCCCGGCACCCCCGCACCCCGCCTCCTGGGCACGTACGACGACGGCACATGGGTGGCCCTCGTCTTCGAGGACATCGACGGACGCCAGCCCCATGTCCCCTGGCGGGAGGGTGAGTTGAGGCGCGTCCTGGACGCCATGGGAGAGCTGAGCCGGAGGCTCACCCCGGCCCCCGTGGACGCCCGCCCCGCAGCGGATGCCCTGGCGCGCTCGTTCCACGGCTGGCAGCAGTTGATCGACGCGGGGGACACCGGCGAGGGCCTCGACCCGTGGGCCGCCGGTCATCTGCGCGCGCTGGCCGAACTCTCCGCCCCCTGGGCCGAGTTCGCCACCGGTGACACCCTCGCGCACGGTGACGTGCGCGCGGACAACGTCCTGCTCACGGAAGACGGGGGCGTCGTCTTCGTGGACTGGCCCCACGCCCTGCGCGCAGCGCCGTGGTTCGACCTGCTGGTGATGCTGCCGTGCGTCCGCGCCCAGGGCGGCCCCGACCCCGAAGAGGTGTTCACCGCGCACCCACTGGGCCGGGACGCCGACCCGGACGGGGTCACCGTCACCCTGGCGGCCCTGGCCGGCTTTTTCGTCCGGCACTCCCGGCAGCCGCCGCCACCGGGACTGCCGACCCTGCGCCCCTTCCAGCGCGCCCAGGGCGACGCCGCCCTGGACTGGCTCAGGAAGCGGCTCGGACCAGGGCCCGCATGACCCGCAGGTCCTCGCCCATTTCCGGGTGCCACTGGACCCCCAACACCCACGCCGGGCCGGGGAGTTCGATCGCCTCCACCATCCCGTCGTCGAGTGCGTGCGCCGAGGCGACAAGACCCTCGCCGAGGCGGTCCACCGCCTGATGGTGGTACGTCGGCACGGCGCACGACTCCGGCACGGCATCGGCGTACCGACTCCCCGGCACGGGGGTCACATCGTGCCGCCCGAAGACTCCGACGTCCTTCACGTGCCCGTCGATGTGCTGGACGAGCGTGCCGCCCAGGGCGACGTTCAGGAGCTGCATGCCCCGGCAGATGCCGAGAAGTGGAGTGCCCGAGGCCAACGCCGCCTGGATCAGGGCGAGTTCCCAGGCGTCGCGCTCGGGCGCGGGCGGTCCGGTGCGCGGGGAGCGCTCGGCGTCGTAGCGGGCGGGGTCGACGTCCGGGCCGCCCGCGACGACCACCCCGTCGAGGCGGGCGACGGTCGCGGCCGCATGGGACGGATCGTCCGGCGGCAGCATCGCGGAGAGCCCGCCCGCCCGCTGCACGAGCCGCGGATAGCCGACCGGCAGCAACGCCGCCTCCAGCTCCCAGACCCCCCAGCGCGCCCCGGCCTCCAGATACGTACTCACACCGATCAGCGGCCTGCCCACGCTGCCTCCTCCTGGTCAATGGACTCTTCAGCGGAGTCCTCAATGGAATAGACGCGTACCTTTGCGGACGTAGTCCGGTGGAGACAAGGTTCCGTCACGTCAAGAATCCCCGCAGCAGTGCCGCCGTCCCCCCGCAGTGCTCCCGCATCATCTCCCGCGCCCCGTCCGCGTCCCCGTCGAGCACCGCCTCGACCAGCGCGGTGTGCTGGCGCTGGGAGTGCTCCAGGTTGCGTACCAGGAGGGGGATGCAGTCCAGGAGGTCGTTCACGGAGGCGCGGACGGCCGCGTACTGGGCCGTGAGGGACGGGGAGCCGCACAGTTCCGCGAGGGTGAGGTGGAGCATCGTGTCCAGGCGGCGGTAGTCGGCCAGCGGCGCGTCGTGCGTGCGGGCGAGCGCCTCGCGCAGGCGGTCGGCCTGGTCGTCGTCGAGCCCGTGCGCGGCGCACAGTCCCGCCGCGCCCACCTCCAGTACCTCCCGGAAGCGCAGGACGTCCTCGATGTCGACCTCGGCGACCCGGCGCCGCAGCTCCTGCTCGCCGGGCGCGTCGGTCCTCGGCAGCACGAACGTTCCGCCGTACCGGCCGCGCCGCGACTCGACCAGGCCCTGGTCCTGAAGCACCTTCAGCACCTCCCGCAGCGTCACCCGGCTGATCCCCAGCCGTTCCGCCAACTCCCGCTCCGCGGGCAGCCGTTCGCCGCCCGGCACCAGGCCGAGCCGGACGACCTGGAGGATCTGCTCCAGCGCCTCCTCGAAACCGTTGCCCGCCCGCACCGGCCGCAGCACCGGCGTCAGTCCGTCCCCCAAGCTGCTTCCCGGACCACTGTCAGGACCCGCCTGTGTCATCTGGTCGTGCCCCCTTCCCAAGCAATGGTTCTCGGCAATACCTTATGGCTCTCGGCTGACCCAAGGAGGCTTTTCCGGTGGCAGACCGCACACCCCCGCTCGCCGTCGAGGAGCTGCACACCCTCGTCGCGGGCGGCGAGATCGACACGGTCGTCCTGGCCTTCCCCGACATGCAGGGGCGACTCCAGGGCAAGCGGTTCGCCGCGCGCTTCTTCCTCGACGAGGTCCTGGAGCACGGCACGGAGGGCTGCAACTACCTCCTCGCCGTCGACACCGAGATGAACACCGTCGACGGGTATGAGATGTCCTCCTGGGAGCGGGGTTACGGCGACTTTGCCATGCACCCCGATCTCAGCACCCTACGGCGCGTCCCCTGGAACGAGGGCACCGCCCTGCTCATCGCCGACCTCGCCTGGAACGACGGCTCCCCGGTCGTGGCCGCGCCCCGCCAGATCCTGCGCCGCCAGCTCGACCGCCTCGCCGAACTCGGCTACACCGCCCAGGTCGGCACCGAGCTCGAATTCATCGTCTTCAAGGACACCTACGAGCAGGCCTGGGACTCCCATTACCGGGGGCTGACTCCCGCCAATCAGTACAACATCGACTACTCGGTACTGGGGACCGGGCGCATTGAGCCGCTGCTGCGCCGCATCCGCAATGAAATGCAGGCCGCGGGCCTCGTCGTGGAGTCCGCCAAGGGCGAGTGCAACCCCGGCCAGCACGAGATCGCCTTCAAGTACGACGAGGCGCTCGTCACCTGCGACCAGCACGCCATCTACAAGACGGGTGCCAAGGAGATCGCCTCCCAGGAGGGCGTCTCGCTCACCTTCATGGCGAAGTACAACGAGCGCGAGGGCAACTCCTGTCACATCCACCTCTCGCTCGCGGACACGGACGGCACCAACGTCATGGCCGGGGACGGCCCGGGTGGGATGTCGGAGGTCATGCGGCACTTCCTCGCCGGTCAGCTCGCCGCCCTCCGCGACTTCTCGCTCCTCTACGCGCCCAACATCAACTCGTACAAACGCTTCCAGCCGGGCTCCTTCGCCCCGACCGCCGTCGCCTGGGGGTACGACAACCGCACCTGCTCCCTCCGCGTCGTCGGCCACGGCCGCTCGATGCGCTTCGAGAACCGGCTCCCCGGCGGTGACGTCAACCCGCACCTGGCCGTCGCCGGACTCGTCGCGGCCGGTCTGTACGGCATCGAGCAGAAGCTGGAGCTTCCGGAGGTGTGCGCGGGGAACGCGTACACCGCCGAGTACGCGCACGTGCCCACGACCCTGCGCGAGGCCGCCGAGCTCTGGGAGAACAGCCCCATCGCCAAGGCCGCCTTCGGCGACGAGGTGGTCGCGCACTACCGCAACATGGCACGCGTCGAGCTGGACGCGTTCGACGCCGCGGTGACCGACTGGGAGCTGCGCCGCTCCTTCGAACGCATGTGAGGCCGATCTTGTCCGACCAGTCCGACCAGTCAGGCCAGTCAGGCCAGTCCGAGCAGTCCGACCAGTACGAGCTCCAGGTTCTCGATCCGGCGACCGAGGAGGTCATCGCCACCGTCCCGGCCGCTACCCCGCAGGACGTCGACGCCGCCGTCGTACGGGCGGCCAGGGCGCAGGCCGGGTGGGCCGCCCTGGCCCCGGGCGAGCGTGCCCGGCTGCTGCGCCGCTTCGCCGTCGTCGTCGACGAACACCTGGAAGAACTCGCCCAGTTGGAGGTCCGCGAGGCCGGTCACGTCATCGGCAACGCCCGCTGGGAGGCGGGCAACGTCCGCGATCTGCTCGACTACGCGGCCGGGGGAGTGGAGCGGCTGACCGGCCGCCAGATCCCGGTCCCGGGCGGCCTCGACGTCACCTTCCTCGAACCCCTCGGTGTGGTGGGCGTCATCGCGCCCTGGAACTTCCCCATGCCGATCGCCGCCTGGGGCACCGCCCCCGCGCTCGCGGCCGGGAACGCGGTCATCCTCAAGCCCGCCGAGACGACCCCCCTGACCGCCCTGCGGCTGGCCGGACTCGCCCTGGAGGCGGGCCTTCCCGAGCACCTCTTCCAGGTGCTGCCGGGCGCGGGCCCCGTCGCGGGCAACGCCCTCGTGGAGCACCCCGGCGTCGCGAAGATCGTCTTCACGGGGTCAACAACCGTGGGCAAACAGGTGTTGACAAAGGGCTCGGCCCTCCTCAAGCGCGTCACCCTCGAACTCGGCGGCAAGAGCCCCAACATCGTCTTCGCCGACGCCGACATCGAAGCCGCCGCTGCCGACGCCCCCATGTCCTTCCTCGACAACTCCGGCCAGGACTGCTGCGCCCGCACCCGCATCCTCGTCCAGCGCTCCGTGTACGACCGCTTCCTCGAACTCCTCGCCCCGGCGATCGAGTCCGTCGTCGTCGGCGACCCGTCCGACGAGCAGACCCAGATGGGCCCGCTGATCTCCCGGGCCCAGCTGGAACGCGTACGGTCCTACGTCCCCGCCGACACCCCCGGTATCCGCGGCAAGGCCCCCGAAGGCCCCGGCTTCTGGTTCCCGGCCACCGTCCTCACCGATGTCGAGCCCGACGCGCGGGTGGCCGTGGAGGAGGTCTTCGGCCCCGTCGCCGTGGTCCTCCCCTTCGAGGACGAGGCCGACGCGATCCGGCTCGCCAACGCCACCGAGTACGGGCTGTCCGGCTCCATCTGGACCCGCGACGTCGGCCGGGCACTGCGCGTCTCCCAGGCGGTCCGGGCGGGCAACCTGTCCGTCAACTCCCACTCCAGCGTCCGCTACTGGACCCCCTTCGGCGGCTTCAAGCAGTCGGGGATCGGCCGCGAGCTCGGCCCGGACGCCCTCACCGCCTTCACCGAAACCAAGAACGTCTTCATCAGCACGGAGGGCCCCGCACAGTGACCGAAGCCACCGCAGGCACCGAAGGAAACATCTGCCGCCGCCTGGTCGGCCGCACCGCCGTCATCACCGGCGCCGGCAGCGGCATCGGCCTCGCCACCACGCACCGGCTCGCCTCCGAGGGCGCCCATGTCGTCTGCGGCGACATCGACGAGCAGCGCGGCAAGGCGGCCGCCGAAGAGGTCGGCGGGACCTTCGTGAAGGTCGACGTCACCGACCCCGAGCAGGTCGAGGCGCTCTTCAAGACGGCGTTCGACACCTACGGCTCGGTCGACATCGCCTTCAACAACGCGGGTATCTCGCCGCCCGACGACGACTCCATCCTGGAGACGGGCCTGGAGGCCTGGAAGCGCGTCCAGGAGGTCAACCTCACCTCCGTCTACCTGTGCTGCAAGGCCGCGATCCCCTACATGCGGCGCCAGGGCAAGGGCTCCATCATCAACACGGCGTCGTTCGTCGCCCGGATGGGCGCGGCGACCTCGCAGATCTCGTACACGGCCTCCAAGGGCGGTGTGCTGGCCATGTCCCGTGAGCTGGGCGTGCAGTTCGCCAGGGAGGGCATCCGGGTCAACGCGCTGTGCCCCGGGCCGGTCAACACCCCCCTCCTCCGGGAGCTGTTCGCCAAGGACCCGGAGCGGGCCGCGCGGCGGCTCGTGCACATCCCGGTCGGACGGTTCGCGGAGGCCGACGAGATCGCCGCGGCGGTCGCGTTCCTCGCCAGCGACGACTCCTCCTTCGTGAACGCCACCGACTTCCTGGTGGACGGCGGCATCTCGGGCGCGTACGTCACGCCCCTGTAGACCGCCCCGGTGTACGGTCCACATTTCATGCGATACCGACACGTTTTCGCGTGGACCCTGGTCGCGGCCGCCGCCCTGTCGGCGGCCGCGCCACCCGCCTCGGCCGGAGCGCGCCCGAACTGCCCTCAGCTGTCCGGGAGTTGGTACGGCGACAACCGCGCCCACCTCCAGCAGGTCATCGACCAGCGGGGCAGCTGCGCCGGACCCGTCGGCGCGGGCCGACCGGTCGCCGCCTTCGACTGGGACAACACGGTCACCAAGAACGACGTCACCGACGCCACCCTCGCCTGGGCCCTCAAGCACGACAAGATCCTGCGCCCGGCGAGCTGGAAGGCCACCAGCACCTGGCTCACGGAGGCGGCGGACACCGCGCTCACCGCCGCCTGCGGCACCGCCGTGCCGGTGGGCGCGCCCCTGCCGACCGCCACGAACACCCGCTGCACGGACGAGATCTTCGAGATCCGCGCGGAGGGCAGGACCATGAGCGGCGCCGCAGCCTTCGCCGGTGACTGGAACCACCGGCGCACCGTCCCGCAGTACGCCTGGGTGCCCCAGCTGTTCGCCGGACACACCGTCGCCGAGCTGACCTCGTACGCCCGACAGGCGCGCGGGCAGGCCCTCGCCGCACCCATCGGCTCGACGCAGACCCTCGGCACCCACACGATCCCGGCGTACGTCCGCTACTACGACCAGCAGCGCGATCTGATCCGTACGCTCCAACGGGCCGGTTTCGACGTCTACATCGTCTCGGCGGGCTCCGAACCCGTCACCGAGGTCTGGTCGCGCGGCGTCGGCATCGATGCCCGGCACACCCTCGCGATCCGGTCCGTCCTCGACCGGTACGGCCGGATCACCCCGTGGAACCAGGGCTGCGGCGACGTGCCGGTGAGCCGGGGCGAGACCATTCCGTACATCGACGGGAAGCGCTGCTGGATCAACCAGGAGATCTACGGCGTGCGCGGCGCCGCGGCCTGGCGGCAGCAGGACCGCCGCCATCGCCCCGTGATCGCGGGTGGCGACGCCGACACCGACGTCACCTTCGTCGGCGACGCCACCGGCGCGCACCTCGTCCTCAACCGCAACAAGAGCGAGCTCATGTGCCGGGCGTACGACGACGCCGACGGGCGCTGGGTGATCAACCCGATGTTCCTCGAGCCGCTGCCCCGCAAGCCGGACCCGTACCCGTGCTCGACGAGCGCGTACAGCGCGCCGGACGGGAGCAAGGGCCCCGTGCGGCGGGAAGACGGCTCGGTGGTGCCCGACCAGCAGGACACGGCGTACGGCGTCTCGTAAGGGAACGCGCCCCGTAAGGGGTCCGGGGCTGTGACACGGCGCCGCTCCGCCGCGTGGGCGCGAACAGCTACAGATCACCCGCAGTTTTACAACGGCCCCCGCGGAGCGAATATCGTGCCGGGATGAGCATGACGCCTCCGCCCGGCTGGTACCGCGACCCGTCGTACCCGCTCGTCGAGCGCTGGTGGGACGGGACCGAGTGGACCGACCACCGGCGCCAGCCCGAGGTGCCCCAACAGCCCCTCGCGCAGCCGGAGTCCCCCGGTGGCGGCTCCGGCCGTGCCAAGGCCGTCGCGCTCACCGTCGCCGGAGCCGTCCTCGTCGCCGCGATCGTCACGGGCGCCTTCGTCCTCGGCCGGGACGACGGCAGCGGCGCCGCGGCGGCCAAGACCACGCCGACCCCGGCGTCCCCCACGCCCTCGAAGACCGGCACCCCGTCGCCCTCGGCGTCCGCCTCCGGGCCCTCCGCCGACGACCCGGCCGTCGTCGTGGACCAGCTCAACGGCATCACCCTGCCGCTGCTCGACGGCTGGGTCAGGCCCCAGTACGTCGCCGAGGACGACGTGGTGATGACGACTCCGGGCACCTACGACTGTCCGGGCGACCCCGGCCTCTGCCGCCACGGCCGGGTCATCTCGCGCACGGTCACGGGCACCGACGAGAAGTCCCCCCAAGCCCTCGCCGAGCAGGACATCGAGGACGCCGCCAACAGCGCGTACGACCGCGACCTCCTCAACAGCCGCCCCTACAAGGGCATCGAGTCCCACCAGCAGGTGAAGGCGGGCTCGGTCGCCGTCGCCGGGCGCGCCGGGTATTTCGTGCGCTGGCGGGTCAAGACCGCGGTGGGGCCCGGGGGTTACGTCGAGTCCCTGGCCTTTCCGTCCAGCGTGGGCTCGGAGTCGCTCGTCATCGTCCGCTTCGCGTTCGACGCGGGCGACGACGGACCGCCGCTGTCCGACATGGACAAGATCACCGAGGGGATACGGCCGGTCGGCGACGCGGACACCGGCGGGGGCGTGGGCAGCAGCATCGGCCCGTCGACGTGAGATCGGTCAGAGGAAGGTGTGCCCTTCCCCGCGATACGTCGGGACGGCCGCCGTCACCGTGTCGCCCTCCACGAGCTGGAGCGTGTCGAACCGCTCGCACAGCTCACCGGCCTTCGCGTGCCGGAACCACACCTTGTCGCCGATGAGCAGGTCGTCCGCGGGGGAGCCGAGCAGCGGCGTCTGCACCTCGCCGGGACCCTCCTGGGGGTCGTACCTCAGCCCCTCCGGGAGGTAGGGGACGGGCAGCCGGTCGGCACCCGGGGCCCCCGACGCCGGATATCCGCCACCCAGCACCGTGACGACCCCGACCCCCGGCCTGCGGACCACCGGCTGGGCGAACAGTGCGGCCGGACGCCCGCTGAACGAGGTGTAGTTGTCGAAGAGCCTCGGCACGTACAGCCCCGAGCCCGCCGCGATCTCCGTGACCGCGTCCTCGGCCGCCGTGTGCTGCACGCTGCCGGTGCCGCCGCCGTTGACGAACTCCAGGTCCGGCTCCACGGCCCGTACGGCCCGGACGACCTCGGCGCGCCGCTGGGCGAGCTCCTTGCGGGCGGTGGCCTGCATCAGCCGGACGGCACGCGACCGCAGGGGCCGCCCCTCGACCGCGTCACCGACGCCCGCGATGTGACCCTCGTACGCCATGATCCCCACCAGTTTGAACCCGGGCCGCCCGGTCACGGCACGGGCCATCTCGGCGACCTGGGCGGGGGAGTACAGCGGCGAACGCAAGGCCCCGACCCGGACCCGCCCGCCGAACAGCTTGAGGGAGGTGTCCAACTCCAGGCAGACGCGCACGACTTCGGTGCCGCCCTGCCGCGCCTCGTCGATGAGGCGGAGCTGGGCCGGGTCGTCGACCATGACGGTCACGGCGGCGGCGAGCTTGGGGTCAGCGGTCAGCTCGGCGTAGCCCTTGCGGTCCGCCGACGGGTAGGCGAGGAGTATGTCGTCGAACCCGGACCGCGCGAGCCACAGGGATTCGGCGAGGGTGAACGACATGATCCCCGCGAAGCCGTCCCGGTCCAGGACCCGCTCGAGCAGGGTGCGGCAGCGTACGGACTTGCTGGCGACGCGGATCGGCTTGCCGCCGGCCCGTCGGACGAGATCGTCCGCGTTCGCGTCGAAGGCCTCCAGGTCCACGATCGCGACGGGGGCGTCGAGGTGAGCGGTGGCCCGGTCGTAGCGGGCCCGGTCTGCGGCGCGGGCAGTCATGGCCGAAGCCTGCCAGACAGGATTACCGCAGGGTAGGGGGACGTTCCGGGCAGATGCCCCGGGGCCCCGGACTGGTTCCCTCCGGGCCGGAGTCAACCCGTAGAGTGACGCGCACGCAGGGAGGAACGGCCTTGCCCCGGCGGGCTGCGCCCGGGGTGACGGACCACCGGCGCGGGTATGCGTGCCCGTGGCGGGTTCCCTTCCGCGCATGTGAAACGACCCGGCCAGGCTCACAGGCGGGCCGGTTGCCCGGGTACGAGGAAACGGGGGGTGCATGAGCACGGAAGCGCGTCGCGCCTCCATCCCCTCACGCCCGGCGACCCCACCGCGTCCCGCGACGCCGCCGCACCCTGCGACACCTCCGCGCCTGGAGGAGCCCCCGCGCCCGGAGGAGCCCCCGACGCGGGGCGAGATCCTGTCGCCAGGACAGGACCCGTCACCGCAAGAGCTCACGTCACTGGGCCGGTCTCCGTCCCCGGGTGATTTCCCGGCTCAGGGCCCGACTCCTTCGAGCCCGGCTCCGGGCTCGACTCGTTCGACGGGTCCGGCTCCTTCGCCGGACTTCCATCTGTCGTCGGGTCACGCTCAGGCTCTTTCGCCGGACCTGCCTCTCTCCTCGGGCCAGGCTCAGACTCTCTCGCCCGGCCAGGCTCTGTCGTCGGGCCCGGCTGCGACGCCGCGCGACTTCCAGCCCTCGGGCCCGGCTCCGTTGCCGCGCGACTTCCAGCCCGCGGGTCAGGCGCCGCCCCGGCCCGCGCAGCCGCCTTCGGTGGGAGACCGGGCCGTCTCGGCACCTCCGGCCCCGCGGGGGGAGCAGCCCGCGGAGGGCGACGGCCTCCGGCCGTCGGACTCCGCCGAGGGCGCGGTGCCGAGTGTGCGGCGAGTGCCTCGGGTGCCGTTGCCGCCCGAGTCCTTCGATTTCTTCGACTTCTCCAACGACGGGGCGTCGTCGGCATCGGCTGACACGGACGCCCCGTGGTCCCCGCGCGCCGACGCGCAGTCGCGCCGTGAGCAGGAGGCCCGGCGATTCCCCGAGCTGCGACCGGAGCGGCGGTCCACCCCGGTGATCCCGCCGCCCCCCGCGGCCTCCGCGCGGTTCCCGGACGTGCCCCCGGTGCCTGCCGAGTCCGGGCGGCCCGCCCCGGCGCGGCGTACCGCCGTGCCCGAGGAGCGGGCCACGGAGACGACGACGCGGCTGCGGCCCATCCCGGCCGAGGAGCGGGCCACGGAGACGACGACGCGGCTGCGGCCCATCCCGGCCGAGGAGCGCCCTTTCGTGTCGTTCGCGCAGCCGGAGACGTACGACGAGACGGTGCGCCCGCGACCGGTCGGCGGGCGCTCCCGGTCCCGTACCGCGGCCGCCGCGGCCTGTGTCGTGCTCGGGCTCGGGCTCATCGGCGGGGCGGTGACGGGGAGTTGGCTGACCGGGGACGGCGCGGACGGCGCCGGTTCGCGGAATGCGTACGCGGCGGCCGGAGAGCTCTGGCACAGCGTGCCCGTGGACCAGCTCTTCCCGCCCACCCTGCAGGGCGAGGGCGCGGGCCCCGGCGGCGCCGACCGCACGTGGACCCGGGTGGCCGTCGCCCCGGACAGTGGCTGCAAGGACGCCTTCGACCCGCTCCTGCGCAAGGCACTCGCCCCGGTCGGCTGCCTGCGGCTGCTGCGCGCCACGTACACGGACGCGACCCGCAGCCATGTCACCACCGTCGGCCTGCTGTTCACCAAGGCGGACGCGGCGGCCATGACCTCCCTGAAGAACCGCTTCCAGAGCGAGGGCCTGAACCGGCGCACCGACCTGATGCCCCGCCCGTACGCCGCGAAGGGCACCGTCGCCGAGGGCTTCGGCGACGCTCAGCGCGCCTCCTGGACGGTATCGGTCCTCACCGACGCCCCCGTCGTCGTCTACGCGGTCTCCGGCTTCGCCGACGGCCGTACCGTCGCGGCCCCGCAGTCCGCCGCCGACGCCATGAAGGCCGGCGCGACCACCGCCCCGGCCCAGGCGGGCCTCGGCCACGAGGCACAGGGCCTCGCCGACCGCGTCGAGCGAGGCCTCCGCAAGACCGTCACCTCGGCCACGGAGAAGCCGTCATGACCCGCAAGGCCGGACCGACCCGCAGGGCCGGACTCCTGAGCGTCCTGCTGGCCGCCTCCCTCACCCTGGTCCCGTCCACCGCCGCCCACGCCGACGGCATACGCGCCCAGCAGTGGGCCCTCGACGCGATGCACACCCAGGAGGCCTGGCAGACGACGAAGGGCAAGGGCATCACGGTCGCCGTCCTCGACACCGGCGTCGACGACCAGCACCCGGACCTGGCGGGCAACGTCCTCACCGGCAAGGACATGGTCGGTTTCGGCGCCGGCCGGGGCGACCGGGCGTGGGCCCGGCACGGCACCGCCATGGCGGGCATCATCGCGGGTCACGGACACGGAGCGGGCAACGGCGACGGCGTCATGGGCATCGCCCCCGAGGCGAAGATCCTCCCCGTCCGCGTCATCCTCGAAGACGGCGACTCCGCCCGTACGAAGGCTCGCAACACCCGCGGCAACGCCCTCGCCGAAGGCATCCGCTGGGCCACCGACCACGGCGCCGACGTCATCAACCTCTCCCTCGGCGACGACTCCAAGTCCGCCCACCCCGAACCCGCCGAGGACGAGGCGGTCCAGTACGCCCTGAAGAAGGGCGCCGTCGTCGTGGCCTCGGCCGGCAACGGCGGTGAGAAGGGCGACCACATCTCGTACCCGGCGGCCTACCCGGGCGTGATCGCGGCGACGGCCGTCGACCGGGTCGGCACCCGTGCCTCGTTCTCCACCCGCCGCTGGTACGCCACCGTCAGCGCCCCCGGTGTCAACGTCGTCATCGCCGACCCCGACGACAAGTACTACGAAGGCTGGGGCACCAGCGCCGCGTCCGCCTTCGTGTCCGGCGCGGTCGCGCTGATCAAGGCGGCCCACCCGGGCCTGACGCCCGCGCAGATCAAGCAGCTCCTCGAGGACACCGCCCGCAACGCCCCCGCCGGCGGCCGCGACGACTCACGCGGCTTCGGCTTCGTCGACCCCGCCGCCGCCATCAAGGCGGGCGGCCGCCTCAAGCCGGAAGGGCTCCACTCGGCGGCCTACGGCGAGAAGTACTTCGGATCGGGCCCGGACGCGGCCAGGGACGACAACGATCCGTCCGGCTGGGCGGGCCCGCTGGCGGGCGGCCTCGGCGCGGCTCTGCTGGTGGCGGCGGTCGTCCTGTGGCGGGGGCGCAGGGGATCACGCCGCTACGGCTTCTAGCGGCCCCTTCGTAAGCGGCGTACGAGCAAGAGGCGTACGAGCTACCCGTCGGCCGAGTCCTGGAAGGCGGAGACCGCAGCTTGCGCCGCCGCCTCGACCAGCGAAATCCCCTTCGCCTTCGTCGTGTTGCCGTTCGACAGCGTCGCCACCAGGTAGTCGTGCCCGTCGACGGAGACCCGCCCGATGCTGTTGATGTCCCACAGCCCGGTCGCGCTGCGCGCCAACCACCCGTTCTTCAAAGCCCATTCGGAGCCGTCGGCCGCGGCCGACACCCCCCAGTGCTGGTCGGCGGCTATCTCCCCCATGAGCCCCTGGAGGTAGGTCTGCGAGGTCTCGCTGAGTTTCGAGTCGTCCCCGAACACCTGCTGGAGCAGCGTCAGTTGATCGGCCGCCGTGGTCTGTGTCAGCCCCCACAGCATGCCGTCGCCGCCCTCCGTGCCGGTCAGCCCGAAGCGCTTGTTCGCGGCGGCGAGGCCGTCCGCCTGCCCGATGTCCTTCCACAGGGCCGACGCGGACGTGTTGTCGCTGTTCTCGATCATCGCGGTGGCGTACGTCTTCTCCTGCGCCGTGAGATGCCGGTCCGCGTCCTGCGCCTGGAGCAGCAGCGTGGCCAGGATGTCGACCTTGACGATGCTCGCCGTGTCGAAGGTCCCGTCGCCGTACGCGGCGCTCTCGCCGGAGTCGACGTCGAGGACCGCGACGGACATCTCCGCACCGTCCTCCACGGTCACGGACTTCAGCGCCTTGGCGAGCAGCGCGTCCCGGTCCACCGAGGGCTCCGCCACAGGTTCCACCGATGCCTCCTCGCTGACGGACGGCGATGCCGAGGACGGCCCCGGGGACGCGGACGACGATACGAGCGCCGGGCCGTCGTGCGCCTGTGCCTTCACATAGACGGTCCCGGCCGCCGTGGCGCCGACGAGGACGGCTGAGGCCACCACGGCGTAGACGAGTGGCCGGCGCCGGGAGGGGTGGGCGCGACGCCCGTTGGCTCTGTGACGGTCCATCCCGCGATGCTGGGGGCCAGGCCTGTGTCCGTGGTTAGACGGAAGTTAGAGGTGTGTCAGGGATAGCTGAGAAACCCATGAGATCCGTCAACGCGAGGTTTCAGGGGCCGCACAAGCGCAGCAGCATCCCCCCGATAGGGTCGGGGACCGTGGCGAACAAGAACATTCCCGACTCCGGCTTCCCCGACGACGACGGCTCCGCCGATCCCCGGCTGAGCGCGGCGCTCGCGGCCTGGGCCGAGGACCGCACCGCCGTCCGGCCGGTCCTGGAGGCGCTCAAGGGCGCCCGGCTCCTCGTGCCCGTCGTGGCCGTCCTCGGTGAGGTGGAGGAGGACAGTAAGGAGGGGCGCGAAGCTCCTTGGAGGGGTGGTGGCGGGAGACGGGAGGGCGGGCTGCGCCACGAGAAGACCAGTGACATGGCGGTGCCGACCCTGAAGGCCGGGAACCGCACGGCCCTGCCCGCCTTCACGTCCACCGAGTCCCTGGCCCGCTGGGATCCGGCGGCCCGGCCCGTAGCCGTACCCCTGCACCAGGCCCTGCAGGCCGCCGCGCACGAGAAGGCCGACACGGTCGTGCTCGACCTGGCGGGGCCGGTGCCGTACGAGCTGACCGGGCCCGCGCTGCTCGCGCTCGCCGAGGGCCGCACCAGCACGGATCCGCTGGCCGACCCGGCCGTCGCCGAAGCCGTACGCGCCGCCGTCGCCGCCGAGCCCGCGGTGCTCCGCGCCCATCTCGGCCCCGGTCAGGCCGACGGCACCCTCGCCCTCGTACTGGACCCGTCCGCGGTCCCGGCCGAAGCCGCCCGCGCGGTCGCCGGGCGGCTCGCCGCCGACGAAACACTGAGGGCCCGCCTGGTGCGCGGCCTCGACCTGGCACTGCTGCCGGCCGGGGCGACGCCGCCGGGCGAGCCCTTGTACGTACGCTCCTGAGGACTGAAGACCTAGCCGTAGATCGGGCCCGTGTACTTCTCACCCGGGCCCTGGCCCGGCTCGTCCGGGACGATCGACGCCTCGCGGAACGCCAGCTGCAGCGACTTCAGACCGTCGCGCAGCGGCGCCGCGTGGAAGGAGCTGATCTCGGTCGCGCTCGCGTCGAGCAGACCGGCCAGCGCGGTCACCAGCTTGCGCGCCTCGTCCAGGTCCTTGTGCTCGTCGCCCTCCTCGGTCAGACCGAGCTTCACTGCGGCGGCGCTCATCAGGTTGACGGCGACCGTCACGATCACCTCGACCGCAGGGACCTCGGCGATGTCGCGGGTCATGGTGTCGAAGTCGGGCGTCTGGGGAGGGGTGTCACTCATGGCCCCTACGATAGGTCCCGGATCGGGCCCGGCCCCAGCTGGCCTCGGTTAGCCGTTCCCGGCCCGAGCTGCTAACCTTGTGTAACGACCGGCTGGACGCGCCAAGAGGTATGTCAGCGTGCCCGGCCCACAAGTGGAGGCTCCGATCTCCCACCTGACTGTCCTCCGGGACGGCGGGTCACCCCGGTCAGGCGGCCACCATCGTTCCGTACGGACGATGGAGTCGCCCGAAAGTGCGCCCCGCGGTTCACCGCGGCGGTGCTCCGGTATTCCTTGGAGCCCCGCCTGTGTCCCGTCCGGGGCATTTTTCATGTCCCGCGGTGGTTGGTCCAACTGTCATCAGAGACATACGCGGCTGTCCGCCAGACCGCCGTGTGGTGCTACCGAGGAGGATCCATCAGCACCGAGCCCCGCATCAACGACCGGATTCGCGTTCCCGAAGTGCGACTTGTCGGTCCCAGCGGCGAGCAGGTCGGGATTGTTCCGCTTGCCAAGGCCCTGGAGCTTGCGCAGGAGTACGACCTCGACCTGGTCGAGGTGGCGGCGAACGCACGTCCGCCGGTCTGCAAGCTCATGGACTACGGGAAGTTCAAGTACGAGTCGGCCATGAAGGCCCGTGAGGCGCGCAAGAACCAGGCGCACACGGTCATCAAGGAAATGAAGCTCCGGCCGAAGATCGACCCGCACGACTATGACACCAAAAAGGGTCACGTCGTCCGGTTCCTCAAGCAGGGCGACAAGGTCAAGATCACGATCATGTTCCGTGGTCGCGAGCAGTCCCGGCCGGAGCTCGGCTACCGACTGCTGCAGCGTCTCGCGTCGGACGTCGAGGACCTCGGGTTCATCGAGTCGAACCCGAAGCAGGACGGCCGGAACATGATCATGGTTCTCGGTCCGCACAAGAAGAAGACCGAGGCGATGGCCGAGGCCCGTGAGGCCCAGGCGGCCCGCAAGGCAGAAGCGAAGGCCAACCCCGGTCGCTCGCAGAACGCCGCGGACGGCGAGATCGCCGACGCCGAGGTCACCGAGGCCGAGGTCACCGACGCCGAGGTCACCGAGGCCGAGGCAGAGACCGCCGAGGCCCCGGCCGAGGCTTCCGCCGAGGCCTGATCCCAGGGCGAACGCCCCGGGGAGTCCAGGACGAGAGTCCACGGAGTCCCGGGACAGGAGTCCAGGGATGTCAACCGATACATAAATGACGTTCCACCGTGCCCGGTTTCACGACCGGGCACCGGAACGCCACTGACGAGGAGAGAACGGCGCTATGCCGAAGAACAAGTCGCACAGCGGTGCCAGCAAGCGCTTCAAGATCACCGGCTCCGGCAAGGTGCTCCGTGAGCGTGCCGGCAAGCGCCACCTGCTCGAGCACAAGTCGTCCCGCGTGACGCGTCGTCTCACCGGCAACGCCGAGATGGCCCCGGGCGACGCCGCGAAGATCAAGAAGCTTCTCGGCAAGTGATGTACCGGCGCCTCGGCGCCGCGCGTCTGATCCGGGACCCAATCGATTTCGGGCCGTGTGAGTCCAACCACGGCCCCGCTACAAGGAGTTAACAAGTGGCACGCGTCAAGCGGGCAGTCAACGCCCACAAGAAGCGCCGGGCGATCCTCGAAGCCGCCAGTGGCTACCGCGGTCAGCGTTCGCGCCTGTACCGCAAGGCCAAGGAGCAGGTCACCCACTCCCTGGTCTACAACTACAACGACCGCAAGAAGCGCAAGGGCGACTTCCGTCAGCTGTGGATCCAGCGCATCAACGCCGCTGCCCGCCAGAACGGCATGACGTACAACCGCCTCATCCAGGGTCTGAAGGCCGCCAACATCGAGGTGGACCGCAAGATCCTCGCGGAGCTGGCCGTCAACGACGCCAACGCGTTCGCCGCGCTCGTCGAGGTCGCGCAGAAGGCGCTGCCGTCGGACGTCAACGCGCCGAAGGCCGCGTGACGCTGGCGCTGGCCTTGAGCCGGACCTAGCCGTGGACCCGCTTGCCTTGCGGCTTGCGGGTCCATGTGCGTTTTCGCCGCGCTGTGCCGTGGCCGACCTGCCCTGCGGGCGGTTGTCTGTGGGTGGCTCTCTGCGGGCCGCCCAGCCGCGGGTGGCTTCCTGCCGGGTGCCGCCCCGGTCGTCCGGCCCCAGCGGGCCGTGCGAGGCCGGGGTGTCGACCGTACGCCGCGCGTCGTTCCGGTCGGTTCAGCACCACCGGGATCCGTCGTGGCTGAACGCCGTCGTGGCGGAGAGAAACTCTCCCGCCGCTCGTGAGTCCCGCCCGCTGCCGGCGGCGGGGAAGTCTGGAACTCTGCCCGTTGCCGGAGCTCGAGCGAGCGCGTGGCGGACACGAAACAACCCTCCGCAACCCCCGAAGGTGACCCATGCCCGCCGCCCCCGAGCTGATCTCCCCACGCTCGCCCCGCGTCTCCGCCGCGCGGCGGCTCGCCAGGCGGAACTTCCGGGGCAAGGAGCGGCTGTTCCTGGCCGAGGGGCCGCAGGCCGTGCGGGAGGCGGCCGCACACCGGGCCGGTGACAGCGACACCGCCACGCTCGTGGAACTCTTCGCGACCGTCGAGGCCGCGGAGCGGTACGCGGACATCGTGGGGGACGCCCGGGACGCCGGGGCGCGCGTGCACCTCGCCGAGGAGGACGTGATCGCCGACATCTCGACGACCGTCACCCCGCAGGGGCTGGTCGGGGTCTGCCGCTTTTTGGACACCCCGTTCGAGGAGATCCTCAAGGCGCGGCCCAAGCTCGTCGCCGTACTCGCGCATGTGCGGGACCCCGGGAACGCCGGCACCGTGCTGCGGTGCGCGGACGCCGCCGGTGCCGAGGCCGTCGTACTGACCGACGCCTCCGTCGACCTGTACAACCCGAAGGCCGTACGGGCCTCGGTGGGGTCCCTGTTCCATCTGCCCGTCGCCGTCGGTGTGCCCGTCGAGCAGGCCGTCGAGGGACTCAAGGACGCGGGCGTACGGATTCTCGCGGCCGACGGGGCGGGCGAGGACGACCTCGACGACGAGCTCGACAAGGGGACCATGGGCGGGCCCACCGCCTGGGTGTTCGGGAACGAGGCGTGGGGGCTCCCGGAGGAGACCCGGGCGCTGGCGGATGCCGTCGTGCGCGTTCCCATCCACGGAAAAGCCGAGAGTTTGAACCTCGCCACCGCCGCCGCCGTATGTCTCTACGCATCCGCCCGTGCACAGCGCGCCTCCGGAGGGTGCCGTTCCGTCACCGACAGCTAGTAGGGTGACGGGCTCGGGGGCCCTCCCCCAAGCTCTCGGCTTCGCTCGAGCAGGGAGGTACCCCCACCGCCAGACGAGAGGTGGGGTACGGGGACATGAGTGTCGGCACGAGCGGTGCGAAGAGCGCACTGCGAGCACGGGACGTGCGCGGCACATCCACGTCCCGGGGCGGTGAACTCGCGGAACCGGGAGACGGACTCGGAGCCGAGCCCGGAGACGGACGCTCAGCCGAGCCCGCGGACGGACTCTCCGCCGATTGCGCTGCCGATCTCGGCATCGACCCGGACCACCTGCCCGACGGGCTCGTCGTCGCCGACGAGCGCGGCCGGGTCATCTGCTTCAACGCCGCCGCCGCCCGCATCACCGCCGTCTCCGCCGCCGACGCCCTCGGGCGCCGGCTGGAGTGGGCCCTGCCTTTAGAGGACCTGGAGGGCCGCCGCTGGTGGCAGCTGACCGACCCGTACGGCGGTCTCGCCATCCGGGTCGGGCAGCCCGAGCGGAATCTGCTGCTGCCCGGGGGACGGGAGGTGCTCGTCTCCGCGCGCTACGTACGGACCCGTCCCACCGGCCCCGTCCGCCGCGTGGTCGTCTCCCTGCGTGACACCGAGGCCCGCCGCCGTACCGAGCGCAGCCACGCCGAGCTGATCGCCACGGTCGCCCATGAACTGCGCTCCCCGCTCACCTCCGTCAAGGGCTTCACGGCCACCCTGCTGGCCAAGTGGGAACGCTTCACCGACGACCAGAAGAAGCTGATGCTGGAGACGGTCGACGCCGACGCCAACCGCGTCACCCGGCTCATCGCCGAGCTCCTCGACATCTCGCGCATCGACTCCGGGCGCCTCGAAGTGCGCCGCCAGCCCGTCGACATCGGGGCCGCCGTCGGCCGCCACATCCAGGCGTACGTCGCCTCGGGCCAGTCCGCCGACCGCTTCCTGCTGCGCATCGAGCAGCCCCTGCCCGACCTGTGGGCCGATCCCGACAAGATCGACCAGGTGCTCAGCAACCTCCTCGAAAATGCGGTGCGGCACGGCGAGGGAACCGTCACCATTGACGTAGCGCCGTCGGCGTCCCCGCGCGAGCGGGCGGACGGTGACGGCGCTGCGAACACCGCCACGTCGGTCACCGTGAGCGACGAGGGCACCGGCATCCCGGAGGAGTCCATGAACCGCGTCTTCACCCGCTTCTGGCGGGGCAGCAAGCGCGGCGGGACCGGCCTCGGGCTCTACATCGTCAAGGGCATCGTCGAGGCCCACGGCGGCACGATCACGGTCGGCCGCGCCCCCGGCGGCGGCGCCGAGTTCCGATTTACGTTGCCCGTGGGCACCCCGGCGTATCTGCTGTAGACGCCGAAGAGGCCCCACGGGCGCAGCCGTACCGGAGCCTCCCGCGGACGCCCAGTCCGGGACAGGCTCCCACCCCCGTTAGACTCGGCCTTTGGCACCTTTGCGTCCCTCTCTGTGGACGATTCGTCTCCGAGTCGTGGACGGGGACCATCCGCCAGCCAACCGGAAGCACGGGAAGAGATGTCGGCACCGAATAAGTCGTACGACCCTGTAGAGGTCGAGGCCTTGAAACCCGAAGAGATCGAGCGCATGCGGGACGAGGCGCTCGCCGCCTTCGCGGCCGCCGGTGACCTCGACGCGCTCCAGGAGGCGAAGGTCGCCCACACCGGCGGCACCTCGCCGCTGGCCCTCGCCAACCGCGAGATCGGCGCACTGCCCCCGCACGCCAAGGCAGCCGCCGGCAAGCTGGTCGGCCAGGCCCGAGGCGCCGTGAACAAGGCGCTGGCCGCCCGCCAGGCCGAGCTGGAGGCCGAGCGCGACGCCCGTGTGCTGGTCGAGGAGGCGGTGGACGTCACGCTGCCGTACGACCGCGTACCGGCCGGCGCCCGGCACCCGCTGACCACGTTCATGGAGCGGGTCGCCGACGTCTTCGTGTTCATGGGGTACGAGATCGCCGAGGGCCCCGAGGTCGAGGCGGAGTGGTTCAACTTCGACGCCCTCAACTTCACCCCGGACCACCCGGCCCGGCAGATGCAGGACACCTTCTTCGTCCAGGGCCCGAAGGGCACCGAGGGCGACGAGTCCGGTGTCGTGCTCCGCACGCACACCTCGCCCGTGCAGGCCCGCGCCATGCTCGACCGCGAGCCGCCCGTCTACATCGTGTGCCCCGGCCGCGTGTACCGCACGGACGAGCTGGACGCCACGCACACCCCGGTCTTCCACCAGATCGAGCTCCTCGCCATCGACGAGGGCCTGACCATGGCCGACCTCAAGGGCACCCTGGACCACATGGTCCAGTCGCTCTTCGGCCCGGACATGAAGACCCGGCTGCGCCCGAACTACTTCCCCTTCACCGAGCCGTCCGCCGAGATGGACATGCTCTGCTACGTCTGCAAGGGCGAGTCCGTCGGCAACCCCGACCGTCCCTGCCGTACCTGCTCCTCCGAGGGCTGGATCGAGCTGGGCGGCTGCGGCATGGTCAACCCGCGGGTGCTGGTCGCCTGCGGCGTCGACCCGGAGAAGTACAGCGGATTCGCCTTCGGGTTCGGCATCGAGCGGATGCTGATGTTCCGCCACAACGTCGAAGACATGCGAGACATGGTCGAGGGTGACGTCCGGTTCACCCGGCCGTTCGGGATGGAGATCTGATGCGGGTCCCGCTTTCTTGGCTGCGGGAGTACGTCGACCTGCCGGCGACGGAGACCGGGCGCGACGTCCAGGCCAAGCTCATTTCGGTCGGCCTCGAGGTCGAGACCGTCGAGCCGCTCGGCGCCGACCTCAAGGGCCCCCTGGTCGTCGGCCAGGTGCTGACCATCGAGGAGCTGACGGAGTTCAAGAAGCCCATCCGCTTCTGCACCGTCGACGTCGGCACCGCCAACGGCACCGGTGAGCCCCAGGAGATCGTCTGCGGCGCCCGCAACTTCGCCGTCGGCGACAAGGTCGTCGTGGTCCTGCCGGGCGCCGTCCTGCCCGGCAACTTCGCGATCGCCGCGCGCAAGACGTACGGCAAGACCTCGCACGGCATGATCTGCTCCGGTGACGAGCTGGGCATGGGCGACGACGGCTCGCACGGCATCATCGTGCTGCCGCCGGAGCACGAGGTCGGCACCGACGCCATCGAGCTGCTCCAGCTCGTCGACGAGGTCCTCGACATCGCCGTCACGCCCGACCGTGGCTACGCCCTGTCGCTGCGCGGTGTGGCCCGCGAGGTCGCCATCGCGTACGGGCTGCCGCTGCGCGACCCGGCGCTGCTCGACGTACCGGCGCCGAACGCGTTCGGCTACCCGGTGCAGATCTCCGAGCCGTTCGGCTGCGACCGCTTCACCGCGCGCACGGTGACCGGTCTCGACCCCGAGGCGCGCTCCCCGATCTGGCTGCGGCGCCGGCTCCAGAAGGCGGGCATGCGCCCGATCTCGCTCGCCGTCGACATCACCAACTACGTGATGCTGGAGCTGGGCCAGCCCCTGCACGCGTACGACCGCACCCGCATCCAGGGCGCGATCGGCGTGCGCCGGGCGGAGCAGGGCGAGAAGCTCACCACCCTGGACGGTGTCCAGCGCACGCTGGACGCCGAGGACCTGGTGATCACCGACGAGCGCGGGCCGATCGGTCTCGCGGGCGTCATGGGCGGCGCCCACACCGAGATCGACGACACCGAGGGCACGACCACCGAGGTCGTCATCGAGGCCGCGCACTTCGACCCGATCTCCATCGCGCGCACGGCCCGCCGCCACAAGCTGGCCTCCGAGGCGTCCAAGCGCTTCGAGCGCGGCGTCGACCCGCAGGCCGCCTCCGCCGCGGCCCAGCGGACCGTCGACCTGCTCGTGCTCCTCGCGGGCGGCACCGCCGACGCCGGAGTCACCGAGGTCATCGCGCCCTCCGCGCCGCACACCATCACCATCCCGGCGAACCACCCGGACAAGGTGGCCGGTGTCGACTACGGCCGCGAGACCGTCGTACGCCGTCTCCAGCAGGTCGGCTGCGACGTCTACGGGCAGGACGAGCTGATCGTCACCGTGCCGTCCTGGCGGCCCGACATGACGGACCCGAACGACCTGGCCGAAGAGGTCATCCGGCTCGAGGGCTACGAGAACCTGCCCTCGACTCTGCCGAAGCCCCCCGCGGGCCTGGGCCTGACCGACCGGCAGCGACTGCACCGCCGTATCGGCCGCGCGCTGGCCGGTGCCGGCTACGTCGAGGCGCTGAACTACCCGTTCATCGGCGAGCACGTCTTCGACCAGCTCGGCCTTGCCGCCGACGACCCGAAGCGCAAGGTCGTCAAGCTGGTCAACCCGCTCTCCGACGAGGAGCCCGCGCTCCGTACGACGCTGCTGCCCGGCCTGCTCCAGGCGCTCCGCCGCAACGACGGACGCGGCAGCCACGACCTGGCGCTCTTCGAGACGGGCCTGGTCTTCCACCCGCAGGACCAGCTCCGCGTCGCCGGGCGACTGCCCGTCGACCGCCGTCCCACCGACGAGGAGATCGCGTCCCTCACCGCCGCGCTCCCCGTCCAGCCCCGGCACGCCGCCGTCGTCCTCGCGGGCGCCCGCGAGCAGGCCGGCTGGTGGGGCAAGGGACGCCCGGTGGACTGGGCCGACGCGATCGAGGCCGCGCGCTCGCTGGCCCGCGAGGCGGGGACCGAACTCCTCGTCCGCTCCGGCCAGTACGGGCCGTGGCATCCGGGCCGCTGCGCCGAGCTCGCCGTGGTCGTCAACGGTGCGGAGAAGGTCATCGGGTACGCCGGTGAGCTGCACCCCGGCGTCCTGAAGACCCTGGGTCTGCGCGCGCGTACCTGCGCGATGGAGCTGGACCTGGACGCGCTGGAGCAGGCGAGCGCGGGCCTCCCCAAGGGCCCGAAGATCTCGACCTTCCCGGTCGCCACGCAGGACGTCGCGCTGGTCGTCTCCCGCGAGGTCCCGCACACCGACGTCGAGGCCGCGCTGCGCGAGGGCGCGGGCGAACTCCTTGAGTCCATCCGCCTGTTCGACGTCTACGAGAACAGCGAGCAGCTCGGCGAGGGCAAGAAGTCGCTGGCCTACGCGCTGCGTTTCCGTGCCGCCGACCGCACCCTGACCGTCGACGAGGCCTCCGCGGCCCGCGACGCGGCGGTGTCGCTGGCCGCTGAGCGCACGGGGGCGGTGTTGCGCGGAGCCTAGGGGCTCCGCCGGTTGTGCCGGGGAACTGCGGGGCGTTCGTTTGCTGCGGGTTGTTCGTGGCTTGTCGCGCAGTTCCCCGCGCCCCTTACGGGGCGCTTCCCCTCGGCCCACCTGCATAAATGCACGTCTCCGAAGGCACCTCACTCATTCGGGTGACAAGTCCGGGTGATCTGGCCGGATCGGGGCATGCGGTCGACAGAATCGGACCGGCCTCTCGGAGGCCGTCTGCGCTGTCAGGGCCTATTGGGGGGCCAATCGGCATGATCCGTATCAAGGCTGGGGCTCCCCGCAGGGATACGCCCCGGACGCACTCACGGGTGCTGGCCCGGTCGGGCCAGCGGCCACGGGGCCGGGGTGACGGTCTGCGGGCCGGGCTCACTCGGGCGGTGCGCAGAGGCAGACCCCGGACGATCCCGAGACGCGGCGCGCGCACCGGCCTCGACCGGACCGTCCGCCGGGCCGAGCGACGGCCGCTGCGCCGGGCGCTGGACATGGGGCTGCCCACCGCCTGGGGCGCGATGGCGATCACGTACAAAATGGCCTGCCCGCTCGCGCAGCAGAACGGGATCGGTGCCCGGATCGTCACCAGCGCCGTCTTCTTCGTGGTGGGTACGGGGCTGATACTGCACGTCAGAAGGGCCCTGGTACGGGAACTGAGGCAGCTCCGCGAAGTCGCGGGGGCCGCCCAGAGCGTGCTGCTGCGGCCGCTGCCCCCGCGCATCGACGGGCTGAACATCGCCGCGGCCCAGCTCTCCGCCGACCGAGGCGCGAAGGTCGGCGGTGACCTGTACGAGGTGATCGCCACCGAGCACGGCGTACGGATCGTCATGGGCGACGTCCGCGGACACGGGCTCGGCGCCATCGGAACCGTCGCCGCCGTCCTCGGCGGCTTTCGCGAGGCCGTGCACGACGAGCCCGAACTCGGCTCCGTCCTCAGGAGACTCGAGCGCGCGCTGGCCCGGCATCTGCGCGAGCGGGCGCGAGCCGAGCATTCGTCGGCCGGTCTGGACCCCGAGAGCCTGGTCGCCGAAGAGTTCGTCACCGTGCTGCTCCTGGAGATCGGCCGCGACGGCGAGGTGCGCGCCCTCAACTGCGGTCACCCCTGGCCGTATCTGCTGCGCAGCCACGTCGAACCGACCGGGGTGCGCGGCCAGGTCGAGCGGCTGGTCGACGAGGAACCCCTGCCCCCGCTCGGGTCGTTCCCGCTCCCGGCCGAGCTGCCCGCCATCCACTGCGGCCAACTGCTGCCCGGCGAAGGGCTCTTCCTGCACACCGACGGAGTGGAGGACGCACGCGACGGACACGGCCGGTTCTTCCCGCTGCCGGCCGCGCTCACCGAAGCCGTCCGTGTCCAGCCCGTCTCACCCCAGTCCGTCCTGCGTGCCGTCTTCGCCGGGCTGCTGCGCCACGCCGACGGACGACCCGCGGACGACGTGGCCGTACTCGTACTCCGCAACGACCGCCGCCGTGTCCCGGCACAGCAGGGTCATTCGGTGGCCCATCAGGTCACGTGAGCAGCCGGCGGAGCCGTCCGCCCCGCCACGGAGTGTCGGGCAGGCAGCCGGGCGGACGGCGCGGAAACGGGCCGCCGCACTGTACGAGGGGGAGCCGGCGGCCCGGCCGGCCTCTTGCGAGGCATTTCAGTCAACCGGCCAGAAACGCTGTGCGACAGCGCGCGTACTGCCCGGATACGGGCATTCCGTTCACACCCCGTGTGAAGGGGGAGGCATGGGGAAGGAGGACGCATTAGTCTGACCGCACCGTCGGCACCGAGCCACCCGGGGGCCCGTATGCAGCCCAACACTCTGCTCGACGCGATTCTCGACGAGGCCGGCATCTCGCACGCGGGACTCGCCGCCCACGTCAACCAGGCGGGGAGGGCGCGCGGCCTCGCGCTCAGGTACGAACACACCGCTGTGGCACGGTGGTTGAAGGGTCAACGCCCGCGCGGCCAGGTGCCCGACCTGATCTGCGAAGTGCTCGCAGGGCGACTCCACCGGCCCGTCACGCTCGACGACATCGGCCTCGGCATGCCCGGCGAGCCGTCCGCACCGCACGGCACCACACTCTCCGGCTTCGTCGAACGCGCCACCGCCCTGTGGCGCTCCGACGAACAGCAGCGCCCGCACATCCTCGGCGCACCGGCCGTCACCGGCACGCCCGCCGTGATGCCCGTGTGGGAGTGGGAGAACCCGCCCGAGGACGTGGACGTCTCCCGGGGCGGACGGCACCACGTCAAGATGTCCGACATCGACATGCTGCGCGCGGCGCGCGCCCACTACGAGCAGATGTACCGCAAGGCGGGCGGCATCGCGACCCGCACCCGGATCGTCGGCTTCCTCAACTCCGAGACGGCACCCCTGCTGCGCGGCAGCTACACCGACGCCACCGGGCGCCAACTCCACCGCGCCACCGGCGGATTGGTCGCCATCGCGGGCATCTGCGCCTACGACTCCGACGCGCACGGACTCGCCCAGCGCTACTTCCACCAGGCGCTGCGGCTGGCAAAGGCCAGCGGGGACAGGGGACTTGGGGCCTATGTCATAGCCCTGCTGGTCAACCAGTCGCTGTTCATGCGCGAGTACCGGCAGGCCGTCGCCTTCGCCGAGGCCGCGCTGCGCGCCGCCGGGCGGCACATCACTCCGGCGCTCGCCTCCGACCTCTACGCGATGCAGGCCAAGGCGTACGCCCACCTCGGCGACGGCAGCAGCGCGCTGTCCTGCATCCGGCGTGCCGAGCAGGCCGCCGAACGCATCCGGCGTGGTTACGAGCCCGACGAGACCGGCTATGTCCAGCCGGGCCTGGTCAATGTGCAGGTGGCGGAGGCGCTGCTCAGCCTCGGCGACCTGGTGGCGGCGGGGGAGCACGCCGCGGCCGCGGTCGGCAATCCGGCCCATGACCGGGGACGGGTGCACCGGCTCGCCATGCTCAGCCAGATCGAGCTGCGCCAGGGCAACGCCGACAAGGCGGTGGCCACCGCGGTCCAAATGGCCGAACAGGCGCGGGGGATGGAGTCTCAGCGGCTGCGCGACAGACTGCGCGCGGTACGCGAACACCTGGTGCGCAGCGGCTGTGCGGGTACGGCCGAGGCCGCCGAACTCATCGACGGGGCACTGCGCGTACCGCTCTAGACCACCGAGTACCGCTCAAGAACACGGTGCCTGCCGCTGCCGCTGCGCTGTGCCCCGACTGCTGTGAGCCTGCTGTCAGGACGCTCCTGCTGCGATATTGCCATCTACTCGGCGGAAGGTGGCAGAACCGTGCAGTGGACGAAACAGAACGAACAAACTGTGTACGCAAACCGCTGGTTCAGCGTCAATCTCGCAGATGTGGAGCTGCCGGACGGTCGGCACCTCGATCACTTTTTGATACGGCTGCGGCCGGTGGCCGTGGCCACTGTGGTGAATGAGGCCAATGAAGTGCTGCTCCTGTGGCGGCACCGCTTCATCACCGACAGCTGGGGATGGGAGCTCGCCGCGGGCGTCGTCGAGGACGGCGAGGACATCGCCGTCGCGGCGGCCCGCGAACTGGAGGAGGAGACCGGCTGGCGACCGGGACCCCTGCGCCATCTGATGAGCGTCGAGCCCTCCAACGGGCTCACCGACGCCCGGCACCACATCTTCTGGGCCGACGAGGGCGCGTACATCGGACACCCCGTGGACGACTTCGAGTCGGACCGTCGGGAATGGGTTCCCTTAAAACTCGTTCCCGACATGGTCGCCCGCGGCGAGGTCCCGGCCGCCAACATGGCTGCCGCACTGCTCCTTCTGCACCATCTGAGGCTCGGGCAGGACGCGTTGCCCTGATCCGTCCCTCCACAGCGTCCAGGGGCCTCAATGGCCCAGAGCCTGCCAGACCGCCACGGCCAGCGCGCCCACGGCCGCGACGGCCGCGAGTGTGGGCAGTGGCCAGCGGGTGTGTTCCAGGGCGACGATGCGTGCGCTCAGGTCGTCGAGATCCTTGGTGGTCTGGTCGTCGCGCTGAGTGAGGAGCGCCAGTCCGCCCTCGATGCGGGTGAGACCCACTTCGAGGGACCGGCGTAACTCTGCGAGTTCCCTTGGGGCCACGGGATGCTCGGGGTCGGCGGTCACGAGTCCGCTCCTTTCCGTAGTCGTCACATCCCTTACATGCGCACGGAAAGTCAACCCGCCTGGTGGACAGGTGGGGAGCGTGTGCGAGGGGCATATGCGTGCCCGGCGCGCACACGGTGTGTGAATGGCGCGGACCCGGCACCGCAAAGGGTGCCGGGCCCGCGTGAGCCTGAGGTGTACGGAACGTAGTCGGGTGCCCCGGTGACGGGGCGTCATCAGGCCACAGTGGCCGGGATCAGGCGTACGTGTAGAAGCCCGAGCCCGACTTACGGCCGAGCCGCCCGGCGTCCACCATGCGCTGGAGCAGCGGGGGAGCGGCGTACAGCGGCTCCTTGTACTCCTCGTACATCGAAAACGCGACCGAGGCCACCGTGTCGAGGCCGATCAGGTCGGACAGCCTGAGCGGGCCCATCGGGTGGGCGCAGCCCAGCTCCATGCCGTTGTCGATGTCCTCGCGGCTCGCGATGCCCGACTCGAACATCCGGATCGCCGACAGGAGATAGGGGATGAGCAGCGCGTTGACCACGAAGCCGGAGCGGTCCTGAGCGCGGATCGCGTGCTTGCCGAGGGCCTTCTCGGCGAACAGCTGCGCCCGGCTGAGGGTGCCCTCGGACGTGGTGAGGGCCGGGATCAGCTCGACCAGCTTCTGTACCGGGGCCGGGTTGAAGAAGTGGATGCCGATGACCTGGTCGGGACGCGAGGTGGCGACGGCGAGCTTCACCAGCGGGATCGAGGAGGTGTTGGAAGCCAGGATCGCGTCCTGCCGGGTCACCACCTGGTCGAGCACCTGGAAGATCTCGGTCTTCACCTGCTCGTTCTCGACGACGGCCTCGATCACCAGGTCGCGGTCGGCGAACTCGCCGAGGTCCGTGGTGAAGCTGAGCCGGTTCTGGGTGGCCGTGAGCTCGTCCTCGGAGATCTTGCCGCGCTCGGCCGCCTTGGAGAGGGAGTTGAAGAGCCGGGTACGGCCGATCTCCAGGGCTTCGCCGGTGGTCTCGGCGACCTTGACGTCAAGACCGGCACGGGCGCACACCTCGGCGATGCCCGCTCCCATCTGGCCGCAGCCCACGACTCCAACGCGTTCGATGTCGGTCACATCGTCCCCTTCGCTGATCTACGACCTCCGCAGGACCTCCGTTGTTCGGCGCCTGCTCCGATCGTGCACGTTACTCCGAAGTATCGATGATCGATCGTCCGGGTCGGGCATGCTGGGCGGGGAGACGGTCCGTGACCGGACGGATCCGCTGTGTACGGGGGTGCGGGGATGGGGCGACTGTCACGTCGGGCGTTCGCGGTGGCCGCGGCTTCGGCGCTGTCGGGGCTCGCGACGGCGGGGGATGCCGCGGCCTCCCCGGGCGGTGCGCGGGCGGCGCGCGAACTGCGCGGGATGTGGCTGGCGACCGTCGCCAACCGTGACTGGCCCTCGCGGACCGGTCTGACCGCGCACGAGCAGCGCGCCGAGCTCCTCGCGCACCTCGACACAGCGGTACATCGCCGGCTCAACGCCGTGATCTTCCAGGTGCGCTCCACGGCCGACGCGCTGTGGCCCTCGCCGTTCGAGCCGTGGTCCGCGTGTCTGACCGGCGTCCAGGGCAAGAACCCCGGCTGGGACCCGCTGGGCACCGCGGTGCAGGAGGCCCACGCGCGCGGACTGGAACTGCACGCCTGGTTCAACCCGTACCGGATCGCCCGGCACGCCGACCCGACCCGGCTCGTGGCGAGTCACCCGGCCCGCAAGCACCCCGACTGGGTGGTCCCGTACGGCGGGAAGCTGTACTACAACCCCGGGCTGCCCCAGGTCCGCACCTTCGTCCAGGACGCGATGCTCGACGCCGTACGCCGCTACCAGATCGATGCCGTGCACTGGGACGACTACTTCTACCCGTATCCGGTCGCCGGCCAGGTCTTCGACGACGACGCGGCGTACGCGGCCCACGGCGCGGACTTCCCGGACAAGGCGTCCTGGCGGCGCCACAACACCGACCGCCTGGTGCTGGAGACCGCGGCCCGCATCAAGAAGATCCGCCCGGCGGCGCGCTTCGGGATCAGCCCCTTCGGGGTGTGGCGCAACGCCGCGACCGACCCGCGCGGCTCGGCGACCAGGGCCGGTGTGCAGACGTACGACGATCTGCACGCCGACACCAGGAAATGGGTCCGGGAGCACTGGATCGACTACATCTGCCCGCAGCTGTACTGGAACATCGGCTTCGCCGCGGCCGACTACGCGAAGCTGCTGCCCTGGTGGGCGGAGGTAGCCGACGGCACCGGCGTGCAGCTGTACGTCGGAGAGGCCCTGTACAAGGCCGGCGACCCGGCGCAGTCCGCGGCCTGGCAGGACCCGGCCGAGCTCTCCCGACACCTCAGCTTCGCCCGCGACTACCCGCAGGTGCGCGGCCACGCCTTCTTCTCGGGCGCGGAGGTCGGCGTCGATCGCAACGGCGCGATGGCACGCGTCGTCGCCGACCACTACCAGCAGCCGGCGAAACCTCCGCACTGAGCCTCTGCCTGGTGGTTCCCTCCGTGCTGAACTCCTGCCTCGGCGGTTCCCTCCGTGCTGAGCTCCCGCCTGCCGGCTACTGCGGCATGTCCTTGTGGCGGATTTCGGTGTCGGGGCCCGGTGAGCACACGGCCTCGTGCCCGTCCTCGAACTTCACGCGGTACGGGGGAGTGCCTTCCGCCCCCATGACCTCGGTGATCTCCGCGACCTTGTCGTGCTGTCCGACAACCCTGCCGTGCTGCACAAGCTGGTCGCCCACGGTTGCATGCATGTGAACGGTCTCCTCGTCATCTGCGGGAGTAGCGGTCCGTGGCCGCAAGTCTACGGCTGGTGGCGCCGGTTGGCCCGGCCTGTACGAGCCGGTCAGCCCCGCGCTCTTTGGGTGACGGCGATGCAGACCAGTACGGCGGCGGCCGTCAGGGGTGCGGCCGGTGTGAGCTGCTCGCCAAGGAGCAGTACCGACCACACCAGTGTGAGCAGCGGCTGCGCCAGCTGCAACTGGCTGGCCTTCGGAATTCCGATCGAGGCCATGCCCCGGTACCAGACGACCAGGCCGAGGAACTGCGAACCGACCGCCACCCACAGCACTCCCGTCACGCTGTGCGCGGTCAGATGCGCGGGCTGGTACGACAGCGCGACCAGCGCGCCCGGCAGCGTGAGCGGCAGACACAGGACCAGCGCCCAGCCGATGACCTGCCATCCCGGCATGACGCGGGCGAGCCGTCCGCCCTCGGTGTAGCCCGCCGCGCAGACCAGCAGGGCGCCGAAGAGATACGCGTCCGCGCCGGTCAGGGCGCCGCCGCTCTGCTGCACGGTGAACGCGATCACCGCGGCCGCGCCCGCGAGGGCCGCCCCCCAGAACGTCCGCGAGGGCCGCACGCCGGTGCGCAGCGCCGAGAGCAGCGCGGTCGTCAGCGGCAGCAGCCCCACGACCACGGCCGCGTGGGCGGTCGTGGACGTCCGAAGCGCGAGTGTGGTCAGCAGCGGGAAGCCGAGCACGACACCCGCGGCGACGACGGCCAGCCCCGCCCAGTGCCGCCGGGCCGGTACGGGCACGCGCAGGGCGAGAAGACAGCCGCCCGCGATGACCGCGGCCAGGACGCTGCGTACGGCCACCAGGACCCAGGGCCCGAAGCCCTCCAGGCCCCAGGCGGTGGCGGGGAAGGTGAGGGAGAAGGCGATGACGCCGAGGGCGGCTTGGAGGGTGCCGGAGCGGCGGTTCGCGTCGGCGCGGAGGCCGTGCGCCTGGGGGGTGACCGCTATCCCAGTCCTGGCAGTAGCGCTACTCTCTATCTTCATGCATGAGCGTAGCAGTGTGGATGACCTGGCGAATCAGCTGCGGCGGGAACTGGACCGCTACTCGCCTGGTGGAAAACTGCCGTCGAGCCGGACGCTCGTCGAGCGGTTCCGGGTGAGCCCGGTGACCGTGTCCCGATCCCTGGCGCAGCTCGCCGCCGAGGGGCTGGTGGTCACCCGGCCCGGGGCCGGCGCCTTCCGGGCACAACCGCGCACCGCCTCCGCACCCGCCGGGGACACCTCCTGGCAGGAGGTCGCACTGAGCGCGGACGCCGCGGCCGAACTCGTCCCGCGCACGGTGGACGCGTCCGGGGTCCTCGTCTCGCTCGCCGCCCCGCCGCCCGGTGTCATCGAGTTCAACGGCGGCTATCTGCACCCGTCCCTGCAGCCCGAGCGGGCGATGGGCGCGGCCCTGTCCCGAGCGGGACGCCGCCCCGGCGCCTGGTCCCGGCCGCCCGTGGAGGGGCTCCCCGAACTGCGTGAGTGGTTCGCGCGGGGGATCGGCGGCGCGATCACCGCCGCCGAGGTGCTCATCTCGGCGGGCGGCCAGTCCGCGCTCACCACCGCGCTGCGCGCGCTCGCGCCGCCCGGCGCGCCGGTCCTCGTCGAATCGCCCACCTATCCGGGCATGCTGGCGATCGCCCGCGCGGCCGGGCTGCGGCCCGTGCCGGTACCCGTCGACGCCGACGGCGTGAAGCCCGCCCTGCTCGCCGACGCCTTCAAGGCGACCGGCGCCCGCGTCTTCATCTGCCAGCCACTGTTCCAGAACCCGACCGGCGCCGTGCTCGCGCCGGAGCGGCGGGGCGAGGTGCTGCGCATCGCGCGCGACGCCGGCGCGTTCGTCGTCGAGGACGATTTCGTCCGCCGACTCGTGCACGCGGACGCGGGCCCGCTGCCGCGTCCGCTGGCCGCCGAGGACCCCGACGGAGTTGTCGTGCACGTCGGCTCCCTGACCAAGGCGACCTCACCCAGCTTCCGGGTGAGCGCGCTGGCCGCGCGCGGTCCGGTCCTTGAACGGCTGCGCGCCATCCAGATCGTCGACACCTTCTTCGTGCCGCGCCCGCTGCAGGAGGCCGCGCTCGAACTCGTCGGCTCACCCGCCTGGCCCCGTCATCTGCGGGCCGTCTCCGTCGAGTTGAAGGAGCGGCGCGACACGATGACCGCCGCGCTGCGACTGACGCTCCCCGAACTCGCCCTGCCCCACATCCCGTTCGGCGGCTACCACCTGTGGCTGCGGCTGCCCGACGGCGCGGACGAGTCCGCCCTCGTCGCCGGAGCCCTCCGCGCGGGCGTGGCCGTCACTCCCGGCCGCCCCTACTTCAGCGCCGAACCCCCCGCCGCCCACCTGCGGTTGAGCTTCGCGGCGGTCGCGGGGACGGAGGAGATCACGGAGGGGGTACGGAGACTGCGGGCGGCTTGCAGCTTTTAGCCCGTCCGGCGTTTGAGGACGAGGCCGTCCAGGCCGACAGCGGGGGTCTGGGGGTGGCAGCCTCCAGGGACGATGGGGGTCCCCCGCTCGAGCGAAGCCGAGAGTGGGGGGAGGGGAGGGCAGGGGGAGGGGGCGAAACAAAACCGCTCGACTTCCGAAGCCCTGACCTGCAACGCTCCCCGCATGACCGATGCGCAACGCCTCCCCGAGGGCTACGAGATCTCCGCCGACCCCACCCGTATCGACGCCGACCGCGTCCACCACTGGCTCTCCACCGACGCGTACTGGGCCCTCGGCCGCACCCGCGAGAAGCAGCAGCGCGCCATCGCGGGCTCGCTCAACTTCGGGGTGTACGACGGGATATCGGGGCAGCAGGTGGCGTATGCGCGGGTGGTGACCGACGAGGCCACCTTCGCCTGGCTCTGCGACGTCTACGTCGACCCGTCGGCGCGCGGCAAGGGCCTCGGAACCGCCCTGGTCGCCGCCGTCCGCGGACACCTCGAACCCCTCGGCCTGCGCCGCATCCTGCTCGCCACGCACGACGCGCACGGTGTCTACGAGAAGCTCGGCTTCAAGGTGCTCGACCGGCCGGACCAGTGGATGGCGCTGCTGCTCCAGTGAGCCCGCGTGTACCCTGCGTAACCCCCCTTGACCTGCGGACTTCGGCACTCCACGATCTGCGCATGCATCTTCGGGTCACGTTCGTCGCCGCCGCGCGCAGCTCCTCGCTGCTCGCGGAGCGCTTCGAGGACGACCGGCCGCTGGACCAGGCGGGCTGGGACGAAGTGCAGCGCGCCGCCGCCGAGCTGGTGCCGCTGGCGGCGGCCGAGCTGCGCTACTGCTCACCCACGCCCCGCAGTCGGGCGACCGGCGACGCCCTCGGCTACGCGCCGCTCGTCCAGCTGGCCCTGCGCGACTGCGACATGGGCCGGTGGCGCGGCTTCACGCTGGGCGAGGCGATGGCCCGCGAGCCCGAGGCCGTCGACGCCTGGCTGGCCGACCCGCGCTCCGCCCCGCACGGCGGCGAGTCCCTGATGTCCTTCATCTCCCGCGTCGGCGGCTGGCTCGACACCCGCCCCGCGGACGACGGCAGCCGGATTGTCGCGGTGGCCGAACCCTCGGTCGTACGGGCCGCGCTCGTCTACGCGCTCAAGGCCCAGCCGTCGACGTACTGGAACATCGACGTGCGCCCCTTGTCGACGGTCACCTTCACCGGGAACAACGGCCGCTGGAATCTGCGGCTCGAGGCCGGGATGCAGCGCGTCTAACTCCGTCATGGGCGGCCGGTCGTCCCGCGCGCGTAGTCGGTCGTCAGGACGAGGTCCTTGGCGGGCCCGCCGACGCGCCACACCGTGCGCCAGCGGTCTTCCGCGTACGCCGTGAACTCGCCCCGGTAGAGGTCCGCCGCGCACGGATGGTCGGCGACATGCCGCCCGGTGGTCAGGTCCAGGTCGTGGAAGGGGCGGCCGTCGGCGAACCGTACGGCCGCGGTGCCCGGGCGCTCTCCCGGCAGGAACCACAGCGTGCGCTCCGCGGGCCGGGGCGTGTCCTGCCATACGAAGGTGCCGGACTCGTGATGCAGGAGGCCGTCACCTCCGTCTTCGAGTGGCGAGAAAACGGTCGTCCCCGTGAAGTGCCCCTCGGCGCCACTCGCCAGATCCCGCACCGAGCGCTCCACCCGCCAGCTCCCTGCCAGGTACGTCAGCACGTCGGCCACTGGCCAGAGCTCGCCCATTCCGTCCCGCTCTCCGTCACTTCCGTTGCTGCGCGACCCATTGACGCGCTCTGGCCCCCTCCCTATCTTGCCGTTCGAAGTACTGATCGATGTCTGATATTTCGAACAACTCAACACTACAGAGCCGCGGAGTATCCATGTCACCCACCCGCACCCGCTGGAGACTCGGACTCACGGCCACCGCCCTCCTGGTGGCCTCCACCGTCGTTCCCGGGGCCGCTCCGGCGAGCGCCGCCGCCGACGTCACCGACTACGCGATCACCGTCGACCCGAAGAGCTCGGGCGCGAAGATCGACGACACCATGTACGGCGTCTTCTTCGAGGACATCAACCGCGCCGCGGACGGCGGCCTGTACGCGGAGCTCGTGCAGAACCGGTCGTTCGAGTACAGCACCGCCGACAACAGCTCCTACACGCCGCTCACCTCGTGGGCCACCACCGGCACCGCGAACGCCGTGAACGACGACGGGCGCCTGAACGCCCGCAACCGCACCTATCTCGCCCTGGACGGCGGCTCGTCCGTCACCAACTCCGGGTACAACACCGGGATTTCGGTCGAGTCCGGCAAGGCGTACGACTTCTCGGTCTGGGCCCGCGCCGACGCGAACGCGCCTCTCACCGTGACGCTGCACGACTCCGAGGGCGCGCTCGCCGAGGCCCGCAAGGTCACCGCGCGCGGCGGCTGGGCCAAGTATCAAGCGAAGTTCACGGCGAACCGCACCAGCACCACCGGCCGCCTCACCGTCGCCGCCGAGGGCCCGGTCGCCCTCGACATGATCTCGCTGATTCCCAAGGACACGTACAAGGGCCATGGCCTGCGCAAGGACCTCGCCGAGAAGATCGCCGCGCTCCACCCGGGCTTCGTCCGCTTCCCGGGCGGTTGTCTGGTCAACACCGGCAGCATGCAGGGATATGACGAGGCGTCGGGCTATGAGCGCAAGCGCTCGTACCAGTGGAAGGACACCATCGGCCCGGTCGAGCAGCGCGCCACCAACTCCAACTTCTGGGGATACAACCAGAGTTACGGGCTCGGCTACTACGAGTACTTCCAGTTCGCCGAGGACATCGGCGCGATGCCGCTGCCCGTCGTACCCGCGCTGGTCACCGGCTGCGGCCAGAACAAGGCCACCGACGACGACGCGCTGCTCAAGCGGCACATCCAGGACACCCTCGATCTCATCGAGTTCGCCAACGGGCCGGTGACGAGCGAATGGGGCAAGAAGCGGGCGGCGATGGGCCACCCCAAGCCCTTCCACCTCACCCACCTCGAAGTCGGCAACGAGGAGAACCTGCCGAACGAGTTCTTCGCCCGCTTCAAGCAGTTCCGCGCCGCCATCGCGGCCAAGTACCCGAACATCAAGGTGATTTCGAACGCGGGCCCCGACGACTCGGGCACCACCTTCGACACCGCGTGGCAGCTCAACAAGGACGCGAACGTCGACATGGTCGACGAGCACTACTACAACAGCCCGCAGTGGTTCCTGCAGAACAACGACCGCTACGACGCGTACGACAGGAACGGCCCCAAGGTCTTCCTCGGCGAGTACGCCTCCGGCGGCAACACCTTCAAGAACGCCCTCTCCGAAGCCGCCTACATGACCGGCCTGGAGCGCAACGCGGACGTCGTGAAGCTCGCCTCGTACGCCCCGCTGCTCGCCAACGAGGACTATGTGCAGTGGCGCCCCGACATGATCTGGTTCAACAACCATGCCTCCTGGGGCTCCGCCGACTATGAAGTGCAGAAGCTCTTCATGAGCAACGTCGGCGACCGGGTCGTGCCGTCGACCGCCACCGGCACACCTTCACTGAGCGCCCCCATCTCCGGCGCCGTCGGCCTGTCGACCTGGGCGACCACGGCGGCGTACGACGACGTCAAGGTCACCGGCGAGGACGGGACCGCACTGCTCAGCGACGACTTCAGCGGTGACGCCTCCCAGTGGACCCACACCGGCACCGGGAGCTGGAGCCTCCAGGACGGGCAGTACGTGCAGACCGACGAGTCCGCGACGAACACCATGGTCCAGGCGGGCGACCCGGCCTGGCACGACTACGACCTGCAGGTGAAGGCCACCAAGAAGTCCGGCAAGGAGGGCTTCCTCGTCGCCTTCGGCGTCAAGGACACCGGCAACTACTACTGGTGGAACCTGGGCGGCTGGAACAACACCACCTCGGCGGTCGAACAGGCCGTGGACGGTGGCAAGTCGACGCTGATCTCCAAGGCCGGTTCGATCGAGACGGGCAAGGCGTACGACATCGACATCAAGGTGCGGGGCCGCCAGGTGACCCTCTACCTCGATGGCCAGGAGTGGGGGAGCTTCACCGACGACAAGCCCGCCGAGCCGTTCCGGCAGGTCGTCACGCGGGACGCGAAGACCGGTGACCTCATCGTCAAGGTCGTCAACGCCCAGTCCGCGGACGCCCGTACGGCGATCGACCTGGGCGGGGCGAAGGTGGGCCGCGAGGCTGCCGTCACCACGCTTGAGGCCGCGCCCGACGCGGTGAACTCCGAGACGGCCACAGCGGTCGCCCCGGTCAAGTCCACCTTCGAAGGAGTCGCCGACAAGTTCACGTACACCTTCCCGGCGAATTCCGTGACGTTCCTGAGGATCAAGAAGAAGTAGCCACGGACCCCGTGGGCTGCTGTCCGACCGGCAGCAGCCCACGCTCGGCGAAGACCTTCTTCGCGACGAGGCTCGCGTTCATCGCCTTCGGTATGCCGCAGTACACCGTGGAGTGCAGCATGGACTCCACGATCTGCTCCGGCGAAAGCCCCACGTTCAGGGCCGCGTTGACGTGCACCTCCAGCTGGACCTCGCAGCCGCCCAGCGCGGTGAGCACGCCGAGGGTCACCAACTGGCGGTCACGAGCAGCGAGTTCGGAACGGTCGTAGAGGTCGCCGAAGGCCCAGGCGACGATCTGGTGCCCCAGCTCGGGATTGATGTCGGACAGGGCGGCGACGACCCGCTCTCCGGCCTCGCCGTCGACCCGCTTGAGGACCTCCAGGCCGTGCTCGAAGCGCTCTTCGCGGGTGGTGGAGGTGGTGTTGATCATGTGAGGTCGTCCGATCCCGGCTGGTCGAGCAGCCGTTCGTAGTGGTCGATCTTGTCGTCGAGGGAGGCCGCGTTGCGGCGCAGCGCACGGATGCGGTCCGCGAGGTCGGCGCGGTGCTCCCGGAGCATCGCCAGCCGGTCGGGGACCGTGACGTCACCCCGTGACCGCAACCGCGCGAACTGCTGCATGTCCGCGATCGACATGCCCGTCTCGCGCAGCCGGATCAGGAACTCCAGCCAGGCCAGATCCGCTGCCTCGTACCGGCGTTGGTTGCCGGTGGTCCGGCCGACCCGTTCGATCAGGCCGGCCTTCTCGTAGTAGCGCAGCGTGTCGTGCGACAGGCCGGTCCGCTCGGCCACCTGGGCGATGGTGAGCGTCGGTTCCTGGCTGCGCGGGAGGGGCTGTCCGCTGGTCATGACAAGAACGGTAGAACCTGGAGCGCGCTCCAGGTCAAGCCCTGCCCGCGAACACTCCCGAAATACCTCTGAGCTGCGCGGATCCCCTCGGCCCGGCGTCGACCTCCGCCGGGGTGTTGCAGACGTAGAAGGTCGCCCGGGTGGTCGCCGGGATCCCGTGGCGTCGCGCGATCGGGCGGGCACAGTGATGCCCGACGCGGACGGCGAAGCCCCGCTCGTCGAGATCCGCGAGGAGTTCGAGCCGGCCTCGCAGCGCATCGATGTCGTCCGGCCCGAGCGTCTTGTGGCCGGAGAAGGCGAGGAAGACCCCAACCTTCGGGCTCCGACCTGCAGCTCTACGACGTCCCCAGGCAAGTCGGGGGCCGCCCCGCGCGCCTCCTGTTCGCCGTCAACGGCTCCGTCGAGCCGGACGCGCGATGGCTGGACGTCCCCGCCGAGGGCGCCGAACTGCTCCGCGGCGCCGCCGGCGGCAACCCGCACTCCCTCGTCGCCGGCCTCGGCACCTGCCGCTGGACCACGGATCTCCGCGACCCCGTGCGACTGGCCCTCGGCATGATCGGGACCACGGCGGTCGCGTATCTCATCCACCCCGAGCACGGCGGCACCGGTGTATCGTCCCCGGCCGCTCTCTCGTACGCCGCCGGCGCGAGCGCGGCACCGAGCGCACCGGGGTGGCTCGAGGACCGGATGATCGCCCACTGAGCGATGTACCCGGCCGCCCCTGGGTGGGGTCGCGGCTACGAGCGGCGGCGGGGTTTGCCGCGCTTGGCGCCGCCCTTGGAGCCTCCGGAGCCACCGCTGCGGGGGCTCTTGCCGGTCGATTTGCCCGCCGCGGACTTGCGCCGTGCGTCGCCGCCCGCGGCGGGGCGCTTGGGCTTGGCCTTCGGCTGAGCCGCGGCCGCGGCCGCGGCCTGCGAACGTCCGCGTGAGCTGTTGACGGTCCGGCCGCGGACGATCCCGATGAAGTCCTCCACCAGGTCGGTGGTCTCGTCCTGTGGCCAGGACAGCGCGATGCGCGACTCGGGGGCGTCCGTGACCGGGCGGTAGGTGAGGTCCTTGCGGTGGTGCAGCCGGGCGAGCGACTGCGGGACGACCAGGAGCCCCACGCCCGCCGCCACCAGCTCGATGGCGTCCACCGTCGTCGCCGGGCGCTCGATCGCGGGCTGTCCCGGCAGTCGCTCCCAGTCGAGGGTGTCGTCGAGCGGGTGCAGCACGATGTCGTCGGCGAGATCCTCCGTGGACACCTCGTCGACCGCCGCCACCACGTGATCCTTGGGGACCACGACCACCGTCGTCTCGGTGTAGAGGGGGATCGCGCTGAGGTCCGTCCGGTCGACCGGCAGCCGTACGAAACCCGCGTCCGCGCCGCCGCCGCGCAATAGGTCGAATGCCTCGTCGGCGGCCACCTGGACGAGGGTCAGCGGGACGTCGGGCAGCCGCTCGTTCCAGATCCGCACCCACTTGGTGGGTGTCACTCCCGGGACATAGGCGAGCCGGAACGAAGGGGATACTTCCGAGCCTGTCACCTCACCAGGCTATCGGTCGTGGTCGCAGCTCACGCACGTGCGATGGTCGGCGGCAGCTCATACCCTCGATACCCTTGACACCATGACGTCGCACCAGACCACCCAGACCATGAAGCCCGCGACCGCGGCGAAGAAGCTGGGTGTGTACCTCGAGGCCACCCCCGCCGAGTTCCGGGAGGGTGTCGTCTCGCGTGCGGAGCTGAGTGCGCTGCAGGCCGACCCGCCCGAGTGGCTCCAGGAGCTGCGCCGCAACGGCCCGCACCCCCGTCCGGTCGTCGCGGCCAAGCTGGGCATCTCCATCGCGGGGCTCGCGCGGGGCGGGGTCACCGAGGCCCTCACCACGGAGCAGATCGAGGCGCTGAAGCAGGAAGGTCCCGAGTGGCTGCAGCGCGAGCGCGCCACGCAGGCCGAGGTCCGCAAGGAAGCGGCGCGCATCAAGGAGAAGAACGCGGAGCGCGCCACCCAGCAGTGATCTTGGATCGCGCCCCCGGACCGGGCGGCGCGCAGGTCTTGTCCGCCCCCGATGCCGCCGCAGCGGCATCGGGGGCGGAACCATTTCCGGCAACGCTTCGTGCGCCCCCGGGCCGGGCAGAGATCGCCAGGGTGGCGGAGGCCCTCAGGGTGGATTGCATAAACGTGCAGCGAAACGTATAGTCATGCCATCCAAGAGGAGGGTTCCATGACGGTACGTGCGGCAGTGGCGGGAGCGAGTGGGTACGCGGGTGGGGAACTGCTGCGTCTGCTCCTGGTGCACCCCGAGATCGAGATCGGCGCTCTGACCGGAAACTCCAACGCGGGCCAGCGCCTGGGTGCGCTGCAGCCGCATCTGCTGCCGCTCGCGGACCGAGTCCTCCAGGAGACCACCCCCGACGTGCTCGAGGGCCACGACGTCGTGTTCCTCGCGCTGCCCCACGGGCAGTCCGCAGCCGTCGCCGAGCAGCTCGGCCCGGACGTCCTCGTCGTCGACATGGGCGCCGACTTCCGGCTGAAGGACCCGGCCGACTGGGAGAAGTTCTACGGCTCCGCGCACGCCGGGACCTGGCCGTACGGCCTCCCCGAACTGCCGGGTGCTCGCGCCGCGCTGGAGGGGTCCAAGCGCATCGCGGTGCCCGGTTGCTACCCGACGGCCGCCTCCCTCGCGCTCTTCCCGGCGTACGCGGCCGGGCTGGCGGAGAACGAGGCCGTGATCGTCGCCGCGTCCGGGACGTCCGGCGCGGGCAAGGCGGCCAAGCCGCACCTGCTCGGCAGCGAGGTCATGGGCTCCATGTCCCCGTACGGCGTCGGCGGCGTCCACCGGCACACCCCCGAGATGATCCAGAACCTCGGCGCGGCCGCCGGTGAGCCCGTCACCGTCTCCTTCACACCGACCCTCGCCCCGATGCCCCGCGGCATCCTCGCCACCTGCAGCGCCAAGGCGAAGGCCGGGGTCACCGCCGAGTCGGTGCGGGCCGCGTACGAGAAGGCGTTCGCCGACGAGCCGTTCGTGCACCTGCTGCCCGAGGGGCAGTGGCCCGCCACGGCGTCCGTCTACGGTTCCAACGCCGTTCAGGTCCAGGTCGCGTACGACGCCGCCGCGCACCGCATCATCGCGATCAGCGCCATCGACAACCTCACCAAGGGCACCGCGGGCGGTGCCGTCCAGAGCATGAACATCGCCCTCGGGCTCCCCGAGGAGCTGGGTCTTTCCACGATCGGAGTCGCACCGTGAGCTGGGGGTACCGCCCAGCGGTAGCTGGGGGAGCACGTGCAGCCACCGGGCCGCAGACAACTACGAAGGCCGCACCTCTGCGCTGCACGGGCGGAGAAGCGAACAAGGAGATGCAGTGAGTGTCACGGCAGCAAAGGGATTCACGGCGTCCGGGATCGCCGCCGGAATCAAGGCGAACGGCAACCCGGACCTGGCCCTCGTGGTCAACAACGGACCCCGCCTCGCCGCCGCGGGCGTCTTCACCTCCAACCGTGTGAAGGCCGCGCCGGTGCTGTGGTCGGAGCAGGTCCTCAAGAGCGGCGAGTTGACCGCCGTCGTCCTCAACTCCGGTGGCGCCAACGCCTGTACGGGGCCGAAGGGCTTCCAGGACACCCACGCCACCGCGGAGAAGGTCGCCGCGTCCCTCAACAGCGCGGGGCTCGACGAGACCGGTGGTCACGCGCCCGGCATGATCGCCGTGTGCTCGACCGGCCTCATCGGCGTACTCCTGCCGATGGACAAGCTGCTGCCGGGAGTCGACAAGGCGGTCGCCCAGCTCAGCCCGCACGGGGGCGAGAAGGCCGCCATCGCCATCAAGACCACCGACACCGTCCACAAGACGTCCGTCGTGACGAAGAACGGCTGGACCGTCGGCGGTATGGCCAAGGGCGCGGGCATGCTCGCGCCGGGCCTGGCCACCATGCTCGTGGTGCTGACCACGGACGCCGACCTCGACAGCGAGACCCTGGACAAGGCGCTGCGCGCGGCCACGAAGACCACCTTCGACCGCGTCGACTCCGACGGCTGCATGTCGACCAACGACACCGTGCTGCTGCTCGCCTCCGGCGCCTCCGAAGTCACCCCGGAATACCAGGAGTTCGCCGAGGCCGTACGGACGGTCTGCGACGACCTCGGTCAGCAGCTCATCCGGGACGCCGAGGGCGCCAGCAAGGACATCAAGGTCGAGGTGATCAACGCCGCGACCGAGGACGACGCCGTCGAGGTGGGCCGCTCCATCGCCCGCAACAACCTCCTCAAGTGCGCCATCCACGGCGAGGACCCCAACTGGGGCCGTGTCCTGTCCGCCATCGGTACGACCCGGGCGGCCTTCGAGCCCGACCAGCTGAACGTCGCCATCAACGGCGTCTGGGTCTGCAAGAACGGCGGCGTCGGCGAGGACCGCGAGCTCGTCGACATGCGCTACCGCGAGGTCCACATCGTCGCCGACCTCGCCGCGGGCGGCGAGACGGCCACGATCTGGACCAACGACCTCACCGCGGACTACGTCCACGAGAACAGCGCGTACTCGTCATGAGCACTACTCGTAAGCACACCGCGCTGCCCAAGGCCCAGATCCTCATCGAGGCGCTGCCCTGGCTGACCCGGCACCGTGGCAAGACGGTCGTCATCAAGTTCGGCGGCAACGCCATGATCGACGAGGAGCTGAAGGCCGCCTTCGCCCAGGACATCGTGTTCCTGCACCACGCCGGCCTCAAGCCCGTCGTCGTGCACGGCGGCGGCCCACAGATCAGTGCCGCCCTCGACAAGCACGGCATCGTCAGCGAGTTCAAGGCCGGTCTGCGCGTCACGACCGAGGACGCCATGGACGTCGTACGCATGGTTCTCGCCGGACAGGTGCAGCGTGAACTGGTCGGGTTGCTCAACCAGCACGGACCGCTCGCCATCGGCATGACCGGCGAGGACGCGCACACCATCACCGCCACCAAGCACCAGCCCGAGATCGACGGCGAGCTGGTCGACATCGGGCGGGTCGGCGAGATCACCGAAATCGACACGGGCGCCATCGAGGCACTGCTCTCCGACGGCCGGATCCCGGTGGTCTCCTCGATCGCCCGCTCCCAGGACGACGGACATGTCTACAACGTCAATGCTGATACGGCGGCTGCGGCACTCGCTGCGGCACTTGGCGCCGAAACCCTCATGGTCCTCACGGACGTCGAGGGCCTCTACGAGGACTGGCCCAACAGCGACGAGGTGATCAGCCGCCTCACCGCCTCCGAGCTCGAGAAGCTGCTGCCCGAACTGGCCAGCGGCATGGTGCCGAAGATGGAGGGCTGTCTGCACGCCGTACGCAACGGCGTCACCACGGCCCGCGTCATCGACGGCCGGGTCCAGCACTCGATCCTGCTGGAGATCTTCACCGACGAGGGGATCGGCACGATGGTCGTGCCGGACGAGGAAGAGGGGGATGCCGTATGACCGCCAATGAGGAACTGACCCAGCGGTGGCAGGGCGCGCTCATGGACAACTACGGCACCCCGCGCCTGCCGCTCGTCCGCGGTGCGGGCACCAAGCTGTGGGACGCCGACGGCACGCAGTACCTCGACTTCGTCGGCGGAATCGCGGTCAACGCGCTCGGGCACGCCCACCCCGCCATCGTCGAGGCCGTCAGCAAGCAGATCGCATCCCTGGGCCATGTCTCCAACCTCTTCGTCGCCGAGCCGCCCGTCGCGCTCGCCGAACGGCTGCTCCAGCTCTTCGGGCGCGAGGGCCGGGTGTACTTCTGCAACTCCGGGGCCGAGGCCAACGAGGGCGCTTTCAAGATCGGCCGGCTGACCGGCCGGGGGCACATGGTCGCCACCACGGGCGGCTTCCACGGCCGCACCATGGGCGCGCTCGCGCTCACCGGCCAGTCCGGCAAGCAGGAGCCCTTCCTGCCACTGCCCGGCGAGGTGACGCATGTCCCGTACGGCGACGCGCAGGCCCTGGCCGCGGCGGTCACCGAGGACACGGCCCTCGTCATCATCGAGCCGATCCAGGGCGAGAACGGCGTGGTGGTGCCCCCGGCCGGTTACCTCAAGGCCGCCCGTGCCATCACCGCCGCCACCGGATCCCTCCTCGTCCTCGACGAGGTGCAGACCGGAATCGGCCGCACCGGACACTGGTTCGAGTACCAGGCGCACGAGGGTGTCCTGCCGGACATCGTCACGCTCGCCAAGGGCCTCGGTGGCGGACTGCCGCTCGGCGCCACCGTCGCCTTCGGCCGCGCCGCCGAGCTGCTGAAGCCGGGCCACCACGGCACGACCTTCGGCGGCAACCCGGTCGTCTGCGCCGCCGGACTCGCCGTACTCGACACGATCGCGTCCGAGGGCCTCCTGGAGAACGTGAAGTCCGCGAGCGAGAAGCTGCGGGACGGAATCGAGGGCGCCGGCGGCAGTTCTCGTCACCCGTTGATCGACCATGTCCGGGGTGCGGGCCTGCTCCTGGGTATCGTGCTCACCGAGCCGCTCGCGCCCCAGGTGCAGCAGGCGGCTCAGGACGCCGGTTTCCTGGTGAACGCGCCCGCCCCCGATGTCGTACGGCTGATGCCGCCGCTGAACCTCGGCGACGACGAAGTGGACGCGTTCCTCCGGGCCCTTCCCGGCGTCCTCGACGCAGCCAACGGGGATGGATGATCCTGAGAAATGGGACGACGATGAGTCAGGCGCAGGACCACGAGCATGCCGGGCCTGCCGTGCCGCAGACCCGTACCGCACGCCACCGCCGGATCGTGGACATCCTCAACCGGCAACCGGTGCGCTCCCAGAGCCAGTTGGCGAAGCTCCTCGCCGACGACGGGCTGAGCGTCACCCAGGCGACGCTCTCCCGGGACCTGGACGAGCTGAACGCGGTGAAGATCCGCAACAACGACGGCGACCTCATCTACGCGGTACCGAGCGAGGGCGGCTTCCGCACGCCGCGCGCGCCGCTGGGCGAGTCGGCGAAGGAGGAGCGGATGCGGCGGCTCTCCGCGGAGCTGCTGATCTCCGCGGAGGCGTCCGCGAATCTCGTGGTCCTGCGCACCCCTCCGGGGGCCGCGCAGTTCCTCGCCTCGGCCATTGACCAGGCGGAGCTGCACGACATCCTCGGCACCATCGCCGGTGACGACACGTTGCTGCTGATCAGCCGCAATCCGACGGGTGGGCAGGCGCTGGCCGATCACTTGCTGCGGTTGGCTCAGAACAATCATTGAGGTGTACGACGGTGGAGGCGCACCCCGGGTCGGGGTGCGCCTCCTTTCCGTGCGGGCCGGCGGTGGCTGGTCGCGCCCACGCGGCGGAGTCGCATATGTGACCCGGCCCCGCGGCCCTTGCCGGGGCGTTTCAGTCAGCCCAGGCGTTGAGCCAGGCCCCCTGTGCATCTGACCTCGTCGCCCGCCGTGATGAGCAGGGCCTCGATGTCCGGGAGGGACTCCAGCCAGTCCAGGGCCTGGCGTGAGCCCATCGCGAAAGCGGCGGTCGCCCAGGCGTCCACCCAGGTCAGGCGGGGGCCCACCACGGTCACGGCGACCAGGTCGGTCACCGCGGACAGGCCGGTGCGCGGATCGATGATGTGGGCGCCGCGCTCGGCGGTGCCGGAGGTGGCCACCGCGAGCTCGTCGGCACCGGCGGCGGAGACCACGGCCGCGAGCGACCCGGGCCGCAGCGGGTCCGACACGCCGACCCGCCACGGGCGGTGCGATCCGGGCACACCGTACAACTGGACGTCACCGCCGCCGTTCACGCTCACCCCGCTCGCCCCGGCCGCGGCGATGTGCCGGGCCGCGCGCTCGGTCGCCCAGCCCTTCACGATCCCCGTCGGGTCGAGCCGGCCCTCGTACCTCGTGCTGAACCAGCCCTCACTCAGACGCTCCGCCTCGGCGCCCAGACCGAGTACCTCGGCGACCTCCGGATCGCACTGCTCGACGCTCAGCTCTCCGCGGGCGAGCCGTGAGAGCTGGCTGTCCTCGCGGTAGGTGCTGAACACCTCGTCCACACGGTGGAGTTGGGCGACCGCCTCCTCCAAGGCCGGCTGGACGGCATCGGGCTCCCCTCCTCGTACGTCGAAGGAGAAGACCGTGCCCATGACCTCCTCGGCGTGGCGCAGCGCGGGCGGCGCCTCCGCGGACTCAGCCACCGGCCTTGTCCAGGGCCGACTGGAGGGACTGCTTGTATCCGCCGCTGGTGTAGGTGGCACCGGAGACGGCGTCGATGTTCGCACTCCCGGCCGCGACCGCTTCCTGGTTGAGTTTGGGCACGGCCAGGGCGGTCTTCTGGTCGCTGGTTCCGCCGCTGGGGGCCTGGACGGTCTCCGCCTTGGTGATCTTGCCGCCGTCCACCGTGATACGGACCTGGACGGGCCCGTACTGGGTCTGGACCACGTTTCCGGTGACGGTACGGGCCTGTGCGGCAGGGGCCTGGGGCGACGCGGACGACCCCGAGGATCCCGACGTACCGCTGCCGCCGGTCGTGGCCTTGGCCTTGTCCAGGGCCGACTGGAGGGACTGCTTGTACCCGCCGCTCGTGTAGGTCGCCCCCGAGACCGCGTCGACGTCCGCGCTCTGCGCGGCGACGGCTTCCTCGTTGAGCTTGGGGATGGCCAGGGCGGTCTTCTGGTCGCTGGTTCCGCCCTTGGGCGCCTGGACGGCCTCCGCTTTGGTGATCTTGCCGCCGCTCATGGTGAGCCGTACCTGGACGGGCCCGTACTGGGTCTGGGCGACGTTTCCGGTGACGGTCTGCGAGTTCGTCTGCGACGCGCCGCCGCCCTGGGGCGACTCCTGCCCGGCCGCCGTCTGCTGGGGTGCCGCTCCGCCCTGCGCCGACGCGGCGGCCGGATCGGACGCCGGTTTCAGCGACAGCAGCAGGACGATCCCGGACACGGTGGCGGCGGTGGCGAGCATGACGCGCCGAATGGGGTGGCTCTTCTTCATCGCTCCTGACTCCCGTCGCTCACATCTCGAACGACTCGTGATGGATGCGGCGGGCGGGGACCCCCGCGCCGCGCAGTGCTTCGTACACCTGCTGGGCGAAGCCGGGCGGCCCGCACAGGAAGACGTCGTGGCGCTCGATGTCCGGCAGTTTGCGGCGCAGGGTGTCCGGCGAGATGTCCGGGCGCTCCCCGTCGGGGCTGTTCACCGCGTACATCAGGCGGGCCCCGCGCTCCTTGGAGATGACCGCCAGCTCGTCCCACAGGGCCAGGTCCTGGGTGCTGTTGGCCCGGTAGAGCAGCGTCAGGTCGCCGGACGCGCCGGGCAGCGTCTCGAACAGCGCCCGCATCGGCGTGATGCCGACGCCGCCCGCCACCAGCAGCACCTTGCCGCGGCTGCGCTTGGCCGCCGTCAGCGCCCCGTACGGGCCCTCGGCCCAGACCCGGGTGCCGGGCTCCAGGTCGCGTAGCGCGGCGCTGTGGTCGCCGATCGCCTTCACCGTGATGCGCAGCATGTTGGGGCGGGGCGCCGCCGACAGCGAGTACGGGTGGGAGCTGAGCCGCATGCCGGGCGCCAGGAAGCGCCAGCGGAAGAACTGCCCGGCCTCCGCGCCCATCCGGTGCAGCTTGCGCCCGCTGATCAGCACCGACACGATCCCGGGCGTCTCCTCGATCACCGCCTCGACCCGCATCCGGTGCTTCAGGTTCAGCCGGATCGGCGCGAGGATCCGGTACCAGAACACGAGCGCGGTCACCGTCCCGTACAGCCCGTACCAGACCGTCTTCGCGACGGGCTCGACGGCGAAGTCGTTTCCGGTGGACAGCTGGTGCCAGAACGTCAGGAACACGGCCGCGTAGGTGAGCAGATGGACGTGGTACCAGGTGTCGTACCCCATCCTGCGGCGCACCGGGCCCATGGAGAGCAGACCGATGAGCAGCAGCAGACCGGTGCCGATCGCCGCCTTGCCCATGTCCGGCAGCTGGTTGATCGAGTCGATGGTCTGCTGGACGATGTCGCCGAAGCTCCTGCCGGCCTGCAGCGCGTACCCGTACATCGTCAGGACGAGGTGGGCGAGGACCAGGCAGATCGTGTAGCGGCCGCTCATCGCGTGCCAGCGGGCGACCCGGTCGGAGCCCACCCGGCGCTCCAGGGCGGGCACCCGGGCCATCTGGAGCACCACGAGCGCCATCAGGTACCCGGCGAGCAGCCCGGTGATCCGGCCCGCGTTGAGGATCTTGCTGTTGTCGTCCGCGATGGACGGGGTGTTGTGCCACCACAGCCAGATGACCCCGGCCGCGCCCGCCCACACGGCGAGCAGCAGGGGGACGGCGGGGGAGCGGCGAGGGCGGATGCGGCGCATGGTCTGGCGCCGCGCGGCGCGGCCACCGGCGATCGTGGACACGGTTCCTCCGTGTTCGTCCGTGGGGACGGGGCAAGGGGAGTGGCCCCCTGGCCCAGAGATACGGTCCGCGACGCCTGTCTGTTCAGAGGCCCGCCGAGTCCAGTGCCGACTGGAGGGACTGGCGGTAACCGTCACTGGTGTACGTGGCACCGGAGACGGAGTCGATCTGCGCGCTCTGCGCGGTGAGCGCCTCACGCCTGAGCTGGGGGATCGCGTAGCTGTTGATCTCCTGGTCCTTCGGGTTCTCACTGGGATAGGTGACCGCGGTGACATCGGTGATCTTGCCGTTCTTCACCGTGACGCGCACCTGGACGGGGCCCCAGCGGGTCTGGACCGTCTCACCCGTGACGGTCTTGGTGCCCGTGCTCTTCGTGCTGCCGGAGGAGCTGCCGGAGGAGCTGCTGGGGGAGCTGCTGGCGGAGCTTCCCGGGGACTGAGACTGGGACTGTCCGGCGGGCGAGGACGCCTGCGCCACCGTCGGCGGCGTGTGCGGCTTCAGCGACAGCAGGAGGACGACACCGGTGACGGTACTGGCCGCCGCCAGCATCACGCGGCGCAGCGGACGGTTCTTCTTCAGCGCGTGCACAGCGGCCTCACAGCTCGAACGACTCGTGGTGGATACGGCGGTCGGGGACTCCTGCCGCGCGCAGCGCCCCGTACAGGTCCTGAGCCATGGCGGGCGGCCCGCACAGGTAGACGTCGTGCGCGGCGACATCGGGCACGGTCGCCCGCAGGGACTCGGCGGTGAACCGCGGGCGCGTCCCGTCGGCGCCGTTGACCGCGTACAGGACGCGCGCCCCGCGCCACTGCGCTATCGCCTCCAGCTCGGCGCCGAGCGCGAGATCCTCGGAGGTGCGCGCCCGGTAGAGGAGCGTCACGTCGCCGGGCCCGCCGGGCAGCGACTCGAAGAGGGCGCGCAGCGGTGTGATGCCGACGCCGCCCGCGATCAGCAGGACCTTCGGCGCGGTGCGCCGCTCGGCGGTCAGTGAGCCGTACGGGCCCTCCGCCCACACCCGGGTGCCGGGCCGCAGCAGCCCCACGGCGGCGCTGTGATCGCCGAGCGCCTTCACGGTGATCCGCATCCGGTCGGGCCGGGGCGGCGCCGACAGCGAGTACGGCGTGGAGGTCCACCGCATTCCCTCCGAGAGGAACCGCCAGCGGAAGAACTGCCCTGCCTGGGCGCCCAGCTCCTCCAGCCGCTCCCCTCGTACGACGATGGAGAAGATCCCGGGCGACTCCCGGTGCACGGACTCCACGCGCAGCTGGTGGCGCAGGTTGAGCCGCACCGGGGCGAGCACCCTGAACCACATGACCAGCGAGGCCGTGCCGAGGTAGAGCACGTACCAGGCGGTCTGCGCGGCGCTGTTGCCGACGAAGTCGGAGCCCAGCGCGAGCTGGTGGAAAAAGGTGAGGAACACGGCCACGTACGTGAGCAGGTGCACGTAGTACCAGAACTCGTGGCTGATCCGGCGGCGCGCCGCACGCGCCGAGGTGATCCCGACGGCGAAGAGGATGATCGTGCCGATCGTGGCCTTGAGCATGTCCGGATAGTCGAACACCACGCTCAGCGTCTCGTGCACGATGTCCGATCCGTCCTGGGCGGCGTACCCGAAGAGGATCAGCGTGACGTGCGCGACCAGCAGGCAGACCGTGTACCGGCCGGCCATGGCGTGCCAGCGGGCCACCCGGTCGGAGCCGATGCGCCGCTCCAGGAGCGGGACCCGGGCCATCAGTGCCACGAGCACCGCGCAGCTGTAGCCGCACAGCAGCCCGGTGATCCGCCCGGCATCGCTCAGCCATCCGGCGAGGCCCACCACCGACCGCGTGTCGTACCACCACAGGGCGACGACAGCGGCGGCTCCGGCCCAGAGCAGGGCCAGCAGGGGTCCTGCGGGCGAGGGCCGCGGCCGCCTGCGTCTGCGTGCCGGGCGTGGGAGAGCCGCCCGCTCGTACACCGTGGTCATATGTCCGTCCTTCCGGATGTCCGGGAGGAAACTGTGCGTCCGAAACTTCTGAGCAGCCTCTGAACGGGCGCGTTCTGAGCGGATCCACAGGAAACTGAGAGGGGCGCGGAGGGTCGACTCAGAGGAAACTCAGAGCTCACAGGAGGGGGTGCGGCCGTCGCGAGGGGCGATGCTGGAGAACGACATGAACACTCCCCGCTCCCGAGGCAATGGCCGGCCCGCGCTCACCCGCCCCGACGGCACCCCCGTACGCGTCCTCGTCGTCGACGACGACCCGGACCTCGCCGAGGTCCTCTCCGGCGCCCTGCGCTACGAGGGCTGGGAGGTGCGCACGGCGGGCGACGGTGCCTCGGCGGTCAGCGAGGCGCGCGAGCTGCTGCCCGACGCCGTCGTCCTCGACGTCATGCTTCCCGACACGGACGGCTTCGCCGTACTGCGTGACCTGCACACCGTGCAGCCCGACGTCTGCGTCCTCTTCCTCACCGCGCGGGACGCCGTCGAGGACCGCATCGCGGGCATCACCGCGGGCGGCGACGACTACGTCACGAAGCCGTTCAGCCTGGAGGAGGTCGTCGCCCGGCTGCGCGGACTGCTGCGCCGCGCGGGCATGGCCCGGCAGCTGGACGAGGGACCCCGGCTCACCGTAGGCGACCTCGTCATGGACGAGGAGGCCCGCGAGGTGACCCGCGGCGGCAAGCTGGTCGAGCTGTCGCCGACAGAGTTCGAGCTGCTGCGCTTCCTGATGCGCAATCCGCGCCGGGTGCTCAGCAAGGCGCAGATCCTCGACCGCGTGTGGTCGTACGACTTCGGTGGCCAGGCCCATGTAGTGGAGCTCTACATCTCGTATCTGCGCAAGAAGGTGGACGTGGGCCGCGAGCCGATGATCCACACGGTGCGGGGTGCCGGATATGTGCTCAAGCCGGTGGCGGGACGATGAGGCCGCGCCTGGCCCGGGTGAAGGTGGCCGTGCGCAAGCTGCGGCTGCCGCGCCTGCGCACGCTCCGGGCCCGGCTCACCGCGGGCCTCGTGGTGCTGCTCGCCGTCAGCTGCGCCGCCGTCGGGGTGGCCGCCGTGTACGAACTGGACAGCTTCCTCACCGGCCGCCTCGACCAGCAGCTGCACGATGTGGGGGTGCGCTACCCCGCGAGCTTGGAGCACGGCGGCGTGAAGCCGTCGGACCACGACGGCGCCGTGAAGCCGTCGGACGGCGACGGCGACGAACACGGCGACACACGCAAGCAGAGCACCGGGACGTTCGGCGCCCGGCTGGTAGGACGGGACGTCACCAACGCGGCGGTCGTACCCCCTGGCGACACCGCGACCGACCAGAACGTGCCGGTGACAGCCGCCGACAAGAACGCGCTGGCCGGAGTCCCGGTCGACGGCCGCGCCCACACCATCTGCATCTCGGCCCTGGGTGACTACCGCGTGCTGGCGTCGAAGGGGCTGGACGGCGACGTCCTGATCACCGGGCTGCCGATGGAACCGGTCCAGGCCGTCGTCCACCGCCTGGAACTGGTCGCCGCCTGTGTCTTCGGCGCGGCGCTCGCCGTCGCCGGAGTCGCCGGGGCCCTCTGGGTGCGCTGGTCGCTGCGCCCGCTGAGCCGGGTCGCCGCGACCGCGACCCGGGTCAGCGAACTCCCGCTCGCCAGCGGCGAGGTGGCCCTGCCTCCACGCGCGCCCGAGTCCGACCCGCGCAGCGAGGTGGGCCGGGTCGCCGGTGCCTTCAACCGGATGCTGGGCCATGTCGAGGACGCGCTGACCAAACGGCACGCGAGCGAGGAACGGCTGCGCAGCTTCGCCGCCGACGCCAGCCATGAGCTGCGCACCCCGGTGGCCTCGGTCCGCGGCCACGCGGAACTGGCGTTGCTGCATCCCGGCCCGGTGCCGCCCCAGGTGACCCGCGCTCTCGAACGCATCGCCGCCGAGTCGGCGCGGATGGGCGAGATGGTCGACGACCTTCTCCTCCTGGCCCGCCTCGACGCGGGGCGCCCGCTGGAGCAACTCCCCGTCGACCTCACCCACCTCGTCCTGGACTCGGTCACGGACGCGCGCGCCGCGGGCCCCGACCACCGCTGGACGCTGGAACTGCCGGAGGAGCCGGTGACGGTGACCGGCGACGCCCACCGACTCCAACAGGTGCTGGCCAACTTGTTGGCCAACGCGCGTTTGCACACACCCGCTGGCACCAAGGTCACAGTCTCCCTCACCAGGGACCGGACCGGCGCGGCACTGAAGGTGGCGGACGACGGCCCCGGAGTCCCCACGGAAGTCCAGCCCGGCGTCTTCGAACGCTTCACCCGGGCCGACCGCCGCCGCACCGAGGGCGCGGGCGGCGGCGCGGGCCTGGGCCTGTCGATCGTGGCAGCGGTGACCGAGGCCCACGGGGGAACGGTCGAGCTGGAGAGCCGCCCGGGGGCGACGACGTTCACGGTCCTACTGCCGACCGCCGCCGGCAGCGCCCAGTAAGGGGCGCGGGGCTGTGACGTATGCGGCTCGGCCGCGTGGGCGCGACCAGCCAAAGCCGACCCGCAGGCACAAGCAGACCCGCAGGCACAAGCCGACCTCACCTCCAGCGACGTTCAGTACCGCGTGATCGCGGTCGCTCCACTCCGCGTCCCGATCGCGATGTGGGGCGCACGCTTCGGATCCGCCCACGCCAGGAGCCGCCGCATCACATCCCCCGGCACCGACACGCAACCAGCCGTTGGCCCACGCCCGTTGACATGCAAAAAGATGCCGGCGCCCCGCCCCCGCACCGGCCGCTCGTAGTTGAACCCGATGACAAAGGCGTACGCGTACTGCGTCGCGTACGCGATCAGATGCTCGGACTCGGCGGCGCGACAGTCCGCGGGCCGGGGCTCGGTCCACCGGTTGTAGGAGCGGGAAGCGTTGTCCTGGCACCACCAGGAGTCCTGGCGCACCCGGCGGTACGGAGCCGTGGTCCCGCCGGGCGCGGCCTTGATCCCGAACGCGTACGGAAGGTCGTACAGCCCGGTGGGCGTCTTGTTCGTGCCCTGCTTGCGCGACCCGCCCTCGACCAGCCCCTTCGCCCCGAAGCGCGCCGTCGCCGAACCGGTCTTCACCCAGCGCCCGTCGCGCCGGTCCCACCAGGTGAGCGTGCCCGAGGTCGCATCCTCGCGGGGCGCTTCAGCCGTGATCAGCTGGCTGCCGCCACCTGTGTCGGCCATCCGCTCGGGGAGGGCGGGAGGGTCGCTCGGGGCGAGGCCGAGGACGAGCAGGGACACGGACGCGAGGGCGGCGGCTCCGAGGCGCATGGCTCAGACCGTACGGGGTGGCAGCGGCAACGGCAGCCCCGGTAGGCCATCCAGGCTCGTCGCCACGTGCTCCTTCTTCCTGAAGTACTCGCTCAGCGAGGCGTCGTCCGTTCCGTGGCCGCCCCGGCCGGTGCTCGGGGCGGCCACGGAGGCTGTCACTGGTTGAGGGTGCAGGTGGCGAGCGAGTCCAGGCCCTGTGGCTTGGCGGCGGTCCGGCCGATGGAGATGGCGATCCGGTCGATGGTGGAGATGCGCTTGTCCTTGAGGGGGCCGAGGATGGCGTTCTGGACGAAGTTGGGTCCGCCCTGGCCGACGGTGTTCGCCAGTCGCGTGTTGGCCTCGGCGATCTGGGTGTTCAGCAGCGCGAGATTGCGGTCCACCTCGGCCTGCGCGGACGCGGGGATCGCGGGCAGCTGCGACGCGACGTCCGGGCAGCTGATGGTGCCGGCGGCGCCGGAGCCGCTCGCGCTGCCCGTGTCCCCGGCCTGCGCGGTCGCCGTCGCGCTCGCGCTCGCCGTCGCGCTCGGCGTCGCGGCGGCGGCGCCCCCGGCGGAGTTCAGCGTGCACGGCGCGAGCGAGTCCAGGCCCTGCGGCTTGGCCGCCGTGCGCCCGATGGCCGTCGCGATGCGGTTGATGGTGGCGACCCGCTTGTCCTTGAGGGGGCCGAGGATGGCGTTCTGGACGAAGTTGGGCCCGCCTTGGCCGACCGTGTCGACGAGGCGCTTGTCGGCCTCCGCGATCTGGGTGTCCAGGAGCGTCAGGTTGCGGGTGACCTCGGCCTGCGCGGAGGCCGGGATGGCGGGCAGGCTCGGAGCGACGGCCGGGCAGTTCACCGTGCCTGGGGACGCGGCCTTCGTCGTGGCGTTCTGACCGCTGCTCTTGGACGTCTCCCCGGCCAAGGCGGAGCCGGCGATCACCGCCCCGGACAACACCACCGCGGCGGCGCCGCCGATCATCACTACGCGGCGCTTGTGGTACTTCGGAAGGGCCCTGGACATGCGGAAGCCTCACTCGGGTCGGGGGTGTGTTGTTCGTCTGCGTCGGGGGTTCTTCGTCGACAAACGCGGCGCCTGCGTTCAGCGAGAGATACGGGAAAGCGGTTTCCCGCGTTCACATCACGCCTGGGATTCCGATCCGGGGCGTTCAGGCGCGCCCGGGATCCCGATCCGGCGACCCCGAGATTGACGAATCATGCAGAGTCCTGCATACTCATGCATATCAGCGAATGCACTGTGAGGAGAAAACCCGTGACCGAGCGCGTCGTACTCGCCTATTCGGGCGGTCTGGACACCTCCGTCGCCATCGGCTGGATCGCCGAGGAGACGGGCGCCGAGGTCATCGCCGTTGCGGTCGACGTCGGCCAGGGCGGCGAGGACCTGGACGTCATCCGCAAGCGCGCGCTCGCCTGCGGTGCAGTCGAGGCCGAGGTCGCGGACGCCAAGGACGAGTTCGCCGAGGAGTACTGCCTCCCGGCGATCAAGGCCAACGCCCTCTACATGGACCGCTACCCGCTGGTCTCCGCCCTCTCCCGGCCGACCATCGTCAAGCACCTCGTCGCCGCCGCCCAGAAGCACGGCGCCACCACGGTCGCCCACGGCTGCACCGGCAAGGGCAACGACCAGGTGCGGTTCGAGGCCGGCATCGTCGCCCTCGCCCCCGACCTCAAGTGCATCGCCCCGGTCCGTGACTACGCGATGACCCGGGACAAGGCGATCGCCTTCTGCGAGGAGAAGCAGCTCCCGATCGCCACCACCAAGAAGTCCCCGTACTCCATCGACCAGAACGTCTTCGGACGCGCCGTCGAGACGGGCTTCCTGGAGGACATCTGGAACGCGCCGATCGAGGACATCTACGAGTACACCTCGAACCCGGCCGAGCCGCGCGAGGCCGACGAGGTCGTCATCTCCTTCAAGGAGGGCGTCCCGGTCGCCATCGACGGCAAGCCCGTCACCGTCCTCCAGGCCATCCAGCAGCTCAACGAGCGCGCGGGTGCCCAGGGCATCGGCCGGATCGACATGGTCGAGGACCGGCTCGTGGGCATCAAGTCCCGTGAGGTGTACGAGGCCCCGGGCGCCATCGCGCTCATCACGGCTCACCAGGAGCTGGAGAACGTCACCGTCGAGCGCGAACTCGCCCGCTACAAGCGGCAGGTCGAGCAGCGCTGGGGCGAACTGGTCTACGACGGCCAGTGGTTCTCCCCGCTCAAGCGCGCCCTGGACGGCTTCATCAACGAGGCCAACCAGCACGTCAACGGCGACATCCGGATGACCCTGCACGGCGGCCGTGCCGTCGTCACCGGCCGGCGCTCCGCGACGTCGCTCTACGACTTCAACCTGGCGACCTACGACACGGGCGACACGTTCGACCAGGCCGCGGCCAAGGGCTTCATCGACATCTACAGTCTGTCGTCGAAGATCGCCGCCAAGCGGGACCTGGCGTAAGCCGTACGCGACTTGGCGGGGCCGTGTCCGCCGCCGGGAAGCCTCCCACGCACTAGCCTGACAGCCGCCTCCTCACCCCATCGGTGGGGAGGCGGTCGCACATCCACCCACCCTCCGAGGAGCACAGCAAGTGAGCAGCAACAGCGGTGACGTACGGCTCTGGGGCGGCCGTTTCGCCGATGGTCCCGCCGAGGCCCTGGCCAAGCTGTCCGCGTCGGTCCACTTCGACTGGCGCCTCGCGCCGTACGACATCGCCGGATCACGTGCCCACGCGCGCGTGCTGCACAAGGCGAACCTCCTCACGGACGACGAGCTGACGCGGATGATCGCGGGCCTCGACCAGCTCGAAGCCGATGTCGCGGACGGGTCCTTCGTGGGCACCATCGCCGACGAGGACGTGCACACCGCCCTGGAGCGCGGACTGTTGGAGCGCCTCGGCCCCGACCTCGGCGGCAAGCTGCGCGCCGGCCGGTCCAGGAACGACCAGGTGGCGACCCTCTTCCGCATGTACCTGCGCGACCACGCCCGCATCATCGGCGGCCTGATCGCCGAGCTCCAGGACGCCCTGATCGGCCTCGCCGAGGCGCACCCGGACGTCGCGATGCCGGGCCGTACGCACCTCCAGCACGCTCAGCCGGTGCTCTTCGCCCACCACGTCCTCGCGCATGTCCAGTCCCTGTCCCGGGACGCCGAGCGGCTGCGCCAGTGGGACGAGCGGACGGCCGTGTCGCCGTACGGCTCGGGCGCGCTGGCCGGTTCGTCCCTGGGTCTCGACCCGGAGGCGGTCGCGAAGGACCTCGGCTTCGAGCACGGCTCCGTCGCGAACTCCATCGACGGCACGGCCTCCCGTGACTTCGTCGCCGAGTTCGCCTTCATCACCGCGATGATCGGCGTGAACCTCTCCCGGATCGCCGAAGAGGTCATCATCTGGAACACGAAGGAGTTCTCCTTCGTCACCCTTCACGACGCGTTCTCGACCGGCTCGTCGATCATGCCGCAGAAGAAGAACCCGGACATCGCCGAGCTGGCGCGCGGCAAGTCGGGCCGTCTGATCGGCAACCTGACGGGGCTCATGGCCACGCTGAAGGCCCTGCCCCTCGCGTACAACCGCGACCTCCAGGAGGACAAGGAGCCGGTCTTCGACTCCTGCGACCAGCTGGAGGTCCTGCTCCCCGCCTTCACCGGCATGATGGCCACGCTCACGGTCAACCGCGAGCGCATGGAGGAGCTGGCCCCGGCCGGCTTCTCGCTCGCCACCGACATCGCCGAGTGGCTGGTCAAGCAGGGCGTGCCATTCCGTGTCGCGCACGAGGTCGCGGGCGAGTGCGTGAAGGTGGCCGAGGCCGACGGCATCGAGCTGGACGGCCTGACCGACGAGCAGTTCGCGAAGATCTCCGCGCACCTGACCCCCGAGGTGCGGACCGTCCTCAACGTCCCCGGCGCCCTGGCCTCCCGCGACGGCCGTGGCGGTACGGCGCCCAGCGCGGTCGCCGTCCAGCTCGCCGAGGTCAGGACGGACGTGGCGGCCCAGCACGCTTGGGCCGCCGCGAAGCAGAAGAAGTAGCAGGTCGCGTACGGGAGCTGTGAGCCGTACGACAGAGGGCATCGCGGGTTACGTTGGTCCGGAGCCGTAACGGAGCCGACCGAACGGAGCCCGCGATGCCCTTCGCCCGCCTGGCCGCAGCGACGACTCCCACCGCCCACATCGGCCTCGGTCTGGCCGCCGTCGGCCGCCCCGGCTACATCAACCTCGGCCGCGAGGAAGACCTCCCGGCCGAACGCAGCGTCGACGCCCTGCGCGAGCGCACCCACGAGCTCCTCGAAGCCGCCTACGCCCAGGGCGTGCGCTACTTCGACGTCGCCCGGTCGTACGGCCGCTCCGAGGAGTTCCTCGCCGGCTGGCTCAACGGCCGGCCTGACATCGACGACGTCGTGGTCGGCAGCAAGTGGGGCTACACCTACACGGCGGACTGGCGCACCGACGCCGAGGCGCACGAGGTCAAGGACCACAGCGTCGGCACGTACGAGCGGCAGCGCGCCGAGACCGCGGAGCTGCTCGGCGACCGGCTCGACCTCTACCAGATCCACTCGGTGACCCCGGACAGCCCGGCCCTCACCGACAAGGAACTCCACGCCAAGCTCGCCGAAGCGGCCGCGCAAGGTCTCTCGATCGGCTTCTCCACCAGCGGGCCCGCCCAGGCCGAGGCCATCCGCGCCGCGCTCGCCGTGACGGTCGACGGCAAACCCCTCTTCCGTACCGTCCAGGCCACGTACAACGTGCTCGAGACCTCGGCCGCGCCCGCGCTCGCCGAGGCCCATGACGCGGGGCTCACGGTGATCGTCAAGGAGGGCATGGCCAACGGCCGGCTCGCGGATCCCTATGCGCCGGACGCGCTGAAGGCCATCGCCGCGGAGACCTCCCTGGGCTGCGACGCGGTGGCCCTCGCGCTGATCCTGCGGCAGCCCTGGGCCGGCGTCGTGCTCTCCGGCGCCGCCACCGCCAACCAGCTCGCCTCGAACCTGCACGCGGCGGTCGTCGACCTCGACGACGCGCAGGTGGCCCGGCTCGACGCCCTGGCCGAAGACCCCCGCGCGTACTGGGAGCGGCGCGGACAGCTGCCCTGGCACTGAGCACCCTGTCACGCCCTCGATGGTGAGACGCGTACGCCTCTGGTGAGACAAAGATGTCTCACGTGGTCTATGCTTGTCTCATGGCTGTCGACCGCGAACACGTGCTGCGCAGCGCAGCCGCCCTGCTCACCCGTAAATCCACCGCCACGATGGACGAGGTCGCCAAGGCGGCCGGAATCAGCCGGGCCACGCTGCACCGTCAGTTCGCCGGGCGGGACGCGCTCGTACGAGCCCTCGAAGGGCTCGGCATCGAGGAGTGCGAGGCGGCTCTGGAGGCCGCCCGCCTCGAGGAGGACACCGCTCAGGAGGCCCTGCGCCGCCTGGTGCGGGAGCTCGAGAAAGTCGCCGGGCTGCTCGCCTTCCTCTACACCGAGAACCAGCTTTTCGAGGGCGAGGGGCAGCACGAGGGCTGGGCCCGGCTCGACGCGCGGATGGCCGCCCTGTTCCGGCGCGGCCAGGACAGCGGCGAGTTCCGCATCGACCTGACCCCGGCCTGGCTCACCGAGGCGCTCTACGGGCTCATGGCCTCGGGGGCGTGGGCCGTGACCGAAGGCCGGGTCGCCACCAAGGACTTCCACTACATGATCGTCGAGCTGCTGCTCGGCGGCGCACTACGGAGAGAGGAATCATGACCAGCACCCTGCAGCCGGCGTACACGGCGGAGGCGGAGAGGCGTCCGGGCCGTTGGGCTGCGCTTACGGTGCTGATCCTCGCTGTGCTCCTTGTGGCCGTCGACGCGACCGTCCTCGGCCTGGCGACCCCTTACATCAGCGAGGACTTGAAGCCCTCCGGCACGCAGCTCCTGTGGATCGGTGACGTCTACTCCTTCGTCATCGCCGGTCTGCTGGTCTCCATGGGCAGCCTCGGCGACCGCATCGGCCGCAAGAAACTGCTGCTCGTGGGTGCCACGGCGTTCGGCCTGATATCCGTGCTCAACGCCTACGCGACGACACCCGAGTTGATGATCGTGGCGCGGGCGCTGCTCGGTGTCGCGGGCGCGACCCTGATGCCCGCCACGCTCGCCCTGATCCGCAACATCTTCCACGACCCGCGCGAGCGCAGCCTCGCCATCGGCATCTGGGGAGCAACCGCCTCGGCCGGTACGGCAGTCGGCCCGGTCGCCGGAGGCTTCCTGCTCGAACACTTCTGGTGGGGATCGGTCTTCCTCATCAACCTGCCGGTGATGGTGGTCCTCGTCCTCGTCGGCAGCAAGCTGCTGCCCGAGTCGCGCACCCCGAACCCCGGCCCGTGGGACCTGACCAGCGTCGGTCTCTCGCTCGTCGGCGTGATCGGTGTCGTGTACGCGGTGAAGGAGGTCGCCGCGCACGGGCTGACCTGGCAGCCGGTGGCCGTCGGTTTGCTCGGGGCCGCCGCTCTCCACTGGTTCGTGCGGCGCCAACTCACGCTTCCCGCACCGCTGTTGGACGTGCGACTGTTCCGCAACAGGGGCTTCTCCGGAGCCGTGCTCGCCGACCTGTTCACCGTCCTCGGTCTGTCCGGGCTGGTCTTCTTCCTCTCGCAGTACCTGCAACTCGTGCAGGGCAGGGGGCCGTTCGAGGCCGGGCTCGCCGAAGTCCCCGCAGCTGTGGGCGCGGTGGCGGCGGGTCTGGTCGCGGGCACGGTCGCCCGGCGGTTCTCGGTGCGTGCCGTGGTCTCCGCCGGTCTCGCCGCGGTCGGCCTGGCGCTCGCCGTGCTCACCCTGCTGAACCAGTCCACCGGCTATCCGCTGCTCGGCACCGCTCTGCTGGTCGTCGGCATCGGCGCGGGCTTCTCGTTCACCGTCACCGCCGACGTGATCCTGTCCAGCGTGCCCAAGGACCAGGCGGGCGCCGCCTCGGCGGTCTCGGAGACGGCCTACGAACTCGGTGCCGCCCTCGGCATCGCGCTGCTCGGCTCCATCGTGACCGGCGTCTACGCGGGCTTCACGGGCCCGGCGGGCACACCGGCCGCGGCGCACGAGTCGCTGGGCGGGGCGGTGGAGGCGGCGAAGGGTCTGCCCGCGCACACCTCCGAGACCATGTTGAGCGCGGCCCGCGAGTCCTTCGTGGACGGCCTCACGCTCGCGTCGGGCGGCGGCGCGGCGGTCCTGCTGGCGACGGCGGTGGCGGCGTGGTTCCTGCTGAGGAACCAGCGGCTGGAAGGCGGGCGCGAGGAGGCGCCCCGATAGGGCGTGGGTCTTTGTGACATCGTGCGGCTCCGCCGCGTGGGTGCGAGCAGTCACAAGCTACCCGCACCCGACAAACGTCCCCTTGGCTACGCGGCTTTCGCCTTCGTGGCGTACATGTCCACGTACTCCTGCCCCGACAGCCGCATGACCTCGGTCATCACGGAGTCGGTCACGGCCCGCAGGACGTAGCGGTCGCGGTCCATGCCCTCGTACCGCGAGAACTCCATGGCCTCGCCGAAGCGGACCGTGACGCGGCCGGGGCGCGGCATGCCGGCGCCGCCGGGCTGGATCTTGTCCGTGCCGATGATGGCGAACGGGACGACGGGCGCGCCGGTCATCAGGGCCAGCCGGGCGATACCCGTACGGCCCCGGTAGAGCCGGCCGTCGGGGGAGCGAGTGCCCTCCGGGTAGATGCTGAAGACCTTGCCCTCCTCCAGCACCCGGCGGCCGGTCATCAGCGCGGCGACACCGCCGCGGCCGCCGTCCCGGTCGACCGGGATCATGCCGCAGCCGGTGAAGAACCAGGCCATCAACCGGCCCTTGACGCCCTTGCCGGTGACGTACTCGTCCTTGCCGATGAAGAAGACCTGGCGGTCGCAGAAGAGCGGCATGATCATCGAGTCGATGAACGTGAGGTGGTTGCCGGCCAGGATGACCGGACCGTCGCCCGGGATGTGCTCCACGCCCTCCACCCGTGGGCGGAACATCAGGCGCATGATCGGTCCGAGCACTGCCTTGATGAGCGCGAAGCGGGACAACGGGCCCTCCGGTGTCAAGGGATTCGGTATGAGTCTGTGCAGGTGAGGACGATACTCGCGGCTCCCCGGTGATTGCACATCGGGTTCACCGACTGGATACGCACTGTTGACGCACGTTTACCTGCGGTGGCGCGCCGGTGAGCGGCCGACACGCGGACGACACGATGTGACGGACATCGCGTGTCGCGCTCCCCTGACGGGCCGGCGCGCCGCTGACGGTCGCCTACCCGCCCTCGGCCGTCCGAAGCCGACGGACCGTCAAGTCTTATGTCCCGCACGACATCCAGGGGCACCCGCGTGTTCTGCCGCAGGTCTCCCTCCCGTCACACAAGGGCACCTACGATCGTCCCGCTTTGGCAGTCGGGGGCACTACGGCGGGAGGAGCGCTCATGGGGGCGCAGGAGTCGAACGGACAGGAGCGGGGCACGGCGCGGCGGGCGCTGCTCGGGGCCGCGGTGCTCGGCGCGGGCGGAGCGGTCCTCGGACTGCCCGGCGTGGCGAGAGCCGACGAGCGGCACGGGGACGGCGGCTACCGGAGCCTGCCGAAACCTACTGTTATCGGACACCGCGGGGCCAGCGGCTACCGGCCGGAGCACACCTTCGGCTCGTACCAGCTGGCCCTCGATCTGGGCGCGGACGTCATCGAGGCGGGCGACCTGGTGCCCACCAAGGACGGCCACCTCGTATGCCGCCACGAGCCCGAGATCGGCGGGACCACGGACGTCTCGGCGCACCCCGAGTTCGCCGACCGCAAGACCACCAAGACGCTCGACGGGGTCGCCACCACCGGCTGGTTCACCGAGGACTTCACGCTCGCCGAGCTGAAGACCCTGCGGGCCGTGGAGCGCATCCCTGCCAACCGCCCGCACAACACCCTCTACGACGGCCGCTGGGAGATTCCCACCTTCGAAGAGGTGCTCCGCTGGCAGGACGAGCAGACCCGTAAGCGCGGCAAGCAGGTCTGGATCTACCCCGAGACCAAGCACCCCACGTACTTCCGGGCGCTGGGCCTCGGCCTGGAGGAGCGTCTCGCCGCCGTGCTGCGCAAGCACGGCAAGGACAAAAAGAACTCGCCGGTCATCATCCAGTCCTTCGAGCCGAGCAGCATCCAGCGGCTCGACAAGCTCGTCGGCAACCCGCTGGTGGTGCTGCTGTCCGCCGCGAACACCCGCCCCTGGGACTTCGTCGCGTCGGGCGACCCGCGCACGGTCGCCGACCTCGTCACGCCCGCGGGCCTGAAGTGGATCGCCTCGTACGCGCAGGGCATCGGCCCCACGCTCGACCTGGTCATCCCGAAGGACGCGAGCGGCAACCTCACCACGCCGACCACGCTCGTCGGCGACGCGCACGCCGCGGGCCTGATCCTGCACCTGTACACCATGCGCAACGAGAACCCCTTCCTGCCCACGAGCTTCCGCAAGGGCACTGACCCGGACGCCTACGGGGACGCCTTCGGCGCCTTCAAGGTCTACTTCGAGACGGGCATCGACGGCGTCTTCTCCGACAACGCGGACACCGCGCTGCTCGCCCGCGCGGACTTCGTCAACGGATGACCCAGCCACCCCGATTGGGGTGACAGTCGGCCGCCCCGGCAACCTCGCGCCGGGGCGGCCGCGTCGTGCCGCATATGACCCACGAGATGGTTTCCACGCTGCGCCCACTGCTCGCCGCCGAGGCCTCGGCGGAGGCATATGCGGCCGGGACCGAACAGAGCGACCTCGAACAGGCCGTCTGGCTGCGCCTTCTGGAGCGCCTCGACGCGGACGGCCCACCCGTCGACCCGCAGGCGTGGGTACGCCGCGCGGTGCGCTCCGAGGCCCGCCGCAGCCGTCGCGCGGCCCGCCTTGAACTGCCGTACGCCTCGGAACCCGCCGACGACCGCGGGCCCGGTCCCGAGCAGCAGGCGATGACCGCCGACCGCCGTCGCGCCCTGCACGACGCCGTGCGCCGCCTGCCCGGCCGCTGCCCGAGCCTCATGGCGGCGCTGCTCTCCCCGAAGGACCTCACCTACCGGGAGATCGCAGGGGAGTTGGGTATCTCACAGGGCAGCCTTGGTCCGGAACGTTCCAGATGCCTGGGATGTCTGCGTCGTTTGCTCGCGGTGGAGGTTGCGGCCCGCTGACGGCGGGGATAGGAGTGAGGGACAACCGGTGGAACAGGTGAGCGGGAGGCATGCACGCATGGGCATGAGCGTGACCATCTCGGCGGCGACCGAGCAGGACGCCGAGCAGATCCTCAAGCTGCAGTACCTCTGCTACCAGAGCGAGGCCGAGCTGTACGGCGACTACGGCATCGAGCCGCTCACTCAGCCGCTCGACTCCTTCAGGGCCGAGCTGGCGGGCGGCACCGTCCTGGTGGCCCGGCTCGGAGACGAGGTGGTGGCCTCCGTCCGCGGAGCCGTGGACACCGACGGCACGGCCCGTATCAACAAGCTCATCGTCCACCCGCGCATGCAGCGCCACGGCCTCGGCGGACGCCTGCTCGCCGCGATCGAGGCACAACTCGGCGCGGACGGCGCGGCCAAGTCCTTCGAGCTCTTCACGGGCCACCGCAGCGAGCGCAATCTCCGTCTCTACCGCAAGCACGGCTACGCCCCGGTCTCCCAGAAGCGTGTCGACGAGCGGCTGACGCTGGTGACCCTGGCCAAGGGTGCCGACGCGGGCGCGTTCGTGGCCAGCGCGTAGCTGTTGGCGCGCAGCTGTTACTGCGTGGCCGTACGCGCCTTGCGCAGCCAGTACATCGCCGACACCGGCAGCAGCACCGGGATGAAGAGGTAGCCCATCCCGTAGTCCGACCACACCGTGGCGTCGGGGAAGGCGGACGGCTCGACCAGCGTCCAGGTCCCGACGATCAGCACACCCGCGAGCTCGGCGGCGCAGCACACCAGCGCCGCCCTGCGGGCCGTCTCTCCGCCGCGGACCAGCGAGTACGTGATGAAGCCGTAGACGAGGCCCGCGACCGCGGACAGCGAGTAGGCGAGCGGGGCCTTGTCGAACTCCGTCGAGATCTGCACGGCGGAGCGCGACACGGCGCCGACGACCATCACGCCGTAGAGCCAGAGCAGCAGGATGCCGGGGCCGCTGATGAGCCGCGTCCGCTTCTTCGGCGTCTCGTCGTTCGCCGTCTCGTTGTTCTCCGTCTTGCCGGGCACGGGCCCGTTCTCCTCGGTCGCCGTCATCTCAGCCTCCCCAGATGTCATAGAGCCGCACCTCAAGGACGGCGAGGACGATGCCGCCGGCAGCCACCGTGACCGAACCCCAGCGGGTGCGCTCCGCCAGCGACATGAAGCCCGCGGCCGGGATGCACGCGAAGGCGCCGAGCAGATACGCCACGAAGATCGTCGTGCCCTGCTCCGGCTTCTCGCCGCGCGCCAGCTGGACGATGCCGATCACCAGCTGGATCACGGCCAGCAGTGACACCACGGCCATGCCGATGAAGTGCCAGTCCTTGGTGGGCTGATCACGGTAGGCGGCCCAGCCGCACCAGGCGGCGAGCGCGAGCGCGGCGACGGCCGTCGCGACCGTCAGGGCATCAAGCATGCCGTGACCCTATTACGGGCCAAAAGACCCGATGCCCTCGCCCCCGGGTGCCCCATAGGGTCGAGGGCATGAAGATCCATGCTGAAGCCCTCCTGTTCGACAACGACGGAACGCTCGTCTCATCCCTTGAGTCGGTGAACCGGTGCTGGACGCGCTGGGCGCAGGAGTACGGCATCACCGCCGAGGACTTCGCCCGGATCGAACTGCACGGCCGCCCCGCCGTCGAGATAGCCGCCGACCTGCTGCCCGCCGACCTCGTCCCCGAGGCCCTCGCGCGCATCGAGCGGCTGGAGGTCGAGGACGTACCCGGTGGGGTTCTCCTGCTTCCCGGGACCGCGGACTTCCTCGATTCCCTGCCCGCCGACCGCTGGGCCGTCGTCACCTCAGCCACCCGGCGCCTCGCCGAGGCCAGGCTCGACGAGGTCGGCATCCGCCCCAAGACGCTGATCGCCGCCGACGACATCACCCGCGGCAAGCCCGACCCCGAGCCCTACCTCCTCGCCGCCCGCGAACTGGGCGTCGACCCGGCCCGCTGTGTGGTCTTCGAGGACGCCCCCGCCGGTCTCCAGTCGGGCCGCGCGGCCGGAATGACCACCGTGGCGTTGGCCACAACCCACCAGTCTCACGAGCTGGACGCCGACCTCGTGGTCAAGGACCTCTCCGCGCTGTCCGCACTGGTCACGAGTCAGGGAGTGGAGATCTCCGTCCGAGGCTGAAGGCGTCCACCACTGTCCGCTATTCGGACAGTGGTGGCAGGTCCCACCTGTGGGTCTGCTTTACTTGATCCCATGACCACGACGAGCAGCCGCATCCTTGCGACCGAGGCGACCATGACGCCCGGTGCTCGTTGTATGTGTCGAATGTGCGCCTGCTAGAGGGCCCCTGCACCACCGCCTGGCCTCGCGCCCCGAAGCGAGACCGCCGCGCCCCGTCCGTACCTCGTACGTGACTCGGGCTGCCCCGCGCACAAGTTCTCCCCGGATACATCCGGTTCCATCGCCACCGCGAGAACCGTGCCGCGTTCCCGACCGAATGCACCCGTGCCCGGCGCACACCCACGCCCTGCACTCGACAGTGACGGAAACCCCAGTGATCACGACAACGGGCCTCACCAAGGTCTACCGCTCGCGCGGCCGTGAAGTGACCGCCCTCGACGGCGTCGATCTGCACATCCGCGAAGGCGAGGTGTACGGCGTCATCGGCCAGTCCGGCGCCGGCAAGTCCTCGCTCATCCGCTGCGTCAACCTCCTGGAGCGTCCCACCTCCGGCACGGTCACCGTCGCCGGACAGGACCTCACCGCCCTCGCGGGGCGCGGCCCGCGCGCGGGCAGGGAACTCCGCAAGGCGCGCAGCCACATCGGGATGGTCTTCCAGCACTTCAACCTGCTGTCCTCACGGACCGTCCAGGACAACGTCGAGCTGCCCCTGGAGATCCTCGGCGTCTCCGGCAAGGAACGCTCCCGCAAGGCGCTCGAACTCCTCGACCTCGTCGGCCTCTCCGACAAGGCCAAGGTCTACCCGGCGCAGCTCTCCGGCGGCCAGAAGCAGCGCGTCGGCATCGCCCGCGCCCTGGCCGGTGACCCGAAGGTGCTGCTCTCCGACGAGGCGACCAGCGCCCTCGACCCCGAGACCACCCGCTCCATCCTCCAGTTGCTGCGCGACCTGAACCGGCAGCTGGGCCTGACCGTCCTGCTCATCACCCACGAGATGGACGTCGTCAAGACGATCTGCGACTCGGCCGCCCTCATGGAGAACGGGAAGATCGTCGAGTCCGGCACCGTCAGCGAGCTGCTCGCGACGCCCGGCTCCGAGCTGGCCTCCGCGCTCTTTCCGGTCAGCGGCGACGCCTCCGGCGACGACCGCACGGTCATCGACGTCACCTTCCACGGCGAGGCCGCCACCCAGCCCGTCATCTCGCAGCTCTCGCGCACGTACAACATCGACATCTCGATCCTCGGCGCCGCGATGGACACCGTCGCGGGCAAGCAGGTCGGCCGGATGCGCATCGAACTGCCCGGCCGCTACGAGGAGAACGTCGTGCCGATCGGATTCCTGCGCGAGCAGGGCCTGCAGATCGACATCCAGGGCCAGCAGCCCGTACTGGTGAAGGATGGTGCCAAGTGACCTGGTCCGAGATGCAGCCGCTGCTGTCCCAGGCGTGTTGGGACACGCTCTACATGGTCGGCTGGTCCACCGCCATCGCGATCGTCGGCGGTCTCCCGCTCGGCATCCTGCTCGTCCTCACCGACCGCGGCGGACTCCTCCAGAACGTCGTCGCGAACAAGGTCATCGGGCAGGTCGTGAACATCGCCCGCTCGATGCCCTTCATCATCCTGATGGTCGCGCTGATGAGCTTCACACGCACGATCACGGGGACGACGATCGGCCGTGAGGCCGCCATCGTGCCGCTCGCCATCGGGGCGATTCCCTTCTTCGCGCGGCTCGTCGAGACGGCTGTCCGCGAAGTGGACGGCGGGCTCGTCGAGGCCGTGCAGTCGATGGGCGGCAACACCTGGACGGTCGTCCGCAAGGTCCTCGTACCCGAGTCGCTGCCGTCGCTGATCTCCTCCGCGACCACCACGATCGTCGCCCTCATCGGCTACTCGGCGATGGCCGGCACGGTCGGCGCCGGCGGCCTCGGTGACATCGCCATCCGCTACGGCTACCAGCGCTTCGAGACCGGGCTGATGTGGATCACCGTGGCGATCCTCGCCGTGGTCATCTCCGTCATCCAGTTCGCCGGCGACTACGCCGCGAGTGGGCTGCACCGGCGCGGCGGGCACTCCGGTGCCGCGCCGAAGCTCAGGCTGCTGAAGGCCAAGGCGCCCGCCGCGGAAGCGGCCACCGCCGACGTGAGCAAGGCCGCCTGAGCCTCCCGGGTCTCCCGGTTCCGCACCCGCAGATTTCCCCGTCCACCCAACGACGGGGACGCTCCACCCATAAGGAAAGGCACTTTTCGTGCGTAACACCGCCAAGATCACCACCGCCGTCCTCGCCGCCGGAGCCCTCACCTTCGGGCTCACCGCCTGCGGCTCGGGCTCGGACTCCGCCTCCGACACGAGCGGTCCGCTCATCGTCGCCGCGAGCCCCACCCCGCACGCCGAGATCCTGAACTACGTCAAGGACAACCTGGCGAAGAAGGCGGGCCTCGACCTGGAGGTCAAGGAGTTCACCGACTACGTGACGCCTAACACGGCGACCGAAGACGGCTCCGTGGGCGCCAACTACTTCCAGAACCAGCCGTACCTCGACGACTTCAACAAGAAGAACGGCACCCACATCGTGCCCGTCGTCACGGTGCACCTGGAGCCGCTCGGCCTCTACTCCCACAAGATCAAGAGCGCCGACGCCCTGAAGAGCGGTGCGACGATCGCCGTCCCGAACGACACGGTCAACGAGGCGCGGGCGCTCAAGCTGCTCGCCGCCAACGGCCTCATCACGCTCAAGGACGGCGCGGGCAACAGCGCGACCACCAAGGACATCGCGAAGAACCCGAAGAACCTCAAGTTCAAGGAGCTGGAGGCGGCCCAGACCCCGCGCTCCCTGGACGACGTCGACGCCGCGGTGATCAACGGTAACTACGCCATCTCGTCCGGCCTCAAGCCCTCCAAGGACGCGCTCGTCCTGGAGTCCGCGAAGAACAACCCGTACGGCAACTTCCTCGCCGTCAAGAAGGGCAACGAGGACGACCCGCGCGTCAAGAAGCTCGCCAAGCTCCTCACCTCGTCCGAGGTGAAGAAGTTCATCGAGGACAAGTACGCCGGCTCCGTCCTCCCGTCGTTCTAGTCGTTTCCGAGGGAGAACGCGATGCGCAAGCACGTCATATCCGCGGTGTCCGCCGCACTGGCGCTCGGTCTCGGACTGACCGCCTGCGGTTCGGGCTCGGACACGGACTCGGGTTCCGGCAGTGGTGGTGACGACGCCCTGGTCGTCGGCGCCACCGCCGTCCCGGCCGGCGAGGTCCTGTCGTACATCAAGAAGGACCTCGCCGAGAAGGCGGGCCTCAAGCTGGAGATCAAGGAGTTCACGGACTACGTCCTCCCGAACACCGCGCTCCAGGAGGGCTCGCTCGACGCGAACCTGTACCAGAACCAGCCATTTCTGGACGAGTTCAACAAGTCCAAGGGCACCGACCTGGTGTCGGTCGTCAAGGCGTACCTGCCGCCCATGGGCGTGTACTCGAAGAAGATCACGGACATCGGGAAGCTCGCCGACGGAGCCACCGTCGCCGTGCCCAACGAAACCACCAACGAGGGCCGCGCCCTCAAGCTCCTTGCCTCCAAGGGCCTCATCACCCTCAAGGAGGGTGCCGGAACGGCCGCGTCCCCTGCGGACATCACGGCCAACCCGAAGCACCTGACGTTCAAGGAGCTGGACCCCGCCCAGCTGCCGCGCTCGCTCGACGACGTGACCGCGGCGGTCATCAACAACAACTATGCCCAGGACGCGGGCCTCAGCCCCGCCAAGAACGCGATCCTCCTGGAGTCCGCGACGGACAACCCCTACGCGAACCTCCTGGCGGTCAAGAAGGGCAACGAGGACGACCCGCGCGTCAAGAAGCTCGCCAAGCTCCTCACCTCGTCCGAGGTGAAGAAGTTCATCGAGGACAAGTACAAGGGCTCGGTCCTGCCGGTCACCTCCGGCTGACGGCCGCTCCCGTCACCGCACGGGGTCCACTCCATTACCCGGTGGGGGTCCCCCACATCCTTTGGTAATGGGGGAGGACCCCGTTGTGCGGTTCAGTGGTTTCATGCTGCATGCTGGGCAGTTCAGCGGGCCCGACGGTTTTTGCGGGCCCGAAGTCCCCGACGGTTACGGAGCGGCGCATGACTAGCACCTTCCCCGACATCTCCATCAGCACGGAGCGGTTGGTCCTGCGTGCGCTCGAGGACGACGACGTCCCCGCCCTGGCCGAGATGATGAACGACGAGATGGTGGCGGCCTGGACGTCGGTGCCCCAGCCCTTCACCGAGGACGGCGCCCGCAGCTGGATCACCGAGTACGCGCCCACCGAACGCACGGCGGGCCGCGGACTCGACCTCGCCGTCACCGAGTTCCTCACCCAGCGCCTGGTCGGCATCATCCAGCTCGGCAAGACGAACTGGCATGTACGGTCCACCGAACTGTCGTACATCATCGCGCCCTGGGCCCGCGGCGAGGGCTACGCCTCCGAGGCGGCGCTCGCCACCGCCCAATGGCTCTTCCGCGACCAGAAGTTCGAGCGCATCGAGCTGCGCACGGCGGCCGACAACACCGCCTCGCAGCAGGTCGCCCAGAAGATCGGCTGTATCAGCGAGGGAGTGCTGCGCAACGCGTGCATAGCCCGCACCCGTACCGAGGACGGCGCGTGGGTCGACCTGCGCACCGACTTCATCGTGTGGAGCCTGCTGCCGGAGGACCTCGAAGGCGTCGCCGAGCAGCTCGCCGACACCGGTGGTTTCACGTCGTTCTCCGACTGGAACTGACACTGGAGGAGTCCTCGAACGGACACCCGGGAGCCCCGGAGCGGAAGCCACGGGACCGCTCCCACGCTCCGGAGCCCGTCGCGGCGTCGCAAAGCCGCACCGGGTACCCTCACGGAGCCCGCGTGCGGGCTGCCCCCTGACGACCTGCGCAAACCTTCTGGAGACTGACGACGATGGCCGACCGGGTCACGGTGATCGGCTGGGACGGCTCGCCGCTGACCGCCGCGGCGCGCTCCGCCCTCGGTGCCGCCACGCTGGTGGCCGGCGCGGCCCACCACCTCGCGCTCCCCGAGGTGCCCCGGGTCGCCGAGCGCATCCGCCTCGGCAGCGTCGCCCTCGCCGCCCGCCGGATCGCGAACCACCGGGGCACCGCCGTCGTCCTCGCCGACGGGGACCCGGGCTTCTTCGGCGTCGTACGCACCCTGCGGGCCCCCGAATTCGGCTTGGAGGTCGAAGTGGTGCCCGCCGTCTCCTCGGTGGCCGCCGCCTTCGCCCGCGCCGGAATGCCCTGGGACGACGCACAGGTGGTCGTCGCACACCCCCGCACCCTGCGGCGCGCGGTGAATGTGTGCCGCGCCCACACCAAGGTCGCCGTTCTCACCTCGCCGGGCGCAGGCCCCGCCGAACTCGGTCTGCTCCTTGAGGGCGTCCACCGCACCTTTGTCATCTGCGAGGAACTCGGCACCGCACACGAGCGGGTCACGATCCTCACCTCCGACAAGGTCGCCGACCACACCTGGCGCGACCCCAACGTCGTCATCGTCATCGGCGGCTTCGTGGCCGCGGCCGAGGGCGGCGGCTGGATCGCCGGACGCGATCCGGGTGCCGGACCGCGCGGCTGGGCGCTGCCCGCCGGGGCGTACGGCGGCGCACTTGGCGAAGGCGAAACGGATCTGCTGCGCGCCGCCCAACTCGCCCGCCTGGGACCGCGCGTCGGCGACCTGGTGTGGGACATCGGCTCCGGCAGCGGTGCCTTCGCCACCGAGGCGGCGCGCACCGGTGCCGCGGTCATCGCGGTCGACCGGAATCCGGGCTCCTGCGCCCGCACCGAGGATTCAGCCCGCCGTTTCGGGGTCCAGATGCAGATCGTGCAGGGCTCCGCGCCGCACATCCTGGAGAACCTTCCCGAACCCGATGTCGTACGCGTCGGCGGCGGGGGAGTGGCGGTGGTCTCGGCCGTCGCCGACCGCCGTCCGCAGCGCATCGTCACCCACGCGGCCACCCGCGACGCGGCCGAACTCATCGGCCGGGACCTGACGGAGCACGGCTACCGGGTCGAGTGCGCGCTCATTCAGTCCGTCGAACTCGACACAAGGGCCTGGACGGAGAAGGAACGGAGCGTCGCGTTCCTGCTCAGCGGACTGCTGCCCGATCGCGCCCCGTGATCCTGTTGTCGTACTGCGCGCGGTAGGCTGGCCGATCGTTGTACCGCTCTCGGGGGATCGGCCTTTCGTAGGTCAATGTCCGGAAAACGCGCCCGTTTTGAGGCGTGTGTGGTACGGCAGAACCGGAGGACGCGCAACGTGGCGCAGTCCACAGCGGGCCGTCGCGGATCAAGCTGTCGCGAGGGCCGGACGACCGGAACAATGCCAGTTAATGGCTTTGTCGTCTTTCTTGGCCGGTCGTTCGTGCCGCTGGGCACGCACGCTCGTTCTTCACTGTGGGGCGGTCGGTGCGCCGTTCCGGGCGAGCTGGACTTGGAAGCACTAACCGATGGGCGAGGGGTACGCATGACCGACACCGGCCAGGTCCCGGGCGAGGGACTGCCGGAGAACGCAGGCATGGTGGAGCAGCCGGGCGTCCCCGCGCCGGGCGCGTACACCTACCTCGACCCCTCCGAGAACCCCGCCGATGACGACGACCTGCTCCTGATGCCTGGCGCACAGGGCGCGTGGGGCAACGAGGTGGCGCCGCCGGCCCCGCAGCCGCTCCTCCACGAGCCGGGTCCGCACGAGATGGCCGGCCGGGACAGCGGTTCGGTCGACCTCGGCGCCGTCCGCGCTGCGGAACAGGCGCCCGCCCCGCAGTCGATCCCGCCGCGCCGCCCGCTGCACCTCGGTCCGCCGACCCCGGACGGCTCCGCGAGCCCGGTGCGCTCGCTCGCCGACCGTGGGCCCGCGGGTGCGCCGGTGAGCCCCGCTCCCGTCGCTGCGGCGCCCGCGGCCGCTCCCGTGGAGCCTGTACGGCACGCCGGTCCGCCGACGATCGGGCCCGAGTATCTCGATGTGCCGTCGCTCGGCGACATCCCGCCGCAGGGCGCGGTGCCGTGGGGGGCTCCGCCCATGGGCCCCGAGGCGGTGGCTGCAGAAACGGTCGGCCCGGTGGCAGGGCCCGAATACGGGGCTGTTCCTGGGGTGGCGCAGAGCGTGGAGGCGCTGGGCGCGGAGGTGCCGCAGGGCGCCGAGGCCGCTGAGGTCCCGGCTTTCGCGCACGCGTCCCAGGTCGCGGAGGCCGCTCAGGTCGCCCATGCCCCGGAGGCCTCGCAGGTTTCCCAGGCTCCGGAGCCGGCGGAGAATTCCCTCACTCCCCAGGCCCCGGCAGGCGCGCAGGCCCCCGAGGCCGCGCCCTCCCTGGACGGCTCACTGGACCCCCATGCCCCGCAGGTCCCGGACGCGACGCCCTTCCCGGCGGCCCCGGATGTCCCGCACCCCGCACAGTCGGCGGACGACACCGGGCACGCCGGTGACGCCGCCGTGCCCGCCCACGCCGTGGCACCCGTACACGCCGCCGCTCAGGCGCAGGTCACGCCGGACGGCGAGCACTTCGCACCCGCGCAGGAGCCGGTCCCCGCTCAGAACTTCGCCCCCGTCCAGGACCTCGGGCAGGACCTCGTACAGGATCTCGCACCCGCGCAGGACCCGCAGTCGGCGCACGCGGCCCCGCCGCAGCTCGCCGGCCCGGCCTCCGTGGGGCAGGACGCACACGAAGCCGCACCGGCCGAGTCCGCGGCCCAGTTCCCGGCCCAGTTCCCGGCCCAGGCCGCCCAGTTCGCGGACCCCGGTGTCCATATCGCGGAACCCGCCGCTCAGTTCGCGGACACGGGATCCCACGGAGAGGTCGCGCAGCCCGCGTACGCCGCGCAGCCGCTCGTGGCGGAGGCCCCGCACGTTCGCGAGGACGCGCAGGCCGCGCTCTCCGTGGACGCCTCGCACGGCCGGGCGGTCCACGGCCTCGAAGCCTTCCCGGCGCCGCAGTTCGCGGAGCCCGCCGCGTTCTCCGAGCCCGGCGTCGCCGAGCCGCTGTACGGCGTGCCGGTAGGTGTGGGCGCCCACGCGGAGGCGCCCCAGGCGGCCACGGGCCAGTCGCACGGCGAGCACTTCCCCGGCGAGCCCGCGGGCACTTCCGGGTTCCCGCCTGCCGCCTCGGAGCCGCACGCGGACCAGACCCTCGGCCAGTTCGTGCCGGTCGAGGGCACGGTGCCGACGACCCCGCACCTGGCCCCGACCCCGCCGCACGCCATGACCGTGCCGCCCCTTCCCGCGGAGGAGCAGCCCACGGCCGACGAGCCCGCGGAGGAGGTGATCACGGTGGCGCCCGCCCCCGCCGAGCCGATCACCGAGCAGGTCACCGAGCAGGTCACCGACCCGATCGCCGGGCTCGCCGAGGAGACCGCCGAGGAAACCCCGGACGCGCCCGCCGTCGAAGCGGATCCCATCGCTCCGGTAGTCGTGCCGAGCCCGCGCGCGGCCGAAACCGAGATCGAGTCCAAGATCGAGACCGAGACCAAGATCGAGACTGAGATCGAGACACCCCCCGTACCGGAGCCGCGCGCCGCGGACCCGGAGCCCGTAGTCGCACAGCAAGCGGAGGACCTGGACACCCGGGTCGCCGACCAGGAAGAGAGCACGGCCGCAGTGGAAGACGTACGAGAGTCCACCGGCCCGGCGGCCCCCGGCTACGACGACGCCGAGCGCGAGGCCGTACTGCGCGTCATGCGCGAGCGCCGCGACATCCGCAACGGCTTCCGCAGCGACCCGATCCCGCACGACGTGCTGCTCCGCGTCCTGGAGGCCGCGCACACCGCGCCGTCCGTCGGCCACTCCCAGCCCTGGGACTTCGTCGTCATCCGCTCCGCCGACACTCGGCGGTCGATGCACGAACTCGCCCAGCGCCAGCGCGAGGCGTACGCGAAGTCGCTCCCCAAGGGCCGCGCGAAGCAGTTCAAGGAACTGAAGATCGAGGCCATCCTCGACACCCCGGTGAACATCGTCGTCACCGCCGACCCGACCCGCGGCGGCCGCCACACCCTGGGCCGCCACACGCAGCCGCAGATGGCCCCGTACTCCTCCGCGCTCGCGGTCGAGAACCTGTGGCTCGCGGCCCGCGCCGAGGGCCTCGGCGTCGGCTGGGTGAGTTTCTTCGATGAGCGCGAGATGGTCCGTGCCCTGGGCCTGCCCGAGCACCTGGAGGTCGTGGCGTACCTCTGCGTCGGCTACGTCGACGAGTTCCCGGACGAGCCCGAGCTGATGCAGGCGGGCTGGTCCAAGCGCCGCCCGCTGTCGTGGGTCGTCCACGAGGAGACGTACGGCCGTCGCGCGCTGCCCGGTGAGGACCCGCACGACCTGCTCGCCGAGACGGTCTCCAACATCCGTCCGCTGGACGCCAAGGCGCTCGGCGAGGCGTGGGAGCGCCAGAAGCGGATGACCAAGCCCGCGGGCGCGCTCGGCATGCTGGAGATCATCTCCGCCCAGCTCTCCGGCCTGTCCCGGATGTGCCCGCCGCCGATCCCGGAGCCGGCCGCCGTCGCGATCTTCGCGGGCGACCACGGTGTGCACGCCCAGGGCGTCACCCCGTGGCCCCAGGAGGTCACCGGCCAGATGGTGGCCAACTTCCTGGGCGGCGGCGCGGTCTGCAACGCCTTTGCCAACCAGGTGGGCGCCGAGGTCTGCGTCATCGACGTGGGCGTCGCATCCGACCTCCCGGCGACCCCGGGCCTGCTGCCGCGCAAGGTCCGTGCGGGCACCGCCGACATGACGACCGGCCCCGCGATGACGCGCGAGGAGGTCACGGCGGCCATCGAGGTGGGCATCGAGACGGCCCGCGACCTGGTGGCGGCGGGCAACAAGGCCCTGCTGACGGGCGAGATGGGCATCGCCAACACCACGGCATCGGCGGCCCTGATCTCCGTCTACACGGACACCGACCCGTCCGAGGTGACGGGCCGGGGCACCGGCATCAACGACGAGACCCTGGCCCGCAAGACCGAGGTCGTACGCCGCGCCATCGAACTCCACCAGCCCGACCCGGCCGACCCCATCGGCGTCCTCGCGGCCATCGGCGGCCTCGAACACGCGGCGATCGTCGGCCTGCTGCTCGGCGGTGCCTCCCTGCGTACGCCGGTGATCCTGGACGGCGTCAGCGCCGGCGCCGCGGCCCTCGTGGCCCGCGCCATCGCGCCTGAGGTCCTGGCTGCCTGCATCGCGGGCCACCGCAGCGCCGAGCCCGGCCACGTGGCGGCCCTGAACAAGCTGGGCCTGCGCCCCTTGGTCGACCTCGACCTCCGCCTGGGCGAGGGCACGGGCGCTCTCCTGGCCCTCCCGGTGGTCCAGAGCGCGGCAAGGGCGATGCACGAGGTGGCGACGTTCGATTCGGCGGGGGTAACTGAGAAGTAGGCCTTACGGCTGTGGGCAGTCCTTCCGCTGGGGTGGAACGACTCCCCACAGCCGACCCACCGGCCTGCACGCTGGGAGTCCGGGGGCAGAGCCCCCGGTTTCGGGAAGGGGCGGGCTTGGGGAAAGAACCCCCACCCACCCCAGCCCCCACCGGCCCTGCACTCTAAAATCCGCATGTCAGGGGCCACTCCAGAGCCGCAGAGGCCCCGCCTGGCACCACCCCGCACGAGGGAGCCGCACCTCCATGGCCGAACACCCCGCCTACCCCGTAGGCCTCCGCCTCACCGGCCGCCGCGTAGTCGTCCTCGGCGGCGGCCAGGTGGCCCAGCGCCGCCTCCCCGCGCTCATCGCGGCGGGCGCGGACATCCACCTCGTCTCACCGCAGGCGACCCCGTCCGTAGAGGCGATGGCCGACGCGGGCGAGATCACCTGGACGAGGCGTCCGTACGAGGACGGCGACCTGGCGGACGCCTGGTACGCCCTGATCGCCACCAGCGACCACAAGGCGAACACCGAAGCCTCCGCCGAAGCGGAGCGCCACCGCGTCTGGTGCGTCCGCTCGGACGACGCCGACGCGGCGACGGCCTGGACCCCGGCCACGGGCCACAGCGAGGGCGTGACGGTCGCCGTACTCACCACGGATGCCCGGGGCCGCGACCCCCGCCACACCGCGGCGATCCGCGACGCCGTCGTCGAGGGCCTCCGCGACGGCACCCTGGTGGCCCCTCACCACCGCACCCGCACCCCCGGCGTCGCACTGGTCGGTGGCGGTCCCGGTGACCCGGACCTGATCACCGTCCGCGGCCGTCGCCTCCTCGCCGAGGCCGACGTGGTCATCGCGGACCGCCTCGGCCCGCGCGACCTGCTCGCCGAACTCCCGCCGCACGTCGAGGTGATCGACGCGGCGAAGATCCCGTACGGCCGTTTCATGGCCCAGGAGGCCATCAACAACGCGCTGATCGAGCACGCGAAGCAGGGCAAGTCGGTGGTCCGTCTCAAGGGCGGCGACCCGTTCGTCTTCGGCCGCGGCATGGAGGAGGTCCAGGCACTCGCCGAGGCGGGCATCTCCTGCACGGTCGTCCCCGGCATCTCCAGCTCGATCTCGGTCCCGGGCGCCGCGGGCATCCCGGTCACTCACCGCGGAGTCGCCCACGAGTTCACCGTGGTCAGCGGCCATGTGGCCCCCGACGACGAGCGCTCCCTGGTCGACTGGCCGTCGGTCGCCAAGCTGCGCGGCACGCTCGTCATCCTGATGGGCGTGGACAAGATCGGCGCCATCGCCCGTACGCTGATGGACCACGGCAAGGCGGCCGACACCCCCGTCGCCCTCGTCCAGGAAGGCACGACCGCGGCTCAGCGCCGCGTCGACGCCACGCTCGAGACGGTCGCCGACACCGTACGCTCTCAGGATGTGAAGCCCCCGGCCGTCATCGTCATCGGCGACGTCGTGAACGTGGGCGCCGGGCTCCCCGAGTAACCACGGGTAACCCGACCTCTTCCCAGCCGTTGGCACCGCACCCAGGACAAGGCAGTATCACCCTGTGGCCGATCTCATCACCGTTGAGAACCCCGACGACCCGCGTCTGCGCGACTACACGGGCCTGACCGACGTGGAGTTGCGCCGCAAGCGCGAACCCGCCGAGGGCCTGTTCATCGCCGAGGGCGAGAAGGTCATCAGACGGGCCAAGGACGCCGGGTACGAGATGCGCTCGATGCTGCTCTCCGCCAAGTGGGTCGACGTCATGCGCGACGTCATCGACGAACTCCCGGCCCCGGTGTACGCGGTCAGCCCGGACCTCGCCGAACAGGTCACCGGCTATCACGTGCACCGTGGCGCGCTCGCCTCCATGCAGCGCAAGCCGCTGCCCACGGCGGAGGAGCTGCTGCAGTCCGCGCGCCGGGTGGTCGTCATGGAGGCGGTCAACGACCACACCAACATCGGCGCGATCTTCCGCTCCGCCGCCGCCCTCGGCATGGACGCGGTCCTGCTCTCCCCGGACTGCGCGGACCCGCTCTACCGCCGGTCCGTAAAGGTCTCCATGGGGGCGGTCTTCTCGGTCCCGTACGCGCGTCTCGACTCCTGGCCCAAGAGCCTGGATTCGGTTCGCGACGCCGGCTTCAACCTGCTCGCCCTCACACCGGACGAGAAGGCGAAGTCTCTCGACGAGGCGGCCCCGCACCGCATGGACCGGGTCGCGCTGATGCTGGGCGCGGAGGGCGACGGCCTGTCCACGAAGGCCTTGATGGCGGCGGACGAATGGGTCCGCATTCCGATGGCCCACGGCGTCGACTCGCTCAACGTGGGCGCGGCGGCCGCGGTCGCGTTCTACGCGGTGGCGACGGGCCGCCCGCAGGCTTAGGCCTGTCCGGCGGAACATGTCCGGAGGCACGGCGCTGATCAGATGCCGTCGCTTTCCTCGGACCTGACCCGCCGGACGGGCCCCAGGGCCTGTCGTCATAGTTCCGCCTGCCTCGCGATGGCAGGCCCTCAAGCGGCCCGAGAGCCTGCCCGGTCCATCAGACGCCGGACAGCGGCCAACCGCGTCTAACCGTCCTTCCGGACGTCGCTCCGGTACTGCTCCGCCATCAACTCCCCGGTGGACAGCGGCTCGTACGACTGCTCCTGTCGTACGTCCTTCCGCACGCCCCCGTCGTCCAGCCCCCGCGCCGGCCCCTGACACCCCTGTGCCGCCGCGATGCCCAGCGCGACGAGCAGCGTCACCACGACGAACACGAAGAGCCGCTGGCGCAGCAGCCGCGGGTTGGCGGGCCGCCGACCGGTGCCGGTGGTCCGGGGCGCCGGACGTCCGGCGCCACTGCGGGGTGCGGGCCTGCTGCCGGAGCGGCCGGTGTTCCGCGCGGGCGCCGGGCGCGCCCCCGACCGCGAGCCGCCGTTCGTCCCGCCCGTGCGCGGCGGGGGAGTGCCCTGTGGGCGGCGCTGGGTGCGCTGCTCGGCGTACTGCTCGGCGAGGCGTCCCGTCGGCCGGTCGGGATCGGTGCGCGGCGCGGGCGGACGTGCATCCGCCATGCCCTGTGCCTCGCGGGCCGCGATCTCCTTGAGTCGCAGGGACAGTTGGAGCGTGCTGGGCCGCTCTTCGGGGTCCTTCGCCAGACATGCCTTGACGAGCGGAGCCAGGGCGTCCGGAACGCCGTGCAGTTGGGGCTCCTCGTGCACCACCCTGTAGAGCATCACTTCGGAACTGCCGTGTCCGAAGGGGGAGTCCTGGGTCGCCGCGTACGCGAGGGTGGCCCCCAGCGCGAAGACATCCGTGGCCGGAGTGACGGCGGCACCGCGCACCTGCTCGGGGGCGAGGAACCCCGGCGACCCGACGGCCGTACCGACGTGGGTGAGCGTGCTCGCCCCCGTCGCCCAGGCGATGCCGAAGTCGATGATCCGCGGCCCCTTCGGGGACAGCAGGATGTTGGAGGGCTTGAGATCCCGGTGCACGACACCGGCTTCATGTACGGCGACGAGCCCCTCGGAGAGGGCCGCGCCGACGGCGGCCACATCGGCCGCCGACAGCGGCCCTTCCTCGGCGACCTTGTCGTGCAGGGAGGGACCGGGCACGTACTGCGTGGCGAACCACGGCCGGTCCGCCTCCAGATCGGCGGCGACCAGCCGGGCCGTGCACCCGCCCCTGATGCGTCGTGCCGCCGAGACCTCGCGTGCGAACCGCGACCGGAACTCCTGATCCTCCGCCAGATCCGGTCGGATCACCTTCAGCGCGACCCGCTGGCCGCGCCGGTCGGAACCCAGGTAGACAACGCCCATCCCGCCCGCGCCGAGCCGCCTGTGAAGCCTGAACGAGCCGACGACACGCGGGTCCTCGCGCCTCAGGCGCATCATCGCCATGTCCATCCCCGCTGCCCGGTCCGTTTGACGATCCATAGCTTACGTTTACGCGGCCGGGAGCGTGCAGAGGCCGCGCCCTCACGGTCCGATCGATTGTCAGTGCCGGGTGGGAAACTTGAAAGGTGGTCAGGGAACGTGCGAACAGGGCGGTTTTGGACCGCCCATGATCCCAACCATCCGTCGCAGAAGGGGGATTGGACCCGTGAAGGGTGATCGCGTGGAGATAGTCGTGGACGCCGGGGACACGACGCGTACGTACGAGGTGGTGGCGAGCAGGGCGGGCCGTCGGGTGGAGACGGCGGTGCGCCGCGGTGTGGTGGAAGTGAGCGAAGTCACCCGAAGCGGATCAGTGGTGCGCACCGCCCGCTTCATGGCGACTCGGGTGCTGGCGCTGGTCGAGCAGCCGGTCCCCAGGGAGGACAGCTCGGAACAGTCGGGGCACACCGGGCGCCCCCTCCGGGAAGACCCTGAGACCTAGGTCCTCATCTCCACCCAGGGGAGTACACCGCAGGTCATCGCTCATCCTCCGGGAGGCCCGGCAATCGGTACGAGGGCATGACGACCCACCTCCGCCGTGCGCCTAGATTTGAGGTCAAGCGGCGGGTGCAGCACTCGTCCCCCGAGGTCAGACACTCGCCGCTGCCAACCACAACAGAAGCTCGGTCAGGAGAGGGACCATGGCCCACACGGCACCGCGGACAGCGCTCCGCACGCAGGGACGGAAGGCGTACACCGCCACGTTCGGCACCCGCCGCCAGGGTCAGCGCCATCCACTGGTGGCGACAGCGATGGTCCTTCCCCTGGCGGCCCTGCTCGTAGTCGTCTTCGGCGGCTGGGAGTCAGTGGTCACACAAGCGTCGTCCGTGGGCGTGATGCTGGGGCGCTGAGCGGCGCCCCAGGCCCGGAAGAGCGGTCCGGGCGGGGACATCCGGCCATGAAACCCCGTGGGGACGGGGGTGCGGCGGACGGCACAAATGCCCGCGCAGCTGGGGAGCTGCGCGGGCATTGCTTTTCCCGTACGTCACCGGGGGCTGGGGTGGGACGAAACTCTGCGTACGCTCGCGGGGTACCGAACGCACCCCAGGGGGACCCGTGACCGCAGATGTGCTGCCCGCGCTGACCGCCGAGGCGCGCGGCGCGGCCCACCCGGCGGGTACCGCCTGCGCACACCCGGACACCGTGCTCGCCGACAGGCGGGACGGCACCGTCGTCCGTCACGCCGGCACCGTCGCCAAGGCCCACGCCCCCGGCACGGACCCCGTGGAACTCTCCCGCCGCCTGGCGGTCGCCGCGCACCCCGCCCTCGCGGGCGTCCTCCTCGCTCCGCTCCACTCCGACCCCGTCGACCTCCACGGCCGTCTGGTGACCTGCTGGCCGTACGGCAGCCCCGTCGACCCGGAAACCCCCGAGGCGGCCCCCTGGGAGGCGGCCGCCACCCTGCTGGCCCGCCTGCACCGGACGCCCGCGCCGGACGGCCTGCCGCCGATGCGGGGCCCCGTCAAGGCGGCCCGGGCGATCGCCCGGCTGCGGGCGGCCGGCCCGCACCCGGCCGCCGCCCCGGTCCTGCGCGCCTGGGCCGGCCTCCCGGCCTGGGCCCGAGCCGAAGCCCCCATGCCGGCGTCGACCACTCTGTGCCACGGCGACCTCCACCTCGGCCAGCTCGTACGCCACCCGGCGCGCACCGGCCCCTGGCTCCTCATCGACGTCGACGACCTGGGCGTCGGCGCGCCTGCCTGGGACTTGGCCCGCCCGGCCGCCTGGTACGCCTGCGGCCTGCTCCCGCCCGACGAGTGGCTCCGCTTCCTGACCGCCTACCAGCGCGCGGGCGGCCCTGCGGTCCCCGCCGACGGCGACCCGTGGCCCGCCCTGGACGTCGCCGCCCGCGCCCTCACCGTGCAGACCGCGGCCCTGGCGATCGCGAAGTCCGTCGCGGCGGACGACCCGTTGGACGAGGTGCAGCAGGCCGTGATCGACGCCTGTGACCGAATGGGCACCGTCCCGCCCGAGTTGGCGCACGGTTTCGCGACGTAGGGTGCAACCGACCGAAGCCGGGCGGAGTCTGTCCTGGCGGAAGCAGTACCGACCGGCGAGGAGTTGAGCCGAGCATGCAGTGTCCGAAGTGCCATGCGCCGATGCACACGTACAACCGCAATGGTGTCCAGATCGAGCAGTGCAGCGGCTGCCGCGGGATATTCCTCGACTACGGCGAGCTGGAGGCGCTGACCCGCCTGGAGGGCCAGTGGTCCCAGCCCGCGCCGCAGCCCCCGGCCGCTCCGCAGGCGTACCCGTCGGCTCCCGCGCCCGCCTGGGGCGCCCCGCAGCACGGCGGACACGGCGGTCACTACGGCGGCCATGGCGGCCACCACCGCCACAAGAGCTTCGGCCACATGCTCTTCTCGTCCTGAACGAGCGAAGGGGCTCCTCCCGAGTGGAGGAGCCCCTTCGTCGTATCCGCGCATACGACGACGCCGCCGTATGCGCGGATACGACAAAGCCCCCGACCGTACGAGACGGCCGGGGGCTTCGGCTGGTGCGCGATACTGGGATTGAACCAGTGACCTCTTCCGTGTCAGGGAAGCGCTCTCCCGCTGAGCTAATCGCGCAGGTCACGAGGCCGGAGCCACGCTTACTGCTGGTGCTGCGTGCGCGATACTGGGATTGAACCAGTGACCTCTTCCGTGTCAGGGAAGCGCTCTCCCGCTGAGCTAATCGCGCGGGTTCAGATCTTCGAGAAGATCCAGTGGACGATACTGGGATTGAACCAGTGACCTCTTCCGTGTCAGGGAAGCGCTCTCCCGCTGAGCTAATCGTCCTTGGAGGTGGAGACGGGATTTGAACCCGTGTAGACGGCTTTGCAGGCCGTTGCCTCGCCTCTCGGCCACTCCACCAGGAGTGTAGGGGTTCGGGAAGATCCCCCACTTCCTGCGAGCGGACGACCAGGTTCGAACTGGCGACCTCAACCTTGGCAAGGTTGCGCTCTACCAACTGAGCTACGTCCGCTTGTCGTTTCCGGCCCGCTTGCGCGTCCCGGCGACGTGTTGAACTCTAGCGGATTCCGGGGCCAGCACAAAAACGCGTTTGTGCAGCGTGCTGCGCTGCGTCCGCTCCAGGACAGGGTCAGGGCACCCGCAGGTCACCCGCCCTAGACTCGACTGCGTGTCCGACCTCCCTCCTCTCGCCCGCTTCGATGGCCTCGTCGCGACCGGTCTCCTCGATGTCACCAGCGACCCCGCGGCCCTGGACTCGACCGGTTTCTGGGCCGTCTCGGCCGACTTCGAGGGGCGTGTGACCTGCGCCCGCTTCCAGGACGTACGGGAGGAGCGGGTGCCCGCGCCGGTGCCGGGGCAGTGGCGGGGCCCCGCGACCGGTGACTGGAAGTCGTCCCTCGACCGCGCCGCGTACACCGCGGGCGTCCGCCGCATCCGCGAGCACATAGCCGCCGGCGAGGTCTACCAGGCGAACCTCTGCCGCGTGCTGTCGGCGCCGGTGGCCCCCGACGCCGACGTGGACGCGCTCACCGCCCTGCTCGCGCGCGGCAACCCGGCGCCGTACGCCGGAACGATCCGCCTGCCCGGCCAGGGCGTCGAAATAGCCACCGCCTCCCCCGAACTCTTCCTGCGCCGCGACGGCCGGAGCGTCGACTCGGGCCCGATCAAGGGCACCGGACGCACCGAGGCGGACCTCTTGGAGAAGGACTACGCCGAGAACGTGATGATCGTGGACCTCGTCCGCAACGACCTGGGACAGGTCTGTGCCACCGGCAGCGTGACCGTCCCCGACCTCTGTGTCGTCGAGAAGCACCCGGGCCTGGTCCATCTCGTCTCCACCGTCCACGGCGAGCTGCGCTCCGGTGCCGGCTGGCCCGAACTGCTCACCGCCGCCTTCCCGCCCGGCTCCGTCACCGGCGCCCCCAAGTCCAGCGCCCTGCGGATCATCGACGCCTTGGAGACCGTGCCCCGCGGCCCCTACTGCGGAGGCATCGGCTGGGTCGACGCCGACCGCGGCACCGGACAGCTCGCCGTCGGTATCCGCACCTTCTGGATCGACCGGGCGGAAGGTGTCCTGCGGTTCGGTACGGGCGCGGGCATCACCTGGGGCTCCGACCCCGAGGGGGAGTGGCGGGAGACCGAGCTGAAGGCCGCCCGGCTGCTCGCGGTAGCGTCAGGTGTGTACGAGGCAAGTGGAGGGACTCTCACGTGAAGATCTGGCTCGACGGCGGGCTGCAGGACATCGAGTCCGCCCGCGTCTCCGTCTTCGATCACGGACTGACCGTCGGCGACGGCATCTTCGAGACCGTGAAGGCGGTCGACGGGCGGCCGTTCGCGCTGACCCGGCATCTGGACCGGCTGGTCCGCTCGGCGAGCGGCCTCGGCCTGCCCGAGCCCGACCTCGACGAGGTCCGCCGCGCCTGCGCCACCGTCCTCGACGCCAACCCGATGCCGCTCGGCCGACTGCGGATCACCTACACCGGTGGTCATGGCCCGCTCGGCTCGGACCGGGGTGAGCACGGTCCGACCCTGGTCGTCGCCGTCGGCGAGTCCGCCCGGCGCCCCGACTCCACCGCCGCGGTCACGGTCCCGTGGACCCGCAACGAGCGCGGCGCTCTGACGGGCCTCAAGACCACCTCGTACGCCGAGAACGTCGTCGCCCTGGCCCGCGCGCGCGAACAGGGCGCCTCCGAAGCGCTGTTCGCCAACACGGTGGGCCAGTTGTGCGAGGGCACGGGGTCCAATGTCTTCGTCGTCCTCGACGGCGAGATCCACACCCCGCCGGTCGCCTCCGGCTGCCTCGCCGGCATCACGCGTGCGCTCACCGTCGAGTGGACCGGCGCGAAGGAGACCGACCTGCCGCTGGATGTCCTGGAGCGTGCCGAGGAGGTCTTCCTGACGTCCACGCTGCGGGACGTGCAGGCCGTGCACCGGGTCGACGCCCGTGAACTCCCGGGCGCGCCGGGCCCGGTGACCGCCAAGGCGATGCGGATCTTCGACGAGCGGGCCGGGGACGACCTCGATCCCTGAAGGCTGGACAAAATCAGCTGACCTCGGACTCCACAGCGGGTAAAACACCCCTGATGACCACCACCCTGCGGCCGACCGAGCCGCTTCAGCACGCCGCCGACGGGACGCGCTCGCGCCACTACCAAGTGTGTGTGAACAGCCGTCCCGTGGGGGCGATACGCCTCGCCACGCATCCCGTCTTCGGGCCCTCCGTCGCGCGGATCGCGGATCTCCGCATCGAGGAGCCGGACCGCGGTCGTGGCCGGGGCACGGTGGCCGCGCTCGCAGCCGAGGAAGTGGCGCGCGGCTGGGGCTGCAAGCGGATCGAGGCGTCGGTCCCCGCCGATGCCGAGGCCGCTGTCAGGCTGATCACCGCGCTCGGTTACGTGACACGCAACCGAAGCATGGAAAAGCCGCTCGGCGAGACGCCGCCCGCGCTGCCCGCCGGGAGCCTGGGCCGTTCCCTTACGGAGGCCGAGTACGAACGGTGGCTGGAGCTCAGCCACGAGGGGTATGCCCGCAGCTGGATCGAGCGCGGAGTGCCCGAGGCGGAGGCGTACGCCAAGTCGGAGCGGGACCATGCCGAGTTGCTGCCGGACGGTCCGGCCACCGAGGGGATGACGCTGCGCGTGCTGGAGCACGACGGGACCGTGGTCGGCTCCCTGTGGGTGGGGGAGCGGGCGGGGGCCGCCTTCGTGTACAACGTCGAGGCAGACGCCGGACACCGCGGCAAGGGCCACGGTCGTACGCTCATGCTGCTGGCCGAGGCCCAGGCGGTGGCCGCCGGGAAGGACCGCATCGCCCTGAACGTCTTCGCGGGGAACACCCCGGCCGAGCGGCTCTACGAGTCACTCGGCTACGGGACGACGATGCTCCACCTCTACAAGAACCTGCTGTAGGCGTTACGCCTCCTGCTCGGCCAGCAACCGGTCGGCGATCTCCTCGATCCGCTCGCGCAGGCCCTCCTGGCTCTTGCCGCCGTCGAGGCGTTCGCCGCCGATGACGTACGTCGGCGTGCCGGTCACGCCGATGGCCTTGCCCTCGGCCTGGTCGGCGTCGACGATCAGGATGTGCCGGCCGTCGATCAGGGCCGTGTCGAACTCCTCGGCGTCCAGGCCGAGTTCACCGGCGATCTCGACCAGGAGGGGTTCTCCCTTACGGTCCAGCTCCTCGACCCGGCCGAGCACCGCCTCGACGTACGGCCAGGCGCGGCCCTGCTCCGCGGCCTCCTCGGCGGCCTGCGCCGCGGCGAAGGCGTGCTTGTGCTTCTCCAGGGGGAAGTGCCGCAGCCGCAGCTCCAGACGGTCGCCGTAGCGGGCGCGCAGCGCGCGCAGGTCGGCGAGGGCGCTGCGGCAGTCGGGGCACTGGAGTTCGCACCAGACGTCCAGGACGGCGGCGGCCGGGCGCGCGGAGGAGAAGTCGTTCATGGAGCCCAGTCTCCCAGCCCCGGCGCGGGCGACCCAACCGGGACCGAGGACGCCGCCTCTGCACGCGGGCCGAAGCCGCAGTCTCCGCACACGGGCCGAAGACGGCGTCTGTGCACGCGGGCCGAAGACATCGCGTCTGCACGCGGACCGGGACCTGGGAAGGACCCCGACCCGGAGATGTCCCTGAGGTCCGCCCGGAGCATGGCATACCGGGCGTCGGGCGGTGCAGGATGGAAGGGACGAACCGACCCTGCCCGACCGAGCTCTGCCTGGAGGACCGGATGATTGCCGAGACTGTCTGTTCCGCCGTCTCCGCGGCCGGCCTGGGCATCGCCGCGGTCACGGCCTACCGCAAGCGCTTCCTCGCGGCCACCCGCATCGCCGCCTACTCGCTCGTGCCGGTCGGCCTGGTGATGACCGGCGTGGTCGGCTGGATCGCCGACACCGCGTTCAGCCCTACCGCGTGGGCGGGCTTCATCGTGCTCGGCGGCTCCTGGCTGCTGTTCATGACCACGCGGGTCGTGGAGCGGCGCGGCGGCGGGACGCGGAAGGAACGCAAGGCGGCGAGGGCTGCCGCCGAGCGCGAGGCGGTGGCCCCCGCGGCCTCGGCGCCCTCGCTCGGCCAGGGCTCCCGCCCGGCCGCCCGGCCCGCGGCCACGCCCCGCGCCACCGGCTCCGGGGAGGACTTCAGCGACATCGAAGCCATCCTGAAGAAGCACGGCATATGACCGACTGAAACGACACAAGGCTTCAGCGGGGTTTCACGGAGCGTGCGGAAGCGTTCACATTCGAGCGCGTCCGTCACATGATCCGGCGAACTCCCGCATTTTCCGGGCGTGTTGATCGCGCCGAGGGCGTCGGCTGCGCCATCATCACCGCGAGATGCTGGACACAACACAGAGCGACACCGCCGCCCCGCCCGAGGAGCGGCGTGGTTGTCTCTTCGCGCTCTCCCAGCCGCCGCTGATGATCTTCCTTGCGGTGATCGGCTGTTTGCTGCTCATGGCTTCGCTGCACGACCTGCTGCTGCTCTGAGCCGTACACGGAGCCCCTGGCGTCACCCGCCGAGGGCTCCGTCAGTCCGCCACCTCCATGCCTCGCGCCGGAGGTCGTACGTCCGTCAGCCCGCCGCTTCCTTCCGCCGTGCCCGGTACGCGGCCACGTGGAGGCGGTTCCCGCAGGTGCGGCTGTCGCAGTAGCGGCGGGAGCGGTTGCGGGAGAGGTCGACGAAGGCGCGCCGGCAGTCCGGGGCCTCGCAGCGGCGCAGCCGCTCCTGCTCCCCGGCGACCACGAAGAAGGCCAGCGCCATCCCGCAGTCGGCCGCGAGGTGGTCGGCGACGGAGGCGCCCGGCGCGAAGTAGTGCACATGCCAGTCGTAGCCGTCGTGGTCGGTGAGCCGGGGCGTGGTGCCCGCCGCGGCGACCAGCTCGTTGATGAGTCCGGCGGCGATCCGCGGGTCCTCGGCGGCGAAGATCCCGGCGAACCGGCCGCGCACCTTGCGTACGGCCGCGAGATCGTGCTCCGAGAGCACACCGACATCGCTGATCTCGTGCTTTCGTACGAAATCGGCGAGGGACGGGACATCCGCGAGTCCGTCCGTCGTGTGATCCTCCGGTGCGGTGTTCACCAGATCCACCACGGTGTCGAGGGCACACCGGGTGTCGTGGGTGATCAGCACGTTTCGCTCTCCCTGGCCTGGGGGGTCGGGGGGGCCCCCCCCCGATGCTGGCCGATGGTAGTGGCTTCCCGGTGCGGGCGGAGCGGGCGCGGGGCACGCACCGGCGCCGCCGCCGCGGAGGTCCGCGGCGCCGGCGCCGGTGTTTGTGCCCTTGCGGTTGTGCCCTATGCGGTTGTCTAGGCCCGAGCCGTCTCCCCGAGTGGACGGCGCCGGGCGGCTCTGTGGTGTCTCGCTAACTCTCGGCCAGGATGTGTGAGAGCTCCGTGTCGAGATCGAAGTGCCGGTGTTCCGTGCCGGGGGGCACGGCGGCGTCCGTTCGCTTCAGGAATGACTCCAGGGCCCGCGCAGGGGCCTCGAGCAGGGCCTCGCCCTCCGGGGAGCTCAGGGCGATGCATACGACGCCCTGGCCATGGCTACGGGACGGCCAGACTCGGACGTCGCCGGTACCGGTGGGCCGGTGCAGGCCCTCGGCGAGGAGGTCGCGGGCGAACACCCACTCGACGGTTTCCTCGGCTCCGGTGTGGAAGGTGGCGTGCACGGCGTAGGGATCGGCCGTGTCATACCGCAGTCCTGCGGGAACAGGCAGTGAGGACTCGCTCGACACAACGAGGCGCAGGTGCAGCTCGCAGCTGACCGTGGTGTTCATAAGCGCCAGGGCCTTTCGCTCAGTGTGCGCTCGGGGATTCGCACGTCGGCGAAATCGACATGCCACCTACGGTGCCGTTGTAAACCCCTCTGAGTGTTTTGCGTGCCTTTACGTAACTCTTCCGGCCGAGGGTGCGTTCGCCGGATAGGGCCATTCCGGTGACCGGTTTCTCTCGGGTAGGGTCTGGCCGTATGAATACGGGGAGTGACGAGCCGGGCGAGGTCGCCACGGCTGACGGCGGGACGAAGGACGAGCGGGCGCTCGGGTCGCGGGCGCCGGAATTCATCAAGGCGCGTCGCGCGCTGCACCTGAGCTGGCAGGTGGGCGTTTTCGTCGTGGGGCTCGCGGTGGTCGTCGCGGGCGTGATCATGCTTCCGCTGCCGGGGCCCGGCTGGCTGGTGATCTTCGGCGGTATGGCGATCTGGGCGACCGAGTTCGTCTGGGCACAGCTGGTGCTCCGCTGGACGAAGCGCAAGGTGACGGAGGCGACCCAGCGGGCGCTCGACCCCGAGGTGCGGCGCCGCAACATCATCCTGACGACCGTCGGCCTCGTGATCATCGCCGCCCTTGTCGCCGTCTACGTCTGGAAGTTCGGCCTCGAGATGCCCTGGAACATCAAGGAGTGACGGGGTCCTCGGGTACCGCTCCGAGGGTCTCTCCGCTGGTCGAAGCCACCCCCTGACATGGGGTAATGTTCTCCCTGCGCCCGGGCGATTAGCTCAGCGGGAGAGCGCTTCGTTCACACCGAAGAGGTCACTGGTTCGATCCCAGTATCGCCCACACACACGATAGGCGACCCGGTCCACGGAAAGCGTGGACCGGGTCGCCTTCGTCGTTTTTCCGCGGCTGCGCCGCGGGTGGCGGGGGCTTCGCCGCCCGCGCCCCCAGGGGCGGGGTGTTGCTGGCCGGGGTCTGGGAGCTGGCCCAGCGAGGGTGCCGGCGGTCGCCTGGCCGGAGCGGGCGCGATGCCGCGTTGGGCCAGTTGGAGCACCGGAGTTGACGTCGGCCGGAGGGCGCGGACGGGCATACGTCGGTGGGGCGTCCCGGCCGACGGGACGGCGAAACGTCAACGGGCGGTTGATGGGGCGGCGAGGCCGACAGTCGGTTGCTGGGGCGTCGGAGCCGATGGCCTGTTGCTGTGTACCGGAGTCAACGGTCGCTTGTCGGTGCAGGCAAGCCGACGGCCTGTTCCCGGGATGCCGAAGTCAACGGCCTGTTGGGCGCCGAAGCCGACGGTCTGTTGCGGGCGGTGCCCAAGCCCGACGGCCTGTTGTGGGCGGTGTCCAAGGCGACGGCCTGTTACCGGGGCGCCGAAGTCGACGGTCCCCCCAATCGTTTTCAGCCCCGCCCCCAACTTGCCCAACCCGCCGCATCCCGTTCGATAGGTCGACCGCACGTGCCCGACCTGCGCAGTTGCCCCCGTCGGCGCGCCCCGACCCTCCGCCCTCGCCGCCGCGCAGGCAAGCCGCATCACATCAATTCCTGTCCGAATCATTGACGCGCCCGAAAGCCCTCCGTACCTTGTGCCAGCAAGCGCTTACTTGAAACGATTCATGCAGGCGGCGACGACGGCGCGAGGAGGCCCGACTGTGGGAACAAATGGGAGTGTTGAGAGGCGGACGGTCCTCAAGGCGGCCGGGGCGTCGCTGGCCACGCTGGGGCTGGCCGCAACGACGGGCTGCGGTGGGGACAGCGGCTCGGGGGACGGGACGGTGACGATCCGTTACGCCTGGTGGGGTGCCGACGAGCGGGCGAAGAGGATCAATCAGTCCATCAAGCTCTTCGAGAAGAAGTACCCGAAGATCAAGGTGAAGACGGACTTCCAGGATTATGTGGCCTTTTGGGAGAAGTTCCAGACCCAGGCCGCCGGTGGAAATCCGCCGGACGTATTCCAGAACGCCGTCGGATTTCTGCGGAAGTACGACAAGCGAGGCGTGCTGCTCGACCTCAAGTCCCAGATAGACGCCGGAAATCTGAGCCTGGAAAACTTCCGTTCCGGAGTCGAGAAGGTCGGACAGGTCGACGGAAAGCAGCTCGGCATTCCAGTCGGATCCAACACCATGTCACTTGTCATCGACGAGAAGGTGTTTGAGAAGGCGGGAATCAAGCCCAAGCAGGGCTGGACCTGGGACGAGTATTTCGCTGCCCTCAAGAAGATCCACGACACGCAGAAGATAGCGGGCGACACCGGCTACTTCAGCATCATGTACCTGTACGACCTCTACCTCCGGCAGAACGACAAGGCGTTCTTCACCAAGGACGGACTCGGCTTCGACGAGGCCGACCTGACGGAGTGGTGGACGGACGGCTACAACCGCGTCAAGGCCGGAATCATCACCGACCCCAAGCGGGTCGAGCAGGACAAGCCCAAGTCCTCCCTCTCGGCCGGGCATGCCGCCTCCGAGTTCACCTGGGACAACTTCACGGTCCGTTACACGGCGGAAGGCGACAGCAGCTACGGCCTGGCGCCGATCCCGACGACGGACGGCAAGCAGACCGGCCAGTACCTCGCCTCCCTGATGCTCAGCGCCTCCGCGCGCACCAAGCATCCCAAGGAAGTCGCCCAGTTCATCAACTTCATGGTCCACGACCCCGAGGTCGGCAAGATCATGGGCTACGACCGCGGCATCCTCGCGACCACCGAGCAGTTCGAGGCGTACAAGCCGACCGACGCCCCCAACAAGGCGATCGCGCAGTACGAGACGGATGTCGCCGCGACCGGTGTGCTCGGCACCATCACTCCGCACCCGGCCGGCGCCGACACCGTCGAGTCCGCCTTCTTGCGCATAGGCGGTGACATGTCGCAGGGCACGACCAAGGTCTCCGATGCGGTGAAGCAGTTCTTCTCCGAGGCGAAGACCGCCCTCGCCTCCTGATGGGAACCGCAGTGACGCTCGTCAAGGACTCCTCTCCGCCCGACGCCCCGGAGATGCGCTCCGTGGCCCCCGCCGCCGTAAAGCGGCGGGGGCGCCGGGAGAATCTCGCCGGCTATCTCTTCATGTCCCCGTGGATCGCCGGCTTCCTGCTGCTGACCGCGGGCCCGATGGTCGCCTCGCTCTACTTCGCGTTCACCGACTACAACCTGTTCAATTCACCGAAGTGGATCGGCTTCGACAACTTCACCAAGATGTTCGACGATCCACGGTGGCAGAAGTCGGTCGAGGTGACGGCCAAGTACGTCATCATCGGCACGCCGCTCAAGCTGCTGCTCGCGCTCGGGGTCGCCCTGCTGCTCGCGCAGAGCCGTCGCGGCCAGGCCTTCTACCGAGCCGCGTTCTACGCTCCGTCGCTGATCGGCGCGAGCGTCTCCGTCGGCTTCGTCTGGCGCGCGCTCTTCTCCGACGACGCCATCGTGGACCGTACGCAGTCGTTCTTCGGCTTCCACACGGGCGGCTGGGTCGGTGACCCGAACTGGGTGCTCTACAGCCTGGTCGCGCTTACCGTCTGGCAGTTCGGCGCGCCCATGGTGATCTTCCTCGCCGGGCTCAAGCAGGTGCCGAAGGAGCTGTACGAGGCAGCCGAGGTGGACGGCGCGGGACCCTTCCGGCGGTTCTGGAACATCACCCTGCCGATGATCTCGCCGGTGCTGTTCTTCAACGTGCTCCTGGAGACCATCCACTCGTTCCAGATCTTCGGCTCGGCGTACGTGGTCTCCAACGCCACCTGCGGACCGGCCGACGCCACGCTCGTCTACACCTGCTACCTGTACCAGAAGGGCTTCAAGGAGTCCCAGATGGGCTTCGCCTCCGCCATGGCCTGGATGCTGCTGCTCGCCGTCGCGCTGGTGACGGCCGTCCTCTTCTGGTCGCAGAAGCGGTGGGTGCACTACGAGGAGGACGCCCGATGAGCAGCGCCACGACCAAATCCCTGGCCCTCGGCCGCAAGCGCTCCGGATCACTCGCCTGGCACATCGGGGCCCTGGCCGTCCTCGCGGTCGTCCTCTACCCCGTCATCTGGGTCCTCGGCGCCTCGTTCAAGCCCAGCCGGGACATCATCGGCAGCCTGGACCTGTTCCCGACCAGCCCCATCCTCGGCAATTTCAAGGGGCTGGCCGACGGCATCGCGGACATCTCGATCGCCACGTTCTTCCAGAACTCCCTCTTCTACGCGCTCGGCTCCGTCGTCGGCATCCTCATCTCCTGCTCGCTGACGGCGTACGCCTTCGCCAAGATCCGGTTCGCCGGGCGGAACCTGCTGTTCTCGCTGATGATCGGCACGCTCCTGCTGCCGTACCACGTGCTGCTCATTCCGCAGTACGTGATGTTCCAGAAGATGGAGCTGGTCAACACCTACGTACCGCTGCTGATCGGCAAGTACCTGGCCACCGAGGCGTTCTTCGTCTTCCTCATGGTGCAGTTCATGCGGAACCTGCCCCGCGAGCTGGACGAGGCGGCCCGGCTCGACGGGTGCGGACACCTGCGGATCTACTGGTCGATCGTGCTGCCGCTGTGCCGGCCCGCGCTCATCACCAGTGCGATCTTCACGTTCATCAACGCCTGGAACGACTTCATGGGCCCGCTGATCTATCTCAACGAGCCCAGCAAGTACACGGTCTCGCTGGGCATGATGATGTTCCGCGACCAAGAGGGAGTCGCCAACTACGGCGGCATGATCGCGATGTCGCTGGTCGCGCTGCTGCCCGTGCTGCTGTTCTTCCTCGCCTTCCAGCGGTACCTGATCGACGGTATGGCGACCTCCGGATTGAAGGGCTGAGATGGCCACCAGTCAGCCGCGGGCTCACACGAGAGCGAAGGCGCGCAGGGCACCCCGCGAATCCGTCTTCGCCGAGCGGTTCGCCGTGTTCGCCGAGTGTCTGCTCACCGGAGTGTGGATCGCGGTGGCCTCGCTGCCCGTGGTCACCTATCCCGCCGCGTTCGCCGCCGGCGCGCGCCATCTGCGGCGGCGTACGTCCCATGAGGCGGGCGGCTGGCGGGAGTTCGTCGCCGACTTCCGGGCGGCCGCCCGGGGCGGCTGGATCGCCGGGGTCGCCGGATGGGCCGCGGCGGTCGCGGTCTGGGTGGACGTCCAGGCCGTGCGCGCCGGACTCCCCGGCGGCCCGCTCGTCGGCGCCGTCGGTCTCTTCGCCCTGATCGGCCTCGCCGTCGCCGGACTGCGCGCGGCGGCGGCCTGGGAGCCCGGGGCGTCCTGGCGCGAACTGCTCGCGGCGGCCGGGCGCCGCACCGTACTCGACCCGGCCGGGTCCTTCCTGCTCATCGGCGGACTGGCCGTGGTGGCCTCCTCCGCCTTGTTCATCGCGCCGCTGGCGGTCCCCGTCCTGGGGGCCGTCGCGGCGGCGGCCGTCGCCGTGGAGGAGCGGTACCGGCGCCGCTGACCGGCCACCGCCACGCACAGGTCGGCGCCCCGGGCGCCGCACCTCTCTCTGTCATGCCCCTGACTTCCCCGCACGGAAAGGAAAGGCCATGTCTCCCATCCCCCGCAGGTCCCTTCTCAAGGCGGCCGCCGTCGCCGGAGCCGCCGCACAGTTCAGTTGGGCGCTGGGAAGCACGAACGCCCAGGCCGCACCGAGAGCCGAAGCCGCCGACGCCGACCCCGTGACCCTCGACTGGCTGGAGGACGGCGGCCTCGGCGCCGCCCCCGGCTCCACCGTCGGTGTGCCCTGGCCGAAGGGCGCCTACCAGGAGGACCAGACCTTCGCGATCACGGACGCGGACGGCAAGGCCGTGCCCGTGCAGTCCTGGCCGACCGCGTACTGGCCGGACGGCTCTCTGAAGTGGACCGCGCACGCGGTCAGTTCAGGTTCCGGCAAGTTCACCCTCGCCGCCGGGGAACCCGCCGCCCCCGAAAAGAAGGTCACCGTCGACAAGAGCGGCGCCACCATCGACATATCGACCGGCGTCATCACCGCGAAGATCGGCAAGAGCGGCTCCACCCTGGTGAAGTCGGTCACGCGGGGCTCCACCGAGATCGCCAAGAACGGGCGGCTCGTGCTCATCCGCCAGCCCGAGATCGAGGACGAGGACCAGGGCGCGGAGAAGTTCGAACGCTTCGAGAGCGCGATTTCCGCGGTGGAGGTCGAGCAGGCGGGCCCGGTGCGTGCCGTCGTCCGCATCGACGGCAAGCACCGCAAGGGCGACCGCAGTTGGCTGCCCTTCTCGGTCCGGCTGTACTTCTACGCGGGCGCCGAGTCGTTCCGCATGGTGCACACGATCACGTTCGACGGGAAGCAGGAGCCCGGCAAGGCGAGCGGCGACTTCATCCGCGGCCTAGGTGTCCGCTTCACCGTCCCGATGCGCGACGCGGCGTACGACCGGCACATCCGTATCGGCGGCGACGGGACCGGTCTGCTGCGCGAGGCCGTCAAGGGCATCACCGGGTTGCGCCGCGACCCGGGCGCGAGCGTGCAGGCGGCGCAGTTCGCGGGGGAGAAGCTGGCCGACCCGTCCACCTGGGACCAGCGGGTCACGACTCGGCTCCAGTACATCCCCGAGTGGGGCGACTACACCCTCTCGCAGCTCTCCGCCGACGGCTTCACGCTGAAGAAGCGGACGAAGAAGGGGTACGGCTGGATCGGCGCCGGCGGTGGCCGACGCGCGTCCGGCTTCGGTTACGTCGGCGGTCCCAGCGGTGGATTCTCCTTCGGGCTGCGGGACTTCTGGGAGAAGCACCCCGCCCAGCTCGACATCCGCGAGGCGCAGACCGACGAGGCCGAGGTCACCCTCTGGCTCTGGTCGCCCGAGGCCCAGCCCATGGACCTGCGCTTCTACCACGACGGCATGGGCCAGGACACCTACGCCGAACAGCTCGAAGGCCTCAACATCACCTACGAGGACTACGAACCGGAGTTCGGCACCCCGTACGGCATCGCCCGCACCTCCGAGCTCCTCTTCTGGGCCAACGAGTCGACGCCCACACCCGAGAAGCTCGCCGAACAGGTCGAAGCCGTAAGGGTGTTGCCGCAGCTCGCCGCGGAGCCCAAGCACCTCATCAAGGCCAAGGTCTTCGGCGGCCTCTTCTCCGAGCCCGACCGCTCCACCACCGCCAAGGCGAAGATCGAGGACCACCTCGACTTCCTCTTCACCTATTACAAGGATCAGGTGGAGATGCGTCGTTGGTACGGCTTCTGGGACTACGGCGACTTCATGCACTCGTACGACACCGTGCGCCACCAATGGCGGTACGACGTGGGCGGCTACGCCTGGGACAACTCCGAGCTGTCACCCGACATCTGGCTCTGGATGGCCTATCTCCGCTCGGGCCGCTCGGACATCTTCCGTTTCGCCGAGTCGCTCACCCGGCACACCGGCGAGGTCGACGTCTACCACCTCGGCCAGTGGGCGGGCCTCGGCACCCGTCACGGCGTCCAGCACTTCGCCGACAGCGCCAAGCAGCAGCGCATCGCCAACACCACGTACCGGCGCTACTACTACTTCCTCACCGCGGACGAGCGCGTCGGCGACCTCATGCACGCCAACGTCGACTCCGACGAGACCTTCCTCGTCCTCGACCCGATCCGCAAGATCCGCACCGAGCCGTACACCCCCGACCGGCACGCCCTGTCGGTCGGCTTCGGCACGGACTGGAGCGGGCTGGTCTCCGCCTGGCTCACGGAGTGGGAGCGCAAGGGGCCCAAGTGGGAGAAGGCCAAGGCGCGTGTCCTTTCGACGATGGAGACAATCGCTGCCCAGCCCAACGGATTCGTGCAGGGCAGCGGCCTGTACGACCTCGACACGGGCAAGTTCGCCATCGCGGCCGAGCCCGTCGTCTCCGTCTCGCACCTGTCCGCGGTCTTCGGTCTGAACGAGCTGTGCGCCGAGCTGATCGACCTCGTCGACGTGCCGAAGTTCAAGGAGGTCTACCTCGACTACTGCCGCTACTTCAACGCCAGCAAGACCGAACAGGCGGCCCGCTACGGCACCAACTTCGGTTCCCTGCTGCTCTTCCAGGGCCACTCGCGTCTCGACGCGTACGCCGCCGTGCAGACCGGCGACGCGACGCTCGCCAAGCGCGCGTGGACGAAGTTCTACAGCTCCGACGGCTACATGGAGTCCTCGCCCTGGAAGACCGAGCCGCTGAGCGGCCCGGTCACGCTGGTCCCGGGCAGTGAGGCCAACTGGGTGAGCTCGAACGACACGGCCCTGTACGGCCTCGCCGCCATCGAGAACCTGGCCCTCCTCGGCGACAAGATGCCGTAACGCGCTAGCGCATTCTCCCCAGCACCTCCCGCACTCGCCGTGCGTCGCGAATCCGCTGCTCGTACGTGGCACCCAGCGCGAGCAGCAGCAGACCGGCGAGTGCGGGAGGCACCCAACGGGGGAGCGCGTCGACCACCTGCACGAGGTACGGGGCGAGTTCGTGCAGCGCGTCCAGCGCGAGCACCGTGCCGCCCACCACGAGCGGCGCCTGGAGACGGTGCCGGGCGCCCACGAGGGTGACCAGGAGCGCCGCCGCGCCGAGCAGCAGCGGGCGGAGCCAGTGGGTGTCGCCCCACGCCGCGAAGAGGCTCGGCACGAGCGTGACGGCCAGCCCCGGACCGTACGCCGCCCACGACGAGACCGCCGTGTCCTTGCGGCGCCTGACCGCCCCCACGAGCAGCGCCGGGACGGTCACCGGAAGCGTGTACGCCTCCGGGGAGCCGATGCCCCAGGACGCCAGGCGGACCCAGGTGGCCAGCACGAACAGGGCGGCGGCCGCGTATCCGACGGGGCGCCGGTCCTCCCGTATCGCCGTGCCCGCGGTGATCACTCCGCAGAGCGACAGGATCAGGGCCAGCATCGGCGGATCGGTGACCGTGAGCCCGATGGCCAGCAGACCCGCGGCAGCTCCGGTCACCTCCACCGGCACGGTCATGGACGAGCCGCCCAGGTGCGCCGCGAGGAGGGCCGCGCCGACCGGCACCACGAGGACGAGCAGCGCGGTCTGTTGCGGCTGCCAGCCGAGGGACGCTCCCGCGGCGCAGGTCAGGGCGGTGGCGTATGCGAGGGAGGCGGGCGCCGCGACCGGTCCGAGGCCCCGTCGCCAGGCGGCGGCCGCGAACAGCACGGTCAACGAGGCGAGGACGGTGAGGGTGGCGCCCTCGGAGGCCAGTGAGAGGAACGCGAGGCTGAGGGAGGTGAGGAGGGCCAACAGAAGCGGGGGCGTCTGTGGCTGTGTCGGGCGGGCGTACGCCAGGGCCGCCGCCGTCGTGAGCCCCTGCGCCGACAGCCCCACCGTGTAGGGGAGTTCGAGAGCCGTAGGGAGGACGAGCACCGTCGCCCAGCTCAGCGTCAGCGCGCACGTCAGGGCCTGCTGACGCCAGTCCGAGCCGCGGACCGCCACCACCAGGACTCCGGCGACGAGCGCGAGGACGAGAGGCGCCGTGGCCGCGTGCGCAGGCCAGGGGACGTCGAGAGTCACCGCGTCGCGGGCGGTCGCCGGGGAACCGGACCATGCCCTCTCCGCCCATCCGACAGGGCCCAGCAGAGTGATGCCGACAAGAGGCAGCGCCCACACCACCGCGACCGCCTGCACGCAGCCGGAGGCCCAGGCGAGCCCGCGCCGCAGCGGCTCCGGGAAGCCGGTGCGCACGACGGCCAACAGGGCGACGCCGCACGCCAGGTAGCCCGGGACCGTCCAGTCGTCGGGCAGCGACGAGCGCAGGACGCCGCCGAGGGCGGCGACGGTGATCAGACCGCCCGCCAGCGCGATGCCGGTCGCGACGTTCGGCTTGGGGGCGTGCCATGCCGCCGCGAAGGCGATCGCCGCGGCAAGGAGGAGGAGCGCCGCCGCACGGGCGGCGGCGCTCGGGCCGGAGGCCGTCCAGGACAGCCAGCCGGCGGCAATGGTGCCCCAGCCGCCGAGGCCGTACGCGGCGATCGAGGCGACGACGCGTACGGACTTCACGGGGACCCGGAGCGCTACGGCCGTGTCGAACGCGGCCGTCACCAGCAGCGCGGCTGTGCTGGCGTGCGCACCCGCGTCGGCCGCGGCCGCCCAGAGGAGCAGAGGGAGCTGGGCCGCGATCACGGCGGCGGGGAGCGGGAGCCGCAGCGGGAGATGCGGTCCGGTGGTGGCCGCGTGCTGTCCCTCGGCGGAGCCGGTCGTGCCCGTCCGCGATCCGTCCGGGCGGTGCAGGGCGCCGACCCCGAGGCCGTACACCGTCCACACCGAGGCCAGCGCCGCCGAGGCGAGCGCCGCGTAACCGGTGCCGTCGGCGTCCGGGACGGCGACCTCGTACAACGCGTACACGTCCAGAACCGTCAGCGCGAGGCCGAGTCCCGCCAGCGACTCGGCGGTCGAGCGCAGCCCGCGCCCCAGGAGGAACACCGGCGCGCCGAGCGCGGCCAGCGTCACCGCGCCGAGCACCAGCGCCCGCCCGGCGATCCCCAGGTGCCCCCAGCTGACGACCGTGAACGCGATGGCAGCCACGGTCAGCAGGATGCCGCCGAGCAGCAGGAGCACGTTCTGGACGCCGGGTGCCGTGGTCTCGGGCCGGCGCGCAGGGGCCGTCTGGGGCGCGTGCGGTGCGGGGGGCGGCTGGAGCGCGGTGAGCAGCCAGGCGCGGCGCGTCAGCAACAGGGCCCGGCGCGCGTCGAGTTGCCGCAGCTCGGTGTCGAGGAGCCGCAACTCCTCGGCCGGGGGCGGGATGTGCGTCATGCTCCGGAGTGTGGTCCCGGTCACGTTCGGCGGCATGAGTGCGCGTACTCAGGCCGTACTCAGATCCGCGGATGGGCACACTCGGTACATGGACTGGAGTCATTACCGCTTCCGCAGCGTGTGGGACCTGCCCGCGCCGCCGACCGACGTGTACGTCGCCCTGGAACAGGCCCAGGACTACCCACGCTGGTGGCCCCAGGTGCGCGAGGTGACCCCCATCGACGAACGCAGCGGCGTCATCCGGATCCGCTCGGTCCTTCCGTACGACATGACGTTCACCGCGCGTGAGGTGCGGCGCGATCCGGCGGCCGGGTCGCTGGAGATCGCGATGACCGGGGACATCGACGGCTGGGCCCGCTGGACACTCGCCTCCGACGGGCCGGGCACCCGCGCCACGTACGACCAAGAGGTCGACGTCAGCAAGCCCCTGCTGCGGCGGCTCGCGGTCCCGGGGCGGCCCGTCTTCCGCGCCAACCACGCCCTGATGATGCGCGCGGGACGGCGAGGACTCACGGCTTACCTCGAAGCGGTTTGAACCACACCCGCCGGGACCTGTATTGTTCAGTCCGTTCCCGGGCGATTAGCTCAGTGGGAGAGCGCTTCGTTCACACCGAAGAGGTCACTGGTTCGAACCCAGTATCGCCCACCCGGAGAAAGCCGGTCCGTCACCGACGGACCGGTTTTTCTGTGTCCGCGCAGGTGCGCTCAGGCCGCCGCCGGAAGCTCCGGACGCAGCGGCCACGCCGGATCCACCGCCTCCTCCGAGCCGCTGCGCGCGAACCACGCCTGGAGCCCGCGTGCCTGTGCCGCGTGCCACACCGCCTGCAGCGTGTGCAGCTCGGCCGGCGAGAGCCGCTCCAGTCGGGTCGCGAAACGGCGCCCCACCGCCCGTACGACATCCATCGAGGCCAGCGCGTCGGCCGCCGCGTCGTGCGCGCCCTCCAGGACCACGCCGTAGTGCGCGCACAGGTCGGTGAGGGTGCGGCGGCCCTTGCGATAGCGGTCCAGATGCTTGTCGAGGACCCGGGGATCGAGCACGCGCAGCGGCGTCGACTCGAACCAGTGGTCGAGGGACGAGGCGCGATGGCGGCGCAACTCCCGGTCCAGCAAGGTCAGATCGAAGGGCGCGTTCATCACCACGAGCGGGCGGCCCGCCGCGGCCTGTTCGCCCAGCTCCCGGGCTATCTCCTCCATCACCGGCGACGGCCAGCGGCCGTTGCGCTGCAGATGTTCGTCCGTGAGCCCGTGCACCGCCGTCGCCCCCGCGGGCACCGGCACTCCCGGGTTCACCAGCCATCGGGTCACCCGCGGACGGGAACCCGGGGCATCCTGGACGACGACGGCGGCCGACACGATCCGGTCGGTCTCGACGTCCACGCCCGTGGTCTCCGTGTCGAACGCGGCCAAGGGGCCCTCGTACCAGCACGTCATACGTACACAACTCCTCGTTCACCCACGGCAGCTGACGCACCGTCTTCTGCCCGTTTGGTGATACCCGGGCTGTTTGCGCCGTACGCCGGGAGGAGACAACAGAGGTACGGGTCTTTGCAGTTCAGCGGCCCGCAGCGGGGATTTACTTGGCTTGGAAGGCTGTTGGGCTCATGGCACTCGCGCAGCCCGAGCGGGGTGGGCTGCTGCCCCAGCGGACGGCACCCCATCGCGGCACGCTCGCCACCACCGCCTGCATGGAGACCTTGCAGGTGGGCTATCTGCACGCCGTCGCGGCGGCCGCGGGCTGCTCGCTGTCCCAGCCCTTTCCCGACAACGGCATCGACTGGCACGTCAGCCACAGCGCCCCCGGGCACACGGTCGACGACGAAGTCACCATCAAGGTGCAGCTCAAGTGCACGTACCAGATCCCGCCGAACCCGCCGGGGCCCGCCTTCTCCTTCACGCTCGACAACGAGCACCTGGCGAAGCTCGCCCGCACCCCGGTCTCGGTGCACAAGATCCTGGTCGTGATGCTCGTGCCCAGGTCCCAGGACGACTGGCTGCGCGCCAGCCACGACCGCCTCGACCTGCGGCACTGCTGCTACTGGACCAACCTCGCCGGACACGCCATCACCGGCCGGCGCAGGACCACCGTCCGAATACCGACGGCCCGGATCTTCGACGACCGGGCGCTCTGCGAGATCATGACGCGGGTCGGGACGGGAGGCAGACCATGACGCACCGCCCGATCGACGAAGTCCTGCGGCCGGTCAGGCCGCATCCCGTCGACACCGTCTGGAACCGGCCGCCCGAGCCCGGCCAGGTCGACCCCGCCGTGCTCAGCGCGCTCCTTCACCGGCACGGCTGGCAGCGGCGCGGGGGAGCCGCGGGACGGTACGGCCGGTGGACCCCACCCGGGCCCGGTGGCGGCGGCACGAGCCTTCTCGTGCCGGAGAACCGGGCCTTCCCCGACAGCGACGACCTGCTCGGCGAGGCCCTCGTCGCGCTCTCCCGCAGCGGTTCGCCGTCCGCGCGCGACGTGCTGGTCGCGCTCGCCGTGCCCAGCGACGAGATCCGCTGGTGGCGGGACGTGCCGACCGGGCCCGTGGGCGCCGCGCCCTGGACCGTCGAGGAGCAGCTGCGCGCGTCCGCCCGCCAGATGCTGCTCGCGGGCGCGCTGGCCACCCGCGCGCGTGCCGGCTATTACGGCGCCCGGCACCGCAGGCCCGCCGCCGCGTCCCTGGAGAACGTCCTCGTGGGCGCCGAGCCCGGCGGACGCCAGCTCACCGCCTTCGTGCCCGTCAGCACTGGGCGGCCGCTCGCCGTACGCCTGCACCAGGCGCTGTACGCGGCCCGCGAGGCCATCGACTACCAGCGGGCCACCGGTGGCATGGACGCCTTCGACGCGGCCGTCGAGGCGGGCGTCAGCCACGAGCTCATGGAGGCCCTGGTGGCCCTCGTCCGTGGCACCGAGGGAGCCCGCATCGCCGTCGAGTGGGCGCCCGCGGCCGGAACCCCCGAAGGCTGTGCCGCGCCCGCCGAGCCCGTCGAGTTCTCGCCCGGCGACCTGCCCGTCCTGCGCGAGGCCGGGGCCCGCTATCTGCGCGAGGAGCCGTCCGTGCCGGTGCGCATCACGGGTGCCGTGGTGCGCATGCGCAGGTCGGGGCCGCGCGGCGAGGGCACCGTACGGCTGCGGGTCATCGCCGGCGCCGAGGTCCCGCACGTCCGCATGACGCTCGACGAGGAGGCGTACCGGATAGCGGGCCATGCCCATCTGGTCGGGCTGCCGGTGCGGGTGCACGGGCGGCTGGAGAGCCGCGGCGGCTTCCGCCGGCTCACGGACGCCTCCGGGGTCGTACCCGTGCAGGTGGACGAGGCCGAGCGGGACCGGCTGATGAAGTCGCTCCAGGAGAACCTGGACTTCTTTGAAGAGGCGTGCAGCGAGGACTGAGACGGACGGGGGGTTATCCGTTTCGCAAAGGGGACCCCGGGCTCGGTACGATTCCTGTCTGCGTACGCGAGTGCGGCGCGCCACCTTCAGGCAGGAGAGTCCGGTGTCAGACGTCCGTGTGATCATCCAACGCGATTCCGAGCGGGAAGAGCGCGTGGTGACGACGGGCACTACGGCCGCCGATCTCTTCGACGGTGACCGCACCATCGTCGCGGCCCGCGTGGCCGGCGAGCTGAAGGACCTCGCCTACGAGGTGAAGGACGGTGAGGAGGTCGAGCCCGTCGAGATCTCCTCCGAGGACGGCCTCAACATCCTGCGCCACTCCACCGCGCACGTCATGGCGCAGGCCGTGCAGGAGCTCTTCCCCGAGGCCAAGCTGGGCATCGGCCCGCCGGTCAAGGACGGCTTCTACTACGACTTCGATGTCGCCGAGCCGTTCACGCCCGAGGACATCAAGCGCATCGAGAAGAAGATGCAGGAGATCCAGAAGCGCGGGCAGAAGTTCGCGCGCCGGGTCACCACTGACGAGGCCGCCCGCGAGGAGCTGGCCGACGAGCCGTACAAGCTGGAACTCATCGGCCTCAAGGGCAACGCCGCGCAGGCCGCCGAGGGCGCCGACGCCGAGGTCGGCGGCGGCGAGCTGACGATCTACGACAACCTCGACGCCAAGACCGGCGAGCTGTGCTGGAAGGACCTCTGCCGCGGTCCCCACCTGCCCACCACCCGCAACATCCCGGCGTTCAAGCTGATGCGCTCGGCCGCCGCCTACTGGCGGGGCAGCGAGAAGAACCCGCAGCTCCAGCGCATCTACGGCACCGCCTGGCCGTCCAAGGACGAGCTGAAGGCGTACCTGGACTTCCTCGTCGAGGCCGAGAAGCGCGACCACCGCAAGCTCGGCGCCGAGCTGGACCTCTTCTCCATCCCGGAGGAGCTGGGCTCCGGCCTCGCGGTCTTCCACCCCAAGGGCGGCATCGTCCGCCGCGAGATGGAGACCTACTCGCGCAAGCGCCACGAGGACGCGGACTACGAGTTCGTGAACACCCCGCACATCTCGAAGGAAAACCTCTTCGTGACCTCGGGGCACCTGCCGAACTACGGGGACGCGATGTTCCCGCCGCTGGAGTTCGACGGGCAGAACTACCGCCTCAAGGCGATGAACTGCCCCATGCACAACCTGATCTTCAAGGCGCGCGGCCGTTCCTACCGCGAGCTGCCGCTGCGGCTCTTCGAGTTCGGCACGGTGTACCGCTACGAGAAGTCGGGCGTCGTGCACGGTCTGACCCGCGCCCGTGGCTTCACGCAGGACGACTCGCACATCTACTGCACCAAGGAGCAGATGGCGAGCGAGCTGGACTCGCTGCTCACCTTCGTCCTGGACCTGCTGCGCGACTACGGCCTGAACGACTTCGAGCTGGAGCTGTCCACCCGCGACGACTCCCCGAAGTTCATCGGTGAGGACGCGGAGTGGGAGGAGGCCACCGACGCGCTGCGCCAGGCGGCCGAGAAGCAGGGCCTCCCGCTGGTTCCCGACCCGGGCGGCGCCGCGTACTACGGCCCGAAGATCTCCGTCCAGGCCAAGGACGCCATCGGCCGCTCCTGGCAGATGTCCACCGTCCAGGTCGACTTCCAGCAGCCCAAGCGGTTCAACCTGGAGTACACCGCGGCGGACGGCTCCAAGCAGCAGCCGGTCATGATCCACCGCGCGCTGTTCGGTTCGATCGAGCGCTTCTTCGCGGTGCTCCTGGAGCACTACGCGGGCGCGTTCCCGGCGTGGCTGGCGCCCGTGCAGGCGATCGGCATCCCGATCGGCGACGCGCACGTGCCGTACCTGGCCGAGTTCGCCAAGAAGGCGAAGGCCGCGGGGCTGCGCGTCGAGGTCGACGGATCCTCGGACCGCATGCAGAAGAAGATCCGCAACGCTCAGAAGCAGAAGGTGCCCTTCATGGTCATCGCGGGCGACGAGGACATGACGGCCGGCGCCGTTTCCTTCCGCTACCGCGACGGCTCGCAGGAGAACGGCATCCCGGTCGACGAGGCGATCGCCAAGATCGTGAAGATCGTCGAGGAGCGCGCGCAGGTCTGACGCGTACGTGGTGTGAGGCCCCCGGGGAGCTCAGCTCCCTGGGGGCCTTTCCTCGTCCTCGCGGGAGAACACCTGCAGCAGCCACGACGAGAACGAACCCGTGACCGCGCCGAGCAACGCCAGGCCGCACCCCATCAGCCCCACTGCGATCGCGCGCCCCTTCAGCGTCACCGGTGTCACATCCCCGTACCCCACCGTCGACAGCGTGGAGCAGGTCCACCACACCGAGTCCCCGAAGGTCTGGATCGTGGCGTGCGGCGCCGCGTGCTCCGCCTGGTAGACGGAGAGGGCGCCCGCGAAGCCGATCAATGTGACCGACAGGCCCGCGTAGACGACCACGCGCGCGTGCAGGGAGAGCCGGGGCTGCCCGTGGCGGCGCTGCACGGCCTCGTAGGTCTTCACCACGCGCACGGGGCGCAGCAGGGGCAGGACCAGCACCACGGTGTCCAGCCAGTGCGACCGTACGAAGCGGAGACGCTGCCCGCTCAGCCGCCAGCGCACCGCGAAGTCGACGCCGAACACCGCCCAGGCGGCCAGCATCGCCGCCAGGCAGGCGTCCCGCGCGGCGGCGGGCAGACCGTGACCCAGGACGAGGACCGCGTACGAGGCGAGGAACACCAGGGAGGCCGAGGCGAGCAGCAGTCCGGTGCGCTGCTCCCAGCGGGCCTGTGGGCTGTCGTCGTCCATCGGCCCAGCTTGGCCCCGGACGTATGGAGGAGAGCCCCGCCGACACGCCGCGAACGGGCGAAGCAATATGCTGCACATCATGACGAGTGAGCCGGAGCAGCAGATCGGAGTGGGAACGCAGGACGCGTTCCAGCGCTTGTGGACGCCCCATCGGATGGCTTACATCCAGGGTGAGAACAAGCCCACCGGCCCGGGGGCCGATGACGGCTGTCCCTTCTGTTCGATCCCGGCCAAGTCCGACGAGGACGGGCTGATCGTGAAGCGCGGCGAGCAGGTGTACGCGGTGCTCAACCTCTACCCGTACAACGGCGGCCACCTCATGGTCGTGCCCTACCGCCATGTCGCGGACTACACGGACCTGACGGACCCGGAGACCGCCGAACTCGGCGAGCTGACCAAGCAGGCCATGACCGCGCTGCGTACCGCCTCGGGCGCGCACGGCTTCAACATCGGCATGAACCAGGGCACGGTCGCGGGCGCCGGCATCGCCGCCCACCTCCACCAGCACATCGTCCCCCGCTGGGGCGGCGACACCAACTTCATGCCGGTCGTCGGCCACACCAAGGTGCTGCCCCAGCTGCTCGCGGACACCCGCAAGATGCTGGCGGAAGCCTGGCCGACGGCCTCCTGATCCCGGCTTCCGACTCCGGTGCCTCGCGGGGCACCGGAGCCTGCGCCGCCGAGGGACGCTACGCGTCGTACATGTCCGCCTTCCGGGGCATCGGGTCCTGAACCGCGGTGCTGAGGAACGACGACCGGTTGCCGAACTTCTCCGTGTCGACCCCGTTCTCCTCCAGCACCCTGATCGCCGCAGAGTGCACCACACGCAGCACAGGTGCCGCCGCCCGCAGCGCGTCGTCCGCCATGAACCGGTGCCGCCACGGCTGATCGGCCCAGGCGTGCCGCAGCCCGAAGGGCTCAGGCAGCGTCAGGGTCCCGCCCAGCCAGTTGAGAAACGGCGGATACCAGGTGAAGGGCGCCCGCGCGGTGAGCCGCACGACCTCGTCCGTGGTGACCAGCGGCAGATTCACCTTGCGGGTCTCCCAGAACTTGACCGCCTTCGCGACCTCCTTCGTCGGGGCCTCCGGCTTGGTGGTGAAGAGCGAGTTCACCGGACCCAGGGCATGCCCGGTGACCTCGATGCGCAGCGTCTCGTGCAGCACCGTCACGGTGATCAGCATGGTGATGACCAACTGACCGTCCCAGAGCGTCCATTGGACCCCGAGGTAGTGCCGGTCGCCGCTGCCGAACTGCTGCTTGTTGCAGATGTCCTGTATGGCGTGGGTCTTGATCGTGTACGCGTCCACATCCGTACCGCCCGGCCGGGACACCGCCTTGGCGTTCTCGCCGATCGGCGTGACGATCCAGTGCTTTATCGAAGGGGCCGGAAAACCACCGGTGTTGAGCGGGCCGCGCTCCAGCATGCGCAGCTGGTCGTGGATGGACCGGATGACGTCCCAGCTGCGGAAGGGGTGGATCTCCTTGTCCGCGTCCCGCGCCACCAGGTCCTCGGCGAGCTGCCAGCTGCCCCAGCGGGTGCCCATGCCGAGTATGCCCTTGGGGCCCGCGTAGAAGACCGAGTTCGACTGCTGCTCCGCGGTGAGCCGGGCGAGGGCCTGGCGCAGCCGCTCCGCCGCGGTCTCACCGGGGCTGCCCGGCACCGCCTCGGGGATCTTCGCGCCGATGCCGCCGCCGGACAGGAGGCTGTCCCACCGGTCGCGCAGGTCCTTGGCGGTGCGCTCGCAGATCTGTTTGGCCCAGAGCCAGCCCACGACCGGGATGACGACCGACGCGCGGGCATACCAGGCCCAGAATCCGGTGAACGGCATCTTGACGAGGAAGAGCACGGCGAGGGCGCCGACGGCGATCAGGAGCGTGGTGGCGAGGGCGGAGGCGCGCTTGTCCTCGCGCTCGGCGATCGTGGACCGGATCTGGAAGACCAGCAGCCAGACCAGGAGCCCGGGCAGGAAGAGCACTCCGCACAGCACCATCACGGCCGACAGCCGGTTGTCCCGCTCCCTGCGGATGCGGTTGGCCGCCAGGCAGTGCTCCACGACGACCTGCGGCTCGGTGCCGAAGGACTGGATGAGCGGCTTGCGGCCGCCGCCCAGCATGCGGTCCTGGACGGCCCGCGCGAAGGCCTCGCCGAGATTCGGCGCGAACAGCTTGATCTTTCCGGCCTTGACGGTGGATTTGTGCCATTCGTTGTCGGCCTTGAGGATCTCCGTGACCTCGGCGTCCCGGTACGCCGCCGAGGCCAGTGCGAAGGTCGCCGCCGTCTGTCCCGCGGAGCCCGAGAGCGGCACCTGCGCCCCGGGACTGAAATCGAAACCGTCGAATGCCACTTCCGCCCCCTCGCCGCAGTCCCGCTGGTGCGGCATTTTCCCGACTTCCGTGCCCCGCACACCTGTTGATCAGGTCATCGTCTTGATCAGGTTCTCAGAGTATCGGCCGGGACCGACATTCGTCGGCGGACGGCCGAAGCCGCCCGCCGACTGATGAAGCGCCGAACCGTCAGGCGTCCTGCGTCTGTTCGCGGATCCGTTCGGCGATCTGAGGAGGCATCGGCTCGTGCCGCGCGTAACTGCGGTTGAAGCGCGCGGTGCCGTGCGAGAGGGAGCGCAGATCGACGGCGTACCGTCCGATCTCGATCTCCGGGACCTCGGCCCGTACGAGGGTGCGCCCGCCGCCCGCCTGCTCGGTGCCGACGACCCGGCCGCGCCGCCCCGACAGGTCGCTCATCACGGCGCCCACGTAGTCGTCGCCGACCAGCACCGTCACCTCGGCCACCGGCTCCAGGAGATGGATCCTGGCGTCGGCGGCGGCCTCGCGCAGGGCGAGCGCGCCCGCCGTCTGGAACGCGGCGTCGGAGGAGTCCACCGAGTGCGCCTTGCCGTCGAGCAGCGTGATCCGTACGTCGATGAGCGGGTACCCCGCGGCCACTCCCTTGGCGGCCTGGACGCGTACGCCCTTCTCGACGGACGGGATGAACTGCCGTGGCACGGCGCCGCCGACGACCTTGTCCACGAACTCGATGCCCGAGCCGTTCGGCAGCGGTTCGACCTCGATCTCGCAGATCGCGTACTGGCCGTGCCCGCCGGACTGCTTCACATGGCGGCCGCGTCCTGCGGACCTGTCCGCGAACGTCTCCCGTAGGGAGACCTTGTGCGGGATCACGTCGACCTGGACGCCGTAGCGGTTGCGCAGCCGCTCCAGGGCGACGTCCGCGTGGGCCTCTCCCAGGCACCACAGGACGACCTGGTGGGTGTTCTGGTTCTGTTCCAGGCGCATGGTGGGGTCCTCGGCGACCAGCCGGCCGAGGCCCTGCGAGAGCTTGTCCTCGTCGGCCTTGCTGTGCGCCTGGATGGCGAGCGGCAGCAGCGGGTCCGGCATCTGCCACGGCTCCATGAGCAGCGGGTCGTCCTTGGCCGAGAGAGTGTCTCCGGTCTCGGCGCGGTTCAGCTTCGCCACGCACGCGAGGTCGCCCGCGATGCAGTGCGTGAGGCCACGCTGCTGCTTGCCGAACGGCGTGGACAGGGCGCCGATGCGCTCGTCGACGTCGTGGTCCTCGTGGCCGCGGTCCGTCAGCCCGTGCCCGGAGACGTGCACCGTCTCGTCGGGGCGCAGGGTGCCCGAGAAGACCCGTACGAGCGAGACGCGGCCCACGTAGGGGTCGGACGCGGTCTTCACGACCTCCGCGACCAGCGGCCCGTTCGGATCGCAGGCCTTGAGCTCGCGGGCCCGGCCGTCCGGGGTGGTGACGGTGGGCGCCTGGCGCTCCAGCGGGGTCGGGAAGCCGCCCGTGACGAGCTCGAGGAGCTCGACCGTGCCGAGCCCCTGGCGGGCGCCCTCGGCGGCCGGAGCGGCGGCCAGTACCGGGAAGAAGGTTCCGCGCGCCACGGCCCGTTCCAGGTCCTGCACGAGGGTCTTGAGGTCGATCTCCTCGCCGCCGAGATAGCGGTCCATGAGGGTCTCGTCCTCGCTCTCGGCGATGATCCCCTCGATCAGCCGGTTGCGCGCCTCCTCGATGAGCGGCAGTTGGTCGGGTCCCGGCTCCGCCTCCTTGCGCTCCCCGGAGGAGTAGTCGAACAGCCGCTGGGACAGCAGCCCGATCAGACCCGTCACGGGCGCGTGCCCGTCGGGACCCTCCTCGCCGTGCAGCGGCAGATACAGCGGCAGTACGGCGTCGGGATCGTCCGCGCCGAAGGCCTCCGCGCAGATCCGGGTCATCTCCTCGAAGTCCGCTCGGGCGGATTCGAGGTGAGTGATCACGATGGCCCGCGGCATGCCGACCGCCGCGCACTCCTCCCACACCATCCGGGTCGAGCCGTCCACCCCGTCCGAGGCCGAGACCACGAAAAGGGCCGCGTCCGCCGCTCGCAGACCGGCCCTCAGTTCCCCGACGAAGTCGGCGTATCCGGGGGTGTCCAGAATATTGATCTTGTATCCGTCCCATTCGACGGGTACCAGGGAGAGCTGCACCGAGCGCTGCTGCCGGTGCTCGATCTCGTCGTAGTCGGAGACGGTGCCGCCGTCCTCCACGCGGCCCGCCCGGTTCACCGCTCCCGCCGTCAGCGCGAGAGCTTCCACCAGAGTCGTCTTGCCCGATCCGCTGTGGCCGACCAGCACCACATTCCGTACGGACGCGGGGTGGTCGGCCGCCGTAGCCCTGCCGGCGGCTCCGGGGTGTGCGTTCGCCTTGTCGCCCATGGCCTTGCCTCCCGTGCACGGTGAGGTCACTTTGGGCGCGGACATGCGGAATCCGCGTGCAGTGGCGGCTCCGTCGACGCCCGCGGTGTCTTCGAGCTTTGCACTCGCGTCACGGTGCGTCCATACGGCGGACGCGATCGTGCCGTGACACCGACGCAAGCCGGCCGTGACACGGGGTGCGGGTGCCCGACCGTCGCACAAGCGCACGCGTGGCTACGATGGGCCAGCCGGTGGCCAGCAGGGGCCGCGCGGCCACACCGACCCTCGGGAAGGCCATGCTGAACAAGTACGCGCGTGCATTCTTTACGCGTGTCCTCACACCGTTCGCCGCGTTTCTCATCCGCCGGGGGGTAAGCCCCGACACGGTCACCCTCCTGGGCACGGCCGGAGTGATGGCGGGCGCGCTGGTCTTCTACCCCCGGGGGGAGTTCTTCTGGGGCACGATCGTCATCACGCTCTTCGTGTTCTCGGACCTCGTCGACGGCAACATGGCGCGCCAGCTCGGCCGCTCCAGCCGCTGGGGAGCCTTCCTGGACTCGACGCTCGACCGGGTCGCCGACGGCGCGATCTTCGGCGGCTTCGCGCTCTGGTACGCGGGCGGCGGCGACAACAACGTCCTGTGCGCCGTCTCGATCTTCTGCCTGGCCAGCGGCCAGGTGGTCTCGTACACCAAGGCCCGCGGCGAGTCGATCGGCCTGCCGGTCGCGGTCAACGGTCTCGTCGAGCGCGCCGAGCGCCTGGTGATCTCGCTGGTCGCGGCCGGGCTCGCGGGCCTGCACAAGTTCGGGGTTCCCGGCATCCAGGTCCTGCTGCCCATCGCGCTGTGGATCGTCGCCGTCGGCAGCCTCGTCACGCTGATCCAGCGCGTCGTGACGGTGCGCAGGGAGTCCGCGGAGGCGGACGCCGCCGCGGCCGCCCAGAACAGCGAGGCGGCGTCGTGACCAGCCTCCAGGACAGGCTGGTGGACGGGGCGTACGCGCTCGGCTGGAGCACCGTCAAGAAGCTCCCCGAGCCGGTCGCCGTGCGGCTCGGCCGGACCATCGCCGACCTCGCCTGGAAGAAGCGCGGCAAGGGCGTACAGCGCCTGGAGAGCAACTACGCGCGCGTGGTGCCCGACGCGACCCCGGAGCGGCTCGCCGAGCTCTCCAGGGCGGGCATGCGCTCGTATCTGCGCTACTGGATGGAGTCCTTCCGGCTCCCGGCGTGGAGCCAGGAGCGCGTGAAGACGGGCTTCGACCCGAAGGACGCGCACTACCTCACCGAGGGGATCGCCTCCGACAAGGGCCTCATCCTCGCCCTCCCGCACATGGGCAACTGGGATCTCGCGGGCGCCTGGGTCACCACCAAACTCGAAACGCCCTTCACGACCGTCGCCGAGCGTCTCAAGCCCGAATCGCTGTACGACCGTTTCGTCGCCTATCGCGAGGGCCTGGGCATGGAGGTCCTGCCGCACAGCGGTGGCACCGCGTTCGGCACGCTGGCCCGGCGACTGCGCGACGGCGGCCTGGTCTGCCTGGTCGCCGAACGCGACCTGTCCGCGTCGGGCGTCGAGGTGGAGTTCTTCGGCGAGGCCACCCGGATGCCCGCGGGACCGGCCCTGCTCGCCCAGCAGACAGGCGCCACCCTCCTGCCGGTGACCCTCTGGTACGACGAATCGCCCGTGATGCAGGGCCGTGTGCATCCCCCCGTCGAAGTCCCGGAAACAGGCACCCGGGCCGAAAAGACGTCTGCCATGACGCAGGCGTTGGCCGACGCCTTCGCCACGGGGATCGCCGACCACCCGGAGGACTGGCACATGCTGCAGCGCTTGTGGCTCAAGGACCTCGATCCTGCGAAGGGCCCCGAGAAGGATCCCGAGAAGGATCCCGAGAAGGATCCCGAGAAGGATCCCGAGAAGGGGACCCCGTGAGGATCGGCATCGTCTGCCCGTACTCCTGGGACGTGCCGGGCGGCGTCCAGTTCCACATCCGCGATCTGGCCGAGCACCTCATCCGCCTCGGACACGAGGTGTCGGTCCTCGCCCCCGCCGACGACGAGACACCGCTGCCGCCGTACGTCGTCTCGGCGGGCCGCGCGGTCCCGGTGCCGTACAACGGCTCCGTGGCGCGCCTGAACTTCGGCTTCCTGTCGGCGGCCCGGGTGCGGCGCTGGCTGCACGACGGCACGTTCGACGTGGTCCACATCCACGAGCCGTCCTCGCCGTCGCTGGGGCTGCTGACGTGCTGGGCCGCGCAGGGCCCGATCGTCGCGACCTTCCACACCTCGAACCCGCGCTCCAGGGCGATGGTCGCCGCGTACTCGATCCTCCAGGCGGCTCTGGAGAAGATCAGCGCGCGGATCGCGGTGAGCGAGTACGCGCGGCGCACCCTCGTCGAGCACCTGGGCGGCGACGCCGTCGTCATCCCGAACGGCGTCGACGTCGACTTCTTCGCCCGCGCCGAGCCCAAGGCCGAGTGGCAGGGCGAGACCCTCGGCTTCGTCGGCCGCATCGACGAGCCCCGCAAGGGCCTGCCGGTGCTCATGAAGGCCCTGCCGAAGATCCTCGCCGAGCGCCCGCGGACACGGCTCCTGGTCGCGGGGCGCGGTGACCAGGAGGAGGCCGTCGAGAGCCTGCCGGCCGAGATGCGCTCGCGCGTCGAGTTCCTCGGCATGGTCAGCGACGAGGACAAGGCGCGTTTCCTGCGCAGCGTCGACCTCTACGTCGCGCCCAACACCGGCGGCGAGAGCTTCGGGATCATCCTGGTCGAGGCGATGTCGGCGGGCGCGCCGGTGCTCGCCTCCGACCTCGACGCCTTCGCCCAGGTCCTCGACCAGGGCGCGGCGGGCGAGCTGTTCGCCAACGAGGACGCCGATGCGCTGGCCGCTGCCGCCGTACGGCTGCTCGGCGACCCCGAGCGCCGAGCCGAGCTGCGCGCGCGGGGGAGCGCCCATGTGCGGCGCTTCGACTGGGAGACGGTCGGGGCGGACATCCTGTCCGTATACGAGACCGTGACGGACGGTGCGGCGGCGGTGGCCGCGGACGAACGCACCGGGTTGCGGGCGCGGTTCGGGCTGGCCCGGGACTGAGCGTGTCGGACCCCTCCGCCTCGGATGAGCGAGCGTCGTGCTGCGCACCCGCGCGCGGGGAGGTCAGTTCACTTTTCCAACTGGCCGCACCCGCTCCACGAAGTGGCGGCGGCTCCGGGCATGACGCCTCCGCGGTCGCCTTGCCCGGTGGCGAGTTCCACATGGGTGACTCGTTCGGCGAGGGGTATCCGGACGACGGCGAGGGGCCGGTCCGTACGGTCACTGTCGCGCCCTTCCGGATCGACGCGACCGCCGTCACCAACGCCCGGTTCGCCGACTTCGTGTGCGCGGCCGGGTACCGGACCGAGGCGGAGCGGTACGGCAGTTCGTTCGTGTTCCATCTGTCGTTGCACCCCGATGCGCGACACGCGGTGATGGGGGCCGTCGCCGCCGCGCCCTGGTGGCTGGGCGTCGAGGGTGCCTCCTGGAGCGCGCCCGAGGGACCCGGCTCGGATCTCGCCGGGCGCGCAGACCACCCGGTCGTGCACGTCTCGTACCACGACGCGCTCGCGTACTGCTCCTGGGCGGGCGCCCGGCTGCCCACCGAGGCCGAGTGGGAGTACGCGGCCCGGGGCGGCCTTGACGGGCGCCGCTATCCCTGGGGCGACGATGTCACGCCGGGCGGCCAGGAGCGGATGAACACCTGGCGGGGCGACTTCCCCCGGGTCAGCACGCGCCCGGGCGGCGGCTCCGGGACCGTTCCCGTGGACACGTACGAGCCCAACGGCTTCGGGCTGTACAACACGTCGGGCAACGTCTGGGAGTGGTGCGCCGACGCCTTCTCCGCGGCGGACGCCGGCCAGCGCGTCATCCGCGGCGGCTCGTACTTGTGCCACGCCTCCTACTGCAACCGCTACCGCGTGGCCGCCCGGTCGAAGAACACACCCGACTCCTCGACCGGGCACGGCGGGTTCCGTTGCGCCTGGGACCGCCAAGAGCCGTGACCTCACCCGGGTAGCCTTGCCGCCCGTGACCGCAACCCTCATCTGGATCCTCGTCGGCCTCGTCGCCATCGGCCTCTACCTGAGCTGGACCGCCGGGCGTCTCGACCGGCTGCACGCCCGCATCGACGCCGCCCGCGCCGCCCTCGACGCGCAGCTGCTGCGCCGCGCCTCGGTCGCGCAGGAGCTGGCCACGTCCGGGGTCCTCGATCCGGCCGCCTCGATCGTGCTGTACGAGGCGGCACACGCGGCTCGGCAGGCCGAGGAGGAGCAGCGCGAGGTGGCCGAGAGCGAGCTGAGCCAGGCGTTGCGGGCCGTGTTCGGGGAGGTGCAGCAGGTCGAGGCGGTGCGGGCGGTTCCCGGTGGGGAGGAGGCTGCGGGCGAGCTGGCGCAGGCCGTGCGGCGTGTACCGATGGCACGGCGCTTCCACAACGACGCCGTGCGCGCCGCGCGCGCCCTCCGTCGCCACCGCAAGGTCCGCTGGTTCCGCCTGGCCGGTCACGCCCCCTTCCCGATGGCCTTCGAGATGGACGACGAGCCACCGACGGCCCTGGCGGACCGTCCGACCAGCTGAGCGAGGAGTTGTTCCGCCCCGATCCGCGAACGCCTGAGGGGCTGGTTTTCAGCCCGTCCGGCGTTCATGGAGGAGCGCGAAGCACGATCCGGGGGTCTGGGGCGGAGCCCCAGGGACGATGGGGGTCCCCCTCGCTCGAGCGAAGCCGAGAGTGGGGGAGGGTAGGGGCGGAGGGGGCGAAAAAAATCCACCGGCTCCCCATTGGCCCTTGCTGTGGCCTGCTCCACTCACGTTTCCTCGAAGCTGCAGAAACCCTCTTTCACCGAGTGAGGTCAACCCGTGTCCAGCACGCTCTCCAACTCCGCCCAGACTCCCGAGATCGGCACCGCCCGTGTGAAGCGCGGCATGGCCGAGCAGCTCAAGGGCGGCGTGATCATGGACGTGGTCAACGCCGAGCAGGCGAAGATCGCCGAGGACGCCGGCGCCGTGGCCGTCATGGCCCTGGAGCGGGTCCCCGCCGACATCCGCAAGGACGGCGGCGTGGCCCGTATGTCGGACCCGAACATGATCGAGGAGATCATCGACGCGGTCTCGATCCCGGTCATGGCAAAGTCGCGCATCGGCCACTTCGTCGAGGCCCAGGTGCTGCAGTCCCTCGGCGTCGACTACATCGACGAGTCCGAGGTCCTCACCCCGGCCGACGAGGTCAACCACTCCGACAAGTGGGCCTTCACGACCCCCTTCGTCTGCGGCGCCACCAACCTCGGTGAGGCCCTGCGCCGCATCGCCGAGGGCGCGGCCATGATCCGCTCCAAGGGCGAGGCCGGCACCGGCAACGTCGTCGAGGCCGTCCGCCACCTGCGCCAGATCAAGAACGAGATCGCCAAGCTGCGCGGCTTCGACAACAACGAGCTGTACGCCGCCGCCAAGGAGCTGCGCGCCCCGTACGAGATCGTCAAGGAGGTCGCCGAGCTGGGCAAGCTCCCGGTCGTCCTCTTCTCCGCCGGTGGCGTCGCCACCCCGGCCGACGCCGCGCTGATGCGCCAGCTCGGCGCCGAGGGCGTCTTCGTCGGCTCCGGCATCTTCAAGTCCGGCGACCCGGCCAAGCGCGCCGCCGCCATCGTGAAGGCCACCACCTTCTACGACGACCCGAAGATCATCGCGGACGCGTCCCGCAACCTGGGCGAGGCCATGGTCGGCATCAACTGCGACACCCTCCCCGAGGCCGAGCGCTACGCGAACCGTGGCTGGTAGTCACCCCATGAACACTCCTGTCATAGGCGTCCTGGCCCTCCAGGGCGACGTACGGGAGCACCAGATCGCCCTGGCCGCGGCCGACGCCGTGGCCAGGCCGGTTCGGCGCCCCGAGGAACTCGCCGAGGTCGATGGCCTCGTCATCCCCGGCGGTGAGTCCACCACCATCTCCAAGCTGGCCGTCCTCTTCGGCCTGATGGAACCCCTCCGCGCGCGCGTGCGGGACGGTATGCCCGTCTACGGCACCTGCGCGGGCATGATCATGCTCGCCGACAAGATCCTCGACCCGCGCTCGGGCCAGGAGACCATCGGCGGCATCGACATGATCGTGCGCCGCAACGCCTTCGGACGCCAGAACGAGTCCTTCGAGGCGGCGGTCGACGTCAACGGCGTCGAGGGCGATCCTGTAGAGGGCGTCTTCATCCGCGCCCCCTGGGTCGAGTCCGTGGGTGCCGAGGCCGAGGTGCTCGCCGAGCACAACGGTCACATCGTCGCCGTACGCCAAGGCAACGCGCTCGCCACGTCGTTCCACCCGGAGCTGACCGGCGACCACCGCGTGCATGGCCTGTTCGTCGACATGGTGCGCGCGAACCGGACACCGGAGTCCTTGTAGGATCTGGGGGTCCCCCCAGGCTCTTGCAGTCCGGGGGAGTTCGTACCGGATGGGTTACGCGAAGGAGACAGGCAGATGTCCGGCCACTCTAAATGGGCCACGACGAAGCACAAGAAGGCCGTGATCGACGCCAAGCGCGGCAAGCTCTTCGCGAAGATGATCAAGAACATCGAGGTCGCGGCCCGCACGGGTGGTGCCGACCCGGCCGGCAACCCGACGCTGTTCGACGCCATCCAGAAGGCCAAGAAGAGCTCGGTCCCGAACAAGAACATCGACTCCGCGGTCAAGCGTGGCGCCGGTCTCGAGGCCGGTGGCGCCGACTACGAGACGATCATGTACGAGGGTTACGGCCCGAACGGTGTCGCGGTGCTCATCGAGTGCCTCACCGACAACCGCAACCGCGCCGCCTCGGACGTCCGTGTCGCGATGACGCGCAACGGCGGCAACATGGCCGACCCGGGTTCCGTCTCGTACCTGTTCAACCGCAAGGGCGTCGTGATCGTCCCCAAGGGTGAGCTGGCCGAGGACGACGTCCTGGGTGCCGTGCTCGACGCGGGCGCCGAAGAGGTCAACGACCTGGGTGAGTCCTTCGAGGTCATCTCCGAGGCCACCGACCTCGTCGCGGTGCGCACCGCGCTCCAGGACGCCGGGATCGACTACGACTCCGCCGACGCCAACTTCGTCCCGACCATGCAGGTCGAGCTGGACGAGGAGGGCGCCCGGAAGATCTTCAAGCTGATCGACGCACTCGAGGACAGCGACGACGTGCAGAACGTCTTCGCCAACTTCGACGTCAGCGACGAGGTCATGGAGAAGGTCGACGCCTGAGCCGCCGACAGCCGAACGGGCCGACGGGACACCCCCGTCGGCCCGTCGCTTTGTCAGTGGCACCCGATAGCCTGCACAAACTGGGGGCACCTCCCAGCGGTAGCTGGGGGAGATCGAAGGAGGGGCCGAGTGCGGGTGCTGGGCGTTGACCCCGGGTTGACCCGGTGCGGTATCGGTGTGGTGGAAGGAGTCCCCGGCCGCCCACTGACCATGCGCGGCGTCGGTGTCGTACGGACCCCGGTGGACGCCGAGTTGGGCCTGCGCCTGGTCGCCATCGAGCAAGGCATCGAGCAGTGGCTCGACGAGTACGAGCCCGAATTCATCGCCGTGGAGCGGGTGTTCAGCCAGCACAACGTGCGGACGGTGATGGGCACGGCCCAGGCCAGCGCCGTCGCCATGCTCTGCGCCGCCCGGCGCGGCATCCCCGTCGCCCTGCACACCCCGAGCGAGGTCAAGGCGGCCGTCACCGGCAACGGACGCGCGGACAAGGCCCAGGTCGGCGCGATGGTCACCCGGCTGCTCCGGCTCGACGCGCCCCCCAAGCCCGCCGACGCGGCGGACGCCCTCGCTCTCGCCATCTGCCACATCTGGCGCGCCCCCGCCCAGAACAGACTCCAGCAGGCCGTCGCCCTGCACGCATCGAAAGGGCGTACCGCATGATCGCCTTTGTCAGCGGCCCGGTCGCCGCCCTCGCCCCCGACTCCGCGGTGGTCGAGGTCGGCGGCATCGGCATCGCCGTCCAGTGCACGCCCAACACGCTCTCCGGGCTGCGCATGGGCCACCAGACCAAGCTCGCCACCTCCCTCGTCGTACGCGAGGACTCGCTGACCCTGTACGGCTTCGCGGACGACGACGAGCGGCAGACCTTCGAGCTGCTCCAGACCGCGAGCGGTGTCGGCCCGCGGCTGGCCCAGGCGATGCTCGCCGTGCACACGCCGGACGCCCTGCGCCGCGCGGTGTCGACCGGAGACGAGAAGGCGCTCACCGCCGTCCCCGGCATCGGCAAGAAGGGCGCCCAGAAGCTCCTGCTCGAACTGAAGGACCGGCTCGGCGCGCCCCTCGGCACGAGCACGGGGGTCGGGGCCCCGGTCAGCACCGGCTGGCGCGACCAGCTGCACGCCGCGCTCATCGGCCTCGGGTACGCGACGCGCGAGGCCGACGAGGCGGTCTCCGCGGTCGCCCCGCAGGCCGAGGCCGCCGAGAGCACACCCCAGGTCGGCCAGCTGCTGAAGGCCGCCCTCCAGACCCTGAACCGCGCCCGCTGAACCACCGGCCGCCTCCGCGGACCTCGAATCGCGCCGGCTGAACCACCGGCCGCCCCCGCGGACCTCGAATCGCGCCCGCTCCACCGCCGCCCCACCACCACACCGCGAGGCACACGTAATGAACTGGGACGACACGACCGACGAAGCCGCCGCCGAGCGGCTCGTCGGCCCCGCCGCGGAGCGGCTAGTGGGCTCTGTCGCCGACCGCGAGGACCAGGCCGTCGAGGCCGCGCTGCGCCCCAAGGACCTGGACGAGTTCATCGGCCAGGAGAAGGTCCGCGAGCAGCTCGACCTCGTCCTGCGCGCGGCACGCGCGCGTGGCGCCACCGCCGACCACGTGCTCCTCTCCGGTGCCCCGGGACTCGGCAAGACCACCCTCTCGATGATCATCGCGGCCGAGATGGAAGCCCCGATCCGCATCACCAGCGGCCCCGCCATCCAGCACGCGGGCGACCTCGCCGCGATCCTCTCCTCGCTCCAGGAGGGCGAGGTCCTCTTCCTCGACGAGATCCACCGCATGTCCCGGCCCGCCGAGGAGATGCTCTACATGGCGATGGAGGACTTCCGCGTCGACGTCATCGTCGGCAAGGGCCCCGGCGCCACCGCCATCCCGCTCGAACTGCCGCCGTTCACCCTGGTCGGGGCCACCACGCGCGCGGGCCTGCTGCCGCCCCCGCTGCGCGACCGCTTCGGCTTCACCGCGCACATGGAGTTCTACGAGCCCGCCGAGCTGCAGCGCGTCATCCACCGCTCGGCCCATCTGCTCGACGTCGAGATCGGCTCGGAAGGCGCCGCCGAGATCGCGGGCCGCTCCCGGGGCACGCCCCGTATCGCCAACCGTCTGCTGCGCCGCGTACGCGACTATGCGCAGGTCAAGGCCGACGGCATCATCACCCGCGAGATCGCGTCGGCCGCGCTGAAGGTCTACGAGGTCGACGCCCGGGGCCTCGACCGCCTCGACCGCGGCGTCCTCGAAGCCCTGCTCAAGCTCTTCGGCGGCGGCCCGGTCGGCCTGTCCACCCTCGCCGTCGCGGTGGGGGAGGAGCGCGAGACCGTCGAGGAGGTCGCCGAGCCCTTCCTCGTACGGGAAGGACTGCTCGCCCGTACTCCCCGTGGCCGCGTGGCCACACCTGCCGCATGGGCGCATCTCGGCCTCACCCCGCCCCGCCAGGCGACTGGTGGAAACGGACAACAGGACCTGTTCGGGGCGTGACGATGGGGTTCCCCCGCTCGAGCGATGCCGAGAGTGGGGGAGGGTACGTGCAAGGCAGGAACCCCGGTGCCATGCTGAGCGTTGTTCCATGAGTGCGGACTCGCTTAGACTCCGCCGATGCCGCCCTTGTGGGCGGCGCCGACCACCCCCATCCACCAGGCCGCTCACCGCGCGGCTGTGCGAAGGAATCTCCGTCCCGTGAATATGTTGACCCTCCTCCCGTTCATCGTGCTCATCGGGGCCATGTTCCTGATGACCCGCTCGGCCAAGCGCAAGCAGACGCAGGCCGCGCAGATGCGCAACGAGATGCAGCCCGGCACCGGCGTCCGCACGATCGGCGGCATGTACGCAACGGTGAAGGAGGTCAACGAGGAGACGGTCCTCCTTGACGCGGCCCCCGGCGTCGACCTCGTCTTCGCCAAGAACTCGATCGGCGCCGTCCTCTCCGACGACGAGTACAACCGCATCGTCCACGGCATCGAGCACGACCTGAAGACCGACGCCGCCGTCGTCCCGGACGACGCCTCCTCCCTCACCGAGACCGACGAGCCCGCCGCCGACGCCTCTTCCGACGCTTCCGACGACAAGCCCATCGACCTCGGCAAGAAGGACGCCGCGGACGAGCAGGCCGACGAGCCCGTCGACGCGAAGGCCGACGAGGCAGCCGAGGCGAAGGCCGACGAAGCAGAGCCGAAGAAGACCGACGGCGAGGCCGACGCGAAGTAGCCACGACCCGGGAACGCGGCGCGACCCGCTCGCGCCCCGCGCTTCCCGGGACGTGCTGTTCTCGCACGGAATCCCGACACCATGTCATGGCCGCCCGCGCGCTTACCCGGCGCAAGGCGGCCCGAGAGGGAGTACGAGAAGGTGGCAGCACCGAAGAAGGGCCGGAGCGCGAGCGCCCAGAGCAGGCCGGGGCGCTCGCTGGCCCTCATCCTGATCGCCATCGTGGCGCTCACCGGGGGGATGTTCCTCTCCGGGCACCCCACCCCGCGTCTCGGCATCGACCTCGCCGGCGGCACGAGCATCACGCTCGAGGCGAAGAACGAGCCCGGCCAGCCCAACGCGATCAACAAGACCAACATGAACACCGCGGTCGACATCATGAACCGCCGTGTCAATGGTCTTGGCGTCTCCGAGGCAGAGGTCCAGACCCAGGGCGACAAGAACATCATCGTCAACATCCCCAAGGGCACGAACTCCAAGCAGGCCCGGGAGCAGGTCGGCACCACCGCCAAGCTCTACTTCCGTCCGGTCCTGGCCAGCGAGGCCTCCGGCAGCGCCGCGTCGGCCAGCCCGTCGGCCAGCGCCTCCGGCAGCGCGTCCAGCAGCCCCTCCAGCAGCGCCTCCACCAAGGCCACGGACAAGGCGACCTCGTCGAGCTCCGCGAGCCCCACGGCCACCGCCACCTCCCAGGGCCGTGCGGTCACCGATGCCTTGAAGGCCGACTCCACGCCGTCCGCGAGCAGCTCGGCGAGCAGCTCCGCGAGCTCCTCGGCCTCCGCCAGCGCCTCGCCGTCCGCGAGCGCCAGCGCCGACGCCGCGACCGCCAAGCTCCAGGCCGAGTACACCGCGCTCGACTGCACCGACAAGGCGGCCCGCGCCAAGGCCGGTGACGGCGCCAAGCCCACCGATTCGACCGTGGCCTGCGGCGAGTCCAGCGGTGTCTGGTACAAGTACGTCCTCGGCCCCGCCGCGCTCTCGGGTACCGATGTCAAGAAGGCCGCGGCCGTCTACGACACCACGAGCGCCGTGGGCTGGAAGGTCACCATGGACTTCACGTCCAGTGGCACCAAGAAGTTCGCCAGCATCACGGGCACGCTCGCGCAGAACACGACCCCGCAGAACGAGTTCGGCATCGTCCTCGACGGTGAGGTCGTCTCCGCCCCTTACGTCAAGGAGGCGCTGACCGGCGGCAGCGCCGAGATCTCCGGCAGCTTCTCGCAGACCGAGGCCCAGGACCTGGCCAACATGCTGAAGTACGGCGCCCTGCCGCTCACCTTCAAGGAGGCGAGCGTCACCACGGTGACCGCCGCGCTCGGTGGTGAGCAGCTGCACGCCGGTCTGATCGCGGGCGCGATCGGCCTGGCCCTGGTCATCATCTACCTGGTGGTCTACTACCGGGGCCTGTCGATCATCGCCATCGCCTCCCTGCTGGTCTCCGCCGCCCTCACGTACGTGATCATGTCGCTGCTCGGCCCCGCCATCGGCTTCGCGCTCAACCTGCCGGCCGTCTGTGGCGCCATCGTCGCGATCGGCATCACAGCCGACTCGTTCATCGTGTTCTTCGAACGCATCCGTGACGAGATCCGCGAGGGCCGCTCGCTGCGGCCCGCCGTCGAGCGGGCCTGGCCGCGCGCCCGGCGCACCATCCTGGTCTCCGACTTCGTGTCGTTCCTCGCCGCCGCCGTGCTCTTCATCGTCACCGTCGGCAAGGTCCAGGGCTTCGCGTTCACGCTCGGTCTGACCACCGTGCTCGACGTGGTCGTCGTCTTCTTCTTCACCAAGCCGCTGATGACGATCCTCGCCCGCAAGAAGTTCTTCGCGAGCGGTCACAGCTGGTCCGGCCTCGACCCGAAGCGACTGGGCGCCAAGCCACCGCTGCGCCGCACCCGTCGCCCCTCCGCCCCCGTCGACACGAAGGAGGCGTGAGATGTCGAAGCTCGGCACCCTCGGCGCCCGGCTGCACCGCGGCGAGATCGGCTACGACTTCGTCGGCAAGCGCAAGATCTGGTACGGCATCTCGATCCTGATCACCATCACGGCCATCCTCGGCCTGACGGTGCGCGGCCTGAACATGGGCATCGAGTTCCAGGGCGGAGCCGTCTTCACCACCGAGAAGACCAGTGTCTCGGCGTCCCAGGCGGAGACGTACGCGCAGGACGCGTCCGGCCACGACGCGATCGTCCAGAAGCTCGGCAACGGCGGCCTGCGCATCCAGATCGCCGGCATCGACACCGGCAAGTCGGACCAGATCAAGGATGCGCTCTCCAAGGACCTGAAGGTCGACTCGGAGAAGATCAACGCCGACCTGGTCGGCCCCAGCTGGGGTGACCAGATCGCCAACAAGGCCTGGGAGGGCCTGGCGATCTTCATGGTCCTCGTCGTGATCTACCTGGCGATCGCCTTCGAGTGGCGCATGGCCGTGGCCGCGCTCGTCGCCCTGATCCACGACATCACCATCACGGTCGGCATCTACGCCCTGGTCGGCTTCGAGGTCACCCCGGGCACCGTGATCGGTCTGCTCACGATCCTCGGTTACTCGCTCTACGACACGGTCGTCGTCTTCGACAGTCTCAAGGAGCAGACGAAGGACATCACCAAGCAGACCCGCTACACGTACAGCGAGATCGCCGACCGCTCGATCAACGGCACCCTGGTCCGCTCGATCAACACCACGGTGGTCGCGCTGCTGCCGGTCGCGGGCCTGCTGTTCATCGGTGGCGGTGTCCTCGGCGCGGGCATGCTCAACGACATCTCGCTGTCGCTGTTCGTCGGCCTCGCCGCCGGTGCGTACTCCTCGATCTTCATCGCCACGCCGCTGGTCGCCGACCTCAAGGAGCGCGAGCCGCAGATGAAGGCCCTCAGGAAGCGCGTGCTCGCCAAGCGCGCCCAGGCCGCCGCGAAGGGTGAGTCCCTGGAGCCCCAGGCCTCCGAGGAGCCGCTGGACGACGACGAGCCGGAGGACGCCGCCCCGGCGGTCGTCGGCCCGCGCCACCAGCCCGCGTCCCGCAACCGGGGCCGCGGCCGACCTTCGGGGAAGCGCCGATGACCGGCATCGAAGAGCTGCTGCTCAGCCGTATCCGCGACGTGGCCGACTACCCGGAGCCGGGTGTGATGTTCAAGGACATCACCCCGCTCCTGGCGGACCCGGCGGCGTTCATGGCGCTCACCGACACTCTCGCGGACATCGCCGTGCGCAACGAGGCCACGAAGATCGTCGGCCTGGAGGCCCGCGGCTTCATCCTCGGCGCCCCGGTCGCCGTCCGCGCCGGGCTCGGCTTCATCCCCGTACGCAAGGCGGGCAAGCTCCCCGGAGCGACCCTGTCGCAGTCGTACGACCTTGAGTACGGCTCCGCCGAGATCGAGGTGCACGCCGAGGACCTGGTCGCGGGCGACCGCGTCATGGTCGTCGACGACGTCCTCGCCACCGGCGGCACCGCCGAGGCCTCGCTCCAGCTCATCCGCCGGGCGGGCGCCGAGGTCGCGGGCGTCGCCGTGCTGATGGAGCTCGGTTTCCTCGGCGGCCGCGGCCGCCTGGAGCCGGCCCTCGCGGGCGCTCCGCTGGAGGCGCTCCTCAAGGTCTGAGGATCGAAGTCTGAGCACCTTGAGGAAAGTCTCGGGAAAGCCTTGGGAAAGGCCTGAGACACCCGTACGACACCGCGGAGGCGGGCCCGGAGGAATCCGGCGCCCGCCTCTCGTGTTCCTCCTGTACGAGGCCGTCCCAGCGGCCGACAGCGAGTCCGACGCCCAGGATCGCTACCATGGGGTTTCCGGAGCCTGACCGGGGGACCCGGAACGCGCACGAGGAGCCCTCTTGCCAGACGAGGCCCAGCCACTCACCGCCGCAAAGCCCGAGCCCGCCTCGGCCCCCGCGGAGAAGCCCGCCAAGAAAGCCACGAGCGGGCCGGTAGAGCACGCCCAGTCCGCGCCGGACGACAAGGCGGCCGAGCAGCCACGCCCCAAGCCGGCACCTGCCGGGCGCCCTGCGAGCACCCCGGCGGTCCGCCCCGCGGCAGGCCAGCCCACCCGTACCGGCGGCTCCTCCAACCGCGTACGTGCCCGCCTCGCCCGTCTCGGCGTGCAGCGCTCCAACCCGTACAACCCGGTCCTGGAGCCGCTGCTGCGGATAGTGCGCAGCAACGACCCGAAGATCGAGACGGCGACGCTGCGGCAGGTCGAGAAGGCGTACCAGGTCGCCGAGCGCTGGCACCGCGGCCAGAAGCGCAAGAGCGGCGACCCGTACATCACGCACCCGCTCGCGGTCACCACGATCCTCGCCGAGCTGGGCATGGACCCGGCCACGCTGATGGCGGGCCTGCTGCACGACACCGTCGAGGACACCGAGTACGGCCTCGACACCCTGCGCAAGGACTTCGGCGACCAGGTCGCCCTGCTCGTCGACGGCGTCACCAAGCTCGACAAGGTCAAGTTCGGCGAGGCCGCGCAGGCCGAGACCGTACGCAAGATGGTCGTCGCCATGGCCAAGGACCCCCGCGTCCTGGTCATCAAGCTCGCCGACCGCCTGCACAACATGCGCACCATGCGCTACCTCAAGCGCGAGAAGCAGGAGAAGAAGGCGCGCGAGACCCTCGAGATCTACGCGCCGCTCGCCCACCGCCTGGGCATGAACACCATCAAGTGGGAACTGGAGGACCTCGCCTTCGCGATCCTCTACCCCAAGATGTACGACGAGATCGTGCGCCTGGTCGCCGAGCGCGCCCCCAAGCGCGACGAATACCTCGCCATAGTGACCGACGAGGTCCAGTCCGACCTGCGCGCCGCCCGCATCAAGGCCACGGTCACCGGCCGCCCGAAGCACTACTACTCCGTCTACCAGAAGATGATCGTCCGCGGCCGTGACTTCGCGGAGATCTACGACCTGGTGGGCATCCGCGTCCTCGTCGACACCGTCAGGGACTGCTACGCCGCTCTCGGCACCGTGCACGCGCGATGGAACCCGGTACCCGGCCGGTTCAAGGACTACATCGCGATGCCCAAGTTCAACATGTACCAGTCGCTGCACACGACGGTCATCGGGCCCAACGGCAAGCCGGTCGAACTCCAGATCCGTACGTTCGACATGCACCGCCGCGCGGAGTACGGCATCGCCGCGCACTGGAAGTACAAGCAGGAGACCGTCGCCGGTTCCTCCAAGATCCGTACGGACGTGCCCCGGGCGGCCAAGGGCAGCGCGGGCCAGGACACCGTCAACGACATGGCGTGGCTGCGCCAGTTGCTCGACTGGCAGAAGGAGACCGAGGACCCCAGCGAGTTCCTGGAGTCCCTGCGCTTCGACCTGTCCCGCAACGAGGTCTTCGTCTTCACGCCCAAGGGCGACGTCATAGCGCTCCCGGCCGGCGCGACCCCCGTGGACTTCGCGTACGCGGTGCACACGGAAGTCGGCCACCGGACCATAGGAGCGAGGGTCAACGGACGCCTCGTACCGCTCGAATCCACCCTGGACAACGGCGACTTGGTGGAGGTCTTCACCTCGAAGGCGGCCGGTGCGGGTCCCTCCCGCGACTGGCTGGGCTTCGTGAAGTCCCCGCGCGCCCGCAACAAGATCCGCGCCTGGTTCTCCAAGGAGCGCCGCGACGAGGCGATCGAGCAGGGCAAGGACGCCATCGCCCGCGCGATGCGCAAGCAGAACCTGCCGATCCAGCGCATCCTCACCGGCGACTCCCTGGTCACCCTCGCGCACGAGATGCGCTACCCCGACATCTCGTCGCTGTACGCGGCGATCGGCGAGGGTCATGTCGCCGCGCAGAGCGTCGTGCAGAAGCTGGTGCAGGCTCTCGGCGGCGAGGAGGCGGCCACCGAGGAGATCGACGAGAGCGTCCCGCCCGCGCGCGGCCGCGGCCGCAAGCGCCGCTCCAACGCCGACCCGGGTGTCGTCGTCAAGGGCGTCGAGGACGTGTGGGTCAAGCTCGCCCGCTGTTGTACGCCCGTACCCGGCGACCCCATCATCGGCTTCGTCACCCGCGGCAGCGGCGTCTCGGTGCACCGCAGCGACTGCGTCAACGTCGACTCGCTGTCCCGTGAGCCCGAGCGCATCCTCGAGGTCGAGTGGGCGCCCACCCAGTCCTCGGTCTTCCTGGTCGCCATCCAGGTCGAGGCCCTGGACCGCTCCCGGCTCCTCTCGGACGTCACCCGCGTCCTGTCGGACCAGCACGTCAACATCCTGTCCGCGGCCGTCCAGACCTCCCGCGACCGCGTGGCCACGTCCCGCTTCACCTTCGAGATGGGCGACCCGAAGCACCTGGGGCACGTCCTGAAGGCCGTACGGGGCGTGGAAGGCGTGTACGACGTGTACCGCGTCACTTCGGCCCGCAGGCCGTAACACCGGCTCAACCGGCCTACGCAGAGGGGCTCCCGTACGCGATGTACGGGAGCCCCTCTACGTAGTGGCGGAAAAACCCGGCGGCCTCAGCCGCCGAACTCCTGCAGCCCCTTCAGCGCCTGGTCGAGCAGCGCCTGGCGGCCGTCGAGCTCCTTCTGGAGCTTGTCGGCCTTCGCGGTGTTGCCCGCGGAGCGAGCCGCCTCGATCTGGCCCTGGAGCTTGTCCACGGCGGCCTGCAGCTGACCGGTCAGACCCTCGGCACGCGCGCGTGCCTCCGGGTTCGTCCGGCGCCACTCGGTCTCCTCGGACTCCTGGAGCGCCCGCTCCACCGCGTGCATCCGGCCCTCGACCTTCGGGCGGGCGTCGCGCGGCACGTGGCCGATGGCCTCCCAGCGCTCGTTGATGGAGCGGAAGGCGGCCCGGGCCGACTTCAGGTCCTGCACCGGGACGAGCTTCTCGGCCTCCTCGGCCAGCTCCTCCTTGAGCTTCAGGTTCTCCGACTGCTCCGCGTCCCGCTCGGCGAAGACCGAGCTGCGCGCCGCGAAGAACACGTCCTGGGCGCCGCGGAAGCGGTTCCACAGGTCGTCCTCGTGCTCGCGCTGGGCGCGGCCCGCGGCCTTCCAGTCGGCCATCAGCTCGCGGTAGCGCGCCGCGGTCGGACCCCAGTCCGCCGAGCCGGACAGCGACTCGGCCTCCGCGACCAGCTTCTCCTTGGTCTTGCGGGCCTCCTCGCGCTGCGCGTCCAGCGAGGCGAAGTGCGCCTTGCGGCGCTTGGAGAACGCCGAGCGCGCGTGCGAGAAGCGGTGCCACAGCTCGTCGTCCGACTTGCGGTCGAGTCGCGGCAGCCCCTTCCACGTGTCGACCAGGGAGCGCAGCCGCTCACCGGCCGCCCGCCACTGGTCGCTCTGCGCCAGCTCCTCCGCCTCGACGACCAGCGCCTCCTTGGCGTGCCGCGCCTCGTCGGACTGCTTCGCACGCTGGACCTTGCGCTCCTCACGGCGCGCATCGACCGTCTCGACGAGCTTGTCCAGCCGTACCTTCAGCGCGTTCAGATCGCCGACCGCGTGGTGGGCGTCCACCTGCTCGCGAATATGATCGATGGCGGTCTGGGCGTCCTTCGCCGACAGGTCGGTGGTCTTCACTCGCTTTTCGAGGAGGCCGATCTCGACAACCAGGCCCTCGTACTTGCGCTCGAAGTAGGCCAACGCCTCATCAGGAGAGCCGGCCTGCCAGGAACCGACGACCTGCTCGCCGTCGGCCGTACGCACGTACACGGTCCCCGTCTCGTCGACGCGGCCCCACGGGTCGCTGCTCACAGCGCCTCCTCCACATGATGCCTGCGAGGGGTTCAGCGCCCCCGAGCATCGTCCACAGTTTTCGTCACGGCCAACATAGGCGACCGGCGGGGCGGCTGTCCGCATCCCGCGCGACCGAAATCTCGCAGTTGGGGGGTCAGGATTTGACGACTGTCGCCTTGTTGATCACGACTGTCGCGTTCGGGGCGGTGTTCCCTGTCGTCGCGTCGGCGGGCTGTGCGCCGGCGGCCGCGATCTTCTTGAGGACCTTCATGCCGTCCTTGGAGATCGTCCCGAACGGTGTGTAACTGGCCGGCAACTGGCTGTCCTGGTACACGAGGAAGAACTGGCTGCCGCCGGTGTGCGCCGTGCCGGTGTTCGCCATGGCGACCGTGCCCGCCGGATAGACGCCACCCTTGAGGGTTTTGTCCTTGAGGTTCTCGTCCGGGATCGTGTAGCCCGGGCCGCCGGAGCCGGCGGCCGTCGGGTCACCGCACTGCAGCACGTAGATGCCGCTCGTGGTGAGCCGGTGGCACTTCGTGTGGTCGAAGAACCCCTTGGCCGCAAGGAAGTTGAACGAGTTCACCGTGTGCGGGGCCGCGGCCGTCTTCAGCGCGATGTCGATGTCACCGCACGTCGTTGCCATCTTCATCGTGTAGTCGGCGGACTTGTCGATGGAGATCGCCGGCTCCTTCTTCCAGCTCAGCGACTTCACCTTGCCCGCCGCGGCCTTCTCGCACGGATCCGGCGCCTTGCTCGTCGCCGAGGCGCTCGGGGTCACCTCGGCGCCCGCGTTGGCCTTCTTGTCATCGTTCTTGAAGACCCCGGTCGCGTACGACACAACGCTGCCGATCACGACGACGCCGAGGACCGAGGCGACGATCGCGTTGCGTGCGTGTGTCTTGCGCCGCGCGACCGTGCGCCGCTGCTGCTGTCGCAAGAACTTCTCCCGGGCGAGCTGACGCCGCCGCTGTTCCTGGCTGACCACCGGGTTTTCTCCTCATGCGTCTCGTACGTCAAGTGGGACGCGTGCGTCTTGTGAGCCGACCGCCTGCGTGTGCCCCGTACCGTATATGGGTTCGCTGAGGAATCGGCAGCGCCGGTAGGCTCTGATCCACAGCCGCCCACCCTGTACGACACACATTGCGTACGCCACCACGAAGGACGATCGTGCTCATTGCCGGGTTCCCCGCCGGGGCCTGGGGGACCAACTGTTACCTGGTCGCCCCCGCCGCGGGTGAGGAGTGCGTGATCATCGACCCGGGCCATCAGGCCGCCCAGGGAGTCGAGGACGCGCTCAAGAAGCATCGGCTCAAGCCCGTCGCGGTCATCCTCACCCATGGCCACATCGACCACGTCGCCTCGGTCGTCCCGGTGTGCGGAGCGCATGGCGTACCGGCCTGGATCCACCCCGAGGACCGGTACATGATGAGCGACCCGGAGAAGGCGCTCGGCCGGTCCATCGGAATGCCGCTGATGGGCGAGCTGACGGTGGGGGAGCCGGACGACGTGAAGGAGCTGACCGACGGCGCGAAGCTGGCACTGGCCGGTCTGGAGCTGTCCGTCGCGCACGCGCCCGGCCATACCAAGGGGTCGGTGACCTTCCAGATGCCCGAGACCGCGGAGATCCCGTCCGTGTTCTTCTCCGGGGATCTGCTGTTCGCCGGCTCCATCGGACGCACCGATCTGCCCGGCGGCTCCCACGCCGAGATCCTCGACTCGCTGGCCCGTGTGTGCCTGCCGCTCGACGACTCGACCGTGGTGCTGTCCGGCCACGGCCCCCAGACCACCATCGGCCAGGAGCGCGCCGCCAACCCGTATCTGCGGCAGGTGGCAGCCGGCCAGGGAGCCTCCGAGGCTCCCCGACGAGGAATGTGACGAGAGACTTCCGTGAGCACCTTCAAGGCCCCCAAGGGCACCTACGACCTGATTCCGCCGGAGAGCGCGAAGTACCTCGCGGTCCGCGAGGCGATCGCCGCCCCCCTGCGGAACTCGGGCTACGGCTACATCGAGACGCCTGGCTTCGAGAACGTCGAGCTGTTCGCGCGCGGCGTCGGTGAGTCCACCGACATCGTGACCAAGGAGATGTACGCCTTCGAGACCAAGGGCGGCGACAAGCTGGCGCTGCGCCCCGAAGGCACGGCGTCCGTGCTGCGCGCCGCCCTCGAGGCCAACCTGCACAAGGCGGGCAACCTCCCCGTCAAGCTCTGGTACTCGGGCTCGTACTACCGCTACGAGCGCCCCCAGAAGGGCCGTTACCGGCACTTCTCCCAGGTGGGCGCCGAGGCGATCGGCGCCGAGGACCCGGCGCTCGACGCCGAGCTGATCATCCTGGCGGACCAGGCGTACCGGTCGCTGGGCCTGCGCGACTTCCGCATCCTGCTGAACTCGCTGGGAGACAAGGAGTGCCGCCCCGTCTACCGTGCCGCCCTCCAGGACTTCCTGCGGGGCCTGAACCTGGATGAGGAGACCCTCCGCCGCGCCGAGATCAACCCCCTGCGGGTCCTCGACGACAAGCGGGACGACATCCAGAAGCAGCTGGTCGGGGCGCCGCTGCTCCGCGACTACCTGTGCGACGCGTGCAAGGCGTACCACGAGGAGGTGCGCGAGCTGATCACGGCCGCGGGTGTCTCCTTCGAGGACGACCCGAAGCTGGTGCGCGGGCTCGACTACTACACCCGTACGACCTTCGAGTTCATCCACGACGGTCTCGGCTCCCAGTCCGCGGTGGGCGGCGGCGGCCGCTACGACGGGCTCTCCGAGATGATCGGCGGTCCCGCACTGCCGTCCGTCGGCTGGGCGCTGGGCGTCGACCGTACGGTGCTCGCGCTGGAGGCCGAGGGTGTGTCGCTCGAACTCCCCGCGTCCACCAGTGTGTTCGCGGTGCCGCTGGGTGAGGAGGCCCGGCGGGTGCTCTTCGGTGTCGTCACCGAGCTGCGCAAGGCCGGGGTCGCGGCCGACTTCTCGTACGGTGGCAAGGGGCTCAAGGGCGCGATGAAGAACGCGAACCGTTCGGGCGCCCGGTACACCATCGTGGCCGGTGAGCGGGATCTCGCCGAGGGCGTCGTCCAGCTCAAGGACATGGAGTCCGGGGAGCAGGCCGCGGTGGGGGTCGACGGGGTCGTGGCGGAGCTGCGGGCACGTCTGGGCTGAGGCAGGGATTCTTCGCGCTCAGAACGTCGGAGGGGCTGAAAGATTTCAGCCCCTCCGACGTTTGCTGAAATCAGCCCCTCCGGCGTTTGAGGAGCGGGGCCTGGGGAGGAGCCCCAGGAAGGGACGGGTAGGGGCGGAGGGGGCGAACCTCACTCCAGCAACCCGAACCGCATCGCACTGGTCACCGCAGCCGTCCGGTCATCCACCCCCAACTTCCCGAAGGCCCGCAGCAGATGGGTCTTGACGGTGGATTCCCCGATGAAGAGCCGACGCCCGATCTCGGCGTTGGTACAGCCCTCGGCGACCAGCCGGAGAACCGCGGTCTCGCGCTCCGACAGTCGCGGCCGCTCCGGCTTCGTACGAAGCTGATCGACCAGCCGGGCGGCGACGGACGGAGCCAGTACGGTCTCGCCCCGCGCAGCGGCGCGCACCGCGTCCGCGAGTTCACCGCGCGGCAGATCCTTCAGCAGATACCCGGCCGCTCCCGCCTCCACGGCCCGCAGAATGTCCCGGTCCGTCTCGTACGTCGTCAGCACGATCACCCGGCACGGCAACCCCGCCTCGGTCATCCGGACGATCGCGTCCACGCCCCCACCGCCCGGCATCCGCAGGTCCATGAGCACGATGTCGGGCCGGAGCTCGGCGGCCAGCGCCTCCGCCTGCGGCCCGCTGGACGCGTCGGCGACCACATCGAGGTCGGGCTCGGCGCTGAGCATCGCGCGCAGCCCTTCGCGTACGACGGGATGGTCGTCGGCGAGGATGATCCGGATCACGAGTCCCTCCTGGGAACGGGCAGGCAAACGGTGACGGTCGTGCCGTCGCCGGGCGTACTGCGCACCTGAGCGGTGCCGCCCACCTCGGCGGCCCGGGCCCGCAGTCCCGCCAGTCCGTAGCCGCCGGCCGGTGCGGCGGGGTCGAAGCCGCAGCCGTCGTCGCGTACGGACACGGTGAGCGCTTCGTCGGCGTAGGCCAGGGCGATGCTGACGGCGGTCGAACTCCCCGCGTGCTTACGGGCGTTGGCCAGCGCCTCCTGGCAGGAGCGGAGCACGACGACCTCAGGCCCGGCGGGCAGCGCGCGCACGGGACCGGTCACGTCGAGGGTCGCGTCATGGCGGGCGGCGAGCCGGCGCAGCGCGTCGGGCAATGTGGCGCCGTCGAGGTCGGCGGGCGCGCCTCCGGCGACCAGGGCTCGGGCCTCGGCCAGATTCTGCCGGGCCGTCTCGGCCATCAGGGCCAGGTGACGGCGGGCCTGCGGCAGATCGTGGTCGAGTTCGGCCTCCACGGCCTGCACCAGCATCAGCAGGCTGGTGTGATCAGCGTCACGGCCACCAGCGCTCGGCGCAGGCTCAGTGCCATGAAGCACTGGGCGACGAGCGCGAAGGTGATCAGCCGGGCCTCGCCGACCAGGATCGCCGACGGCAGGAACAGCGCCAGTGCCCCGGCGAGGTAGCCGAGGGCGTGCCGTTCGTCGGGCGGTTCGGACTGGAGGAGGGGGCGGCCCACGGCCACGTACCAGGGGATCAGGGGGAGGAGCAGCCCGGCCGCGACGACAGGGAAGGGCGACCCCGGATCGTCCGCGCCGAGCACGAACACCAGGGTCGCCGCCCACACGATCGCGAAGTACCCGTCCCAGAGCCGGAACGAGCGCTCCCAGGTGTAGGCACCGCGCGCCGAGGGGTCGTTCATCCGTCGCGGCGGTTCTTCCAGCGGAAGGTCAGCAGACACAGCAGCAATCCTCCGACGCACCACGCCCCCAGCACCAGCGCGATCCGCCCGAACTCCCAACCGCCCGTCTGCTCCAGAACCCGCGCCGACTCCGGCAGGAACACGCCCCGCAGCCCCTGGCACATCCACTTCAGCGGGAACAGCGCGCCGATGTTCAGCATCCAGTCGGGGATGGTGTCGATGGCGATGTACACCCCGGAGATGAACTGGAGCACCAGGAAGGGGAGTACGACCACGGAGGTGGCACTCTTGCCGGACTTCGGGACCGAGCTGATCGCGATGCCGAGCAGCGCGCACGCCGTCAGGCCGAGGACGAAGATCCAGCCCAGATCGACCCACTTGCCGATGTCCGAGGGCAGCTTCACGTCGTACAGCGTTGTGCCGACGACGAGCAGGATCGCCGTCTCCAGGAGGCCGGTGACCAGGACGAGCCAGATCTTGCCGAGGAAGTACGCGGCGGGAGGCATCGGTGTGCCGCGCAGCCGGCGCAGCACCTTCTCGTCCCGCTCGATCGCGATCGAGATGCCCAGCGACTGGAAGCTGGTGGACATGATCCCCGCGGCCATCATCGCGGGGACGTACAGCTGTGAGGCCGTGATGCCCGCGCCCCGCACGTCGTCGCTGAAGATCGACGCGAACAGGAAGAGGAAGACGACCGGGAAGGCGAAGGTGAACACCACCTGGTCGCGCTGGCGGAAGAACTGCTTGATCTCCAGGGCGCCCCGCTGAAGCCCCAGTCCCCAGGCCCCGGGAAGCCGCTCCGCAACGGCCTCGCCGGGTGCGCGTACGGCGGTCGTGGTCATCGCGCGTCCTCCTGTCCGGTCAGTCGCAGATAGACGTCCTCCAAGGTGGGGCGGCTCACTCGCAGCCCCGGGATCTCACCGCCGAAGCGGTGCGTGAGCTCGACGACCACCTTCGTGGGGGTGTCCGTGTGCTCGCTGCGCGGGGTGCCGTCGGCCTCCGTCCACTCGACTGTCACGCCGGTGCCGTAGCGGTCCCGCAGCGCGGACGGCTCGCCCTCCGCGACGACCCGCCCCTTCGCGACGATCGCGAGCCGGTGCGCGAGCGCCTCGGCCTCCTCCAGGTAATGCGTCGTCAGCAGGATCGTCGTGCCCTCGTCGGCCAGTTTGCGGATCAGTTCCCAGAACTGCCGCCGTGCGGCCGGGTCGAAGCCGGTCGTCGGCTCGTCCAGGAGCAGCAGCTCCGGGCCGCCGATCACACCCAGCGCCACATCGAGCCGCCTGCGCTGACCGCCCGAGAGCGCCTTGATACGACTGCCCGCCTTCTCCTCCAGACCGACCAGGCCGATGACTTCCTCGGGGTCGCGGGGCCTCGGGTAGTAGCGGGCGAAATGCCGTACGGTCTCGCGCACCGTCAACTCGGCGGGCGCGGATTCGTCCTGCCAGACGATTCCGACGCGCGAGCGCCACGCGCGCGTGCCCGTCGCCGGGTCCGCGCCGAGCACGGAGACCTCGCCGGCGTCCCGGCCGCGGTTGCCCTGGAGGATCTCCACCGTGGTGCTCTTGCCCGCACCGTTGGGCCCGAGCAGGCCGAACACCTCACCCTGCCGGATCCCGAGATCGATGCCGTCGACGGCGGTCACGTCCCCGTACTGCTTGCGCAGCCCCCGTACGTCCACCGCGAGTTGGTTCGCGTGTGTTGTCATGCCGACGAGCCTCGTCCCGAACCGAACGTTCCGGGACGACCGTGCGTACCTCCTTATGTCCATCGAACGGTGGACACGCGGGCGCGTGCGGCACAATGACCGTGCCCGCAGGCCCCTTCGAAGCTACGGAAACGGCGTGATGAGCAAGACGACAGTCAAGGACGTCTCCACCGAGCCGGAACGCGCCGAAGCGCCCCGGACCGTCGGCGGCAGCCGTGCGTTCGCCCTGCTGCTGGTGATCACCGGCGCGGTCGGTCTCCTCGCCGCCTGGGTCATCACGATCGACAAGTTCAAGATCCTTGAAGCCAAGGCGGACGGTAAGACGTTCACCCCGAGCTGCAGCATCAACCCGATCGTGTCCTGCGGCAGCGTGATGCAGAGCAAGCAGGCCGCCGCCTTCGGCTTCCCCAACCCGATGATGGGCCTGGTCGCCTACGGCATCGTGATCTGCGTCGGCATGAGCCTGCTCGCCCGCGCCCGCTTCCCGCGCTGGTACTGGCTGACCTTCAACTTCGGCACGCTCTTCGGCGTGGGATTCTGCACCTGGCTGCAGTTCCAGTCGCTGTACCGCATCAACGCGCTGTGCCTGTGGTGCTCGCTGGCCTGGGTCGCCACGATCGTCATGTTCTGGTACGTGACGTCCTTCAACGTGCGCAACGACTTCCTGCGCGCCCCACGCTGGCTGAAGAACTTCCTCGGCGAGTTCACCTGGGTACTGCCGGTCACCCACGTCGGCATCATCGCCATGCTGATCCTGACTCGCTGGAGTACCAAGCTCTGGGCCTGAGCGCGGGCCCGGCTCATCCCTGACGGCGTTGTCAGTGGCGTGACATAGGGTTTTGGGTGTGGAGCCCGACCTTTTCACCGCCGCAGCTGAAGAACGCCAGGAGAAGGACCCGTCCGCCAGCCCCCTGGCGGTACGGATGCGCCCGCGCACCCTCGACGAAGTCGTGGGCCAGCAGCATCTGCTGAAGCCGGGCTCACCCCTGCGCAGACTCGTCGACGAGGGGAGCGGGGGCCCCGCCGGACCGTCCTCGGTGATCCTCTGGGGCCCGCCCGGCACCGGCAAGACGACGCTCGCGTACGTGGTGTCCAAGGCCACCAACAAGCGCTTCGTGGAGCTCTCCGCGATCACCGCGGGCGTCAAGGAAGTCCGCGCGGTCATCGACGGCGCACGCCGCGCCACCGGAGGCTTCGGCAAGGAGACCGTCCTCTTCCTCGACGAGATCCACCGCTTCAGCAAGGCCCAGCAGGACTCCCTCCTCCCGGCCGTCGAGAACCGCTGGGTGACGCTGATCGCCGCGACCACCGAGAACCCGTACTTCTCGGTGATCTCGCCGCTGCTCTCCCGCTCCCTCCTGCTGACCCTCGAACCGCTCACCGACGACGACCTGCGCGGCCTCATCAAGCGCGCGCTCACCGCCGAGCGCGGCCTCAAGGAGGCCGTCACCCTCCCCGAGGACACCGAGCAGCACCTGCTGCGGATCGCCGGCGGTGACGCCCGCCGCGCCCTGACCGCCCTGGAGGCCGCGGCCGGATCCGCGCTCGACAAGGGCGAGCCGGAGATCACCCTCCAGACCCTGGAGGAGACCGTCGACCGCGCCGCCGTGAAGTACGACCGCGACGGCGACCAGCACTACGACGTGGCGAGCGCCCTGATCAAGTCCATCCGCGGCTCCGACGTGGACGCCGCACTGCACTACCTGGCCCGGATGATCGAGGCCGGCGAGGACCCCCGCTTCATCGCCCGCCGCCTGATGATCTCCGCCAGCGAGGACATCGGCCTCGCCGATCCGAACGCGCTGCCCATAGCCGTGGCCGCCGCCCAGGCCGTCGCGATGATCGGCTTCCCGGAGGCCGCGCTCACCCTCAGCCACGCCACCATCGCCCTCGCCCTGGCGCCGAAGTCCAACGCCGCGACGATGGCGATCGGCGCCGCCATGGAGGACGTACGCAAGGGGCATGCGGGTTCGGTGCCGGTGCACCTGCGCGACGGGCACTACAAGGGCGCGGCCAAGCTGGGGCACGCCCAGGGGTACGTGTATCCGCACGACCTGCCCGAGGGCATCGCCGCCCAGCAGTACGCCCCGGAGGAGCTCAAGGACCGGGAGTACTACACGCCCACCCGCCACGGCGCCGAGGCGCGCTACGCGGACGCGGTGGAGTGGACCAGGAATCACCTCGGTCGAGGGCGGTCCTGACCACCCTGTAAGATGACCCGGAGCGCTGCGTCCCGTGTCCGGCTCCGGTCGGCACCACCAGAACGGGACATCCAGCCGGAGCCCCTGCCTCCACGGGGGGATTCCAGGAGCGTCGCGCACCGTCGAAGGTGTCGCGGGCAGCCCACCACCACCCGGTCTTTCCGGGAACGGTCGGTGGGTTATTCGCGTGCTGCACGTATGTGCCCAGACCAGGGAGCGGCTGCCCAGCAGGTCCGTCAGGGCCCGCAGGGTCTCCCAGGCTGCGGATGCGACCTCCTTTAACTCTGGTGAGCCGAAACCCAGGAAAGAGAAAACAGTGGCGAATCAGTCCCGCCCCAAGGTCAAGAAGTCGCGTGCCCTCGGCATCGCGCTGACCCCGAAGGCCGTCAAGTACTTCGAGGCCCGCCCCTACCCGCCGGGCGAGCACGGCCGCGGCCGCAAGCAGAACTCGGACTACAAGGTCCGTCTGCTGGAGAAGCAGCGTCTGCGCGCGCAGTACGACGTGTCCGAGCGCCAGCTCGTCCGCGCCTACGAGCGTGCCGCCAAGACGCAGGGCAAGACCGGCGAGGCCCTGGTCATCGAGCTGGAGCGTCGTCTCGACGCCCTGGTTCTGCGTTCGGGCATCGCCCGCACGATCTACCAGGCCCGCCAGATGGTCGTCCACGGCCACATCGAGGTCAACGGCCAGAAGGTCGACAAGCCGTCCTTCCGCGTCAAGCCCGACGACGTCGTGATGGTCCGCGAGCGCAGCCGCGAGAAGCCGCTGTTCCAGGTTTCCCGCGAGGGTGGCTTCGCCCCCGACGGCGAGACCCCGCGCTACCTCCAGGTGAACCTCCGTGCCCTGGCCTTCCGCCTGGACCGTGAGCCGAACCGCAAGGAGATCCCGGTGATCTGCGACGAGCAGCTCGTCGTCGAGTACTACGCCCGCTGATCTTCCAGCGGATGTAGCACCACCTGCGCGTCAGCCCGTCGTCTCCCCACCTTTCGAGGTGGGCGAGACGGCGGGTTCTCGCTTTTCCGGCGGCAGCCTGCGCGGCGCGGGCACCGAACCGAGCGGCCGTGCCCCGGCCCCCCTTCCCAGCGCCCGCGCCACCGCCGCTTCTTGCCCCAGCCGCGCCCCGGCCCGTACGCACTCCTCGTACCGCTGGTCGCCCAGCCGCTCCCGGGCAGTCGCCTCGCAGCGCTCGTGCGGCGCGTTGTAATACGCCGAGCCGAACAGCGGCAGGCCCACCGACGGCCACATCCGGGATGCCGCTCCCTGCAGCAGCGCGGCCTCGGCCGGATCGTCCTCCACCACCGTGACCAGAGCGAGCAGCTCGATCGCGAGGACCGTGCCGAGCAGGTCGTGGAAGGCGTGGCAGATGCCGAGGCACTCCCCGAGAAGATCCCGGGCCTGCGCCGGATCGCCCTCGACCCAGGCCTCGTACGCCAGGACGTACAGCGCGTACGCGAGCGCCCAGCGCTCCCCGTGGTCCTCGCAGACCCGGCGGACGTCCTCGCACAGCTTCACCGCGGCCTGCAGATCGCCCTGGAAGGCCAGGGCCATCGCCAGCTCGACCTGGCCCATCAGCACATTGCTGTTGAGCTCGCCGATCTCGGTGTAGCGGTCCAGCGCCGAGCGCAGCAAGGATTCCGCGCGCGGCATGTCGTCCGTGACCAGGGCCAGGCAGCCGGTGCGGTGCTCGGCGTACGCCACCGCGGTCGGGTTGCCGGTACGTTCCGCATCCTCGCGGCACTCCTGGAGCGCGGACAGCGCGGGCACCGTGTCGCCCTGGAGGGCCGCGACATAGCCGAGCACCCACAATGCCTTCAGCCGCGACTGATCACGATCGCCGTCGAACTCCACGCTGCGCTCCAGCCAGTGCCGGCCCTCCGACAGCCGGCCGCAGCCCACCCAGTAGAACCACAGCGTGCCCGCCAGGTACTGGCCCAGATGTGCCTCACCCGGCTCGGTCAGACAGTGCTCCAGGGCGCGGCGCAGATTCGGCAGCTCCGTCTCGACGCGCGCGGCGACCTCGCCCTGCCGCGGCGAGAACCAGTCCAGCTCGCACCAGGTGGCCAGGCCCATGTACCAGTCGCGGTGTCGGCGGCGCAGCCGGTCGGCGTCGCCCGTCGCCTCCAGCCAGTCCGCGCCGTAGGCCCGGACTGTGTCGAGCATCCGGTACCGCACGCCCGCCGCCGTCTCCTCGCGGGACAGCACGGACTGCGCGAGCAGCTCGCCCAGCACGTCGAGAATGTCGTCGGTGTGCAGCCCGTCGCCGCTGCACACGTACTCGGCGGCCTCCAGGTCGAACCGCCCCGCGAACACCGACAGCCGGGACCACAGCAGCCGCTCCTCGGGCGTGCACAGCTCATGGCTCCAGCCGATCGCCGTACGCAGCGTCTGGTGCCGCGGCGGCCTGTCGCGCCCGCCGCCCGTCAGCAGGCGGAAGCGGTCCTCCAGCCGGGACAGCAGCTGCGCGGGGGAGAGGGTGCTCAGCCGTCCCGCCGCCAGCTCGACGGCGAGCGGGATCCCGTCGAGACGCCGGCACAGCTCCAGTACGTCGGACCGATTGCCGTCGTCCAGCGAGAACCCGGGCACCCGGGCCGCCGCCCGGTCCGCGAACAGCTCCACCGCCTGCGGCTCGGCCAGCGGCGCCAGCGGGAACAGCCGCTCGCCCTCGACCTGCAGCGGTCTGCGGCCCGCGGCGAGCACCCGCAGCCCGGGCACCCGCCCCAGCAGGTCGCCCACCAGCGAGGCGCACGCGTCCACCAGATGCTCGAACCCGTCGAGGACCAGCAGGAGTTGGCGCTCGGCGAGATGCTCGAGCAGCACCTGACGCGGCGGCCGCGCGGTCTGATCCGTCAGACCGAGCGCTTCGACGAGCGCGTACTCGACGACGTGGGGCTCACGCACGGCGGACAGCTCCACGCGCCACACCCCGTCGAGGACGTCCGCCCGCGCTGCGGCGTGCGCCGTGAACCGTGACTTGCCGACGCCTCCCACGCCCGTCACGGTCACCAGGCGGGCCGTCTCCAGAGCCTCGGCCAGCTGCGTGAGTTCGGCCGAGCGACCCACGAACGCGTTGAGTTCCAGGGGCAGATTGCCGGGCGTCGAACGGTCGCAGCGCTGAGAACCTCGCATGGGACACGGAGCGTACTGACCCGTAAGCGGTCCGTACAATCGCTTCGCGCAACTCCGCCACGGGGGCGGCGTTAATGCGGTACGGAGCGGCGGCCCCGGCGCGATAGGCTCGGGGGACGACTTTTCGATGTTGAGGCACGTACAGGGAGTGGGTGCACACAGTGTCCGGTGGAGAGGTGGCCGGGATCCTGGTGGCCGTCTTCTGGGCGATCCTGGTCTCCTTTCTCGCCGTCGCGCTGGCGAGGCTGGCCCAGACGCTCAGGGCGACCACCAAGCTCGTGGCGGACGTGACCGACCAGGCCGTCCCGCTCCTTGCCGACGCCTCCACGGCGGTGCGCTCCGCACAGACCCAGATCGACCGGGTCGACGCCATCGCCTCGGACGTCCAGGAGGTCACGTCGAACGCATCGGCGCTGTCGACGACGGTCGCCTCCACCTTCGGCGGCCCCCTGGTCAAGGTCGCGGCGTTCGGCTACGGCGTGCGCCGGGCCATCGGAGGCCGTCGTGACAATGTGCCCGCCAAAGCGTCCCGGCGTACCGTGATCGTGGGCCGCACCGTCCCGTCCGCGCGACGGGGAAAGCGGAAGAAGGACTGACGCAGCGATGTTCCGCCGTACGTTCTGGTTCACCGCCGGCGCAGCCGCGGGTGTGTGGGCCACCACCAAGGTCAACCGCAAGCTCAAGCAGCTGACCCCCGAAAGCCTCGCGGCACAGGCCGCGAACAAGGCGATCGAGGCGGGCCACCGGCTCAAGGACTTCGCGCTCGACGTCCGCGACGGCATGGCCCAGCGGGAGGCCGAACTCGACGAGGTGCTCGGTCTGAACGACCGCCCGGACCCCGAACTCCCCGCACAGCGGCGCATCGCCGCCATCGGCAACGACAAGCAGATCAAGTACATCGACAACACGACGTACTCGTACAACCGGAATGAGGACCACTGATGGAGTCGGCTGAAATCCGCCGCCGCTGGTTGAGCTTCTACGAGGAGCGCGGTCACACCGTCGTCCCTTCGGCGTCGCTCATCGCGGACGACCCGACTCTGCTCCTGGTCCCCGCCGGCATGGTCCCCTTCAAGCCGTACTTCCTCGGTGAGGTCAAGCCGCCGTGGTCGCGCGCCACCAGCGTGCAGAAGTGCGTGCGCACGCCCGACATCGAAGAGGTCGGCAAGACCACCCGGCACGGCACGTTCTTCCAGATGTGCGGCAACTTCTCCTTCGGCGACTACTTCAAGGAAGGCGCCATCACCTACGCCTGGGAGCTGCTCACCTCGCCCCAGGACAAGGGTGGTTACGGGCTCGACCCCGAGCGCCTGTGGATCACGGTCTACCTCGACGACGACGAGGCCGAGACCATCTGGCGCGACAAGATCGGCGTCCCCGCCGAGCGCATCCAGCGCCTCGGTAAGAAGGACAACTACTGGTCCATGGGCGTCCCCGGCCCCTGTGGTCCGTGTTCCGAGATCAACTACGACCGCGGCCCCGAGTTCGGCGTCGAGGGCGGCCCGGCCGTCAACGACGAGCGGTACGTGGAGATCTGGAACCTGGTCTTCATGCAGTACGAGCGCGGCGAGGGCACCTCGAAGGAGGACTTCGAGATCCTCGGCGACCTGCCCAGCAAGAACATCGACACCGGCCTCGGCATGGAACGCCTCGCCATGATTCTGCAGGACGTGCAGAACATGTACGAGATCGACACCTCCATGGCCGTCATCAAGAAGGCCACCGAGCTGACCGGTGTCGAGTACGGCGCCGCCCACGAGTCCGACGTCTCGCTGCGCGTCGTCACCGACCACATGCGGACGTCCGTGATGCTCATCGGCGACGGCGTCAGCCCTGGCAACGAGGGGCGCGGCTACGTACTGCGCCGCATCATGCGCCGCGCCATCCGCAACATGCGGCTGCTCGGCGCCACCGGTCCGGTCGTCAAGGACCTCATCGACGTCGTCATCGAGATGATGGGCCAGCAGTACCCGGAGCTCGTCACCGACCGCCAGCGCATCGAGACCGTGGCCCTCGCCGAGGAGGCCGCCTTCCTCAAGACGCTGAAGGCCGGCACGAACATCCTCGACACGGCCATCACGGAGACCAAGGAGACCGGCGGCAAGGTCCTGCCCGGCGACAAGGCCTTCCTGCTCCACGACACCTGGGGCTTCCCGATCGACCTCACCCTCGAAATGGCCGCCGAACAGGGCCTTTCCGTGGACGAGGACGGCTTCCGCCGCCTGATGAAGCAGCAGCGGGACCAGGCCAAGGCCGACGCCCAGGCCAAGAAGACCGGCCACGCCGACCTCGGCGCCTACCGCCAGATCGCCGACGCCGCCGGCGAGACCGACTTCATCGGCTACGACCGCACCGAGGGCGAGTCGACGATCGTCGGCATCCTCGTAGACGGTGCCTCGTCGCCCGCCGCCGCCGAGGGCGACGAGGTCGAGATCGTCCTCGACCGCACCCCGTTCTACGCCGAGGGCGGCGGCCAGATCGGCGACACCGGCCGCATCAAGGTGGACACCGGCGCGATCATCGAGGTCCGCGACTGCCAGAAGCCGGTCCCGGGTGTGTACGTCCACAAGGGCGTCGTCCAGGTCGGCGAGGTCACCGTCGGCGCCAAGGCCCAGGCCTCCATCGACGTACGCCGTCGCAAGGCCATCGCCCGCGCCCACTCGGCCACGCACCTCACGCACCAGGCCCTGCGCGACGCCCTCGGCCCGACGGCCGCCCAGGCCGGTTCCGAGAACCAGCCCGGCCGCTTCCGCTTCGACTTCGGCTCCCCGTCCGCCGTGCCCACGGCCGTGATGACCGACGTCGAGCAGCAGATCAACGAGGTGCTCGCCCGCGACCTGGACGTGCACGCCGAGATCCTGAGCCTCGACGAGGCCAAGAAGCAGGGCGCCATCGCCGAGTTCGGCGAGAAGTACGGCGAGCGCGTCCGCGTCGTCACCATCGGCGACTTCTCCAAGGAACTGTGCGGCGGCACGCACGTCCACAACACCGCCCAGCTCGGCCTGGTCAAGCTGCTCGGCGAGTCCTCGATCGGCTCCGGCGTACGGCGCATCGAGGCCCTGGTCGGCGTCGACGCGTACAACTACCTCGCCCGCGAGCACACGGTCGTCGCCCAGCTCCAGGAGCTGATCAAGGGCCGTCCCGAGGAGCTCCCGGAGAAGGTCTCCGCCATGCTCGGCAAGCTGAAGGACGCCGAGAAGGAGATCGAGAAGTTCCGCGCGGAGAAGGTCCTCCAGGCCGCCGGCGGTCTCGCCGAGTCCGCCAAGGACGTACGCGGTGTCGCTCTCGTCACCGGCCAGGTCCCGGACGGCACGACCGCCGACGACCTGCGCAAGCTGGTCCTCGACGTGCGCGGCCGCATCCAGGGCGGACGGGCCGCCGTGGTCGCCCTGTTCACCACGCTCAACGGCAAGCCGCTCACGGTCATCGCCACCAACGAAGCCGCCCGCGAGCGCGGCCTCAAGGCCGGCGACCTGGTCCGTGCGGCCGCCAAGACCCTCGGCGGCGGCGGTGGCGGCAAGCCGGACGTCGCCCAGGGCGGCGGCCAGAACCCGGCCGCCATCGGCGAGGCCATCGACGCGGTCGAGCGTCTGGTCGCCGAGACGGCCAAGTGACCGGAGAGGGACAGGCCATGCGCCGCGGCCGTCGTCTCGCCATCGACGTCGGGGACGCGCGCATCGGGGTCGCCTCGTGCGACCCCGACGGGATCCTCGCGACTCCGGTCGAGACAGTTCCGGGACGTGATGTCCCGGCGGCCCACCGCCGGTTGAAGCAACTGGTCGAGGAGTACGAGCCGATCGAGGTCGTCGTCGGACTCCCTCGCTCCCTCAAGGGGGGCGAGGGCCCGGCCGCCGCCAAGGTCCGCGCCTTCGCCCAGGAGCTCGCCCGGGGGATCGCACCCACTCCGGTGAGACTCCTCGACGAGAGGATGACCACAGTGACGGCCAGTCAGGGCCTGCGCGCTTCGGGCGTGAAGTCCAAAAAGGGCCGGTCTGTCATCGATCAGGCCGCCGCGGTCATCATCCTTCAGCAGGCCTTGGAATCCGAACGGGTGTCAGGTAAAGCTCCGGGCGAGGGCGTCGAAGTGGTCATCTGATCGCGATACGGTAACGTTCCGCGCGATGCGGTGGTGTTCGAACAGCTGCCGCACAGCAGAGAGGCGGACGGGAGCCGTGCCACAAGCGCCAGCAGCCGCCGCCTCGCGGCGCTAGGGGATCGATGACTGAGTATGGCCGGGGCCCAGGCTCCGAACCGTGGAATCCGGAGGACCCGTTGTACGGGGACGGCGGATGGGGAGGACAGGCCGCCGACGGCCAGTCCCCCTACGGCGGCCAGCCGCAGCACTATCCGCAGCAGCCGCAGCAACAGCAGCAGGAACAGTACGGCGACTGGGGCACCGGCCAGCAGGGCGGGTACGGCCAGGGCCAGCAGCAGTATCACGACCCGGGCCAGCAGCAGTTCCCCGGTCAGGGTCAGCAGCAGTACACCGGTCAGGGGCAGCCGCAGTACCAGGGTCAGCCGCAGTTCCCCGGCCAGGGGCAGCAGGAGTACGCGGACCAGGGGCAGCAGCAGTACACCGGCCACGGCCAGCAGTATGCCGACCAGGGGCAGCAGCAGTACAACAACGGTGGCTGGGACACCGGGACGCACCACCAGATCCCCTATGCCGCCGACCAGGCCGACCCGTACGGGGGTCAGCCCGTCACGTACGGCGGGGAACAGGCCGACTACTACGGCACCCCCGACGCGTACCCGCCGCCCGAGCCGCCCGCCCGCCGCCGCGCCGAACCCGAGCCGCAGACCGACTGGGACCCCGGTCCCGACCAGGGCGAGCACGCCTTCTTCGCCGGTGGCGACGATGACGACGACGACTTCGACGACGACCCGAAGGGCCGCGGCCGCGGTGACCGGAAGGCCCGGGGTGGCGGCAAGGACAAGAAACGCCGCAGCGGCTGCGCCTGTCTGGTGGTCGTGCTGGTCTTCGGAGGCGGGCTCGGCGGGGTCGGGTATTACGGGTACCAGTTCTACCAAAATCGTTTCGGCGCGGCTCCCGATTATGCGGGGGGCGGCACGGGCGAACAGGTGAGCGTCACCATTCCCAAGGGCGCGGGCGGTTACGAGATCGGGCAGGTGCTGAAGCAGAACGGCGTCGTCAAGAGTGTCGACGCGTTCATCGCGGCGCAATCACAGAATCCCAAGGGGAATAACATCCAGCCGGGCGTCTACACGCTCAACAAGGAAATGTCCGCGGAAAGCGCTGTCGCGCTCATGCTCAGCGACAAGAGCCGCAACAACCTGGTCATTGCCGAAGGCCGACGCAATTCCCAGATCTATACGCTGATCGACAAGCGGCTCGCCGTCAAGGCGGGCACGACCGAGGCCGTCGCCAAGAAGGAATGGGCGACCCTGGGTCTTCCTGACTGGGCGAATACCAGCAAGGACATCAAGGACCCGCTGGAAGGATTCCTCTACCCCTCCAGCTATCCGGTGGGCAAGGGTATGAAGCCCAAGGACGCCCTGAAGCAGATGGTCGACCTGGCCAAGGAGAAGTACGCCGAATTCGGCCTCCAGTCGAAGGCCAAGGCCCTGAACCTGAAGAACCCGCTGCAACTCCTCACGGTGGCGAGCCTCGTCCAGGTCGAAGGAAAGACACATGACGACTTCCGCAAGATGGCCGAGGTCGTCTACAACCGCCTGAAGTCCACCAATACCGAGACCAATCAGCTGCTTCAGTTCGACTCGACCTTCAATTACCTGAAGAAGCAGAGTAAGATCAACATCAGCGAGTCCGAGATCAACAGCAACCAGGACCCGTACAACACGTATACGCAAAGGGGTCTACCGCCCGGCCCGATCGACAACCCGGGTGATGATGCGTTGAAGGCGGCGCTCAACCCGACGGATGACGGCTGGCTCTACTTCGTGGCGACCGACGGTCAGAACAGGACCGAATTCGCCAAGACGTATGCCGAATTCCAGACGCTCAAGGACAAATTCAATGAGAGCTCGGGCAACTGACGCCCGCCGGGCCGCCGTGCTCGGTTCCCCGATCGCCCACTCCCTCTCCCCGGTGCTGCACCGCGCCGCGTACGAGGAGCTGGGTCTCGGCGACTGGTCGTACGACCGTTTCGACGTCGACGAGGAGGCGCTCCCCGGGTTCTTCGCGAAGCTCGGGCCGGAGTGGGCGGGCCTGTCGCTGACGATGCCGCTCAAGCGGGCTGTGATCCCGCTGGTCGACGAGATCAGTGACACGGCGGCGTCGGTGGAGGCGGTGAACACCGTGGTGTTCACCGAGGACGGCCGGCGACTCGGTGACAACACCGACATCCCCGGGATGGTCGCCGCCCTGCGTGAGCGGGGGATCGAGCAGGTGGAGTCCGCGGCGATCCTCGGCGCGGGCGCCACCGCCTCGTCCGCGCTGGCCGCGCTGGCACGGATCTGCACCGGCGAGGTCGTCGCGTACGTCCGCAGCGAGGCGCGTGCCGCCGAGATGCGGCAGTGGGGCGAGCGGCTCGACGTGGACGTGCGGACCGAGGACTGGGCGGACGCCGAGCAGGCGCTGCGCGCACCGCTGGTGATCGCCACGACCCCGGCGGGTACGACGGACGCGCTGGCCGCCGCCGTCCCCGAGCGGCCCGCCACCCTCTTCGACGTGCTCTACGACCCGTGGCCCACGGATCTGGCGGCCCGCTGGTCCGCGTACGGCGGTGCCGTGGTCGGCGGGCTCGACCTGCTCGTGCACCAGGCGGTGCTCCAGGTCGAGCAGATGACCGGGCGTTTCCCCGCGCCGCTGGACGCCATGCGGAAGGCGGGCGAACACGCGCTCGCTCGCCGCTGAGCGCCGAGGGTGCGGCGAGGTCCGTCCGATTACTGGACCTGCGACCGTTTCCCAGGTCCGGACGTGGGAGGATCGGAGGTGGCGGGCCAGGGCCGCGCACCCGGTCACGCCGTCGCCGTACGCGAGGACGCGTGTACGCAAGGGCAACTCAGGGCGCGAGGATGAGGAGCACCGTTGAGCAGGTTGCGCTGGCTGACCGCGGGGGAGTCCCACGGTCCCGCACTTGTCGCGACGCTGGAGGGTCTTCCCGCCGGCGTGCCGATCACCACGGAGATGGTGGCGGACCATCTGGCCCGGCGGCGCCTTGGGTATGGGCGCGGTGCCCGGATGAAGTTCGAGCGGGACGAGGTCACCTTCCTGGGCGGCGTACGCCACGGCCTCACCATGGGTTCCCCGGTCGCCATCATGGTCGGCAACACGGAGTGGCCCAAGTGGGAGCAGGTCATGGCGGCCGACCCGGTCGACCCGGAGATCCTCGCCGACCTGGCCCGCAACGCGCCGCTGACCCGGCCCCGGCCCGGCCACGCCGACCTCGCGGGCATGCAGAAGTACGGGTTCGACGAGGCCCGGCCGATCCTGGAGCGCGCCTCCGCCCGTGAGACCGCCGCCCGCGTGGCGCTGGGCGCGGTGGCCCGTTCGTACCTGAAGGAGACGGCCGGGATCGAGATCGTCTCGCACGTCGTCGAGCTGGCCGCGGCGAAGGCGCCGTACGGCGTCTACCCGAAGCCCTCGGACGTCGAGAGGCTCGACGCCGACCCGGTGCGCTGCCTCGACGCCGACGCTTCGAAGGCGATGGTCGCGGAGATCGACCAGGCCCACAAGGACGGCGACACGCTCGGCGGTGTGGTCGAGGTTCTCTCGTACGGCGTGCCGGTGGGCCTCGGCTCGCACGTGCACTGGGACCGGCGTCTCGACGCCCGGCTCGCGGCCGCGCTCATGGGGATCCAGGCCATCAAGGGCGTCGAGGTCGGCGACGGCTTCGCCCTGGCGCGGGTGCCGGGCTCCCAGGCGCACGACGAGATCGTCCACACCGAGGACGGCATCAAGCGCACCTCCGGCCGTTCCGGCGGCACCGAGGGCGGTCTGACCACCGGTGAACTGCTGCGCGTCCGTGCCGCGATGAAGCCGATCGCGACCGTGCCGCGCGCGCTGGCGACCATCGACGTGGCCACCGGCGAGGCTGCCAAGGCCCACCACCAGCGCTCCGACGTGTGCGCGGTGCCGGCCGCCGGCATCGTCGCCGAGGCCATGGTGGCCCTCGTCCTGGCCGACGCGGTGGCCGAGAAGTTCGGTGGCGACAGCGTTCCCGAGACGCGCCGCAATGTGCAGTCGTACCTCGACAACCTGGCGATCCGGTGACCGCTCCGCGCGTCGTTCTCGTCGGCCCGATGGGGGTCGGCAAGTCCACGGTGGGCGCGCTGGTCGCGGAGCGGCTCGGCTGCGCCTACCGGGACACGGACGACGACATCGTGGCCGAGCAGGGCCGCACCATCGCCGACATCTTCGTCGACGAGGGCGAACCGGTCTTCCGTGCCATCGAGAAGCAGGCCGTGCACCAGGCGCTCGCCGAGCACGAGGGCGTGCTGGCACTCGGCGGCGGCGCGATTCTCGACGAGGAGACGCGGGCGCTGCTCGACGGGCACCAGGTCGTCTACCTCTCGATGGACGTGGAGGAGGCCGTCCAGCGCACCGGGCTGAACGCGGCCCGGCCGTTGCTGGCCGTCAATCCGCGCCGGCAGTGGCGCGAGCTGATGGAGGCGCGCCGCCACCTGTACACCGAAGTCGCCCGCGCGGTCGTGGCCACCGACGGCCGTACCCCCGAAGAGGTCGCCCAAGCGGTCCTCGACGCACTGGAGTTGAAGGAAGCATGAGCGAGGCAGTGACCCGTATCCAGGTCGGCGGCACCGCAGGCACCGACCCCTACGAGGTCCTGGTCGGCCGTCAACTCCTGGGTGAGCTCGGCGGGTTGATCGGCGACAAGGCCAAGCGCGTCGCGGTCGTCCACCCCGAGGCGCTCGCCGAGACGGGCGAGGCGCTGCGCGCCGACCTCGCCGGGCAGGGCTTCGAGGCCGTCGCCATCCAGGTGCCGAACGCGGAGGAGGCCAAGACCGCCGAGGTCGCCGCCTACTGCTGGAAGGCGCTCGGCCAGTCCGGCTTCACCCGTACCGACGTGATCGTCGGTGTCGGCGGCGGCTCCACCACCGACCTGGCCGGTTTCGTGGCGGCGACCTGGCTGCGCGGCGTGCGCTGGATCGCCATCCCCACCACCGTGCTGGCCATGGTGGACGCGGCGGTCGGCGGCAAGACCGGCATCAACACGGCCGAGGGCAAGAACCTGGTGGGCTCCTTCCACCCGCCCGCGGGTGTGCTCTGCGACCTGGCCGCCCTCGACTCGCTGCCGGTCAACGACTTCGTCTCCGGGCTCGCGGAGATCATCAAGGCCGGTTTCATCGCCGACCCGGTGATCCTGGAGCTCATCGAGGCCGACCCCGAGGCGGCTCGTACGCCCACGGGGCCGCACACCGCCGAGCTCATCGAGCGCTCCATCAAGGTGAAGGCGGAGGTCGTCTCCGGCGACCTCAAGGAGTCCGGGCTGCGGGAGATCCTCAACTACGGGCACACGCTCGCGCACGCGATCGAGAAGAACGAGCGCTACAAGTGGCGGCACGGCGCGGCCGTCGCCGTCGGCATGCACTTCGCCGCCGAACTCGGCCGTCTGGCGGGCCGGTTGGACGACGCGACCGCCGACCGCCACCGCACGATCCTGGAGTCCGTCGGCCTCCCGCTGAGCTACCGCTACGACCAGTGGCCCAAGCTCCTGGAGACCATGAAGGTCGACAAGAAGTCGCGCGGCGACCTGCTCCGCTTCATCGTCCTCGACGGGCTGGCCAAGCCGACGGTACTCGAGGGCCCGGACCCGGCCGTCCTCCTCGCCGCCTACGGCGAAGTCGGGGAGTGACGACGTACGACGAGGTGGGTGCGTAACGCCCAACGGGCCCACACTTGGCCCGTTTTGCCCCTCTCTCCCGGGCACTTCGCACGTTCCCCGGCCGTTCACACAACGGCGGCCGGGGAAGGTACCGTTCGGATGGGGGCCCCTCCCACGCCTTTTAGGCTGTGGGGGAGAGCGGGACCGAGGCCCCATTCGCCAGCGCCAATTGCCTGCCGCGAGTGAGTCGAAGGGACGCGTCGGTGCCGAGAGGGTGAGCGCGCAGAGGCCCGAAGGGCTGAGCACGGTCGGGCTCTCGACACCGACTGAGGCGGCCCGGAGGCGAATGAGCCAAAGACACGAGACGGAGTGGCACCGGATGCAGCACGCAGTGGGGGCTCCGCTGCCGCCGCCCCATCAGCCGGGGCACGGACCGGCCGCCGGCTGGTCGCCGGCCGGACAGCACCCGGGTCCCGCACCCGCTCCGGGTTTCGCCGGAGCGCCCGTGCCTCCGGGGGTTCCGCCCACGCAGGTCCCGCAGCACGCGCCCCCGCAGCACGCCTCCGCGCAGCCCGCACACCGCGCTCCCGTGCCTCCCACGCCGGACACGACCGGGCATGTGCAGCTGCCCCCGGGCGGCCCGGTGGCCATGCCGTCGTCACCGCCCGCCGCGGGCACTCCCGACCCCACCGCCACCACGCTCGCGGTGCTGCTCATCGGCCCCGCCGGCGCCGGCAAGACGAGCGTGGCCAAGTACTGGGCGGACCACCGCCGCGTGCCCACGGCCCACATCAGCCTCGACGACGTACGCGAATGGGTGCGCTCGGGCTTCGCCGACCCGCAGTCGGGGTGGAACGATCATTCGGAGGCGCAGTACCGCCTGGCCCGCCGCACCTGCGGCTTCGCCGCGCGGAACTTCCTGGCCAACGGCATCTCGTGCGTCCTCGACGACGCCGTCTTCCCGGACCGCCCGGTCGTCGGTCTCGGCGGCTGGAAGCGGCATGTCGGACCCGGCCTGCTGCCGGTCGTCCTCCTGCCGGGCCTGGAGATAGTCCTGGAGCGCAACGCGGAGCGCTCCGGAAACCGCCGCCTCACCGACGAGGAAGTAGCCCGGATCCACGGCCGCATGGCCGGTTGGTACGGCTCCGGCCTCCCCATCATCGACAACTCGCAGCTCGACGTACCGGCCACGGCCCGCGTCCTGGACGACGTACTCGCCCGGTCGATCGCCAGCCCGCCGCAGTGGTGAACCTCTGAAGCTCCGATTGGCCCCCTGTCGACACGTCCGGCCCCGCTGAACCGGCGACATCCGGCCACCGCTCGTACGCTCGGTTCATGTCAGAGGTGTACGCGGCCCGCAGAGAGCGGCTTCGGGAGCGCAGTACGGCGGGCGGCAGCGCGACGGCGCTCGTCACCCGCCCGGCCAACGTCCGGTATCTCGCCGGGGCGGCCCCGCGCGGTGCCGTCCTGCTGCTGGGCAGGGGCGAGGATCTGCTGCTGTGCGCCGGCCCGCCGAGCGGCGAGGCCGATGAAGGACGTCCCGACGAGGCGCTGCGCGTGCAGGTGCTGCCGGGCCCCGGTGGCGATCCGGCCGTCGCCGCCGCCGACGTCGCCTGCGCCCAGGGCGCCGAGGCCCTCGCGGTCGAGGAACACCACCTGACCGTGACCCGGCACCGCGCCATCGGCTCGGTGGCGCCACGGCTGCGCCTCGCGGACCTGGGCGGCGCGGTGGAACAGCTGCGGGTGATCAAGGACGAGGAGGAGATCTCCTGTCTGCGGATCGGCGCCGAGATCGCCGACCAGGCGCTGGGCGAGCTCCTCGAATCCATCCTGGTCGGCCGTACGGAACGCCATCTCGCCCTTGAGCTGGAGCGCCGCCTCGTCGACCACGGCGCCGACGGCCCGGCGTTCGCGACCTCGGTCGGCACCGGGCCGAACTCGGGACGCCGCGGCCACCGGCCCACCGACCGGCGTGTCGAGGAGGGCGACTTCCTCTCCGTCTGCCTCGGCGCGACCTATCGCGGCTACCGCTGCGAGATCGGCCGTACGTTTGTGATCGGCACCTCGCCCGCCGACTGGCAGATCGAGTTGTACGACCTCGTCTTCGCCGCCCAGCGCGCCGGACGGGAGGCGCTGGTACCCGGCGCCGCCTACCGTGACGTGGACCGCACGGCCCGCCAGGTACTCGATTCCGCGGGGTACACGGAGGGCCTTCCTCCGCTGACCGGGCACGGTGTCGGGCTCGAAATCGACGAGGACCCGCAGCTGGCTCCCGCAGCCATGGGTAAACTGGACGCTTGCGTGCCGGTCACCGTCGAACCGGGGGTCCACCTCCCGGGCCGGGGCGGTGTCCGGATCGATGACACGCTCGTCGTACGCCCCGAGGCGGACGGCGGACCCGAGCTACTCACCATCACGACCAAGGAGCTGCTCGCGCTCTAGCTTCGAGCTACGCGCGTGCGCCTGGGTCGTCCACGTCAGTCCAGGAGATTCCGCAACCGTGGCTTCCACGAACGACCTCAAGAACGGCCTGGTGCTCAAGCTCGACGGAGGCCAGCTCTGGTCCGTCGTCGAGTTCCAGCACGTCAAGCCCGGCAAGGGCCCGGCCTTCGTGCGCACCAAGCTGAAGAACGTGCTCTCCGGCAAGGTCGTCGACAAGACGTTCAACGCCGGCGTCAAGGTCGAGACGGCCACGATCGACAAGCGCGACATGCAGTTCTCGTACATGGACGGCGAGTACTTCGTCTTCATGGACATGGACACCTACGACCAGCTGATGGTCGACCGCAAGTCCGTCGGCGACGCCGCCAACTTCCTGATCGAGGGCTTCACCGCCACCGTCGCACAGCACGAGGGCGAGGTGCTCTTCGTCGAGCTGCCCGCCGCCGTCGAGCTCGTCATCCAGGAGACCGAGCCGGGCGTCCAGGGCGACCGCTCCACCGGTGGCACCAAGCCCGCCATCCTGGAGACCGGCCACCAGATCCAGGTCCCGCTCTTCATCACCACCGGTGAGAAGATCAAGGTCGACACTCGTACGAGCGACTACCTCGGCCGGGTGAACAGCTAACCGTGGCTGCCCGCAACACGGCCCGCAAGCGCGCCTTCCAGATCCTCTTCGAGGGCGACCAGCGCGGCGTGGACGTCACGACAGTCCTCGCGGACTGGATCCGGCACTCCCATGCCGACACCCGGCAGCCTCCGGTCAGCGAGTACACGATGCAGCTGGTCGAGGGCTACGCCACCAAGGCGAGGCGGATCGACGAGCTCATCGCGACGTACGCCGTCGACTGGACGCTGGACAGGATGCCGGTCGTCGACCGCAACATCCTGCGCCTCGGTGCCTACGAGCTGATCTGGGTCGACGAGACCCCTGACGCCGTGGTGCTCGACGAGGCGGTGCAGCTGGCGAAGGAGTTCTCCACGGACGAGTCGCCCTCGTTCGTGAACGGCCTGCTGGGCCGACTGAAGGACCTGAAGCCGTCGCTCCGCCGCGACGAGGTCTAGACGCGTACGTCTGGACGAGGTCCAGACGTACGAATGTCGTACGAACGCCGGAGGGCCCGCAGCAGACATGCTGCGGGCCCTCCGGCGTTGCCCTGCCCATGAGGCTCCCGAGGCCCGCAGAAAGCCGCCGGGGGGGGGGGGGGGGGGGGGGGGGGGGGGGGGGGTGGGGGGGGGGGGGGGGGTTGCGAGGGTTGGGTGCAAAAGTTGGAGGTGTAGGCCGGGTCCACGGCGATGATCGCGATGCCGGTCTGGTCGGCCAT
>NZ_JBVHXR010000003.1:487511-642008 GCF_055569295.1 Streptomyces sp. NPDC029292
TCTCCCCCCCCCACACCCCCCCCCCCCCCCCCCCCCCCCCCCTCCCCCCCCCCCTCCCCCCCCCCTCCCCCCCCCACCCCCCCCCCCACCCCCCCCCCCCCCCCCCCTCGCCCCCCCCCCCCCCCCCCCCCCCCCCCCCCCCCCCCCCCACGTTTCTGCTGAGGCGCTGGTTGGGGTCAGCCCTCGTCGTGGGAGACGGCGCGGCGCGCGTCCGCGTCCAGGACACCCCAGCTGATCAGCTGCTCGGTGAGGACCGAGGGCGACTGGTCGTAGATGACGGCGAGGGTGCGCAGGTCGTCCTGGCGGATCGACAGCACCTTGCCGTTGTAGTCGCCGCGCTGGGACTGGATCGTCGCCGCGTAGCGCTGCAGGGGACCCGCCTTCTCGGCCGGCACGTGGGCAAGGCGCTCAAGGTCGAGAACCAGCTTCGGCGGCGGCTCGGCCGCCCCGCCCGGCGTGGTGCCCGGCAGCAGCTCCTGCACCGGAACCCCGTAGAAGTCCGCCAGCTCCGCGAGGCGCTGCACGGTGACGGCGCGGTCGCCGCGCTCGTACGAACCGACCACGACCGCCTTCCAGCGTCCCTGGGACTTCTCCTCGACGCCGTGGAGGGAAAGGCCCTGCTGGGTGCGGATGGCGCGGAGCTTGGCCCCGAGCTGTTTGGCGTATTCGCTGGACATATAGCTCCCCGGACGCTGTATCAACGTGCGGCTCCGCCGCGCGGCTGGTGACTCTTGTGACTCACAGTGAGGTTACGCAGCGTTACTCTTCCCCGTCAAGCCGAATGGTCCGGACCGACCCTCCCGTGGGAGTCACCGGCGGTGGCTTGAAGGGTGGTGATCAGGCGCGTTGCCGGACTGGTACCGTGGATGGCGCAATTCCGACGTCCTTTAATGATCCGTCCCGTGAGGCGGAGAAGGAGGTCCGTTTCGTATGGACACAGAGCAGGACAAGCAGCAGTACGAGTCCGATGCGCGGCCCGTTCTCGAAGGCCCCGACATCGCGCGGGTGCTCACCCGCATCGCCCACGAGATCGTCGAGCGTGCCAAGGGTGCCGACGACGTGGTGCTCCTCGGCATTCCGACCCGAGGCGTCTTCCTCGCCCAGCGGCTCGCCGCAAAGCTGGAGGAGATCACCGACCGAAAGATCCCGGTCGGTTCCCTCGACATCACGATGTACCGCGACGACCTGCGCATGCACCCGCCGCGTGCGCTGGCCCGTACCGAGATTCCCGGTGACGGCATCGACGGCCGCCTGGTCGTCCTCGTCGACGACGTGCTCTTCTCCGGCCGCACCATTCGCGCGGCGCTCGACGCGCTGAACGACATCGGCCGCCCGCGCGCCGTGCAGCTCGCGGTCCTCGTCGACCGCGGCCACCGCGAACTGCCCATCCGCGCCGACTACGTCGGCAAGAACCTCCCCACGTCGTTGCGGGAGACGGTCAAGGTCCAGCTCGCCGAGGAGGACGGTCGCGACACCGTGCTGCTCGGTGCGAAGCGGACCTCCCCGGGCGAGCAGCAGTAGCCCTCCGGCGTACGTCACTTCCGTACGCCTCCCCGGGTGCGCCCCTGCCTGCCCGAATTCTCCCGACCTGAACTGCCTTACGGAGCCTGACAGATGCAGCGTCATCTCATCTCGGCCGCCGACCTCACCCGCGACGACGCCGTCCTGATCCTCGACACCGCCGAGGAGATGGCCAGGGTCGCCGACCGGCCGATCAAAAAGCTGCCGACCCTGCGCGGCCGCACCGTCGTGAACCTCTTCTTCGAGGACTCGACCCGTACCCGGATCTCCTTCGAGGCCGCCGAGAAGCGCCTCTCCGCGGACGTCATCAACTTCACCGCCAAGGGTTCGAGCGTCTCCAAGGGCGAGTCCCTGAAGGACACCGCCCAGACCCTCGAAGCCATGGGCGTCGACGCCGTCGTCATCCGGCACGGCGCCTCCGGAGCCCCGTACCGGCTCGCCACCTCCGGCTGGATCGACGCCGCCGTCATCAACGCCGGTGACGGCACCCACCAGCACCCCACCCAGGCCCTGCTCGACGCCTTCACCATGCGCCGCCGCCTCGTCGGCCGGGACGCCGGGATCGGCCAGGACCTGTCCGGCAAGCGCATCACGATCGTCGGCGACGTCCTGCACAGCCGGGTCGCCCGCTCGAACGTCGACCTGCTGCACACCCTCGGCGCCGAGGTCACCCTCGTCGCCCCGCCGACCCTGGTGCCCGTCGGCGTCGAGACCTGGCCCTGCGAGATCTCCTACGACCTCGACAGCACGCTCTCCAAGTCGGACGCGGTGATGATGCTGCGCGTGCAGCGGGAGCGGATGAACGCGGCGTTCTTCCCGACCGAACGCGAGTACTCGCGGCGCTACGGCCTCAACGGTGAGCGCATGGCGAAGATGCCCGAGCACGCCATCGTGATGCACCCCGGCCCGATGGTCCGCGGCATGGAGATCACCGCCGAGGTCGCCGACTCCGAGCGCTGCACCGTGGTCGAGCAGGTCGCCAACGGCGTCTCGATCCGGATGGCCGTCCTCTACCTGCTGCTCGGCGGCAACGAGCCCGCCGTCACCCACACCCGTACCGAGGAGAAGTAAGACCATGAGCAAGATCCTGATCCGTGGTGCGAAGGTGCTCGGGGGCGAGCCGCAGGACGTTCTGATCGACGGCGCTGTCATCGAGGCGGTCGGTACCGGCCTCTCGGACGAAGGCGCCGAGGTCGTCGAGGCCGACGGCAAGGTGCTCCTTCCGGGGCTCGTCGACCTGCACACCCATCTGCGTGAGCCGGGCCGTGAGGACTCCGAGACCGTGCTCACCGGTACGCGGGCCGCGGCCGGCGGCGGCTACACCTCCGTGTTCGCCATGGCCAACACCTTCCCGGTCGCCGACACCGCCGGTGTCGTCGAGCAGGTCTACCGGCTCGGCCAGGAGCACGGCTACTGCGACGTGCAGCCCATCGGCGCCGTCACCGTCGGCCTGGAGGGCAAGAAGCTCGCCGAGCTGGGCGCGATGCACGAGTCCGCGGCCGGGGTCACGGTCTTCTCGGACGACGGCAAGTGCGTGGACGACGCGGTGATCATGCGCCGGGCCCTGGAGTACGTGAAGGCCTTCGGCGGCGTGGTCGCGCAGCACGCGCAGGAGCCGCGGCTCACCGAGGGCGCCCAGATGAACGAGGGTGTCGTCTCCGCAGAGCTCGGGCTCGGCGGCTGGCCCGCGGTCGCCGAGGAGTCGATCATCGCCCGCGATGTCCTCCTCGCCGAGCACGTCGGATCGCGCGTGCACATCTGCCACCTGTCGACGGCCGGTTCGGTCGAGATCGTGCGCTGGGCCAAGTCCCGGGGTATCGACGTGACCGCCGAGGTCACCCCGCACCACCTGCTCCTCACCGACGAGCTGGTGCGCACGTACAACCCGGTCTACAAGGTCAACCCGCCGCTGCGCACCGAGCGTGACGTGCTCGCCCTGCGCGAGGCGCTCGCCGACGGCACGATCGACATCGTCGCCACCGACCACGCCCCGCACCCGCACGAGGACAAGGACTGCGAGTGGGCCGCGGCCGCCATGGGCATGGTGGGGCTCGAGACCGCGCTGTCCGTCGTCCAGCAGACGATGGTCGAGACGGGGCTGCTCGACTGGGCCGGTGTCGCCGACCGCATGTCCTTCAAGCCCGCCGCGATCGGCCGGGCGAAGGGCCACGGCCGTCCCGTCTCGGCAGGTGAGCCCGCGAACCTCACCCTGGTCGACACGGCATACCGTGGGGCCGTGGACCCCGCGGGCTTCGCCTCGCGCAGCCGCAACACCCCCTACGAGGGCCGTGAGCTGCCGGGCCGGGTCACGCACACCTGGCTGCGGGGCAAGGCCACCCTCGTCGACGGGAAACTCGCGTGACACCTCTGATCTCGATGGCCGCCGAACAGAAGTCGGCGGAAGTGACCGACTGGGCCGCCCGGGTCGGCTGGCTCGTGGGCCTCGCGCTGTTCGTCGCCCTCGTCTACTGGCTGATGCGCGAGGGCTGGAAGTGGCGCGGCACCCTCCAGGGTGACCTGCCGGAGCTGCCCACCGCGCCGTCCGAGCCCGGTCCGGCGAGACTGACGATGAGCGGCCGCTACCACGGCTCCACCACGGCCGGGCAGTGGCTCGACCGCATCGTGGCACACGGCCTGGGTACCCGGAGCCGGGTGGAGCTCACGCTGACGGACGCGGGACTGGACGTCGTACGCCCCGGAGCCGCCGACTTCTTCATCCCGGCCGAGGCACTGCGCGAGGCCCTGCTCGGCAAGGGAATCGCCGGGAAGGTGCTCAGCGAGGGCGGTCTGCTCGTCGTCACCTGGGCGCACGGCGACAAGCTGATCGACTCGGGCTTCCGCTCGGACCGCGCGGCGGAGCACCACGAGTGGGTCGACACCCTGAACAACATGATCAACAAGAGCATCGACACGGAAGGCGCACGATGACGACCTCCACCAGGGGAGCCGCGAAGGTTCCCGCCGTACTCGTCCTGGAGGACGGCCGGTTCTTCCGCGGCCGTGCCTACGGGGCCGTGGGGGAGACCTTCGGCGAAGCGGTGTTCTCCACCGGCATGACCGGCTACCAGGAGACCCTCACCGACCCGTCGTACCACCGCCAGGTCGTCGTGATGACCGCCCCGCACGTCGGCAACACCGGCGTGAACGACGAGGACCCCGAGTCGCAGCGGATCTGGGTCGCGGGCTATGTCGTGCGCGACCCCGCGCGTGTGCCCTCCAACTGGCGTGCCAAGCGCTCGCTGGACGAGGAACTGCGCAAGCAGGGCGTCGTCGGCATCAGCGGCATTGACACGCGTGCGCTCACCCGCCACCTGCGCGAACGCGGCGCCATGCGCGTCGGCATCTTCTCCGGCAACGCGCTGCCCGACGAGGGCACGATGCTCGCCGAGGTGCGCCAGGCGCCCGAGATGGAGGGCGCGAACCTCGCCGCCGAGGTCGCCACCAAGGAGAAGTACATCGTCCCCGCGATCGGTGCGAAGAAGTTCACCGTCGCCGCCGTCGACCTGGGCATCAAGGGCATGACCCCGCACCGGATGGCCGAACGCGGCATCGAGGTGCACGTGCTGCCCGCGACGGCCACCGCCGAGGAGGTGTACGCCGTGAACCCCGACGGCGTGTTCTTCTCCAACGGCCCCGGTGACCCGGCGACCGCCGACGGCCCGGTGGCCGTCATGCGGGAAGTGCTGGCTCGCAAGACGCCGCTCTTCGGCATCTGCTTCGGCAACCAGATTCTCGGCCGCGCGCTCGGCTTCGGCACCTACAAGCTGAAGTACGGCCACCGCGGCATCAACCAGCCCGTGCAGGACCGTACGACCGGCAAGGTCGAGGTCACCGCGCACAACCACGGCTTCGCCGTCGACGCCCCGCTCGACAAGGTGTCCGACACCCCCTACGGCCGCGCCGAGGTCTCCCACGTCTGCCTGAACGACCAGGTCGTCGAGGGGCTCCACCTCCTCGACCAGCCGGCCTTCAGCGTCCAGTACCACCCCGAAGCGGCAGCGGGCCCGCACGACGCGGCCTACCTGTTCGACCGCTTCGTAGAGCTCATGGAGGGCCAGCGTGCCTAAGCGCACCGATATCCAGTCCGTCCTGGTCATCGGCTCCGGCCCGATCGTCATCGGCCAGGCCGCCGAGTTCGACTACTCGGGAACCCAGGCGTGCCGCATCCTGCGCGCCGAGGGCCTGCGAGTCATCCTGGTCAACTCCAACCCGGCGACGATCATGACCGACCCGGAGATCGCCGACGCCACGTACGTCGAGCCGATCACCCCCGAGTTCGTCGAGAAGATCATCGCCAAGGAGCGTCCGGACGCCCTTCTGCCCACCCTCGGTGGTCAGACGGCACTGAACACCGCGATCTCCATGCACGAGCAGGGTGTCCTGGAGAAGTACGGTGTCGAGCTGATCGGCGCCAACGTCGAGGCGATCAACAAGGGCGAGGACCGCGACCTCTTCAAGGGCGTGGTCGAGGCCGTCCGCGCGAAGATCGGGCACGGCGAATCCGCCCGGTCCGTGATCTGCCACTCCATGGACGATGTCCTCAAGGGCGTTGAGACGCTGGGCGGTTATCCCGTCGTCGTCCGGCCCTCCTTCACCATGGGCGGCGCCGGCTCCGGCTTCGCGCACGACGAGGAGGAGCTGCGCCGCATCGCGGGGCAGGGCCTCACGCTCTCCCCGACCACCGAGGTGCTCCTGGAGGAGTCCATCCTTGGCTGGAAGGAGTACGAGCTTGAGCTGATGCGCGACAAGAACGACAACGTCGTGGTCGTCTGCTCCATCGAGAACTTCGACCCCATGGGTGTGCACACCGGCGACTCGATCACCGTCGCGCCCTCGATGACGCTGACCGACCGCGAGTACCAGCGCCTGCGCGACATCGGTATCGCGATCATCCGTGAGGTCGGCGTCGACACCGGCGGCTGCAACATCCAGTTCGCGGTCAACCCGGACGACGGCCGGATCATCGTCATCGAGATGAACCCGCGTGTGTCGCGTTCGTCGGCTCTCGCCTCCAAGGCGACCGGCTTCCCGATCGCCAAGATCGCCGCGAAGCTCGCCGTCGGCTACACGCTCGACGAGATCCCGAACGACATCACCGAGAAGACGCCGGCGTCCTTCGAGCCGACGCTCGACTACGTGGTCGTCAAGGCCCCGCGGTTCGCCTTCGAGAAGTTCCCAAGCGCCGACTCCACCCTCACCACGACCATGAAGTCGGTCGGCGAGGCCATGGCGATCGGCCGCAACTTCACCGAGGCGCTGCAGAAGGCGCTGCGCTCGCTGGAGAAGAAGGGCAGCCAGTTCACGTTCGTGGGCGACCCCGGCGACAAGGCTCTTCTTTTGGAAGAGGCCGTGCGCCCCACCGACGGCCGGATCAACTCCGTCATGCAGGCCATCCGCGCGGGCGCCACGCCCGAGGAGGTCTTCGAGGCGACGAAGATCGACCCGTGGTTCGTCGACCAGCTGTTCCTGATCAAGGAGATCGCGGACGAACTGGCCGCCGCCGACAAGCTGGACCCCGAGCTGCTGGCGGAGGCCAAGCGGCACGGCTTCTCCGACGCGCAGATCGCCGAGATCCGCGGGCTGCGCGAGGACGTCGTGCGCGAGGTGCGGCACGCGCTCGGTGTCCGCCCGGTCTACAAGACGGTCGACACCTGCGCCGCCGAGTTCGCGGCCAAGACGCCGTACTTCTACTCCTCGTACGACGAGGAGACGGAGGTGGCGAGTCGTGAGAAGCCCGCGGTCATCATCCTGGGTTCCGGCCCGAACCGCATCGGCCAGGGCATCGAGTTCGACTACTCCTGCGTCCACGCCTCCTTCGCGCTGAGCGACGCGGGCTACGAGACCGTGATGGTCAACTGCAACCCCGAGACCGTCTCCACGGACTACGACACCTCCGACCGCCTGTACTTCGAGCCGCTGACGCTCGAAGACGTGCTGGAGATCGTCCACGCGGAGACGCTGGCCGGTCCGGTCGCGGGTGTGATCGTGCAGCTCGGCGGCCAGACCCCGCTGGGTCTGTCGCAGGCGCTCAAGGACAACGGCGTGCCGGTCGTGGGTACGTCCCCCGAGGCGATCCACGCCGCCGAGGACCGCGGTGCCTTCGGGCGGGTTCTCGCGGAGGCGGGTCTCCCGGCCCCCAAGCACGGCACGGCCACCACCTTCGCCGAGGCCAAGGCCATCGCGGACGAGATCGGCTACCCGGTCCTCGTACGGCCTTCGTACGTCCTCGGCGGGCGCGGTATGGAGATCGTGTACGACGAGACGCGGCTGTCCTCGTACATCGCCGAGTCGACCGAGATCAGCCCCTCCCGGCCCGTCCTGGTCGACCGCTTCCTCGACGACGCGATCGAGATCGACGTCGACGCCCTGTACGACGGCGAGGAGCTGTACCTCGGCGGCGTCATGGAGCACATCGAGGAGGCCGGTATCCACTCCGGCGACTCGGCGTGCGCGCTGCCGCCGATCACGCTCGGCGGGTTCGACATCAAGCGCCTGCGGGCCTCCACGGAGGCCATCGCGAAGGGTGTCGGGGTCCGTGGCCTGATCAACATCCAGTTCGCGATGGCGGGCGACATCCTGTACGTCCTCGAAGCCAACCCGCGCGCCTCGCGCACCGTGCCCTTCACCTCGAAGGCGACCGCGGTGCCGCTGGCGAAGGCCGCCGCCCGGATCTCGCTCGGCGCCACCGTCGCCGAGCTGCGCGCCGAGGGGCTGCTGCCCGCGGTGGGCGACGGCGGAGAGCTGCCGCTCGACGCGCCGATCTCCGTCAAGGAGGCCGTCATGCCGTGGTCGCGGTTCCGCGACATCCACGGGCGCGGCGTCGACACGGTGCTCGGCCCGGAGATGCGCTCCACCGGTGAAGTCATGGGCATCGACTCGGTGTTCGGCACGGCGTACGCCAAGTCGCAGGCGGGCGCGTACGGTCCGCTGCCGACCAAGGGCCGCGCCTTCATCTCCGTCGCCAACCGCGACAAGCGTTCGATGATCTTCCCGGCGCGTGAACTGGTCGCCCACGGCTTCGAGTTGCTCGCCACGTCCGGCACGGCCGAGGTGCTCAAGCGCAACGGCATCAACGCCACCGTCGTGCGCAAGCAGAGCGAGGGCGAGGGCCCGAACGGCGAGAAGACCATCGTCCAGCTCATCCACGACGGCCAGGTCGACCTCATCGTCAACACGCCGTACGGCACCGGTGGCCGCCTCGACGGCTACGAGATCCGTACGGCCGCCGTGGCGCGGTCCGTGCCGTGCCTGACGACGGTCCAGGCGCTCGCCGCCGCCGTCCAGGGCATCGACGCGCTCAACCACGGTGACGTGGGCGTGCGTTCACTCCAGGAACACGCCGAGCATCTGACCGCGGCCCGCGACTAGCAGCCCTGAGGGGGACATCGGAAACGGTGTCCCCCTCTTCATGAGGCCCCTTCAAGGGGTCGTACGACCCCTTCGTCGGGCTCTTTCGAGGACATGATCATGTACAAGCTCTTCTTCAACCTCGTCTTCAAGCGCATGGACCCGGAGCAGGCCCACTACCTGGCCTTCCGGTGGATCCGCCTCGCCGTCCGCGTCCCCGTCCTGCGCACCTTCATCGCCGCCGCGCTCGCGCCCCGCTACAAGGAGCTGCGCACCGAGGCGTTCGGGCTGCGGATGCACGGTCCGTTCGGGCTCGCGGCCGGCTTCGACAAGAACGCCGTCGCCATCGACGGCATGTCGATGCTCGGCTTCGACCACATCGAGATCGGCACGGTCACGGGGGAGCCGCAGCCGGGCAATCCCAAGAAGCGGCTGTTCCGCCTTGTGCCGGACCGGGCGCTGATCAACCGCATGGGGTTCAACAACGAGGGCTCCGAGGCCGTCAGCGAGCGCCTGGGGGCCCGTACGCCCGTCTTCAAGACCGTCGTCGGCGTCAACATCGGCAAGACCAAGGTCGTCCCCGAGGAGGAGGCCACCGGCGACTACGTGAAGTCGACCGAGCGGCTCGCCCGGCACGCCGACTACCTCGTGGTCAATGTGAGCTCGCCGAACACCCCGGGCCTGCGCAATCTTCAGGCCACGGAGGCGCTGCGCCCGCTGCTGAGCGCCGTCCGTGAGGCCGCCGACCGTGCCGTGACCGACCGCCGCGTGCCGCTCCTCGTCAAGATCGCTCCCGACCTCGCCGACGAGGACATCGACGCGGTCGCCGACCTCGCCGTGGAGCTCGGCCTGGACGGGATCATCGCCACGAACACCACCATCGCGCGCGAGGGACTCGGTTTGAAGTCCGAACCCTCTCTCGTCAAAGAGACCGGCGGACTCTCCGGTGCGCCGCTGAAATCGCGCTCCCTGGAGGTGCTGCGCCGCCTCTACGCGCGCGTGGGCGACCGGATCACCCTGGTGGGCGTCGGTGGCATCGAGAACGCCGAGGACGCCTGGCAGCGCATCCTGGCCGGCGCCACGCTGGTGCAGGGCTACAGCGCCTTCATCTACGAGGGCCCCTTCTGGGGCCGCGCCATCCACAAGGGGCTCGCCGCCCGCCTCCGTACGAGCCCGTACGCCACCCTCGCCGACGCGGTCGGCGCCGACGTGAGGAAGTCCGCATGAGCCTGGAACCCTTCGGCGCACGTCTTCGCCGCGCCATGGACGAGCGCGGCCCGCTGTGCGTCGGCATCGACCCGCACGCCTCCCTGCTCGCCGACTGGGGCCTAGGCGACGACATCGCGGGCCTGGAGCGCTTCAGCCGCACCGTCGTCGAGGCGCTGGCCGAGCGGGTCGCCGTCCTCAAGCCGCAGAGCGCGTTCTTCGAGCGGTTCGGGTCGCGTGGCATCGCCGTGCTGGAGAAGTCGGTCGCGGAGGCGCGGGCCGCCGGGGCCCTGGTCGTCATGGACGCCAAGCGCGGCGACATCGGCTCGACCATGGCCGCGTACGCGGAGACCTTCCTGCGCAAGGACGCGCCGCTCTTCTCGGACGCCCTGACGGTGTCGCCGTATCTGGGCTACGGCTCGCTGAAGCCCGCGGTGGAGCTGGCGCGCGAGAGCGGTGCCGGCCTCTTCGTCCTCGCGCTCACCTCCAACCCGGAGGGCGGCGAGGTGCAGCACGCCGTCCGTGCGGACGGCCGGAACGTCGGAGCGACGATGCTCGGGCACCTGGCCGACGAGAACGCCGGGGAGACGCCCATGGGCTCCTTCGGCGCGGTCGTCGGGGCCACGCTGGGCGATCTCTCCTCGTACGACCTGGACATCAACGGACCGCTCCTCGCGCCCGGAATCGGCGCCCAGGGGGCCACCGCGGCCGATCTGGCGGGCGTCTTCGGAGCGGCGGTGCGCAATGTCGTCCCGAACGTGAGCCGGGGTGTTCTGCGTCACGGTCCCGACGTGGTCGCGCTGCGCGAGTCCGCGGCGGGCTTCGCGGAGGAGATCAGGGCAGCTGTGGCGGCTGCCTGAGTGCTCCGAGAGCCGCGGGACAGTCCTCCGATGAGTGTCTTCGGAGCGCCTCGAGTCCGAATACATCCTCAAATCCGGGGCGGTATGTCGGAAATGTCCGGCTCCAGGGAGGCTGACCAGGACTTTTCCGCTGTTCTCGCTGACTCTGGCGGACTTGCCCGCTAGTCTCCGTCGAGTGGGGGCACCTCCCACGCTTTTAAGGCAGTGGGGGAGAACGGGCAAGCGTGTTGCTCGTAGCTCCCCAGGTGTGGGGCGACTAGGTTCCTCACCGGTCCGTATCCGACAGATCGACATCCGAGGTGACGTAGGCGTGGCTCTTCCGCCCCTTACCCCTGAACAGCGCGCAGCCGCGCTCGAAAAGGCCGCCGCGGCTCGCCGGGAGCGGGCCGAGGTCAAGAATCGACTCAAGCACTCCGGCGCCTCCCTTCACGAGGTCATCAAGCAGGGCCAGGAGAACGACGTCATCGGCAAGATGAAGGTCTCCGCTCTCCTCGAGTCCCTGCCGGGCGTGGGCAAGGTCCGCGCCAAGCAGATCATGGAGCGACTCGGGATCTCCGAGAGCCGCCGCGTACGCGGCCTCGGTTCGAACCAGATCGCTTCCTTGGAGCGAGAGTTCGGCGGCTCCGGCGCCTGAGTCCTGGGCATACCGGGATTGCTGGAATAATCGCTGCATGAGTGAACGTCCGCGGCTGACCGTGCTCTCCGGCCCCTCAGGGGTCGGCAAGAGCACGGTCGTCGCTCATATGCGCAAGGAACACCCCGAGGTCTGGCTCTCGGTGTCGGCGACGACCCGCAAGCCGCGCCCCGGTGAGAAGCACGGAGTCCACTACTTCTTCGTCTCCGACGAGGAGATGGACAAGCTGATCGCCAACGGCGAGCTCCTGGAGTGGGCCGAATTCGCCGGCAACCGCTACGGGACGCCCCGCGCGGCCGTCCTCGAACACCTGGAGGCGGGCGTGCCCGTCCTCCTGGAGATCGACCTCCAGGGCGCCCGGCAGGTCCGGGAGTCCATGCCGGAGGCCCTGCTCGTGTTCCTGGCTCCGCCCTCCTGGGAGGAGCTGGTGCGCAGGCTCACCGGCCGGGGCACCGAACCGCCCGAGGTGATCGAGCGCCGCCTGGAGGCGGCCAAGATCGAACTGGCGGCCGAGCCGGAGTTCGATGTCACCCTGGTCAACACCTCTGTCGAGGACGTGGCGCGTGAGCTGCTAGCCTTGATGGAAGTTGTTTGATCTTTCAGGTCTTTTTCCACCTTTCGGAAGGCAGAGCGTGTCCTCTTCCATCACCGCGCCCGAGGGCATCATCAACCCTCCGATCGACGAGCTCCTCGAGGCCACCGACTCGAAGTACAGCCTCGTGATCTACGCGGCCAAGCGTGCCCGTCAGATCAACGCGTACTACTCGCAGCTCGGCGAGGGCCTCCTCGAGTACGTCGGTCCGCTCGTCGACACCCACGTCCACGAGAAGCCGCTCTCGATCGCCCTGCGCGAGATCAACGCGGGCCTGCTGACGTCCGAGGCCGTTGAGGGCCCCGCGCAGTAGTCACTGTTTGTTTCCTCATCCCAGGCCCGGCGGCGCGACTGTCGGGCCTGTGGTGTGTCATGGAGTCGTACGTCTTCGAGCCGGGGCGTGCGTGTCTCGAGTGCGGGGAGGCCCTGGTGGGCAAGCCGAAGGTCGTTCTGGGGGTCAGCGGTGGCATCGCCGCGTACAAAGCCTGTGAGCTGCTGCGAAGGCTGACGGAGTCGGGCCATGACGTGCGCGTCGTACCCACCGGGTCCGCGCTGCACTTCGTCGGCGCCGCCACCTGGTCCGCGCTCTCCGGCCACCCCGTCTCCACCGAGGTCTGGTCGGACGTCCACGAGGTCCCGCACGTCCGCATCGGGCAGAACGCGGACCTGGTGGTCGTGGCCCCCGCGACCGCCGACATGCTCGCGAAGGCGGCCCACGGCCTGGCCGACGACCTCCTCACGAACACCCTGCTCACCGCCCGCTGTCCGGTGGTCTTCGCGCCCGCCATGCACACCGAGATGTGGGAGCACCCGGCCACCCAGGAGAACGTGGCGACGCTGCGCCGCCGCGGCGCCGTTGTCATCGACCCCGCGGTGGGGCGCCTGACCGGTGTGGACACCGGCAAGGGGCGGCTGCCCGAGCCTTCGGAGATCTTCGAGGTCTGCCGCCGCGTCCTGGCCCGGGGGGTGACCGAGCCGGATCTCGCCGGGCGTCATGTCGTCGTCAGCGCGGGCGGCACCCGCGAGCCCCTCGACCCCGTCCGCTTCCTCGGCAACCGCTCCTCCGGCAAGCAGGGATACGCGCTCGCCCGCACCGCCGCCGTGCGGGGCGCCCGGGTCACCCTGATCGCCGCGAACACCGGGCTGCCGGACCCGGCCGGTGTGGACGTCGTAGCGGTCGGGACCGCGGTGCAGCTGCGCGAGGCCGTGCTGAAGGCCGCCTCGGACGCCGACGCCGTGGTGATGGCGGCGGCGGTGGCGGACTTCCGCCCGGCCGCGTACGCGGCCGGAAAAATCAAGAAGAAGGACGGTCAGGAACCGGAGCCGATCGTGCTGGTCCGCAATCCGGACGTCCTCGCGGAGATCTCGAAGGACCGCGCCCGTCCCGGCCAGGTGGTCGTCGGCTTCGCCGCCGAGACGGACGACGTCCTGGCCAACGGTCGTATGAAACTCGAACGCAAGGGCTGTGATCTCCTCGTCGTGAACGAGGTGGGGGAGCGCAAGACCTTCGGTTCCGAGGAGAACGAGGCCGTGGTGCTCGGAGCCGACGGGAGCGAGACCCCGGTGCCGTACGGACCCAAGGAAGCCCTGGCCGATACCGTGTGGGACCTCGTGACGCGCCGACTGGGGTGAATGTCTCATTCGCCTCAACGGACGCACCAAAGCGCGTGAAAACGGGTGCGGCGCCCCTGGCGGAGGTCGTTCGTGATGGCGCAGAATGCCCGTGCCGCAGGTCACAGCGCTTCCGAGAAGCGAGACAGGGGGACCTGTGGGCGAGCGCGACCGATAAACTGTTCTCGGACGACGCCGAGCGCAGCTCTCGTCCCGTCCGCCAATGATCAGCCAGCAGCCGCTGCAACCACAGGGAGCGTTGTGTCCCGTCGCCTGTTCACCTCGGAGTCTGTGACCGAGGGTCACCCCGACAAGATCGCTGACCAGATCAGCGACACCATTCTCGACGCGCTTCTGCGGGAGGACCCGACGTCCCGGGTCGCCGTGGAGACGCTCATCACAACCGGCCTGGTGCACGTGGCCGGCGAGGTCACGACCAAGGCGTACGCGCCGATCGCCCAGCTGGTCCGCGACAAGATCCTGGAGATCGGCTACGACTCGTCGAAGAAGGGCTTCGACGGAGCCTCCTGTGGCGTCTCGGTGTCGATCGGCTCGCAGTCGCCGGACATCGCGCAGGGCGTCGACACGGCGTACGAGAACCGGGTCGAGGGCGACGACGACGAGCTCGACCGGCAGGGTGCGGGCGACCAGGGCCTGATGTTCGGGTACGCGACCGACGAGACCCCGAACCTGATGCCGCTCCCCATCCACCTGGCGCACCGCCTGTCGCGCCGCCTCTCGGAGGTCCGCAAGAACGGGACCATCCCGTACCTGCGCCCCGACGGCAAGACCCAGGTCACCATCGAGTACGACGGCGACAAGGCGGTCCGCCTGGACACGGTCGTCGTCTCCTCGCAGCACGCGAGCGACATCGACCTGGACTCCCTCCTCGCGCCCGACATCCGCGAGTTCGTGGTCGAGCCGGAGCTCAAGGCCCTCCTCGACGACGGCATCAAGCTGGACACCGAGGGCTACCGCCTCCTGGTCAACCCGACCGGCCGCTTCGAGATCGGCGGCCCGATGGGCGACGCCGGCCTGACCGGCCGCAAGATCATCATCGACACGTACGGCGGCATGGCCCGCCACGGCGGCGGCGCCTTCTCCGGCAAGGACCCGTCCAAGGTCGACCGCTCCGCCGCCTACGCCATGCGCTGGGTCGCCAAGAACGTCGTCGCCGCGGGCCTCGCCTCCCGCTGCGAGGTCCAGGTCGCCTACGCCATCGGCAAGGCCGAGCCCGTCGGCCTCTTCGTCGAGACCTTCGGTACCGCCAAGGTCGACGCCGAGAAGATCGAGACCGCCATCACCGAGGTCTTCGACCTCCGCCCGGCGGCCATCATCCGCGATCTCGACCTGCTGCGCCCGATCTACTCCCAGACCGCCGCGTACGGCCACTTCGGCCGCGAGCTGCCCGACTTCACGTGGGAGCGCACGGACCGCGTGGACGCGCTGCGCAAGGCTGTCGGCCTGTAGGACCGCTTGTGTGTCGGTGAGGCCCGGTGTCCCTTGGGGGGTACCGGGCCTCACCGCGTCACTCCTCGGGCTCCGGGGAGGTTTCTCCGACGTCGACCGTGCCCGCTCGCGCCCGACCGAAGCGCTGCCTGAGCTGGTCGACGACCTCCGACTTGTCATGAGCTCGGGCCAGATCGATGAGCGACGTGATCGTCCGCGTACGGCGCCGTCGGCGGGGGCACCAGATGCTCGAAGGCCGGAGCTGACGTCATGGCTCCCGGTGTGATGGTTGCGGGTACTTCCGGGTGATGTCCCCTGGCAGGTTCGAATCCTGCCGCCGGTCCGGGATCCGGTCCTGGACAGGTATGGCCGAGTGGCCCATGGCAGAAGCCCCCTCAGGGCGTTCGCGATCCGCGGCCGACTTGATCTCGGGCGCGCGGCGGTGTCAGTGGGGTCTGGTAGGAATGTTGCTGTGAGCAGCGCGAATGGGCGGGGTGAGGGTGGTGCGGAGGGTGCGCCGCCCGAGCAGCTTGCGTTGATTCGGGAGGGGATACGGGGGGCCAAGGCACCCAAGGCGAAGCCGCGGACCTGGCGGGGGGCCGCTCTCGCCAAGGAGTTGCCCGTCGCGCGCGTGCTGGTCGACAAGGGCGTGCTGCATCTTGATCGTTACTTCGACTACGCCGTGCCCGAGGAGCTTGATGACGAGGCGCAGCCGGGCGTGCGGGTTCGGGTGCGGTTCGGGGCCGGACGGCATCGGGTGCGGGAGGGACGGCGCGAGGGCGGGGGGCTGATCGACGGGTTTCTCGTCGAGCGGCTCGCCGAGTCCGACTACGCCGGGCCGCTCGCCGCGCTGGCCCAGGTGGTGTCTCCCGAGCCCGTGCTCGGGCCCGAGCTGCTGGGGCTCGCGCGGGCCGTCGCCGATCGGTACGCGGGCAGTCTCGCCGATGTGCTGCAGCTCGCCGTGCCGCCGCGGAACGCGCGGGCCGAGGGGAAGCCCTCGCCCGCGCCGCTTCCCGTTCCCAGCGTGCCCGCGGCCGGGTCCTGGGCGAGGTACGGACGGGGAGCGGCCTTTCTGGAGTCGCTCGCGGCGGGCGGGGCGCCACGAGCCGTGTGGAACGCGCTGCCGGGGCCCGGCTGGGCCGAGGAGATCGCCCGAGCTGTGGGTGCCACGCTCGCCTCGGGGCGGGGCGCGCTCGTTGTCGTACCCGATGGGCGGGCTGTCGCTCGTGTTGATGCCGCGCTTTCCTCGTTGCTGGGGGAGGGGCGGCACGCGGTGCTCACCGCCGAGGCCGGGCCGGAGAAGCGCTATCGGGAGTGGCTCGCGGTGCGTCGGGGGTCCGTACGGGCTGTTGTCGGGACCCGGGCCGCCATGTTCGCACCCGTACGGGATCTGGGGCTCGTCGCCATCTGGGACGACGGGGACGGCAGCCACAGCGAGCCGCACGCGCCGCAGCCGCATGCGCGGGAGGTGCTGCTGCTGCGGGCGGCCCATGACAAGTGCGCCTTTCTGCTGGGGAGTTGGGGCTGCACCGTCGAGGCCGCGCAACTCGTCGAGAGCGGGTGGGCGCTGCCGCTGGTCGCGGAGCGGGAGCAGGTGCGGGGGGCCGCGCCACTCGTGCGGACCGTGGGGGACGGGGATCTCGCGCGGGACGAGGCCGCTCGGGCCGCGCGGCTGCCGACGCTCGCCTGGCAGGTTGTCAAGGAGGGGTTGAAGCACGGGCCCGTGCTCGTACAGGTGCCTCGGCGGGGGTACGTACCGCGGATGGCCTGTGCGCAGTGCCGGGCGCCCGCGCGGTGCCGGCACTGCGCCGGGCCGCTGGAGGCGCACGACGCCGGGGCGTTGCGGTGTGCGTGGTGCGGGCGGGACGAGGCTGCCTGGCACTGTCCCGAGTGCGGTGGCTTCCGGCTGCGGGCCCAGGTCGTGGGGGCGCGGCGGACCGCCGAGGAGCTGGGGCGGGCGTTTCCGGCCGTGCCCGTGCGGACGTCGGGCCGGGAGCAGGTGCTGGACACGGTGCCGGGTGCGCCCGCGCTCGTCGTGAGCACGCCGGGGGCCGAGCCCGTGGCCGAGGGCGGGTACGCGGCCGCGTTGCTGCTCGATGGCTGGGCGATGCTCGGGCGGCCCGATCTGCGGGCCGGTGAGGACGCGTTGCGGCGGTGGATCGGGGCAGCGGCGCTCGTGCGGGCGCAGGGGGCCGGGGGCACTGTGGTGGTCGTGGCGGAGCCGACCTTGCGGCCCGTGCAGGCGCTCGTACGGTGGGATCCCGTGGGCCACGCGGTGCGTGAGCTCGCCGAGCGCGCCGAGCTGGGGTTTCCGCCAGTGTCCCGGATGGCGGCCGTGTCCGGGACACCGGAGGCTCTCGCCGGATTTCTCGCGGCGGCCGAACTTCCTGATGATGCCGAGGTGTTGGGGCCCGTACCACTGCCCGTCACGGACGCCGGGCGGCCGCGTCGGCCGGGGGCGCCTCCTCCGGGGGAGCTGTGGGAGCGGGCTCTCATCCGCGTACGGCCGGGGAGTGGCGCCGCGTTGGCGGCCGCGCTGAAGACCGCGCAGGCGGCGCGGATGGCGCGCGGGGGGAGTGAGCCCGTACGGATTCGGATTGATCCGCCGGACATCGGGTGAGTCAACTGTGGTGGGGGCGTGGGTTTGGGGTCGTGAGCGTGGGGCTGCCTCCCGGGCTTTGCGGCGCCGGGAGGCAGATGCGGATCAGCTGTTGCGATCAGCCGTTGCGCGGGCCCGGGAACGCCGTGGGCCTCACCTCTTCGCGGAGCGTGGGGCTGCCCGCCGTCGGCTGGGTCGGCATGGAGCGGGCCGCGGGGACCGTCGGCACCGTGGGCATACCGGTGTTGACGGCGACCGCGCGGCTGCCCGACGGCTCCGTGGCCCGCTCCGCCTCGGCGGCGGCCTGGGCCGCGGCGCGACGGGCGCCGTAACGGCGGTGCACCGCCTGCTTGGTGACCCCGAGGGCCGAGCCCACCGCGTCCCACGAGAAGCCCAGTGAGCGGTCGAAGTCCACGGCGGCCGTGACCAGGGTCTCGACGCTGTCCCGCAGCTCCTGGGCGAGGCGGACGGTCGGGGCGGGGGCGCGTCCGTAGACGACGAAGCCCGTGGAGGGGCCGGAGCGGCGCGGGCGGTAGACGTTGCCCAGTTGGGCGGTGAGCGTGCGCAGTGCGTCCACCTGCCGGCGGACCCGCTCGATGTCCCGCACCAGCAAGTGCAGGCTTGCCCGAGCCTGGGCGTCGTGGGTTGCGTGGTCGGCCATGAACAAGCCTCTCGAACCGGCGTTGAAAAGGATCGGGCCGCGATTGCGGCCCGATGTGGTCAACTCTTTCTTGACCAACGCGTCTCGGGGTGAGTGGTCACGCTGCGGGGGCGTAAGGGCATATGCACGGGGCGCATTCTGGGGCGTACGCCCCCGCTGAGGGGTTGACTCGCCTCACCCTCCGGCCTTGGCTCATTTGTTCTCCCACTCGCACCGTCCGGAAGAGCGCGGACCGCGGCGGCGTGAGCCCCGTCCGGGCGTGGCGCCGGCAGAACACCCGAGCCCCCGAGGCCGCGTGCCGCTTAGACTGGTGCGCTGCCCCGCACTCCGCTCCAACCGGCATGCGTGCGGGGGGTAAAGAACTCCCGCCCGAGAGGCCAACCGCCACCCATGAAGCTCGTCTTCGCAGGTACCCCCGAGGTCGCCGTTCCCGCTCTGGACGCCCTGATCGCCTCCGGGCGGCACGAGGTGGCCGCCGTTGTCACCCGGCCCGATGCGCCGGCCGGGCGGGGGCGCAGGCTAGTCGCGAGTCCGGTCGCCCAGCGGGCGGAGGAGGCCGGGATCGAGGTGCTGAAGCCGGCGAAGCCGCGGGACGAGGAGTTCCTGGCGCGGCTGCGGGAGATCGCGCCGGACTGCTGTCCTGTGGTCGCGTACGGGGCGCTGCTGCCCCGGGTCGCCCTCGACATCCCCGCCCACGGCTGGGTCAACCTGCACTTCTCGCTGCTGCCCGCCTGGCGCGGCGCCGCCCCCGTGCAGCACGCGGTCATGGCCGGCGACGAGATCACCGGTGCCTCCACCTTCCTCATCGAGGAAGGGCTCGACTCGGGGCCCGTGTACGGGACCGTCACCGAGGAGATCCGGCACACCGACACCAGCGGGGACCTGCTCACGCGACTCGCCTTCGCCGGGGCCGGGCTGCTCGCCGCGACCATGGACGGGATCGAGGACGGCACCCTCAAGGCCGTGCCGCAGCCCGCCGACGGCATCACCATGGCGCCGAAGATCGCCGTCGAGAACGCCCACATCGACTGGGCCGCCCCGGCGCTCCGCGTCGACCGGGTCGTACGAGGCTGCACGCCCGCCCCCGGCGCGTGGACCGTCTTCCGCGGCGAGCGGCTCAAGCTCATCCAGGTGGCCACCGTGCCCGAGCGCACCGACCTCGCCCCGGGTGAGCTGGCCGTCGGCAAGAACAACGTGTACGTCGGGACCGGTTCGTACGCCGTCGAGCTGCTGTGGGTGCAGGCCCAGGGCAAGAAGCCGATGCGTGCGGCCGACTGGGCGCGGGGAGTTCGGATCGCTTCGGGCGAGACCGTCGGCGCGTGAGCGGACGTAGGCTGGACGGGTCGAACCATCCAGGATCCGGAGCACCTTTTTCGTGAGTGAGCAGTCCCGTCGGCCGAGCAAGCCCGGCAAGCCCTACCGCCGCCCCCAGAAGGACCCGGTCCGCATGCTTGCCTTCGAGGCGCTGCGGGCCGTGGACGAGCGGGACGCGTACGCGAACCTCGTCCTGCCGCCGCTGCTGCGGAAGGCGCGCGAGAAGGGCGACTTCGACGGGCGGGACGCGGCGCTGGCGACGGAGCTGGTGTACGGGACGCTGCGTCGGCAGGGCACCTACGACGCCGTCATCGCGGCGTGTGTCGACCGTCCGCTGCGCGAGGTCGATCCGCCGGTGCTCGACGTGTTGAGCCTGGGGGCTCATCAGCTGCTCGGTACGCGGATTCCGACGCACGCCGCCGTCTCCGCCTCCGTCGAACTCGCCCGGGTCGTGCTCGGCGACGGGCGGGCCAAGTTCGTCAACGCCGTGCTGCGGAAGGTCTCGCGGCACGATCTCGACGGTTGGCTGGAGCAGGTCGCGCCGCCCTACGACGACGACCCCGAGGACCATCTCGCGGTCGTGCACTCGCACCCGCGCTGGGTCGTCTCCGCGCTGTGGGACTCGCTCGGGGGCGGGCGTGCGGGCATCGAGGATCTGCTCGAGGCCGACAACGAGCGGCCCGAGGTGACCCTCGTCGCCCGGCCCGGTCGCTCCAGCGCCGAGGAACTCCTCGACGCGCTCGGCGAGGAGTCCGCGCTCCCGGGACGCTGGTCGCCGTACGCCGTGCGGCTCATCGAGGGCGGCGAGCCGGGCGCCATCGACGCCGTACGGGAGGGCCGTGCGGGCGTCCAGGACGAGGGCAGCCAGCTGGTGGCGCTCGCCCTCGCGAACGCGCCGCTCGACGGGCCCGACAAGGCATGGCTGGACGGCTGCGCCGGCCCCGGCGGCAAGGCCGCCATGCTGGCCGGTCTCGCCGCCGAACGCGGCGCCGTGCTGCTCGCCTCCGAGAAGCAGCCGCACCGGGCCGGCCTCGTGGCGAAGGCGCTCGCCGGGAATCCCGGCCCCTACCAGGTCATCGCCGCCGACGGCACCCGTCCGCCGTGGCGGCCCGGCACCTTCGACCGCGTGCTCATGGACGTGCCCTGTACGGGCCTGGGCGCCCTGCGCCGCCGTCCAGAGGCCCGCTGGCGGCGCCGCCCCGAGGACCTGGACGGCTTCGCGCCGCTCCAGCGCGGGCTGCTGCGCACGGCGCTCGACTCCGTACGGATCGGCGGCGTCGTCGGGTACGCGACCTGCTCTCCGCACCTCGCCGAGACCCGCGCGGTCGTCGACGACGTGCTCAAGCACTACGACGGCGGTTCCGCCGAGCTGCTCGACGCCCGCCCGCTCCTGCCGGGCGTACCGGCTCTGGGCGACGGGCCCGACGTACAGCTGTGGCCGCATCTGCACGGCACGGACGCGATGTACCTGGCTCTGATCCGCCGGACGGCGTGAGCCGACGACGGCTCTGATCCGCTGGACTGGCTCAGCTGCGGTCGGTGAAGACGCCGTTGGCGGTGAAGGCCAGCTTGGCGAAGCGTTCGCCGATGCGGCGGTGGGTGGCGGCGTCCGGGTGGAGCTGGTCGGGCAGCGGCAGCTCTGCGGAGTCGGCCTCACCGTAGAGGGCGCGGCCGTCGAGGTAGTGCAGGTTCGGGTCGTCGGCCGCCCGCTGGGCCACGATCCGCGCCAGCTCGTCGCGGATGACGCCCAGGGTCAGTTTCCCGCTCGCGCGCTCCGCCGGATCGCCGGCGGCCCGGAACCGCAGTTGCCCGGTGCTGAGGGCCTCGAAGTCCGGGACGCTGGGGCCGGGCGTGTCTTCGTGGATGGGGCACAGGATGGGCGAGACGACCAGCAGCGGTGTGGTGGGGTGCCCTTCGCGGATGGTGTCGAGGAAGCCATGGACGGCGGGGGTGAAGGCGCGCAGGCGCATCAGGTCGGTGTTGACCAGGTTGATGCCGATCTTGATGCTGATCAGGTCGGCGGGGGTGTCCCGCAGGGTGCGGGCGGTGAACGGGTCGAGCAGGGCGCTGCCGCCCAGGCCCAGGTTGATCAGCTCCACGCCGCCGAGGGAGGCGGCGAGTGCGGGCCAGGTGGTGGTGGGGCCGGCGGCGTCGGAGCCGTGGCTGATCGAACTGCCATGGTGCAGCCACACCTTGCGGCCCAGGTCCCGTGCGGGCTCGATGGGGGCGTCGGTGCGCAGGGCGACGAGTTCGGTGGTCTCGTTGTGCGGCAGCCAGATCTCGACGTCCTTTGCACCGTCGGGCAGATCCGTGAAGCGGAGGGTGCCGACCGGACCGGGCCGGGTCGTGGCGGATCCGGTGGTCATGTCGATGGTCAGGGTGTTGCCGCCGGTCACGCCGGCCTGGCCGGCCAGGCGGCCGTCGACGAGCAGGTCGTACATGCCGTCCGGGCGGGGCGGGGCGCCCACGTAGACCCGCTTGGTGGGCAGCGTGTCCAGTTCGACGGCGGTGGCCCGGGTACGGAAGACCAGCCGTACGCCGGAAGGCTGGGCCTCCGCCATGGCCAGCTGTCCGTCGGCGCACTGGGCGCGGGCCCACGCGGGCAGCCGGTGCGGCAGCACACCATGAGCGGTGCGTTCCAGGTCGAGGGCGCCGCGCAGGATGTCCGCGGTGACGGGCGTGGTGATCCAGTGGTGGTCGGTGTGCATGGTCCCAGCCTGTTGATCAAGTGGTTGGATTGTTCGGATGCGGTCCTGTGCCGATGCGGCCTTGCGGCTCTGCGGTCCTGTGCCGATGCGGTTCCGCGCCGTCCCTGTGCCCTGCGGCCGACAGCCCTCCGGCCGATGCGGGGCCCTGGTCACGGTGCGGGCCAGTTCCGCAGCAGGGCGTCGAGGGCGTCCAGCATCCGTGACCAGGTTTCCTGCGTGTCGGGGGCGCTGTGGCTGAAGCCTCCGCCCATCTCCAGGCTGATGTAGCCGTGGAAGACGCTGCCCAGCATCCGGACCGCGTGGGTCTGGTCCGGCTCCGTCAGGTCGTAGCCGCGCAGGATCGCCCGCGTCATCTGCGCATGCCGGCCGCCGGCACTGGCGGCCGCCGCCTCCGGGTCGAGCCTCAGCTGGGCTGCGGCGTAGCGGCCGGGATGCTCCCGGGCGTAGTCGCGGTAGACGTTCGCGAGGGCGGTCAGGGCGTCCTTGCCGGCCCGCCCGGCCAGGGCGGAGGCGCCCCGGTCGGCGAGTTCCTCCAGGGCGAGCAGAGCGATCCTGGTCTTGAGGTCCTGGGAGTTCTTCAGGTGCGAGTAGAGACTCGCGACCTTGACGTCGAACCGCCGGGCGAGTGCCGAGACGGTCACCTGGTCGAAGCCGACCTCGTCGGCCAGTTCCGCTCCCGCCCGGGTCAGGCGTTCCGTGGTCAGTCCTGCGCGCACCATGCCCGTCCTCCCATTCGGCATAACCGAGTATGCATTTGCCTAACACCTCTAGGCAAATGCACCTGGCCTTTAGGGATTCGCTGACTGAACCGAGAGCTGACTGAAGAGGAGAGCAGGCTGAACCGGAGATCCGTACGGCCTGGGTGGGCTACCTCGTCACCGCTGGTCCGCCGAGGGCCCTCCGGGCCGCGCCGCCGGTTCCGGAACCTCCCGCGGAGTCATCGCGGGCCGCGCCGAGCCGTGCTCGTGCGCCAGGCGGTGCGGCCACCACACCTTCGGCCCGGCGTCCAGGAACAGCGATGTCACCAGGATCGACCGCACGACGAAGGTGTCGAGGAGCACGCCCAGCGCCACCGCGAAGCCGATCTCCGCGAAGGCGACCATCGGGAGGGTGCCGAGGGCGGCGAAGGTGCCGGCCAGGACCAGGCCCGCGGACGTGATGACCGCGCCCGTCGCCGCCAGGCCGGTCACGACGCCCGCGCGGGTGCCCTGGCGGCCCGCCTCCTCGCGGATGCGGGTGGTCAGGAAGATGTTGTAGTCGATGCCGAGGGCGACCAGGAACACGAAGACGAACAGCGGGAAGTCCGTCTGCTCGCCCGCGTAGTCGAAGACGTGCCGGAAGGCGAGCGCGCTGGCGCCCAGCGCTGCCGCGAAGGACAGCACGACCGTGCCGATCAGGAGCAGCGGCGCCACCAGGGCGCGCAGGAGCACGCCGAGGATCAGCAGCACGACCAGCAGGACCGCCGGGATGATCAGGATGTTGTCGTGGGTCGTCGCCGCTTCCATGTCCAGTAGGGCTGCCGTTCCGCCGCCCACCCGTGCGTCGGCGCCGGGCACGGCGTGCACCGCGTCGCGCACGCGCTCCACGGTCTGTTTCGCGGCCTTGCTGTCTGCGGGAGCGGTCATCGTCGCCTCGAACAGCACCTTGCCGTCGTACGAGGGTTTCGTGCCCGCGGGCACGGTGACGCTGTTCGGCACCACACCCTTCGTACCGGCCACCGCGCCGCGGACCTGGTCGCCCTGCGCCTGGCCGGAGACGATGACCAGGGGGTCACCGCTGCCCGCCGGGAAGTACTTCGCGGACACCTCCTGCCCGACGATCGAGTCCGGCTTGTCGGCGAACGCGTCCGCGTTGCTGATCCCGTTCGCGCGGAGTTGCAGCAGGCCGAGGGAGAGAGCCGCCAGGGCGAGGGCGGTGGCGGCCCAGACGACGCGCGGGCGGCGGGCGATACGGCGCCCCATGCGGGCCCAGACGCCGCTCGCGGTCGGGTCGGACGAGCCGAAGTGCGCAATGGCGGGCCAGAAGACCCAGCGGCCGAAGACCAGCAGCAGGGCCGGGAAGAGCGTCAGCATGGCCAGGAGGGCGATGGCCACGCCGATGGCCGCCACCGGGCCCAGGCCCCGCGTCGAGTTCATCTCGGCGGCCAGCAGTACCAGCATGCTCAGGACGACCGTCGCGCCGGACGCCAGGACGGCAGGGCCCGCGCGGTGGAGGGCGAGGGCCATCGCCTCGTGGCGGTCCTCGTGGCGGCGCAGCTCCTCCCGGTAGCGGGCGACCAGGAGCAGCGCGTAGTCCGTGCCCGCGCCGAAGACGAGGACCGTGAGGATGCCCGCGCTCTGTCCGTTGACGGTCAGGCCCGCGTGTTGCGCGAGGAGGTAGATCAGCGCCTGGGCGGTGAACAGCGCGGCGACCACACCGATCAGCGGGACGAAGATCAGGGTCAGGCTGCGGTAGGTGAGCAGCAGCATCACGATCACGACGCCCATCGCGGAGAACAGCAGCGTCGAGTCGATGCCCTCGAAGGCCTTGGAGAAGTCGGCAGAGGTGCCGCCGGGCCCGGCGATGTGCACGGCCAGCCCGTCGCCGCCCCTGCCGACCTGGTCACGGAGGGAGTCGACGGCGGGCGCGATCTCCTCCCAGCCCTTCTTGTCCATCGTGATCGGCACATAGATCTGGGCGGCCTCGGGCGCGGACGCGTTGTCGTAGACCGGTCCGCGTGTCTCGGCGCCGCGCACGCCGTGTGCCGTCAGCCCCTTGATCTGCTGGGCGTCCTGGGCGATCCGCCGCTTGTCCTGGGCGGTCAGCCCGCCCTCGCGGGCGTACACCACTACCGCGGGGATCTGCTCCGGCCGGAACTTGTCGGAGGTGTCGAGGACTTGGGTGGACTCGGCGGAGCCCGGCAGCCAGGAGGCCGCGTCGTTGTCCTGGGCGCCGGTGAGCTTCGAGGCGAGCGGCGCCGCCACCACGAGCAGCACCAGCCACAGGCCGACGATCAGCCACTTGCCGCGCCGCCCGCACACGACGCCGATGAGTCCCCGGCGCACAGGGCGCTCTTTCCCGTCCGTCATGGCCACCCCCGTAGCCGTCACTGGTGCCGGTCGGCCGCCCAGCATGGCATGCCGGACCGTCGGACAACATCCGCAGAACGGCCCAGGTCTGGACCGAGGAGAGCAACCGGCCCGGGACATGGCAGGCTTGGGGCATGGCCGTGCAGATCAACCCCAGCATCCTGTCCGCCGACTTCTCCCGCCTTGCCGAGGAGGCACAGGCGGTGGAAGGCGCCGACTGGCTCCATGTCGACGTCATGGACAACCATTTCGTACCGAACCTCACGCTCGGTGTGCCGGTCGTAGAGTCCCTCGCCCGTGCGACGGACACGCCGCTGGACTGCCATCTGATGGTCGAGGACCCCGATCGGTGGGCGCCCCAGTACGTGGAAGCGGGTGCCGGTTCCGTCACCTTCCATGCCGAGGCGGCGGCCGCGCCGGTGCGACTCGCCCGCGAGATCCGGGCCAAGGGCGCCCGCGCCTCCATGGCGCTCAAGCCCGCGACCCCCATCGAGCCGTACGAGGATCTGCTCCCCGAGCTCGACATGCTGCTGATCATGACGGTGGAGCCCGGCTTCGGCGGCCAGGCGTTTCTTGACATCATGCTTCCGAAGATCCGCCGCACCCGCGAGCTGATCAGCAAGCACGGCCTCGAATTGTGGCTCCAGGTCGACGGCGGCGTGTCGGCCTCCACCATCGAGCGGTGCGCGGAGGCGGGGGCCGACGTCTTCGTCGCCGGTTCGGCGGTGTACGGGGCATCGGACCCGGCCCAGGCGGTACGTGCATTGCGCACCCAGGCTCAGTCGGCGACGGCCCACGCGGCATGGGCGTGCGACCACTGAACCAAGGGAACGTGAACGGGGCCCATCAGGGCTGATCAAGTACGCCGGATCTGCAAGGATGAACGGCGAATCCAGAGTGTGACAGCAGTGAGGAGAGCGCCGTGTCGGGTATGTCGGCGGGCCGGTCAGCCATGCGGATGGGACCCGCTGAGCTGGTGCAGGCGGCGGCCATGGCCCGCCGCTTCTACCTCGAGGGCAAATCCAAGATCCAGATCGCCGAGGAGTTCGGCGTCAGCCGCTTCAAGGTGGCCCGGGTCCTGGAGACCGCTCTCGAAAGGGATCTCGTACGGATCGAGATCCGGGTGCCCGCCGAGCTGGACGCGGAGCGCTCCGACGCGCTGCGCGCCCGCTACGGCCTCAGGCACGCGGTCGTGGTCGAGTCCCCGGCCGAGGCCGAGGAGTCGTCGCCCGACCCCGAGAACCTCGGCGAAGTGGCCGCCGACCTGCTCGGCGAGCTCGTGAACGAGGGCGATGTGCTCGGCCTCGCCTGGGGCCGCTCCACGATCCACATGGCGGCGGCCCTCGACCGGCTCCCGCCGTGCACCGTGGTGCAGCTGACGGGTGTGTACGACGCCGGGACCGCCGAGCGCGGCTCGGTGGAGGCGGTGCGGCGCGCCGCCCAGGTGTCGGGCGGCGACGCCCACCCCATCTACGCGCCGATGCTGCTGCCCGACGCGGCCACCGCGGCCGCGCTGCGCAACCAGACGGGCATCGCCCGCGCCTTCGAGTACTTCGACAAGGTGACGGTCGCCTGCGTGTCCATCGGTTCCTGGGAGCCGGGCATCTCCACGGTGCACGACATGCTCAGCGACGAGGAGCGCGCCCATTACGCGTCCCTCGGTGTCGCAGCCGAGATGTCCGCGCACCTCTTCGACGCCGAGGGCCGACGGGTCGGCCGTGACCTGGGCGAGCGCTGCATCACGGTCGAGGCCGACCGGCTGCGCCGCATCCCCGAGGTCGTCGCGATCGCGGGCGGGCAGCGGAAGGCCGCGGCCATCGACGCGGTGCTGCGGTCCGGGCTCGTCACCAGCCTGGTGACGGACACGTCGGCCGCGGACTATCTGATGACGGCGGGACCGACGCCGCGTCCGGCCCTCAACCGGGCGGACCCGGACGGGCCGTGACCTCTTAGGGCCCTTCAAGGCCCATTGACGCGCCGCTCGGGGGCGGCCGTGGCAGCATCGACGTCATGCTGCTGCGGTCCGTCCCCCGTGCGTTCGCGGGCCTGTTCGTCTGCCTGGCCGTCCTGCTGACGGGCTGCTCGTCGACGGACACCAGTACGTCGTCGGCCGCGTCGCCGGCCGTTTCGCCCCCGTCCTGGGCCGGCGACATGCAGACCGTCCCCGCATCCCGGCTCCCCGCCGAGGCACGCAGGACCCTCGCCCTCATCGACCAGGGCGGCCCCTTCCCGTACGCCAAGGACGGCGTCGTTTTCGGGAACTTCGAGCGGCTGTTGCCGAAGCACCCGCGCGGCTACTACCACGAGTACACGGTCAAAACACCCGGGGAGCGCGATCGCGGAGCCCGGCGCATTGTCACCGGACAGGGCGGTGAGATCTACTACACCGATGATCACTACAAGTCGTTCAGGGCGGTGCTGAGATGACTCACGGGCCCTTCGCGGACGTGTGCCGCGCGGCAGGATGGCAGGTCACCGAGCTCGACCTCACCGGAGTCAGGGACAAGCGCGGCTTCATGGAGCGCTGCGCCCGCGCGCTCGACCTGCCCGAGTGGTTCGGCCGGAACTGGGATGCACTCGCGGACGTCCTGGGCGACCCCGATTTCGGGCCCGCGACCCCGGGCAGACTGCTCGTGGTGACCGGCTGGCGGCCCTACGCGGTCGGGCGGCCCGAGGAGTGGGAGATCGTCCAGGAGGTCCTGGCGTCGGCCGCCGGGCACTACCAGGAGCACGACGCGACTCTGTCCGTGGTCCTCTCCCTTGGAGGATCCGACCAACTGCCCTCTGACCAGCCTGGATGATCTGTCCGGGGACCGCATACCGGATGACATGGGACAATGAAGTACGTGCTCTTCCCCCTGGCTGACCTGTCCGGGGGCCACCTCTGATCGACTGGGATGTGCAGCACGTGCGTTTCCTCAATGACATCCAGCCCCCGTACGACCTGACGTATGACGACGTCTTCATGGTGCCCAGCCGCTCCGCGGTCGGCTCGCGTCAGGGCGTGGACCTCGCTTCCCTGGACGGCTCGGGTACCACGATCCCGCTGGTCGTCGCCAACATGACCGCCATCGCGGGCCGCCGGATGGCCGAGACCATCGCCCGCCGCGGTGGCCTCGTCGTCATCCCGCAGGACATCCCGATCGAGGTCGTCACCGAGGTCATCTCCTGGGTCAAGGGACGCCACCTGGTGCTCGACACCCCGATCGTCCTCGCCCCCCACCAGACCGTCGCCGACGCGCTGGCGCTGCTGCCCAAGCGCGCGCACAACGCGGGCGTCGTCGTGGACGAGGACGGCCGGCCCCTCGGCGTGGTCACCGACGCCGACCTCACCGGCGTGGACCGCTTCACGCAGCTGACCGAGGTCATGTCCCGGGACCTGCTGCTGCTCGACGCGGACATCGACCCGCGCGAGGCCTTCCACAAGCTCGACCACGCCAACCGCCGCTACGCCCCCGCCGTGGACGCGGACGGCAAGCTCGCCGGCATCCTGACCCGCAAGGGCGCCCTGCGCGCCACGCTCTACACCCCGGCCACCGACGCCGGCGGCAGGCTGCGCATCGCCGCCGCCGTGGGCATCAACGGCGATGTCGCGGGCAAGGCCAAGCAGCTGCTCGACGCGGGCGTCGACACGCTCGTCATCGACACGGCGCACGGCCACCAGGAGTCGATGATCAGCGCGGTCCGGACGGTGCGCGCGCTCGACCCGCACGTGCCGATCGCGGCGGGCAACATCGTCGCCGCCGAGGGCGTGCGCGATCTGATCGAGGCGGGCGCCGACATCATCAAGGTGGGCGTGGGGCCCGGCGCCATGTGCACCACCCGCATGATGACCGGCGTCGGCCGCCCGCAGTTCTCGGCCGTCCTGGAGTGCGCCGCCGAGGCGAAGAAGTACGGCAAGCACGTGTGGGCCGACGGCGGTGTCCGCCACCCCCGTGACGTCGCCATGGCGCTCGCCGCGGGCGCGTCCAACGTCATGATCGGTTCCTGGTTCGCCGGTACGTACGAGTCCCCGGGCGACCTCCAGCAGGACGCCGACGGGCGCCTGTACAAGGAGTCGTTCGGCATGGCGTCGGCCCGCGCCGTCAAGAACCGCACCAGCGACGAGTCGGCGTACGACCGCGCCCGCAAGGCGCTGTTCGAGGAGGGCATCTCCACCTCGCGCATGTTCCTCGACCCGTCCCGCCCGGGCGTCGAGGACCTGATCGACTCGATCATCGCGGGCGTCCGCTCCTCCTGCACCTACGCGGGCGCCAACTCCCTCGAGGAGTTCGCCGAGAACGCGATCGTCGGCATCCAGAGCGCGGCCGGCTACGCCGAGGGCAAGCCGCTGCACGCCAGCTGGAGCTGACGCGCTCCGCTCTCGTACGGCCCCTGTTCCCGCCGCCGGGAAGAGGGGCCGTACGTGTGTCCGGCGGTCGGTGCGCTCGGGCTGATGAGCGTCGCTGCCGTCAGGCCCTCTTGACGTCAAGACCGCTTGACGCGACGCTGAAGACATGACGACACCGCAGAACATCGAGCCGCAGTACACCCTGCTGACCGCTGTGGCCCGCCTCGACGAGCTGCGGGTACGGGAGTCGCTCGCCGGGGCCGGCAGCGACGCCGAGGCGCTCGACCGGGGCGCGCTTCTCGAACTCCTGGCGCTGAGCGAGGTGGTGGCCCGCAAGGCGGCGTACGGCCGTCAGCTCACCGTCCGCGCGGCCCGCGAGTCCGGTGCCTCCTGGTCGCAGATCGGCGCGGCCCTCGGCACCAGCAAGCAGGCCGCCTGGGAGGCTCACACCCGCTGGATCGACGCGCAGGCGGCGGCGTACGGGCGGCCCGGGCAGATGGGCTTCGACGAGGAGGACGTGGCGCAGGCGCGGGCCCTGGCCGGGGATCCGGACGAGCGCTGACGTCAGCGGGCCGCTCGCAGGGCCTTCACCACCGCCTCCGCCAGCCGCGCGTGTCCTGCGTCGCCGGGGTGCACACCGTCCACCAGGTGTGCGGCCTCCAGGAGGTGACCTCCGGGCACCACGGGAAGGTCGCGTGCGGCCTGTTCCACCGCCTCGCGCAGGTCCGTCAGCGTGGCGCCGAGGCGGTTCGGGGTCGCGTCCGCGTCCGGGCGTACGACGGGGGAGACCACCAGCAGCGGGACGTGCGGGTGTCCCTGGCGGACCACCGTCAGGAAGGCGCGTGCCGTCTCGTAGAGCAGCGCGGCCGAATGCGGTGGCCGCGCCCAGCAGTTGGTGCCGAAGGCGACGGTGATCAAGTCGGCGTCGAGTGAGGCCAGTTGCTCGGCCGAGGCGAGTTCACCGCGTGCCGCGCCCGCGTAGCCCAGGTTGACCGTGTCGACGCCCAGCGCGCGTCCGGCGATCGCGGGCCAGGCGAGATGCGGGCGGGAGGCCGCCCAGCCCTCGACGATCGAGTCGCCGTAGGCGAGCCAGCGCGGGCGTTCGGGAGCGGGTTCCGTGGTGCCCGTCCCGGCGTCGACGGCACGGATCACCGGACACAGCGTCTCCGGCAGATGGACCGTGAACTCGCCGTCGGAGGAGGGCAGTTCAAGGGTCACCGTGTCGTCGTCCGTCGGGTGTGCCGGGGCCTCGTCCGCCACCTCGTCGCCCGACAGCAGGGTGAAGACGGGGGTGCAGGCGCGGTACGCGTCCGCGAGAGACGGCCCCGTCGCCGCGTACCGGATCCTCAGCGCGGACACCCCGCGGCACTTCAGCTCCAGCCGTACGCCCGCCGGTACGAGCGCCCGCGACCAGGTGTCGGCGGGGAGCCGGTCCCGGTCGGCCGGGTCGGCGCGGAGCGGGCGGCCGTCGTCCGACCACCAGGCGATCCCGCGCAGGAGGTCCTTCATCGCGGGCCCCCGATCGTCGGGTACGGGAACTTGACCGTGACGCCGCCGTCCACGACGAGGGTCTGACCGGTGACGTACGAGGAGAGCGGGGAGGCCAGGAAGAGCAGGGCCGAGGCGATGTCGGCGGGTTCGGCCATGCGGCCGAGCGGGGCGTTCTCGGTGTTGCGGCGGCGGCCCTCCTCGCCGAGCAGCCCCGCGACCCGCGGGGTCCACACCGCCCCGGGCGCCACGGCGTTGACCCGGACTCCGCGCGGTCCGAGTTCCACCGCCGCCGAGCGGACCAGCGACACCAGACCGGCCTTCGCGGCGCCGTACGCGGCGTGCAGCGGTGCCGAGGTGAGGCCGGAGACGGAGGCGACGAACACGAGAGGGCCGCCACCGGAATCGGCGACCGCCGCGCCGCCGTACTGCACGGCGAGCCAGGCGTGCCGCAGCACCATGTCGAAGTGCCAGTCCCAGCTCTGGTCGTCCATCGCGGCCAGGGTTCCGTACTGGGCCATGCCGACGATGTCGACGACTCCACCGACCGGGCCCAACTCCCGTACGGCGTAGGCGAAAAGGTCCCGTACGGCCTCCCGCCGCGTGACGTCGGCGGCGTACGGCACCCCGTCGGTCTCGGCCGCGACGCTCTCCGCGCGTTCCTTGTCCACGTCGACGCAGAGCACCCGCGCTCCCGACGCGGTGAGGGCGTGCGCGGTCTGGCGGCCGATGCCGTTGCCCGCGCCGAGGAGGACGAACGCGCGGCCGTCGAGGCGGAGCATCGAGGCGTAGTCGGGGACAGGGGTGGTGTCCAGGGTCATGACGCCGCCCTGGGGCGGTAGCCCGCCAGTTCCGGGACGACTTCCTTGCCCAGGATCTCGATCGTGCGGCGGATCTCCTGGTGCTCCAGATAGCCCCACTGGACATAGCAGATGAGCTGGTCGATGCCGAGGTCGGCGTAGTGCTTCGCCTTGCGGACGATCGTCTCCGCGTCACCGATGAGGATCATGTCGCCGTCGTTGAACTCCCTTACGGGGACGGTCCCTTGGATGATCGGGTTGAGGAGCGGGAAGGCGCGCTCGCGTTCCTCGGGGGAGAGGTGCGGCAGCTCCCAGTCGAGGGTGAAGCGCGCGAGGTTCTCGTACCACCAGGCGACCGAGTCCCAGACGCGTTTGCCCGGGCGGTCCGTCGCGTGGACGAGGGTGTACGCGGCGACGCGGTTCGTCGTGACGTCCGTGATCGGGTGGGGTGTGCGTGCGGCCTCGCGGTAGGCGGCGACCTGGCGGGCCATCGCCTCCAGCGGCTGCATGATCGAGAAGGACAGCAGGCCGAGGCCGCTCGCGCCCGCCACCTCGGCCGAGCCGGGCGAGGTCGCCGCCATCCAGCAGGGCGGGTGGGGGTCCTGGACCGGCTTCGGGGTGACCATGCGCCGCGGGAAGGCGAAGCGCGGCGACTCGTACGCGAAGTACTCCTCGCGCCACATCCCGGTGACGATCTCGATGGCCTCGCGCCAGTCCTCCCGGGACCTGGGACGGTCCACGCCGAAGGCCGTCTGCTCCATGGGCGTCGAGCGGCCGGTGCCCCACTCCACCCGGCCGTCCGAGAGCACGTCGACGGCGGCGACCTTCTCCGCGATCCGCTGCGGGGGAGTGAAGCCGAAGGGCGTGAGGGTCACACCGAAACCCAGCCGGATGCGCTCCGTCAGCCCGGCGAGGTGGCCCAGCAGCACCTCCGGCGCGGGGCAGTGCGAGCGGCCCTCGCGGAAGTGGTGCTCCACCGCCCACACCGTGCGGAACCCCATCCGGTCCGCGAGCCGGATCTGCTCCACGGCCTCCCGGTACGCCCGCTGCTCGGCCGCGCGCTGACCGTACGGGTGCGGTCCCTTCCAGGGCTTCGGTACGTCGATCTCGTACAGGACATCCAGGTCCATGCCGTGCCTCCCGTATCGAGTGGCGAGCACCATGAAACAGACCTGACGAGGTGTCAATCCATTCGGCTTCCGGAACCGCGCCGTCCCACCGAAAGGCGCCTCACACAACCATCGAAAGGCCCCGCGCAACGAACACGCGCCGAGATGCGATGAACGCAACGATCTTGCGGAGATGCGCAAGGTTGCTGCATTACGCCCGTGAAGGCATGACTCGTAAGGTCAAGCGCTGTACATGGCGTGGCGGGGACCCCGCTCGGTGGGTCCCCGCTCCCAGGGGTGCCGCCGGTCCCCGCCGTCCCGACCGGCAGCGATGAAGGAGCCAGCGCGTGCTCGACCAAGGCGCACCCCCGCAGTCCCGCACACAGACCGCCCCACCGTCCCCGGGCATCGGCGTGCGCCTCATGCGCCGCAAGCCCGTGGAGCGCCTGGTCGCCGAGGGTGGCCAGGGCGAGGGCGGCAGCCTGCGGCGCTCCCTCGGCCTGTGGCAGCTGACCATGATCAGCATCGGTGCCACGCTCGGCACCGGCATCTTCGTCGTCCTCGGTGAGGCCGTCCCCAAGGCCGGTCCCGCGGTCACCCTGTCCTTCGTGATCGCCGGTCTCACGGCGCTCTTCTCCGCCCTCTCGTACGCCGAGCTGGCGGGCACCATCCCGGTCTCCGGGTCCTCGTACTCGTATGCGTACGCAACGATGGGCGAGCTGATCGCCTGGATCTGCGGGTGGTGTCTGGTCCTCGAGTACGGCGTGTCCGTCGCCGCCGTCGCCGTCGGCTGGGGCGAGTACCTGAACGAGCTGCTCGACGGCACGATCGGGATCACCATCCCGGCCGCGCTGTCCGCGCCGCCCGGCGACGGGGGCATCTTCAACCTGCCCGCGCTGATCGTGGTGCTGCTCGCGATGGCCTTCCTGCTCGGCGGGGCCAAGGAGTCCGCGCGCGCCAACACGATCATGGTATGTGTGAAGATCGCCGCGCTGGTGCTGTTCTGCGCGATCGGCATCCAGGGCTTCCGGTCCGGCAACTATGAGCACTTCATGCCGCTCGGCATGGCGGGTGTCAGCGCCGCCGGCGCCACGCTCTTCTTCTCCTACATCGGCTTCGACGCCGCCTCCACGGCCGGTGAGGAGGCGAAGAACGCGCAGCGCGACCTGCCGCGCGCGATCATGCTCTCGCTGGTCATCGTGACGGCGCTGTACGTCGTCGTCGCGGCCGTCGCCGTCGGCGCGAAGCCCTGGAAGCGGTTCAACGACTCGGAGGCCGCGCTCGCCGAGATCATGAAGAACGTCACCGGGCAGACCTTCTGGGGCACGCTGCTCGCGGCCGGTGCCGTCATCGCGATCGCCAGCGTCGTCCTGACCGTGCTCTACGGTCAGACCCGCATCCTGTTCGCCATGTCGCGCGACGGGCTCGTGCCCAAGGTCTTCTCGCGCGTCCACCCGAAGAGCGGAGTACCGCGCGCCAACACGGTCATCGTGTCGCTGTTCTGCGGAGTGCTCGCCGCCGCGATCCCGCTCGGCCAGCTCGCCGACGCCACCAGCATCGGCACGCTCTTCGCCTTCGCGCTGGTCAACATCGCCGTCGTGGTGCTGCGCCGGACGCGCCCGGACATGCGGCGCACTTTCCGGGTGCCGCTGTCGCCGGTGCTGCCCGCGATCGGCTTCGCGCTGTGCGTCTGGATGATGGGCAGCCTCTCGACCGTCACCTGGGTGGTCTTCGGCGTCTGGATGGCCGTCGGGCTCGTGTTCTACTTCAGCTACGGCTATCGCCGGTCCCGTATGGCAACCGTAGAAGCAACCGCAGCAACCACCGCAGAACCACTCGCAGAAAAGTGAACCACCCGCAGTGCTGAACGATCTCGACGAACGCATCGTGCACGCCCTCGCCGAGGACGCCCGCCGCTCCTACGCCGACATCGGGCAACTGGTCGGCCTGTCCGCGCCCGCCGTGAAGCGGCGGGTGGACCGGCTCCGTGCCACCGGCGCGATCACCGGATTCACCGTGCGGGTCGACCCGGCCGCGCTCGGCTGGGAGACCGAGGGGTTCGTCGAGATCTACTGCCGGCGGAACACCTCGCCGGAGACGATTCAGCGGGGACTTGAGCGGTATCAGGAGGTCGTGGCCGCGTCTACCGTCACGGGGGACGCGGACGCGGTCGTGCAGGTTTTCGCCTCCGACATGCGGCATTTCGAGCGAGTGCTTGAGCGGATCGCGGGCGAGCCGTTTGTGGAGCGGACGAAGTCCGTGCTGGTGCTTTCGCCGTTGCTGCGGAGGTTTTCGTCCGGATCGCCGACGTAAGCGCTCCGCTGGGGGCACGCTTTTCGGCTGCGGGCCGGTGGGGGCTGGTCGCGCCCACGCGGCGGAGCCGCAAAAATGTCAGAGCCCCGCGCCCCTTTGGGGCGCTCCTGTTCACTCCGCCGTTTTGCGCGCCAGCGCGTTGTTCCCGATCGAGTTGTGCACACTGAAGCTCACGGCGTCCGAGCGGTAGCGGTCGTCGGACCACTCCACCGGGCGCCCTTCGCGTGTGGTGGTGACCCGGCGGACCCGTAGGAGTGGGCTGGTGCGGCGGACGTCGAGCAGGTCGGCGTCCTGGGCGCCCGCCGCGACCGCGTCGATGACGTGCTCGCCGTAAGCGAAGACCAGGCCCTCGTCCTCGAACAGCCGCTGGGTGACCGAGGGGCACTCCGGTTCGATCCGCTCGACGGCGGGAGCGATCCAGTCCGCGTATACGGTCCGCTCCAGGAGCACCGGCTCGCCGTCCAGGCCGCGGACGCGCAGGACGTGCAACACGGTTGTCCTTTCGCGCAGTTGGAGTCGGACGGCGTCCTCCGTCGTAGCCGGCCGGTACTCCTGTGCCACTACGTGTCCCGTCGCCTCGCGCCCCATCGCCCGCGCCCACTGGGCGAAGCTGCGCAGCTCGGCGAAGCTCTGGCTGCGGCGGCTGGCCAGGACCACGCGGCGGGCGCCCTGGCGCGATCCGATGAGCCCCTCGGCGGTCAGCGCCGCGACGGCCTGGCGGACCGTGCCGCGCGAGACGCCGTAGTGGGCCGCGAGGTCCGTCTCCGCGGGCAGCAGACTGCCCACCGTGTACTCCTCGCGGTCGATCGCCCGCCGCAACTCGTCGGCGATCTCCTCGTGTCGCGCCGCCATGCTTCCCCTCTGAGTCGACTGCTGTGCACAGCGTGACCAGCCTAATCGAGATCCGAAGGTGATCTGTGCGGGCCGGGATTGTGCAGGGAACCGGGGGTCACGGTTTCGCCAAAGTTTACGAACAGGACACCATCGGCGGGCCTACTGGGGCCAACTTGTTCAGACAAGTTCTCCGTCCCACCACACCCTCGTGCGTACTCCTGGAGAGACCGTGACCGTGTTCCTGCCGAGGACCGCCGTCCTCACCGGCGGCCTCGCCGTCGCCGCCGCACTCGCTCTGAGCGCCTGTGGCGCCGCCCCCGACGACAAGGCGACCACCGCCAACGGCAAGAGCGCGGCCACCGCGACCTCGGCCGCCGACTTCGGTGGCCTCGACGCCCTGGTCAAGGCCGCCAAGAAGGAGGGCACGCTGCACGCGATCGCGCTGCCCCGCGACTGGGCCAACTACGGCGCCCTGATTGACGGATTCAAGAAGAAGTACGGCATCAAGGTCGAGGTCGAGAACCCGGACGGTTCCAGCCAGGACGAGATCAACGCGGTGACGTCCAGGAAGGGCCAGGACCGGGCGCCCGACGTGCTCGACCTGGGCAGCTCCTTCGCGCTCAGCGCCGCCCAGCAGGGGCTGCTCGCGCCGTACGAGGTCGCGTCCTTCGGTGACATCCCCGAGGGGCAGAAGGACCCGAAGGGGCAGTGGTACAACGACTACGGCGGCTACATCTCCATCGGCTGCGACGCCAAGCGCGTGAAGACCTGCCCGACCACCTTCAAGGACCTGCTCAAGCCGGAGTACAAGGGCCAGGTCGCGCTGAACGGCAACCCGACGAAGTCGGGCTCGGCCTTCGGCGGCGTGTACGCGGCTTCCCTCGCGAGCGGCGGCTCCTTCGACGACATCCAGCCCGGCCTCGACTTCTTCGCCAAGCTGAGGAAGAACGGCAACTACACGCCGGTCGAGTCCACCCCGGCCACGGTCGAGAAGGGCGAGACGCCGATCAGCATCGACTGGGACTACCTCAACGCCGGGTACGCGGACGAGTTCAAGTCCAAGGGCGTCGACTGGAAGGTCACGGTCCCGACGGACGGCGAGTTCTCCCAGTACTACTCGCAGGCGATCAACAAGGACGCCCCACACCCGGCCACCGCGCGCCTGTGGCAGGAGTACCTCTACAGCACCGAGGGCCAGAACCTCTGGCTCAAGGGGTACGCCCGCCCCGCCCTGATGTCCGCCATGGAGAAGGCCGGCACGCTCGACAAGAGCGCCGCCGCCAAGCTCCCCCAGGTCTCGGGCACGCCGAGCTTCCCGACCGAGGCCCAGCAGAGCAAGGCCAAGGGCGTCCTCGCCCAGGGCTGGGGCGAGGCCGTCTCCGGATGACCACCGTCCTCACCGAGGCCGCGGCCGAGGGCGAGGGCGACGTGGCCCCCGCTGCTGCTGGACAGCAGCAGCGGGGGCGCCGCGCCCCCGGTTGGCTCGCCGTCGTCCCGCTGCTCGTCTTCGTGGCGATCGCCTTCGGGATCCCCGCCCTGGCCATGCTGAACGGTGCCTTCACCGTCAAGGACCAGGCCACCGGCGCCACTTCGTACACCGCGGCGAACATGACCGCGTCGGTGCAGGGCGCCTATCTCACGGCGATCCTCGGCAGCGTCAAGCTGTCCGCCGTCTCCGCGGGCATCGCGACCGTCCTCGGACTGCCGCTCGCCCAGGCCGTGGTGACCTCCCGCTTCCGTGCCCTGCGCGAGGCGGTCCTCACCGCGTCCGGTGTCCTCGCCAACTTCGGCGGCGTCCCGCTGGCCTTCGCGTTCGTCGCCACGCTCGGCAACGCGGGCGTCCTGACCCAGCACCTGGGCCTGAAGGACAAGGGCTGGAACCTCTACAGCTTCTGGGGCCTGGTCATCGTCTACCTGTACTTCCTGATCCCGCTGATGGTCCTCACCATCACGCCCGCCCTCGACGGCCTGCGCTCCCAGTGGCGCGAGGCCGCGCAGAACAACGGCGCCACCTCCGTCCAGTACTGGCGGCACGTCGCCCTCCCCGTCCTCGCGCCCTCGCTGCTCGGCGGCCTCGTGCTCCTGTTCGGCAGCGCCTTCGCCGCGTACGCCACCGCCGCGGCCATGGTGGGCAGCGCGGTCCCGCTGGTCACCCTGCAGATCGCCGACGCCATCTCCGGGAACGTGCTGGTCGGCCAGGAGAACGTGGCGCTCGCCCTCAGCCTCGACATGGTCCTCATCGCGGGCCTGGTCATGGCCGTCTACCTGCCCCTGCAACGACGGAGTGCGCGATGGCTCGCCTGAACCTGTGGCGCTGGGTCGTCCTCGGCTGCGCCGCGCTGTACTTCCTGATCCCGCTCGCCGCGTCGGTGGTCTTCACGGTCGACGTGCCAGGACAGGGCGTCACCTTCGACGCATACAGCCAGATCGTCTCCGCCGACGGCTTCGTCTCCAGCCTGCTGCTCTCACTGGAACTGGCCGTCGCCACCATCGCCGTGGTGCTGCTCCTGATGGTGCCCGCCATGGTCGCGCTGCGGCTCGGCGCGCCCCGGCTGCGGCCGGTCGTCGAGGTGGTGTGTTCGCTGCCGCTGGTCGTCCCGCCGATCGCGTTCGTCGCCGGGATCTCCACCGTGCTGAAGTGGGGCCCCGAACACCTCTCCCGGACCCCGCTGTTCCAGACGTTCGTGGCCCTGCAGAACCCCGACTTCCCGTTCGTGCTCGTCCTCGCGTACGTCGTGATGGCGCTGCCGTTCGTGTACCGGGCCCTGGACGCCGGGCTGCGCGCCATCGACGTACGCACCCTCGTGGAAGCCGCCCGCAGCTGCGGCGCGGGCTGGCCGCAGGCGCTGGTCCGGGTCGTGCTGCCCAATCTGCGCGGGGCGTTGCTCAACGCCTCCTTCCTCACACTGGCGCTCGTCCTCGGCGAGTTCACGGTCGCCCAGCTGCTGGGCTTCCAGCCGTTCGCCGTGTGGATCTACAGCGTCGGCGGCTCGCAGGCCCAGCTGTCCGTCGCCGTCTCCGTGCTCAGCCTGCTCGTCACCTGGGCACTGCTCCTCTCGCTCGCCGGGCTCGGCGGGCGCTCCCGTACCGCTCCCCGGGGATGAACACATGACTGTCACCACCCTTCACAAGACCGCTGAGAAGGCTGCCACCATCGAATTCCGGGGCCTGCGCCGGGAGTTCGGCCCGACCGTCGCCCTCGACGGGTTGGACCTCACCGTCCGGCCCGGCGAACTCCTCGCCCTCCTCGGCCCTTCCGGCTGCGGCAAGACCACCGCGCTGCGCATGCTCGCCGGGTTCGAACACCCCGACTCCGGCGAGGTGTTGGTCGACGGCAAGGACGTCACGCGCGTCCCGGCACACCGCCGCGACGCCGGGATGGTCTTCCAGTCGTACAGCCTCTTCCCGCACCTGAGCGCCCTCGACAACGTGGACTTCGGGCTGCGGATGCGCAAGGTGCGTACGTCCGAACGGAGGTCCCGCGCCGCCGAGCTGCTCGACCTCGTGGGTCTGGCCGACAAGGGCGAGCGCTTCCCGCACCAGCTCTCCGGCGGCCAGCAGCAGCGCATCGCGCTGGCCCGCGCCCTCGCACTGCGGCCGCGGGTCCTGCTGCTCGACGAGCCGCTGTCCGCCCTCGACGCGAAGGTGCGGCTCACGCTCCGCGAGGAGATCCGCCGCCTTCAGCAGGAACTCGGCATCACCACCCTGTTCGTGACGCACGATCAGGAAGAGGCGTTGTCCATGGCGGACCGCGTCGCCGTGATGCGGGCCGGGCGGCTCGAACAGTGCGCGGCGCCCGCCGAGTTGTACGGGCGTCCCGCCACCGCCTTCGTCGCCGAGTTCGTGGGCACGATGAGCCGGATTCCGGGGCGGCTGGACGGCGGGACGGTCGAGGTGCTCGGTCAGCGGCTGCCGGTGGACGGGGACGCGCCCGCCGTACAGGAGGTGGATGTGCTCGTACGGCCCGAGGCGGTGCGGGTGAGCGCGGACGACGCGGGCGACGCGCGGGTCGTGGCCACCGCGTTCCTCGGGGCGGCCACCCGCGTCACCGTGCGGCTCGCCGACGCCACCGAGGTCAAGGCCGACCTGCCCACGCACGAGGCGGCGGCGCTCGGATCGGGTGCCGCGGTGACGGTGACGCTGCCGGAGCGGCCGGTGCTGGTCGCCGAGCGCGCGAACTGAACACCCCCCACTGACGAAAGAGAGCACCGTGACCCACCGCGCCACTTCCCGACTCCCGCTCCAGGCCGTCCTGTTCGACATGGACGGCACGCTCGTGGACACCGAGCGGCTGTGGTGGGAGGCGGTGGAGCAGGTGGCCGACGGGCTCGGGCGTGAGCTGACCGGGGCCGACCAGCCGGAGGTGCTCGGGCGGCCCGTCGAGTACACCGCCGCCTGGCTGGGCGGGATCACGGGCGCCCCCGCCGAGGACATCGCCGCCGAGCTGCACCGGCAGTTCGCCGACCGCGTCCGCACCGGAATCGTGCCCCGACCGGGGGCGACCGAGCTGCTCGACGCCCTGGCCCGCGAGGGCGTACCCACCGCCCTGGTGACCGCGTCGCCGCGCGCGGTCGCCGACACGGTGCTCGACGCTCTCGGCGCCGGACGCTTCGCCGTCTCCGTCACCGCCGACGACACCGAGCGCACCAAGCCCGACCCCGATCCGTACCTCGCCGCCTGCCGCGCCCTCGGTGTCGACCCCGCCGCGTGCGTCGCCGTCGAGGACACCCAGACGGGCGTCACCTCCGCCGAGGCGGCGGGCTGCGCCGTGCTCGCGGTGCCCTCCCTCGCGCCGATCGCCCCCGCGGCGGGGCGCACCGTCCTGGCCAGCCTGGAGGAGGCCAGCCCGGCACGGCTGCGGGCCATGGTCGTGCCCCGCGAGCTGCGGGTGATGAGCTGGAACCTCTGGTACGGCGGCACCAAGGTCGACGACTACCGCGAGAAGCAGGTCAAGGTCATCGCGGAGACGGGCGCGGACGTGGTCGGCCTCCAGGAGACGTACGGGAACTCGGCGCAGGAGCTCGCCGACGCCCTCGGCTGGTGCCACCACCGGGCGGGCGAGAACCTCGGCGTCATCAGCCGCTACCCGATCATCGCCCGGCTCGGGGATCCGGACGTCGGTTTCTACGGGGGGACCGGCGTCCGGATCCGGCTGGACGGCGGGCAGGAGGTCGACGTCTGGAGCGCCCACCTCGACTACACGCCGTACGGGCCGTACGAGGCCGCCTTCGACCAGCTCCCGGCGGACGAGCTCATCGCCCACGAAGCCGTCCGGCTGGAGCAGATGAGGGAGATCCTCCGGCAGATCGCCGAGACCGCCACCGACGCCAGCCCCGTGGTGCTGGTCGGTGATTTCAACGCCCCCTCGCACCAGGACCGGCCGGACGTCGAGTGGCCCGTGACCAAGGCCGCCGAGGAAGCGGGTCTGCGCGACTCCTACCGCGAGGCCCACCCCGACCCCGTACGGGATCCGGGGCACACCTGGTCGCCGATCCACATCGAGCACGAGGACGGCAGCGGGAGGCCCGAGCCCCAGGACCGGATCGACTTCGTCCTGCATCGCGGCCTTCGCGTACTCGACTCCCGCACGTTCGTCAGCGGCACCCCGCGCCCCTGGCCCGACGTCGCCGGCAACGACTGGCCGTCGGACCACGCCGCGGTCGTCACCACCTTCACCGTGCCCCGCAGCGACTGACCGGGCACGCACCGCGTATTGAGCGGATCGAGCACTCCCCACGTATTGAACCGAGAGTCAGTCCAGGAAGTCATTGCGGTCCGGGTACGCCATCCCGTAGGTTGATCCGCGCTCGCTACCAGCGGGTAACACCAGTGGGTAACCACGAGTAACGCCGATGGGTAACCCAACGTCGCCCGGCCACCCGACCGTCCCGCCGTCCTGGGGAGACCCATGCGCTGGCCCTTCGGCCGTCCCGCCACGGTCCGTACGCGCATCGTGGCGCTCGCACTCGCTCCGGTGATCGCTCTCATGGCGCTGTGGAGCTTTGCCATGGTGTCCGTCACCGGCGAACTGCGCGCGCTCGTCCGGGTCCAGGGGGTGTACGACGCCTTCGGTACACCGGTCGACACAGCGGTCGGCCAGATCCAGACCGAACGGCGGCTCGCGGCCGCGTACTTGGGGGCGGACCACGGTACGGCGGCGGCCCTCGGCCTGATGGAGCAGCAGCGCCGCACCGACCGCGCCGTGACCGCCATGCGGGACGCGATCCGGGACGGGGACCGCGACCGGCTCTCCGACCGGCAGCGGCAGGTGCTCGACGCCATGCTCGACTCCGTCGACGGGCTGGAGGGGCTGCGCGAGCGCGTGCTGTCCCGCGACATCTCCTGGGACCGGGCCGTCAGCGAGTACGGCGCTCTGGTGGAACCGGGCTTCGACGTCCAGTCCGCGCTCACCGCGCTCCAGGCCGGACGGCTGGCGCGTGAGGCCCAGGTCGTCATCGAGCTGGTGCGGGTGCGGGAGTTCGTGTCACGCGAGGACGCCCTCGTCGCCGGGGCGCGGGCCGCCGGATCGCTCACCGACCGCCAGTACGACACGCTCACCGCGACGATCGAGGACCGCCGGATCTTCGAGCGGACGTATGTGCCCGACCTCCCCGCCGACTCGCGCGCACTCTTCGCGGAGTTCCAACGCGGGGACCTCCACCGGCAGCTGACCCGGGGCGAGGACGCCCTGCTGCGGGCCGGTGCGCAGCGTGCGGGCGAGGCCGTCGCGGCCGGCTCCTGGCGCACCACCACCGACCGGGCCGTCAAGCGCTACATGCAGCTGTGCACCCGGTCGGCCGTCAACTCCGCCGAGCGCGGGCGGGAGTTCGCCTACCGGGAGCTGGCCAAGGCCGCGATCGTCGGAGTGCTCGGGCTCGCCGCCGTAGCACTGTCCCTGTGGTTCGCCGTGCGTGGCGCCCGTCGTATCTCGCGCCGCCTGGAGACGCTGCGGGACGCCGCCGACATCCTGAGCACCCGCCAACTGCCGGATGTGATGAGGCGGTTGAGCGCGGGCGAGGACGTGGACGCCGCCACCGAGGCACCGCCCCTGGCCGACGGGGAGGCGGGGACCGACGAGATCGGCCAGGTGGGCCGTTCCTTCAACACCGCCCGCCTCGCGGCCGTCGAGGCCGCCGTCAAGCAGGCCACCCTGCGCCGCGGGCTGTTCGCCGTGCTCCTCAACATCGCCCGCCGCAACCAGGCGCTCGTCCACCGGCAGCTCAAACTCGTCGACACGCTGGAGCGGCGCACCAACGACCCGGACGTCCTGGACGACCTGTTCCGGATCGACCACCTCACCACCCGCATGCGGCGCCACGCGGAGAGCCTGATCATCCTCTCCGGCGCGGCGCCCGGCCGCAGATGGCGGCGGCCCGTGCCGATCGCCCACGTGGTGTCCTCCGCGGTGAGCGAGATCGAGGAGTACGCGCGCGTGGTGATCCCGCCGATGGAGGAGGTGGGTGTCGCGGCGGACGCCGTCGCCGATGTCGCCCATCTGATCGCCGAACTCGTCGAGAACGCCACTGTGTTCTCGCCGCCCCACACCCAGGTCACCCTGCGCACCGGCCGGGCCGGGGGCGGTTTCGTCCTGGAGATCGACGACCGGGGCCTCGGTCTCGGACCCGATCAGATCGAGGAGGCCCACCGCACCATCACCACGCCGGACGACTTCGACCCGACCCGGCACGACCGGCTGGGGCTGTACGTGGTGGGCAGGCTCGCCGCACGGCACGGCATCGAGGTCACGCTGTGCCGGTCGCCGTACGGCGGTACGACGGCAGTGGTGCTGCTGCCGGGGGCGGTCCTCGCGCCGGTCGAAGCCGAGCGGCCGGAGGCGGTGGCGGACACGGACCCGCGGGACCGGCAGGCGCTGCCTTCCCGGAGGGGGACCGCGGTCCTCGAGAAGCAGCGCGAGGTGGAGCAGGAGCGGGAGCGGGGGCAGGTGCTGGGCCTGGGCCGTGCAGCGGAAAGCAGTTCGGCCCCGGGTGCGCCTGCCCTGCCCACCCGCGTCCGCCAGACCTCCCTCGCTGCCGAGCTGCGCACCGAAAGTCTGGCAGCCGACGAGACGCCGGAGCGCGAGGTCTCCCCCGAGGAGGTCCGCGCGGTCTTCGGCGCCTTCCAGCGCGGCCGGGACCGCAGCCGCAAGGGCCTGCCCACCGAACCCGGCCCCGCGCGAACCGACACCGAGGAAGGAACGGACGCCGACGATGCGCCCTGACCAGACCCCCGAGCAGCCCGCCCAGGTCTCCGAGCCCCCCGCTACCACTCCTGAACCGCCCGGTGCCACCCTCGAAGCGCCCGGCACGGACCTCGGCTGGCTGCTCGAAGACCTCGTGGCGAGGACCCACCACGTCCGCCAGGCCGTGCTCCTCACCGCCGACGGCCTCCCGCTGAGCTGCTCGGACGGCATGCGGAAAGGGGACATCGAGCATCTCGCCGCCGTCTGCTCCGGTTTCCACAGCCTCGCCCGGTCGGCCGGCGAGCGCTTCGACGCGGGAGAGGTGCGCCAGACCATGGTGATGCTCGACGACGGCTACCTCTTCATCACCCCGGCGGGCGACGGCAGCCGGCTGGCCGTCCTCAGCGAGGTTCAGACGGACGTCGGACAGCTCGCCCACGAGATGGAGCTGCTCGTCCGCCGCGTCGGCCGCCACATGGCCGCCGCCGTCCGGTCGGCCGCCGACCCGGCAGGCCCCTGATCCGGCCGTGACCGACGACCACTGGTACGAGGACGAGACCGGGTCGATGGTGCGGCCCTACACCATGACACGGGGCCGGACCCGGCCCTCGGACCGGCACACGATCGATCTGATGTCGCAGGTCACAGCCGTGGAGACGGACGAGGGACAGCCGGGCGTCGACCACGCCCGTGCCGCCCTGCTCGACCTGGTGCGCAGCCGCGGCCCCCGGCCGGTCGTCGAACTCGCCGCGGACGCCGATCTGCCCCTGACCGTCGTACGCGTGCTGCTCGGCGACCTGGCCGAGGCCGGTCTGGTGCGCATCGACGCACCGCGGCGAACGGTGGCGGGCGGGCCGGCGGCCGACCGCGAGCTGCTGCTCGAAATCGTGGAGCGGCTGCGCGAGCTGTGACAACAGGCCCCGAGCCGCGATCCCCGAGCTCTGACGACGGGACGTGAGCCGCGAGCCGCCAGAACCGGCCCCTGGCCGTGGGAACTAGAACGTGGGCTGCCAGGGGACGACCGTGAAATCGCCGGTGCCCTGCTTCACCTTCTCGAAGGGCGCGGAGCCCACGCACTGGGGCAGGCCCTTCGTCTCGACGCGATTACCGGTCGCGGCCCAGCTGTAGCCGAGCCGGTCGCGGTGGCCGAGCTCGTGCACGGTGATACCGACCCGCTTGCCCTTGGCGCCCGGCAGGTCGGAGGCGGTGACCACCCCGGACACCACGGCCACCTTGCCGCCGGTGATCAGGCAATCGACTTTGGCCTTGGCCCAGGCCCCGTCGCCATCGGCGTAGTGGCTCCACTCGAAGGTGCCGGTCGCCTTCATCGGGTCGTCGTTGTCCTTGGCCGCGAGGTGCGCTTCGAAGGAGAAGGTGATGTCGTCGCCCGCCGACCGGTACAGCTTGGCGGTGCCGGTGAGGGCGGCGGCCTCTCGCTGCTTCTCCTGATGCCCGGTGTCGGCGGCGCCGGCGGATCCAGCCGCCCCGGCGGAGAGGAGCACGGCGGCGCCGAGCGCGATGACCTTCGTACGACGGTTGAGGCGGCTCACGACGGTCCTTGCTGCGGGTGAAACGGACAGTCACCACTGTTCCGCCGGCGCCCGGCGGCCACATCGTGCCGTGGGCGTCACCACCCCTGCGCCGTGCGGCGGGGGCCATGCCTGTGACCTGCGCCTCAAGGGGGACCGGGACTCCTCCGGAGGGCGCGCAACGAATCGCCGTCGGGTCGCCGGTGCACGCAATGATTCGTTCAGTGGCGCGCAACGGGTCCTTCTTGTCCGGCCGAGCCCGCCGCCCGTACCGTCTATCTGTCCCCTCAAACCCCTCCGTACCGGTGAGGATCACGCATGCGCACAGCCCTGCTCCAGAGCTCGGGCCGCCCCGGCTCGGTCGTCGAGAATCTCAAGGTCCTCGACGAGGCCGCGGGCCGTGCCGCCGCCGCGGGAGCCGGGCTGATCGTGGCGCCGGAGATGTTCCTCACCGGGTACGCGATCGGCGACGACATCGCCCGCCTCGCAGAGCCGGCCGACGGCGACTCCGCCGACGCGATCGCCGAGATCGCCACCCGGCACGGCGTGGCCGTCGCCTACGGCTATCCCGAGCGCGACGGCGAGCGAAGCGAGATGGGGGTCCCCCCGGCCGAAGGCTGGGGGAAGGTCTTCAACTCCGCGCAGCTGATCTCCGCCGACGGCACCCGCCTCGCGAACTACCGCAAGACCCACCTCTTCGGCTGCTTCGAGCGCGACCACTTCACGCCCGGCGAGCAGCCGGTCGTCCAGGCGGAGCTGAACGGGCTCCGGGTCGGCCTCATGATCTGCTACGACGTCGAGTTCCCGGAGAACGTCCGCGCGCACGCCCTCGCCGGCACCGACCTCCTGCTCGTGCCGACCGCGCAGATGCACCCGTTCCAGTTCGTCGCCGAGTCCGTCGTCCCGGTGCGGGCCTTCGAGAACCAGATGTACGTCGCGTACGTCAACCGCACCGGACCGGAAGCGGAGTTCGAGTTCGTCGGACTCTCCACGCTGGCCGGGCCCGACGGCGTCGCCCGCACCCGTGCGGGCCGCGGCGAGGAACTGGTCTTCGCCGACGCCGACCCCGTCTTCCTCGCGGCCTCGCGCGAGGCGAACCCGTATCTGAAGGACCGCCGCCCCGGCCTCTACGGGTCCCTGATCTGACGAGCAGCGTCAGCTGACGATCACTCAAAAAGCCTCCCCCTCACCAGCTTTCGCGCAAGGAGTCCGTACCCCATGACGTCCACCGTGCCCAACGCCGTCCAGCACGCCGACGTGCAGCAGCCGCCGATCACCATGTTCGGCCCGGACTTCCCGTACGCGTACGACGACTTCCTCGCGCACCCCGCGGGCCTCGGCCAGATACCCGCGACCGAGCACGGCACCGAGGTCGCGGTCGTCGGCGGCGGCCTGTCCGGCATCGTGGCCGCGTACGAGCTGATGAAGATGGGCCTCAAGCCTGTCGTCTACGAGGCCGACGAGATCGGTGGGCGCCTGCGGACCGTGGGCTTCGAGGGGTGCGACCCGTCCCTCACCGCCGAGATGGGCGCCATGCGCTTCCCGCCCTCCTCCACCGCCCTCCAGCACTACATCGACCTGGTGGACCTGGAGACCCGGCCGTTCCCCAACCCCCTTGCCGAGTCCACGCCCTCGACGGTCGTCGACCTCAAGGGTGAGTCGCACTACGCGACCAGCGTCGACGACCTGCCCCAGGTCTACCGCGACGTGATGAACGCCTGGAACGCCTGCCTCGAAGAGGGCGCCGACTTCTCCGACATGAACCAGGCCATGCGCGAGCGCGATGTCCCGCGCATCCGCGAGATCTGGTCGAAGCTCGTCGAGAAGCTCGACAACCAGACCTTCTACGGCTTCCTGTGCGAGTCGGACTCCTTCAAGTCCTTCCGGCACCGCGAGATCTTCGGCCAGGTCGGCTTCGGCACCGGCGGCTGGGACACCGACTTCCCGAACTCCATCCTGGAGATCCTGCGCGTCGTCTACACCGAGGCCGACGACCACCACCGCGGCATCGTCGGCGGCTCCCAGCAGCTGCCGCTGCGCCTGTGGGAGCGCGAGCCGGAGAAGATCGTGCACTGGGCGTACGGGACCTCGCTGGCCAAGCTGCACGACGGCACCCCGCGTCCGGCCGTCACCCGCCTCCACCGCACCGCCGGCAACCAGATCACGGTGACGGACGCGAACGGCGACATCCGCACCTTCAAGGCGGCCATCTTCACCGCCCAGTCCTGGATGCTGCTCTCCAAGATCGCCTGCGACGACTCGCTCTTCCCGATCGACCACTGGACGGCGATCGAGCGGACCCACTACATGGAGTCGAGCAAGCTCTTCGTGCCCGTCGACCGGCCGTTCTGGCTGGACAAGGCCGTCGACGACAGGGGAAATCCGACCGGCCGGGACGTCATGTCGATGACGCTCACCGACCGTATGACGCGCGGGACCTACCTGCTGGACGAGGGTCCGGACAAGCCCGCCGTCATCTGCCTCTCCTACACGTGGTGCGACGACAGCCTGAAGTGGCTGCCGCTGTCCGCGAACGAGCGGATGGAGGTCATGCTGAAGTCGCTCGGCGAGATCTACCCGAAGGTCGACATCAGGAAGCACATCATCGGCAACCCGGTGACCGTGTCCTGGGAGAACGAGCCCTACTTCATGGGCGCGTTCAAGGCCAACCTGCCGGGCCACTACCGCTACCAGCGCCGTCTGTTCACGCACTTCATGCAGGACGCGCTGCCCGAGGACAAGCGGGGCATCTTCCTCGCGGGCGACGACATCTCCTGGACGGCCGGCTGGGCCGAGGGCGCCGTGCAGACCGCGCTGAACGCGGTCTGGGGCGTCATGCACCAGCTGGGCGGGACGACCGACCCGACCAACCCCGGCCCCGGCGACGTCTACGACGAGATCGCGCCGGTCGAGCTGCCCGAGGACTGAGGCCGGACCGGGTTCGTCTCAGGGCTCAGACACCGGCCGTCCGGGCCGCCGTGTACACCTCGGCGGCCACGTCCTTGAGCTCCTCGGCGTCCCGCATCGAGCCCTGGAGGTCGAGGAAGATCTCGTCGAGGCCGACCTCGGCGTGCGCCGCCAGGTCCTCCACGATCTGGTCGACGCTGCCCTGGAAGGGGTGGCGGTGGGCGCCGTCGTACGCCTTCGCCGAGTACCGCGCATTGATGCGCAGCGCCGTCCGGAGCGGCTCCGTGCGTCCGCGCTCGGCCGCCAGGTCCTGCAACTGACGCCACTGCGCGGCCAGTTGCCCGGCGCCCATGCCCACCGGCATCCAGCCGTCGGCATGGTCGACGAGCCGTCGCCGCGCCTTCTGGGTGCTCGCGGCCAGCAGGATCGGGATCGGCCGGGCGGGCTTGGGTCCGACCGCGGCCGACGCGATCTTGGTGAGCTTGCCGTCGTAGACCACCGGATCGGGGCCCCACACCGCGCGGCACACCTCGATCACCTCGTCCAGGACCTGGCCGCGCTCCTCGAAGGGCCGCACCGACGCCGCCGCGTACTCGTCGTGCGACCAGCCCGTGCCGAGGCCCGCGACGACCCGGCCGCCGCTCGCCGCGTCGAGCGTGGCGAAGGCCTTGGCGAGCTGGAACGGCACGTGCAGCGGGGCGACCAGCACGCTGGTGCCGAGCCGGGCGCGCTCGGTGACCGCGGCCGCGAGGGTCAGCGTCACGAGGGGCTCCGAGACGCCTCGGTACCCCTCCGGCCAGGGCAGCCCCTCGATGCCGTACAGCCCCTGGGTCGCGGGCTCCGGGAACAGGGCTCGCTCGAACACCCACAGGCTCTCGTAGCCGATCCGCTCGGCTGTGCGGGCCACGTCGGGGACGTCCCGTCCGAGGTCGTACTGCTTCATCTGGGGGAGGCTGAGACCGAGCCGCGTCGCCATACCTGTTTGCTCCTTCGCATCCGGGTGTGCCGAAGGATCAACGTACAGCGATCTCACGGGAGTTCCGGGAGGCTCGGGCAGGAGTGGCCGGATCAGTCCGGCAGGGGCGTGAGCAGCATGCGCCCCGCGAAGCCCACCGCGGTGTCGAGGCGGTGGGCGAACTCCCCGGCGAGATCGGGGAGTCCGCGCAGCGCCCACAGCGCGCGGGCGGCCGACCATGTGGCGTCGCGGGCCCGCTCCAGGCTCCAGGAGCCGAGCAGATGGGTGAGCGGATCGGCAATCTGGAGGAGGTCGGGGCCCGGCATCAGATCTTCGCGGATGCGCTCCTCCAGCGAGACGAGGAGGTCGCCCACGCGGTCGAACTCGTCCTCCAGGTCGGCCGGTTCGCAGCCGAGCGTACGACAGGCGTCCACGACGGCGAGCGCCAGATCGTGCCCGATGTGCGCGTTGATACCCGCGAACGCGAACTGCAACGGGCGTACACCGGGATGGCGCCGGAACTGCAGCAGCGGCCGCCAGCAGGCGGGCGGACACCCCTCCTCGGCCACCGTCAGATACCGCTCGGCGAACCGCACGTCCAGCGTGATCGCGGCCCCGGGATCCGGGAACTCCCCGGCGTCCAGACGCCGGTCGACCTCCTCGGTGACGGCGAGGTAGACGCGGTTGAAGACCGCGACCCCGTCCCACTCAGGGAGTGTCGCGTCCAGGATGCGCATGCGGGAGACGACCGCATCCACGGGAGTGATGAACTGTTGCAACTGCGCCATGGGGGCAGCGTCCCAGTCCTAGGCTGGCCGGAGCGCCGCCGTGCCGGACGCTTCCCCAGAACGGGGGAACGCGTCCGTGGCGGGAGTGGGGGGAGCAGTACGTGTCAGGCTTACGTGCCCAGCGCCTGGCCGCACGCAAGGCCGAGCGCAGACGTGCCGCCCGGCGCGGTGCCATGGTCGCGGCGGCCTCGGTGGTGGTCGCGGTCGGCAGCGCGACGGGCATGATGTCCGCGCTCGACGGCGGGCGCCCCTCGGACGACGCCAAGCCCCTGGTGACCCGCTCACCCAGCCTCCAGCCGCTGCCCGCCGTACCCACCCCTTCGGCGACCGGCGCGTCGGCATCCGCGTCGAAGTCCTCATCCGCGAAGCCGAGTCCGAAGCCCTCCGTCACCAGGAAGAAGCCGGAGACCGTGACCGCCCTGCTCTACCGCCACTCCGACTCCCAGGTCCTCGACTGGGTCGAGTCCCACCCCGGCGACTCCCGGCGCGCGGTGATCGAGTCGCGGATAGCCGACCGCCCTGCCGCGGTCTGGTTCGCGGACTTCGCGCCGTCCACCATCACCGCGCGGGTCAGGGCGGTGACGTCGGCGGCCGCCGGACAGGGCCGGGTGCCCGTCGTCGTGCCCTACGCCATCCCGCAGCGCGACTGCGGCGGAGCCTCGGAGGGCGGGGCGCCCGACCTCGCCGCCTACGACGGCTGGATCGACAACTTCGCGGCGGGCCTCGGCTCCGGCGAGGTCATCGTCGTCCTGGAGCCCGACTCGATCGCCCAGTCCGACTGCCTCCCGGTGGGCGAACGGGCGGCCCGCTTCGCCTCGTTGGCCCGCGCGGGCCGCGTCCTGAAGTCCGCGAACCCCAAGGCCCGCGTCTACTACGACGCGGGCCACTCCGACTGGAACCCGGCCGCCGGCCAGGCCGCGCTCCTCACCCAGGCGGGCGCCGCCTCGGCCGCCTCCTCCGACGGCATCTTCACCAACGTGTCCAATTTCCACCGTACGAGCGCGGAGATCACGTACGCCCGGCAGGTGCTGTCCGCCCTCGGCGGCCCCGCAAGCCTGGGCGCCGTCATCGACACCAGCCGGAACGGCAACGGAGCCCCGGCCGACGGCGAGTGGTGCGATCCGGCGGGCCGGAAGATCGGACAGGCGCCGACCCTGAGTACCGGGGAGGTACGGATCGACGCCTATCTGTGGGTGAAGCTGCCGGGCGAGTCGGACGGCTGCAAGGGCACGCCGGGGACTTTCTCGGCGGAGTACGCCTATGAGCTGGCGCGCTGATCCTCCGCCTTGCCGTTCGACTCCTCGGCCTTGTCGTACGACGACGTGCCGGAATCCAGCAGCGGCTCCTGCGTCTTGAGGTGAGCCGGAGCCATCGCCCGCAGCGCGTGGTACCCGGTGATCACGACGAGCGTGCCGAGCGCGATACCGCTCAGCGAGAAGGTGTCCGTGAACTTCATCGTCACGTTGCCGACGCCGATGATGATGCCCGCGGCGGCCGGCACCAGGTTCAGCGGGTTGCGCAGGTCGACCTTGGCGTTGAGCCAGATCTGGGCGCCGAGCAGGCCGATCATGCCGTACAGGATGACGGTGATGCCGCCGAGGACACCGCCCGGGATCGCCGCCACGACCGCGCCGAACTTGGGACAGAGGCCGAACAGAAGGGCGAAGCCCGCGGCGGCCCAGTAGGCGGCCGTCGAGTAGACGCGGGTCGCCGCCATCACGCCGATGTTCTCGGAGTACGTGGTGTTGGGCGGGCCGCCGACCGCCGTGGAGAGCACCGACGCGACGCCGTCCGCGGAGATCGCGGTGCCCAGCTCGTCGTCCAGCGGGTCGCCGGTCATCTCGCCCACGGCCTTGACGTGGCCCGCGTTCTCGGCGACCAGCGCGATGACGACCGGCAGCGCGACGAGGATCGCCGACCACTGGAAGGACGGGCCGTGGAAGGACGGCAGGCCGATCCAGTCCGCCTTGCCGACGCCCGAGAGGTCCAGGCGCCAGTGGTCCGTGAGCTTGCCGCTGGCGTCCACCGAGTGGATCTTCCCGAAGATCCGGTCGAAGGCCCAGGAGATCCCGTACCCGAAGACCAGGCCCAGGAAGATCGCGATCCGTGACCAGAAACCGCGCAGGCACACCACGGCCAGACCGGTGAACAGCATCACGAGCAGCGCCGTCCACTGGTCCTGCGGCCAGTACGTGGACGCGGTCACCGGCGCCAGGTTGAAGCCGATCAGCATGACGACCGCGCCGGTCACGATCGGCGGCATCGCGGCGTGGATGATCCGCGCCCCGAACCGCTGCACCGCGAGGCCCACCAGGAACAGCGCGACGCCGACCACGAGGACCGCGCCCGTCACCGTCGCGCTGGTGCCGCCCTGCGCCCGGATCACGGCGGCGACGCCCACGAAGGAGAGCGAGCAGCCGAGGTAGCTGGGCACCCGGCCGCGGGTCGCGAGCAGGAAGATGACCGTCGCGACGCCGGACATCATGATCGCGAGGTTGGGGTCGAGGCCCATCAGGACGGGTGCGACGAAGGACGCCCCGAACATGGCCACCACATGCTGGGCTCCGAGCCCGACCGTGCGCGGCCAGGAGAGGCGTTCATCGGGGCGGACGACCGCTCCCGGGGCGGGCGTGCGCCCGTCACCGTGCAGTTTCCAGCGCACGCCGAGGTCCATGGTGTCGCTTCGCTTTCTCTGTACGTGAATCTGTCCGGACCATTGTCACGGCTAACCGGTGGTCCTACGCTCGCACGGTCCTACTCATGAACTGCGTTCATATTTCTGATCGGAGTGCTCTGTGAGTGCAAGACCCCGACTGGGCGTGCTCGTAGCCGCCGTGGTCGCCCTGGCGGTCGTCGTCGTCCCCTCCGCCTCGGCGCACGCCACGCCCAGAGTCCCCAGGACCGCGGTCCTCGACGGCGCCCGCCTGCAGCAGACCAAAGTCCGCCTGGATCACGGCGATACCCAACTTGCCCGCACACTGAGGGACTTGACGGCCCGCGCCGACAACTGGCTGGACCAGGGCCCCTGGACGGTCGTCGACAAGCCGAAGCCCGCCCCCGGCGGCGACGTCCACGACTACCTCAGCCAGGCCCCGTACTGGTGGCCCTCGCAGCCCAGGACCGCCGACAATCCCTGGGGTTGCCCCTACGTCCAGCGCGACGGGCAGCGCAATCCCGAGGTCGACACCGGCACCGACCGCCAGGACGTGGAGAAGGTCTTCGACTCGACGTACGACCTCTCGCTGGCCTGGTACTACACGGGTAAGAAGCAGTACGCCGAGAAGGCCGCCGCCGTCCTGCGCACCTGGTTCCTCGCCCCGGACACCCGGATGAACCCGAACCTGAATCACGGGCAGTTCATCCCCTGCAAGTACGACGGCCGGGCCATCGGCATCATCGACTTCTCGCAGTCCTACACGAGCGTCCTGGACGCCATCGCGATCCTGGACACGGGTGCCCCCGGCTGGTCCAGGACCGACCGCACCGCGATGCGCGCCTGGAATGTCGACTTCCGCGACTGGCTGGCGAACAGCGCCTTCGGCAAGGAGGAGGGCGCCGCCAAGAACAACCACGGCACCTTCTACGACATGCAGCTCGCCGCCCTGGCGTACGCGACCGGCGACACGGACCTCGCCCGGCAGACCGTCCTCGACGCGCGCGCCCTGCGGATCGACCCGCAGATCGCCGCCGACGGCAGTCAGCCCCAGGAGCTGGCCCGCACCCGCAGCTGGCACTACTCCACCTTCGACCTGGTCGCCTACACCCGGCTCGCGGCCATCGGCCGGCACGTCGGTGTGAACCTGTGGTCGTACCAAGGCCCGGACGGGCAGAGCCTGTTCAAGGCGGTCGACTATCTGCTGCCCGCCGCGACGGGAGCCGAGCCGTGGGCCCACCCGGAGCTGGAGTTCCACCGGTTCGCGGCGAGCGACGTCGTGCACGCGGCCGCCGACGCGGGGGACCGGGCCGCACGGGCCGCGGTCCCGGAGCTCGAAGCGCCGCCCGGCGGTGACCTGTGGGCGCTGCGGCCCGCCGCGGAGCAGCTGGACTCGATCGCGGGCTGACCTGCTGGGCGGGGTCTCCTGAGCGTTTGCTTAGGATGGGGTGTCCTTTTCAGCCACATCTCTCTCGTCCCGTACGTCTCAGGAGCCCCGCCCGTGACCGCCGAAGCCCCGACCGCCCCTGCCCTCGCGTACGGGCGGCTGATTCCCGCCACCGTCCACTTCGACGACCTGGACGCGCTCGGGCTGCTGCACAACGCCCGTTACCCGGTGATGGTCGAGCGCGCCTGGACCGCGCTGTGGAGCGAGCGCGGCTTCGCCGGCTTCGAGGGCGACTGGGAGGCGGCGGGTGACTTCTGCAACGCAGTCAAGGAGCTGCGGATCAGCTATGAGGCCCCGATCAACCGGCCGGGCGCGTACGCCGTCCACATCTGGCTGGAGCGGCTCGGGAACACCGGACTGACGTACGGCTTCCGCTTCTGCTCGGCCGATGGCGCGATGACGTACGCGCACGGCACCCGGGTCCTCGTACGGCTCGACGCCGGGACGCTGCGCCCGACGCCGTGGAGCGACCGGTTCAGGGCCTTGGGCCGGGAACTGCTGCGCTCGCAGGGCTGACCTTCGGGCGGTCCCGGTCGCCCGCGCGCAGCACACCCGCGAACGCGGCGAGCCCGCACGCCAGCACCGTCACCAGTCCGAACGACACCACCAGACTCGTCGCCTGCGCCAGCGTGCCGATCGCGCTCGGCGCGACCAGGCCCGAGGTGTATGTGATGGTGGCGACGCCCGCGATGGCCTGGCTGGGGTTGGGGCCGCTGCGCCCGGCCGCCGCGAAGCAGAGCGGGACGACGACCGCGATGCCCAGGCCCAGCAGCGCGAACCCGGCCATCGCCTCCGCGGGATGGTTCGAGACCACGATCAGCAGCCCGCCGAGTACGGCCAGGACACCGCCCGCCCGTACGGTGCGTACCGCGCCGAAGCGGTTCACCACCGTGTCGCCCACGAGCCGGGCCACCGCCATGGTCAGCATGAAGCCCGTCGTCGACGCCGCCGCGAGACCGGCCGAGGTGCCCAGCTGATCGCGCAGATAGACCGCCGACCAGTCCAGGCTCGCGCCCTCCGCGAACACCGCGCAGAACCCGACCGTGCCGATCAGCAGCGCAGACCGGGGCGGCAGCGCGAACCGGGGCGGCGGCTCCTCGTCCTCGTTGGGCTGCAGATCCAGCACCCAGCGACATGCGGCCACGCCGAGCAGCGTGAGGGCCGCTGCCGCCAATGCGTGGTGCAGGCGCGCGTCCGAGCCCAGGTGCGCGGCGAGCGTGCCCGCCGCCGAGCCGGTCAGGGCGCCCGCGCTCCACATGCCGTGCAGCCCGGACATGATCGACTTGTCGAGTCCGCGCTCGATTTCGACGCCCAGCGCGTTCATGGCGACATCGGCCATGCCCGCCGTGGCGCCGTAAGTGAACATGGCCAGGCACAAGGTGAGCAGGTTCGGCGCGAGGGACGGCAGGGTCAGGGCCAGCGTCCACAGCGCGATCAGCCCGCGCAGTGCCGAACGGGATCCGAAGCGATGGCTGATGCGTCCCGCCAGCGGCATCGAGACGGAGGCGCCGAACGCCGTGAAGGCGAGCGCGAAACCCAGCTGGCCCGTGCTGATGCCGGCGTGGTCCTGGATCCACGGGACGCGGGTCGCGAACGAGCCCGTCACCGCGCCGTGCACCGCGAACACGGCGGCCACGGCGTACCGTGCTCGCTTCAACTCGCGCCTGTCGTAGACCACTTCACTCATGGTGCCGCTGCCCCTCCCGGACGTCCTCCCCGCACTGCCGTCGTAAACTATCAGGAACCCTGCCTGATAAATAGACGACTTAATGGACGAGGGAAGGCCCCGTGGCTTCGCGCCCCGCCGATCTGGCAGGACCCGTGATCTGGGAGGAACCTGTGCGTTGGGAGGGCCCGTGAGCTGGAAGGATTCCGTGATCTGGGAGGATCCCGGCATGCCCGCATCTCCGAGCACCGCCCGGGCCATCAACGACCGGCTCGCCCTGCGCCTGCTCCAGCAGGAAGGCCCTTTGACCGCAGGGCAGTTGAAGCAGCTCACCGGACTGTCCCGGCCCACGGTCGCCGACCTCGTGGAACGCCTCGCGGCGGCCGGGCTGATCGCGGTCGTGGGGGAGTCGGGCGAGCAGCGGCGCGGCCCGAACGCGCGGCTGTACGGCATCGTCGCCGACCGGGCCCAGCTGGCCGCCCTCGACGTCCGCACCGAGGGCGTCTCCGTCGTCGTCTCCGACCTCCTCGGCGCGGAACTGGCGCGGGCGTCGGTGCCCATCGCCGACGACACGGGCACCGGGTCCGCCGTCGAGCAGGCGGTCGCCCTGGTGGAGCGCGCCGCGAAGGAGGCCGGGGCCGAGCGCCTGCACACCGTCGGCATCGGCGCGCCCGGCCTCATCGACCCGGCGACCGGCGAACTCCGCGACTCCTCCGGCCTGCCCGAGTGGCACCGCCGCCTGGTCGCCGCCCTCCAGGAACGCCTGCCCGCCCGCGTCATCGTCGAGAACGAGACGAACCTCGCCGCCCTCGCCGAACAGCGCGACGGCGCCGCCCGTGACCGGGACACGTTCGTGCTCCTGTGGCTCGGCCACGGCACCGGTGCCGCCGTGGTCCTCGACGGCAAACTCCGCCGTGGCGCCTCCGGCGGCACGGGCGAGATCGGCTTCCTGCCGGTACCGGGCACGGCGACGCTGCCGTCGGCGACGGACTGCGAGGGCGGCTTCCACTCCCTGGCGGGGGCGGCGGCTGTCGCGGCGCTCGCGGCCGAGTACGGCGTCGTGGCGGAGGCGGCGCCGTACGAGCCGCACGCGGCGGCGCTGGTCCGTGAGGCGGTGACGACCGCCGACGCCCCGGACTCGTCCCGTTTCCTCGACGCCCTCGCCGACCGTCTCGCCATCGGCGCCGCCTCCGTCATCGCGGTGCTGGACCCCGGCTGTGTGGTCCTGGGCGGTGAGGTCGGCCAAGCGGGCGGCCACGTCCTCGCCGCCCGTGTCGAGGAGCGCCTCAAGAGGATGTCCCCGCTTCCGGCCGAGGTGCGCGCGAGCCCGCTGGGCGGAGCCGCGGTGCTCCGCGGCGCCCTGCTGACCGCCCGCGACGGCGCCCAGGACGAGCTCTTCGCGCCCGGGGTGCGGTAGGCGAAAACCCCTCACCCACACCCCCGCACGCCGGTTCACCCCTTCCCCGCACCCCCGAACCGCCCCGCCAGATACTCCTCGAACGTGCCCTTCCCGACGGCGCGCTCCGGCGCGAGATGGCCCCCACCCCGCAGCCCCCGATACTCCTTTCCCGCAAGACGCACATCGACCATCGGCCGCCGCTTCCCCGCCGCGCGCAGATACGCGCGAGCCAGCGAGGGAAACGTACGCACCTCAGGCCCACCCATGTCGTCGACCCGCCCCGCAGGAGCACCCACCGCCAGCTCGGCCAGCCGCTCGGCGACCTCGGAGACCTCGACGGAGCCGAGCATGCGGTAGGCCGGCCCGAACAGTCGCGGGCGATGTCTCTCGAATTCGTCGGTGAGAGTCGTCGTCACGCCTCCAGCCTGGCAGAGCCGGGGGTGGGGACCCGGCGGCGGGGCAAGGGCCTCCGTCACCGCCGCCGGGCCGCTCGGGGGCGGGATCGACAAGTAGTGACCACGCGGGTGATGATCACCGACCTTAAGTGGACTAGACCAGAGGGTCAATAGGTATGGACCAATAGCAAGGGTGTCCGGCTCGGCGGGAGTTGGCCGGTCGGCCGCGCCGCAGAAGTCCAGCCATGCGCTCTGTGAGCCACCCCACAGACTTTCGCCCGCATCGGGGTCGATCAGGCGTGGCACACTGGCTCTGTACCAGAAGCAGCGCACTCCGGGGTCGGTGAAAGTCCGAACCGGCGGTTACAGTCCGCGACCCGGTCGCTTCCAGCGGCCGGTTGACCAGGTGAAATTCCTGGACCGACGGTTAAAGTCCGGATGGGAGGCAGTGCGCGGCGGGCGGGCATTCGTGCGCGCTGCCGTTTGTTGCGACTCGTCCTGTGGGACGGGTGCCCTTTCGGCGTCGCTCCCGGTGTGCCGTTGTCCGCTCATTCTGTCGTCATCGACAGGCCCCGGAGTCCGTGCCCCATGAGGCAGGAGGACCCGGGAAGTGTTCACCGGAATCGTCGAAGAGCTGGGTGAGGTCACCGCCGTCGAGATTCTCGACGACGCCTCACGTTTCCGTCTGCGTGGCCCCGTCGTCACGCAGGGCGCACAGTACGGCGACTCCATCGCCGTCAACGGCGTCTGTCTCACGGTGGTCGAGCACGAGGGCGACGAATTCACCGCCGACGTCATGGCGGAGACCCTGAACCGCTCCAGCCTCGGCGCCCTGGCCGTCGGCTCCCGCGTCAACCTGGAACGCCCGATGGCGGTGGGCGAGCGCCTCGGCGGGCACATCGTGCAGGGCCATGTCGACGGAACCGGCGCGGTCATCGAGCGCAAGCCGTCCGACAACTGGGAGATCGTGAAGATCTCGCTCCCCGCGGACCTCTCCCGCTATGTGGTCGAGAAGGGCTCCATCACCGTCGACGGCATCAGCCTGACCGTCGTCGACGCGGGCCCCGACTACTTCACCGTCAGCCTCATCCCCACCACCCTCGACCTGACCACGCTGGGCCTCAAGCAGCCCGGCGACCCGGTCAACCTCGAGGTCGACGTCATCGCCAAGTACGTCGAGCGACTGCTCGGCGACCGCGCCACCGCCGAGGGGGCCACGCAGTGAACTGGCTCAACTCCGAGGCCTTCACGCTCTTCGGCCAGCACATCAAGTGGTCCGACATGATCGGCAACGTGATCGGTCTGATCGGCCTGGCATTCGGCTGGCGGCGCTCCATATGGAGCTGGCCCGTCCAGTTCCTCTCCGGCGTCATCCTCTTCGCGGCCTTCGCGACCGCCCACCTCTCCGGCAGCGCCGGCAAGCAGGTCGTCGTGATGGTCGTCGCGGTGTACGGCTGGTGGCAGTGGAACCGCGGGAAGGGACAGGACGGCTCCATCGCCGTCCGGTTCGCCACCTGGCGCGAGCGCGCCGCACTGGTCGGTGTCGCCGCCCTCGGCACCGTCGCCGTCGCCGGTCTGTTCCTCGCGTACCCGTCCCTGTCCTGGGACCCCTGGCCGGACGCGTACATCTTCGTCGGCACCGTCGTCGCCATGTACGCCCAGGCGCGCGGCATGGTCGAGTTCTGGTTCGCCTGGCTGCTGGTCGACCTGGTGGGCGTGCCGCTCAACTTCGCCAACGGCTTCGCCTTCTCCGGTTTCGTCTACGTCCTCTACGGCGCGCTCGTCCTGTGGGGCCTGCGCGACTGGTGGCTGCGCTCCCGCGAGGCCGGGCAGCCCGTCCTGGAAGGAGCCCCGGCATGACCACGGCGCCGGTCTTGTACAGCACCGACAACATCGAGGACTTCGCGCTCGACCCGGTCGAGAAGGCCATCGCCGACATCGCGGCGGGCCGCCCGGTCGTGGTCGTCGACGACGAGGACCGGGAGAACGAGGGCGACCTCGTCATCGCCGCCGAGAAGGCGACCCCCGAGATCGTCGCCTTCATGATGAGCGAGTGCCGCGGCCTGATCTGCGCGCCCATGGAGGGCGACGAGCTGGAGCGGCTTCGGCTCCCGCAGATGGTCGACGACAACACCGAGTCGATGAAAACCGCGTTCACCGTGTCGGTGGACGCATCCGCCGCTCACGGTGTGACCACCGGCATCTCGGCTTCCGACCGTGCCACCACGCTTCAGCTCCTCGCGGACGGCACCGCCCAGGCGGACGACTTCGTTCGCCCCGGCCACATCTTCCCGCTGCGCGCCAAGCCCGGCGGCGTCCTGGTCCGCAACGGCCACACCGAGGCCGCCGTCGACCTGGCCCGGCTCGCGGGTCTGCGGCCCGCCGGCGCGATCGTCGAGATCGCGGGGGAGGACGGCCGCATGCTCCGCCTGCCCGAACTGATCCCGTTCGCCCGCAAGCACGGCCTGACGATCATCTCCATCGAGGACCTGATCGCCTACCGCCGCAGCGCCGAGCCCACCGTCCGGCGCGAGGCCAAGACCCAGCTGCCCACCGCCTTCGGCGAGTTCACCGCGTACGGCTACCGCTCCACCGTCGACGGAGTCGAGCACGTCGCCCTCGTCCACGGCGAGATCGGCGACGGCGAGGACGTCCTCGTCCGCGTCCACTCCGAATGCCTCACCGGCGACGTCTTCCACTCGCTGCGCTGCGACTGCGGCCCCCAGCTCCAGACGTCCATGGAACGCATCCAGGCCGAGGGGCGGGGCATCGTGGTCTACCTGCGCGGCCACGAAGGACGCGGCATCGGGCTGCTCTCCAAACTGCGCGCGTACGAGCTCCAGGAGCGCGGCCGGGACACCCTCGACGCCAACCTGGAGCTGGGCCTGCCCGCCGACGCCCGGGACTACGGCGCGAGCGCGCAGATTCTCGAGGATCTCGGGGTGGCGAGCGTTCGCCTGATGACCAACAACCCCGACAAGACCGACGCGCTCGTCCGGCACGGCCTCAAGGTCACCGACCGGGAGCCGATGCCCGTCCAGGCGGGCGAGCACAACCTCCGGTATCTGCGCACCAAGCGCGACCGGATGGGGCACGACCTGCCCTGGCTGGACACGGCCACCGTGTCCGCCTGCGGTAACCAGTAGGACCGGTAACACCTGCGGTAACCAGTAGCACCAGTAACACCTGCGGCAACCAGTAACAACGGCACTATCGGCAACACAGCACAGCGGCACTGAGGAGAGACGTGAGCGGCAAGGGTGCACCTGAACTGTCCGTACGCAACTGCGGCGACCTGCGCGTCGCGGTCATCGCGGCACAGTGGCACGAGAAGGTGATGGACGGCCTCGTCGACGGCGCGCTGCGCGCCCTGCACGAGCTGGGAATCGACGAGCCGACCCTCCTGCGGGTCCCCGGCAGCTTCGAGCTCCCGGTCGTCGCCAAGGTCCTCGCGGGGCGCGGCTACGACGCGATCGTCGCGCTCGGCGTCGTCATCCGCGGCGGGACCCCCCACTTCGACTACGTGTGCCAGGGCGTCACCAACGGACTCACCCAGGTCTCCATCGACACCGGCGTCCCCGTCGGCTTCGGCGTGCTGACGTGCGACACCGAGGAGCAGGCCCTGGACCGCGCGGGCATCGAGGGCTCCAACGAGGACAAGGGGCACGAGGCGGTGACGGCCGCCGTGGCGACCGCGGCCACGCTGCGCTCAGTATCTGAACCCTGGCGCTGAGGCACCTGCACTAGCGCGTAGGGTAGGCAGCACCATGTCCAATAAGACGTTCGAGGAGCTCTTCACCGAGCTCCAGCACAAGGCCGCCACCGGCGACCCCGCCACTTCGCGCACCGCCGAGCTGGTCGGCAAGGGCGTCCATGCCATCGGCAAGAAGGTCGTCGAAGAGGCCGCCGAGGTCTGGATGGCCGCCGAGTACGAGGGCAAGGACGCCGCCGCCGAGGAGATCTCGCAGCTGCTCTACCACGTCCAGGTGATGATGGTCGCGCGCGGGATCTCCCTCGACGACGTGTACGCCCACCTCTGAGCCGTCCCTCTCCATCCCGCACACACGAACGAACAAAGGAAGCCGACCTCATGCTGCGCATCGCCGTCCCCAACAAGGGTTCCCTGTCAGGCCCTGCGGCGGAGATGCTGCATGAGGCGGGCTACCAGCAGCGCCGGGAGTCCAAGGAGCTCAGGATCGTCGACCCGGAGAACGAGGTCGAGTTCTTCTACCTCCGCCCCCGCGACATCGCGATCTACGTCTCCTCCGGCCGCCTCGACATCGGCATCACCGGCCGCGACCTGCTCATCGACTCCGGAGCCAACGCGGAGGAGATCCTCCCGCTCGGCTTCGCCCGCTCCACCTTCCGCTTCGCCTCCAAGTCCGGCACGGCCCAGGGCATCGAGGACCTCGGGGGGCTTACGGTCGCCACCTCGTACGAGGGCATCGTCGCCAAGCACCTCGCGGACAGCGGCATCAACGCCTCCGTCGTCCACCTCGACGGCGCCGTCGAGACCGCCATCGAGCTGGGCGTCGCCGAGGTCATCGCGGACGTCGTCGAGACCGGCACCTCGCTGCGCAACGCGGGCCTCGAGGTCTTCGGCGACCCGATCATGAAGTCCGAGGCCGTCGTCATCCGCCGCGTCGGAGCCGACACCGCCGAGGACGCCGAGCCCAAGGTGCAGCAGTTCCTGCGCCGCCTCCAGGGCGTCCTGGTCGCGCGGACGTACGTGATGATGGACTACGACTGCCGCGCCGAGCACCTGGAGAAGGCCGTCGCGCTCACTCCCGGCCTGGAGTCGCCGACCATCTCGCCGCTGCACAACGAGGGCTGGGTCGCCGTGCGCGCCATGGTCCCCGCCAAGGAGGCCCAGCGGATCATGGACGACCTGTACGCGCTCGGCGCGCGGGCCATCCTGACCACGGCCATCCACGCCTGCCGGCTCTGACGGGACCGCGAGCCATGTCGGATTCTCACCAGACTCCCGCCCTGCCCGTCACGTTCCGGCCGTCCCGCACCCGGGCCGTCCTGCTCACCGCGGGCGCCGCGATCTTCGTGGTCATCACGACGGTCGCGATGCTCCTGGAGCAGCTCAGCCCGGGGGAGCGCGTCAGCTTCATCTTCACGGCGGCGCTGCTCTTCGGGGTGCTCCTGCTGCTCTCCCGGCCCAAGGTCGTCGCCGACGAGACCGGGGTCACCGTCGTCAACATCGCCAGCAGGCGGCACCTGGCCTGGGCGGAAATCCTCCAGGTCAACCTGCGCCCCGGCGACCCCTGGGTGTTCCTCAACCTCAGCGACGGCACCAGCATGCCCGCGCTCGGCATCCAGCCGGGCATCGCCAAGCAGCGCGCGATCGAGGACGCCCGCGCCCTGCGCGCCCTCGCCGAGGCCCGCTCCATCGGCAACCCTGAGGAACATCAGGGCTGACTCTCAGCCTTCCACCCTGCCCTGTGGGCCCATGTCTTGATTAATCTGTTGGCGGAGGCGTTTTCGTTGCGCCTCCGCTTCTGATGTGCCACCCGGCGTTCAGAGGCCCCCTGCTACCCGAGGAGTGACTCCCTCCAGCGATGGACGGATCGTCCTGTAGTACCTGCGCCGCCCCCTCCCGACATATCGAGGCGGCGGCATGACCATCCCCCTGCTGCTCCTCGGAGCGGCGTTTCTGCTGATTCTCGCCAACGGCTTCTTCGTCGCGGCGGAGTTCGGCCTCGTCACGGTCGAGCGCCCCGACGCCGAGAAGGCCGCGGCCGACGGCGACCGACGGGCTCTGACCGTCGTGAACTCGCTCAAGGAGCTGTCCTTCCAGCTCTCCGGCACCCAGCTCGGCATCACCATCACCTCGCTCGTCGTCGGCATGCTCGCCGAACCGGCGCTCGCCGAGCTGCTGCACGCCCCCTTCGCCGCGATCGGGGTGCCCGAGGGCGCCGTGTCCGGTGTCGCCGTGGTGGTCGGCATGCTGCTCGCCGCGGCCGTGCAGATGGTCATCGGCGAACTCGTGCCCAAGAACTGGGCGGTGTCCAAGCCCCTGCAGGTCGCCCGTTTCGTCGCGGGCCCGCAGCATCTCTTCTCCCGCCTGTTCCGTCCGGTGATCGCCGCGCTCAACACGGTCGCCAACCGGCTCGTACGGGCCCTGGGCGTCGAACCCGCCGAGGAGCTGGCCTCCGCCCGCACCCCCGGCGAACTCGTCTCCCTGGCCCGCCACTCCGCGCAGGCCGGCGCCCTGGAACAGGACACGGCGGATCTCTTCGTCCGGACCATCTCGCTGGCCGACCTCACCGCGCAGCACGTCATGACCCCACGCGTGAAGGTCAGCGCCCTCCAGTCGTCCGCGACCGCCGAGGACGTCGTCAACCTCACCCGCGCCACCGGCCTGTCCCGCTTCCCCGTCTACCGGGAACGGATCGACGAGATCGTCGGCATGGTGCACCTCAAGGACGCCCTCGCGATCCCCTCGCACGACCGGCTGCGCACCCCCGTCGGCCGGATCGCCCAGGCCCCCCTGCTCGTCCCGGAGACACTGCCCGTGCAGCCCCTCCTGGAACAGCTGCGCAGCGAGCAGCCCATCGCTGTCGTCGTCGACGAGTACGGCGGCACGGCGGGCGTCGTCACCCTGGAGGACATCGTCGAGGAGCTCGTCGGCGAGGTCCGCGACGAGCACGACGGACACGACCTGCCCGAGCTCGCCGCGGCGCCCCCCGAGGACGGGCGACCCGCGTGGGACGCCGACGGCAGCTGCCGGGTCGACATCCTCCAGCGCATAGGCCTCGACGTGCCCGAGGGCCCGTACGAGACGGTGGCCGGCCTCGTCGCCGATCTGCTCGGCCGGATCCCGGCCCCCGGCGACAAGGCCGAACTTCCCGGCTGGCGTCTTTCCGTGCGCCAGGTCGGGCACTACCGCGCCGAGCGGGTACGTCTCGTGAGGACCGTGCCCGCCCCGGAGGCCGTCCGATGAGCGTGCTCCAACTCCTCTTCGCGACACTGCTCGTCCTCGCCAACGGCTTCTTCGTCGGTGCCGAGTTCGCGCTCGTCTCCGTGCGGCGCAGCCAGATTGAACCGCTGGAGTCCGCGCGGGCCCGGCAGGTCCTGTACGGCCTCGAGCGGTTGCCTCAGATGATGGCCGCGGCCCAATTCGGCATCACCGTCTGCTCGTTGACGCTCGGCGCCGTCGCCGAGCCGACCGTCGCCCATCTCCTGGAACCCCTCTTCGAGGCGGTCCATCTGCCGGACGGCGTGATCCACCCCCTCGGATACGTCATCGCGCTCGCCCTCGTCGTCTTCTTCCACCTCGTCATCGGCGAGATGGTGCCGAAGAACCTGGCGATGGCCGCGCCCGAGAAGACGGCGCTGTGGCTGAGCCCCGGCCTGGTCGCCTTCGCCCGGCTGTGCCGGCCGGTCACGGTCGCGCTGGGGGCCTGCGCCCGGCTGATCCTCAAGCTGTTCCGGGTGGAGCCCAAGGACGAGGTCGAGGCGGTCTTCACCAGCGAGCAGCTCAACCGCCTGGTCGAGGACTCGGGCCAGGCCGGCCTGCTGGAACCCGAGGAGCAGGAGCGCCTCGAGGACGCCCTTGAGCTGGGTTCCCGCCCGGTCACCGACGTTCTCCTGGACCGCGACTCCCTGGTGACCGTGGCCCCCTCGGTCACCCCGGGCCAGGTCGTCGCGCTCACCGCGCGCACCGGGTACTCCCGCTTCCCGGTGGTCGCGGAGAACGGTGCCTTCATGGGCTGCTACCTGCACGTGAAGGACGTACTCGACCTGGAGGAGTCCGAGCGGGCGGTACCCCAGCAGAACTGGCGCCCCATGACGACCCTGCGGTGCGAACTCCCCCTGGACGACGCCCTCACCGTGATGCGCCGCGCCGCGACCCACCTCGCTCAGGTCGCCGACGCGTCGGGCAAGGTCCTGGGCCTGGTCGCACTGGAGGACGTACTGGAGCTGCTGGTCGGCGAGGTACGGGACCCGGCACACCGGGATACCCCGCCGCCGGTACGGGTCTCGGAGCCCCGCCCGAGCGCGGCCCCGGAGGAGGCGCTGGCCAGCTGATCCCGACCTGGGGCTCCGCCCCGGACCCCGCTCCTCGAACGCCGGAGATGTCCAGCCCGTCCGGCGTTCGAGGACGAGTGAGAAGCGCGAAGCGCGAAGCGCGACAGCGGAGTCTGGGGGCGCAGCCCCCAGTACGGGAAGGGCAGGGGCGGCGGGGGCGAAAACTGCTCGGGAGCCGGCCCCGTCACATCGCCGACGGATCCTGTGGCCCCCGCCCGGAGAGAACCTCCCCGTACGCCTGCATCAGATCCGCCAGCCGCAGGGTCGACAAGTCGTCGCGGGACAGCGTGCCCGGGTACATCGACAGCCGCAGATCGCGGTACGCACAGCTCTTCTCGTAGAGGGTGCGCAGGAAGCGGCCGTTGCCGAGTTCGTCGATCCAGCCCTGGTCGACGACGTGGCCGCTGATGGAGCGGAGTTCGTCGAGGGCCTCCTCGTCCCAGATGTCGCCGTTCTCGGCGGCGAGCACCTCGCCGATGGAGGTGAGTTCGAGGGGGCGGTAGGAAGGGAAGTCGACGCGGGTCGTGAAGCGGGAGGAGAGGCCGGGGTTGGCGGACAGCAGGCGGTCCATGCCCTCGGGGTAGCCCGCGAGGATGACGACCAGGTGGTCGCGGTTGTCCTCGGCCCGCTTCAGGAGGACTTGGAGGGCCTCGTCTCCGTACGCGTCGCCCTTGCCGTAGCCGGAGTTCGACAGCGAGTAGGCCTCGTCCACGAAGAGGACTCCGCCGATGGCCGAGTCGATCAGTTCGTTGGCCTTCACGGCGGTCTGGCCGAGGTATTCGCCGACCAGGTCGGCCCGCTGGGCCTCCACCAGATGGTCGCCGCCCAGCAGCCCGAGTGCGTAGAAGACCCGGCCGAGGATGCGGGCCACGGTGGTCTTGCCGGTGCCGGAGGGGCCCGAGAAGACGAAGTGCCGCTTCGGCGGCTGGACCGGGAGCCCCTGTCCGGCGCGCAGCCTCGCCATGTTCAACTGCGCGGACAGTGCCTTGACTTGGCGCTTCACAGGCTCCAGGCCCACCATGCGCTCCAGCTCGGTGAGCGCCTCCTCGAGTAACCCGGGGTCGGTCGGCCCGGCGGGCAGCGGCTGCACCGGCACCACGGCCTTCTCGCGCACCGCGTCGGTCTCGGGAGGCAGCGCCCCCGGCGGCACCAGGCCGGGCTCCGAGAGCTTCAGGTCCCGCCCCTCGGTGCCGAACAGCGGGTCCACACCGTCCGGGCCCTCCATCATGTCCTGCCCGACCCCGGTGAGTGTGATCGCCGCGAGGTCGCTGACCTCGTCGTACCCGTCGCCCTCGGAGATCGCCGCGAGCCGCGCGGAGGTGTCCATGAAGGCGGGGTCGACCCGGTGCACCGCCCGGTACAGGGGCAGGGCGGCGGCGGACCGCCCGGTGCCCTCGTGGGCCCGCGCCAGCCAGTACCGCAGCTCCTTGCGCTGCGGCTGCTCGCTGCGACAGCGCATCAGCGCGGAGGACAGCAGCGGCTCCGCCTGCCCGAACATCTCCAGGCGGACCCGGGCCATGCCGCCGAAGAGACCGGCCTCTATGCCCAGCATGGGATCGTCGATCAGCGGATCGGTGTGCCGGACCAACTGCTCCCAGTCCTTGACCAGATAGGCCCGGCAGGCGTGCAGGAACCGCACCTGCGCATCGGCGTCGACCGGTGGCAGACCCGCCAACGCCCGGTCCAGCTCCGGGACATGGCGTCCGTCCAGCCAGTGCGAGGCGTGCGCGAGCAGCAGATCGCGCGGGCTCTCCAGCACCGGCTGCACCCACCAGCCCAGCCAGTACCAGGAGTTGAGGGTGCGCCGGTGGCGGGCGCGCTGTTCGCCGAAGCGGTCGCGGTGCCGGAACATCCTGAGCAGCGCGGTCGTCGTGTCCACACGCAGCGCGTGCAGTCCGAGCCAGCCGTCCGCCATGCCCGGGTCCATCCGGACCGCGGTGCGGAACTCCTCCTCCGCCTGTGGATAGGCGCCCATCGTGTAGGCATCCACACCCCGCAGCCAGGCGAGGTCGGCCGGGGCCTCCGGGCCCTGCGTGCCGAAGTCCATCACGTCCCCCACAAACCGTGCCCCCGATGGTCAGGGGGTGTCTCGTGGACCATAGACGCCCCCTCGCCGCCGGGCCGGTGCCCGTCGGCAGCCTTGGTCGAACCGCTGTGCCACGGACGGGAGTTGCATCGGTGCGCAGAGCAGCCGTCCGAAGGTCGCACCGAGAGGCATCGTACCTGCGGGTGAGGCGCGGGCCGAAGGGTGCCGCACACCCCGTTCCACGAGGTGGGAGCAGATGGGGCGCACTTCAGGCGGTGACCGAGGGTGACCGAATCACTGCACGCAGCGCCCGGAAAGAGAGGATGTGGGCAGAACGAAGCCCCCGATCACGGGGGAACAACCGGGGGCTTCGCGTCTGAGGGCGGCTTCGAAAGTCCGCACATTGAGAACGTAAGTCCTGTACGGCCCCCCGGTCAAGCCGAGTTGAAGCACTGAAGGAAGTTCTCACGCAAGGGTCTTCACAAGTTCAGCACACTGCGGGTGGTCCGTCACCGTCAGTGATGAAGAGGGTCGGTCCGGGGGTCTCAACGGGCCCCGGCAGCACCTCGTATCCCCCGGAACACTGCCGCACCAGAAGATCGGCGAACGGTCTTGAGGGGTCCTCGGCGAAGTGCCGGCGCTCGGCGCTGACCCATCCGGCCCAGAACTCGCGCTGCGCCGCACCGTCCCGCCGCTGCCCGCGCGTCCAGGCCTCGTCGTGCGGCAGTTCCATCCACAGCAGTCGCGCGAGATGCGGGCGCAGCGCGCGGCGGCCGGCGCCGACGCCCTCGAGGAGGACGACGGGCGCGGGCGGCAGCTCGCGCGGCGGTCCGAAGTGCCGGGCGGTCCAGTCGTAGGGGGCGTAGCGCGCCGGCTCGCCGCGGCGCAGCGGTTCGACCACCTGGCGCAGCAGCCGCCCGGTCCACGCGAAGAGCTCCTCGTGCGTCGCGATGTCGTCGAGGTGGAGCACGGGCGCGCCGCCCAGTGCCGCGGCCAATTGCCCGGCGAACGTGGTCTTTCCGGAGCCCGCGTGCCCGTCGACGCCGATCAGGCGTACGGGGCCGCAGGAAGGCGGCAGTCGGCGCAGGTCCGAGGCGAGGTCGTGAATCGGGGTTCCCGGGGTGCGAGGAGATGTCGGCATATTCCTGGGGAACATTCTATCCGGATGGTTTTCACAGCGGAGTCATGGGTACCGAATAGTGCCGTATTGAACTAGTCATTGAACAATCCTCAAGAACTCCTTTCGCATCCTCCATAAGCCGTGGAAGGCGCGGAACCAGGTATTTCGGAAACGGCGTTCCGGTTCCGCTTGATGCTGAGTAGGGTGCCTGGTGCGCAACTGCGAAGTGTCATACGGGGATGGACAGGGGAAGATGGCCGCGGGGTTATTCGAGGGGCAGTATGTGTGGCATCCGGCGGCCGACGACCGCAGACTCGCGAGCGTCTGCGTGGATGTCCGGGCCGGCCGCTATCTGAGCGCCCATGAAGCCCTCGCCGAGTCGCGCGGCGACTACGGCTTACGGGCCCACCGCTCGCTGGTCCTGGCCTCGGAGGCCGCCGACTCCGACCTCACCGAACGCTGGCTGGCCGAGGAACCGACCCCCGAGGCCGCGCTGATGTGGGCGCGCGTGGCCGTACTGCGGGCGCTGCGCGCGGCGGACGCCAAGGACGACCGGGCCGAGGCCCTGGAGCGCATCGCGCTGACCGCGTGCGACCGGGCCGCGACGATGGCGCCCGCCGACCCCACGCCATGGGTCGCCAAGCTCGCGATGGCCCGGCTGCACGACCTCCGTGAGCCCGCCCCGCAGGGCCTGCTCACCGCGCCCCCCGGTCCCTGGCGGCTCTTCTCGCACATCCTGCGCCTCGACCCGTGGAACCGTGAGGGCCACCACCGCTTCCTCACCTTCTTCTTCACTCGGTACGGCGGCTCGGTGAACGCAGCCTGGGACGTCGCCGCCTTCCTGAGTCAGCGCGCCCCGGCGTCCTCGCCGCTGCGGCTCCTTCCGCTGGTGGCCCTGGTGGAGAGCTACAACCCCTCGCAGCTCCTGGTCGACCGCACCTGGGAGCAGCCCCAGTGGCGCTCCACGGCGCTCGCCATCTACCAGAACTGGCTTCCCCAGGTGCCGAGTTACCGGTTCACACCGGTGCTCGACCTGGCGTATCTGGCGCACGCGCTGTTCATGGCACAGCGCGAGTTCGAGGCGCGGGCGGTCTTCATGGCGATGGGGCCGTACGCCTGCCGCATGCCGTGGAGCGTGTTCGGTCACCCCGAGGAGCAGCTGTCCCGCGCCCGCCGCTCCTGCGGCCTGCCCGTGCCGGGAGCCCCCTGACCCAGTCCCCGGTCCTGACCCCAGGTCCTCGGTCCTGAACCGGCCATCCCAGTCTTCCGGTCAACCCCCAGAGAAAGGTCAGTTGTGTCAGAACGGATATCGGCTCCGCGTACGAGAGGACGCGTCGGCGACGATTCCGTCGCGCTCGACGACGACGCGACGCTTCATGCGATGGGATATCCGCGAAAGCTCACACGCCGATTCCAGGCGTTCGACAATTTCGCGATCTCCTTCACCATCATCAATATCATCTCGGGTATTTTCTCGTCCTTCGGATTCGGTATGAATGCCGGAGGGCCGCGCATTCTCGTCTTCGGCTGGATCGGCGTCTCCGTCATGGTGCTGTTCATCGGCGCCGCCATGGCGGAGGTGGCTTCCGCCTACCCGACCAGCGGGGCGCTCTATTTCTCCGCCGGAAAGCTGGCCAAGCGCCACAAGGGCGCCTGGTCCTGGTACACGGGCTGGCTGAATTTCGTGGGCCAGGTCGGGGGTACGGCGGCCACCGGGTACGCGGCCGCCACCTTCATCCAGGCGTTCATCGCCCTGCAGTGGTCCTCGTACGTGCCGACCGCGCATCAGACGGTGCTGATCACGGCACTGATCATCGTGCTCCAGGGCCTGGCCAACACCTACACCGTGCAGCTCGTCGCCCTCCTCAACCGGATCTCCGTGTGGTGGCTGCTGATCGGGCTGATAGTGATCGTGAGCACACTGATCGTGATGCCCGACGATCACCAGTCGGCCTCGTTCGTCACGCATTTCGTGAACAACACCGGTTTCACGAATGGCCTTTACGGAGGGATGCTCGGCCTGCTGGTCACCAGTTGGACCTTCACGGGCTTCGACGGAAGCTTCCACATGTCCGAGGAAACGGTGCGGGCCACGGTCAACGCGCCCAAGGGGATCACCCGCGCGATCGGCTATTCGGCGATCACGGGACTGATCCTCATGCTCGCTCTTGTGTACAGCATTCACGATTATGTCCAGGTGGCCGGCTCCTCGGCGCCGCCCGTGCAGATTCTCATCGATGGCCTTGGCATGGGCACAGCAAAGGCCATCCTGTTGATCGTGATCGGGTCCATGCTCTTCTGCGGTCTGGCGAATCTGACCAGCAACACCCGGCAGATCTTCGCCTTCTCCCGGGACGGCGCCATGCCGGGCTCCCACTGGTGGCACTCGGTCTCACCGCGCACCCGTACCCCCGTCAAGGCCGTGTGGCTCGCGGTCGGCTGCTCGGTGGCCCTTGTCGTGCCCGGCTGGTGGTCGCACACGGCCTTCACCGCCATCGTCAGCGTCAACGTGGTCGGGCTCTTCCTCGCCTACGCCGTGCCGATCTTCCTGCGACTGCGGCTCGGTGACGAGTTCGAGGCCGGACCCTGGAACCTGGGGCGCTGGAGCAAGCTCGTCGGCTGGGTGGCCGTGATCTGGATCGTCGCCAGCAGCGTGCTGTTCATGCTGCCGCAGGTATCGCCGATCACCGGCGATACCTTCAACTACGCGTCGATCGCCCTGGCCGTGGTGCTGGTCATCGCCACGGTGTGGTGGTTCGCCACGGCGCGCCGCCGCTTCCAGGGGCCGGTCAGCTACGGTCGGCCCGACGAGGTCGCCGCGATGGACCTCATCTGACGGCACCCGTCCTCGGCCCCGGTGTACGGCACTGCCGTGCGCCGGGGCCACCGCGTCCCTGGTCATGCCAGTGGTCGAAACCAATATTGGTCGGCGCCGCGAGCCCCGAAGTGCTGGCAGAAGCCGGGGTCGGCATCCATAGTTGGCGCAACCCGCGCATTGGACACGCCCGTTTCGGACACCTGGGGGTCACCCACCCATGACCAGAGCTGAACAGCCGTCGCGCAGAACCGTCCTGGCCGCGGCGGTCGCCGCCGCCGCGGCAGGTGCCGCGAGTCCGGCGGCCGCCGCCGACGCGCCGGCCCGTCCCGCGAAAGCCCTGTCGAAAACCCCGACCGGCCTCGTGGACTACCGCGCCTGGACCTCGTACTCCGACTGGCGCAGTGGTACCGCGGAGGGCACGCGGGCCCTGCCGGGCATCCGTCCCGGCCTGGTGATCGCCGCCCCGGCCGGCACCGCCGACTACACGGACCCGCACACCGGCAAGACCGCCACCTGGGAGTACGCGGCCTGGACCGCCCCGGTCCACCGGCTCGCCGTGCCCGCCACCGAGGCCATCGCCTCCTGGAACGCGCACACCCCGGCGGGCACCTGGCTCCAGGTCGAGCTGACGGGCACGTACTCCGACGGCACGGACACGCCCTGGTACGTGATGGGCCGCTGGGCGTCCGGTGACCAGGACATCAAGCGGACCTCGGTCGACGACCAGAGCGACGGCAAGAGCAGCATCTGGACGGACACCTTCTCCATCGACGCCGCCGCCTCCGGCCTGCGCCTCGTCTCGTACCGGCTGCGGCTGACCCTGTACCGCGCCCCGGGCACCAAGGTCACGCCCACCGTGTGGCGGCTCGGCGCGATGGGCTCCGACATCCCGGACCGCTTCACCGTCCCGGCCTCCACCCCCGGTCTCGCCCAGGAGCTGAACGTCCCGCGCTACTCGCAGGAGATCCACGCGGGCCAGTACCCCGAGTACGACAACGGCGGCGAGGCCTGGTGCAGTCCCACCTCCTCGCAGATGATCATCGAGTACTGGGGCCGCAAGCCGACTCCCGAGCAACTCGCCTGGATAAACCCGGACTACGCCGACCCGCAGGTGTGCCACGCCGCCCGCTTCACCTACGACTACCAGTACGCCGGCTGCGGCAACTGGCCCTTCAACGCCGCGTACGCGTCGACGTACAAGGACCTCCAAGGCGTGGTGACCCGCCTCGGCTCGCTCACCGACCTGGAGACGCTGATCGCCGCCGGCATCCCGGCCATAACGTCCCAGTCGTTCCTCAAGTCCGAGCTGACGGGCGCGGGTTACGGCACTTCGGGCCACCTGATGACCGTCATCGGCTTCACCGCGGACGGCGATGTGATCGCCAACGACCCGGCCTCGCCGAGCGACGACGCGGTGCGCCGAGTCTACAAGCGGTCCGAGTGGGAGACGATCTGGCTCCGTACCAAGAGGTACAACGCCTCCGGGAAGGTCGTCTCCGGTACGGGCGGGGTCTGTTACCTCTACTTCCCGGCGCAGCCCTCGGCGCGGCAGTGCAAGGCGCTCGCGGCGGTGGGAGTCCGCTGAGAACGGGGCGGCCCCCACCAGGGCCGCCCCTCGGCGCTCAGCTCTGGACCGGATTGACCACCCAGTCCGGGTGGTTGGGCATCGGCGGGGTCTGCGCGCCGTACAGCCACGGGTGCAGGAAGCCGTCGAGGTCCTGGTCCGCGACCTTCGACGCCAGATCGATGTAGTCCTGCGTACTGGCGATCCTTCCGCGGTACTCGGTGACCCAGGCGCGCTCGATCTTCCCGAACGTCTCCTGGCCGACCTTCTCGCGCAGCGCGTACAGGACGAGCGCCGAGCCGTCGTACCGCATCCGCTTGAAGAGGTTCGGCTCGGTCGGCTCGGCCGGGGCGCCGTAGTCGTGGCGCCACTGGTCGTGGTTCGCGTACGCCGTCTTCATCGTGGCCTCGAAACTGTCGCCGCCGTGCGCCTCCGAGTACAGCCGTTCGTAGAAGCGGGCGTGGCCCTCGCTCAGCCACAGGTCGGACCAGGTCTTGATGCCGACGCTGTCGCCGGTCCACTGGTGGGTGAGCTCGTGCACGAGGTTCCGCTCGGCGCTGACCTGGTCGCCGAGGAGGTCGGCCTTCGGGATCAGGGAGATCGTGTTCGTCTCCAGGGCCACACCCAGGTCGGTGTCGCCGACGAGGAGGCCGTACCGGTTGAAGGGGTACGGGCCGAGCCGCTCCTCCAGCCACGCGATGTGATCGGCGGTGAGCTTGCGGTACTGCTCGGTGGGCGCGACCAGGTCGTCCGGGACCACATCGCGGATCGGCAGCCCGTGCGGCCCGGTGCTGTCGACGAAGGTGAAGTTGCCGATGGCGAGCTGGGTGAGCTGCGTCGCGAGCGGCTGTTCGGAGTCGTACGTCCACTTCACGCACCCGTCGGCCTGCTCGGTGCGGTCGGTGAGCCTGCCGTTGGCGACGGCCTTGAGTCCGGCCGGTGTGGTGATGTGGAAGGTGATCGGGGCGCGCTGGCTCGGGTGGTCGTTCGACGGGAAGATCATCTTGGCGCCGTTGGGCTGCGGGTACAGCACCGTGCCGTCCGGCGTGGGGATCCAGCCGTAGTCCTCGATGGCGTCGTCGCGGTGGCGCATCTGGGTCGGGTCGGCGGTGTAGGTGATCTTGACGGTGAAGACCTTGCCCTGGGCGAGGGGCTTCGCGGGGGTGATCACCAGCTCGTCGCCGTCGCGCTCGGCGGTGGCCGCCTTCCCGTTCACAGTCACCGTGTGCAGGGTGTTGCCCGCGAAGTCCAGGTCGAAGCGGGACAGGGCCTGGGTCGCGGTCGCCTTGATCGTCGTGGACGCCTCGAAGGGCGTTTTCGGTGCCTGCCAGTCGAAGTCGAGGGTGTAGCGACTGACCTTGTAGCCGCCGTTGCCGTCGAGCGGGAAGATCGGGTCGCCGAGCCCTGCCGCACCCGGGGACGGGGCGTTCGACGTCGAGGAAGCGGCTTGCGAGGCCGGTCCCGTCAAGGCGGCCACCACGGTGATCGCCGCCGCCAGGGCGAGGCGGGCTCTGCGGCGAGGCATCCGGAACGTGCTCATCAGGGACCTTTCGGTTGACTGAACACTGTCGTGTGAGGAGACGCACAGTTCCTTCACAGCGTTGTGGAATTCAGCGGCATTCGAACCTGATCGAAGTGTGGGGGTGACCAAGGTCTCTACCGCTGAAACCCGCTTCGGTGGCAAGGTGGTCGAGTCGGTGGGGAGCCGACGGGAGGCGGGGGATTCCACCGCACCACTACGTCAGCGAGATGCCATGACCGCCACCTCCGCCACCGCCACCCGTGTCCGCGCCCGCACCGGCGGCCCCAAGGACGACGGCCCGAAGATCCTCGAGCACGTCATGGGCTGGACCTTCGTGGTGGTCCTGGCGATGCTGGTCACGCAGCTCGGCCTGATCTGACGCATCACGCGGCTCGGTCGGCCGTGAGCCGATCCGCTTCCGCCCTCCGCGAGGGGTGCCTCAGGGGACATCCGAGCGATCGATCGGAGTCGAACGAGCTGCTGGCGTCGTTCTGCCATACTGCCGTTGTCCCGCTGGCAGTTGGAGACCAGGTCCGAAATTGAATAATAGTCAACAACGTGGCGTCGACCGCCCACGGGCGCGCGGCACCGACCGCTCACTGGCGCGCCGCGCCGAACTCATCTCCATCGGGCGGAAGTTGTTCGCCGACACCTCGTACGACACGCTGTCGATGGATGACATCGCAGGCCAGGCGCATGTCGCCAAAGGGCTGATCTACTACTACTTCAAGTCCAAGCGTGGCTATTACCTCGCGATCATCGAGGACTCGGTCGCCGACCTGATCTCCCGCGCGGCGAGCGGCCTCGAACTCCCCCCGGCGGAGCGGGTGCACCGCACCATCGACGGCTATCTGCGCTACGCCGAGCTCAACCAGGCCGCGTACCGCACGATCATCAGCGGAGGCGTCGGCTTCGACACCGAGGTGCACGCCATACGGGACGGCGTGCGCGCGGCCATCGTCGACACCATCGCCGAAGGGGCGTACGGAAGGCGCAAGATCGCGCCACTGCCGCGCATGGCCCTGCTCGGCTGGCTCTACAGCGTCGAAGGCGCCACTCTCGACTGGATCGGGCATCAGTCGGTGCCGCGCGACACCATGCGTGAGCTGCTGGTGAAGATGCTGGGGGGCGCCATGCGCGCGGTCGAGGAACTCGATCCCGCGTACCTGGCCCCGCCCGCTGCCCGCCGGGACCATGAGTTGTCGCGTGAGCAGACGCATGAGCAGACGCATGAGCACACGCATGAGTAAGAGGCGGAGGTCTGTCGACCCCCGCCCCATCTTCCGTGCCGCTGCGGCTAGTTGATCGACTTGATCAGCTCACCGTTCGACGTGTCGCCGCTCAGCTCCCAGAAGAACGTGCCGCCCAGGCCCTGCGCGTTCTTGTAGCTCATCTTGCCCGCGATGGTCGACGGAGTGTCGTAACTCCACCAGTTGTTCCCGCACTTGGCGTACGCAGTGCCGCCGACCGTGCCGGTCGCCGGGCACTTCGTCTTGAGCACCTTGTAGTCGTCGATGCCCTGCTCGTACGTCCCCGTCGCGGGTCCCGTCGCCGTGCCACCGGGCGCCGCCTGGGTCACGCCGGTCCAGCCGCGCCCGTAGAAGCCGATGCCCAGCAGCAGCTTCGAGGCCGGGATGCCGAGGCCCTTGAGCTTCGCGATGGTCGCGGAGGTGTGGTAATCCGCCTTCGGGATACCGGTGTACGAGTTCAGCGGCGAGTGCGGGGCCGTCGGCCCTGTCGCGTCCCAGGCGCCGAAGAAGTCGTACGTCATCGGGTTGTACCAGTCGACGTACTGCGCCGCGCCCGCGTAGTCCGCCGCGTCGATCTTGCCGCCGGCGGTGGCGTCGGCCGTGATCGCCGCGGTGACCAGGTTGGAGCTGCCGAACTTCGTCCGCAGCGCCGACATCAGGTTCTTGAACGCCGCCTTGCCGCTGGTGTCACAGGTGTTGCCGCAGGCGTTGGGGTACTCCCAGTCGATGTCGATGCCGTCGAAGACGTCCGCCCACTTGGAGTTCTCGACCAGGTCGTAGCAGGACTGGGCGAACGCGGCCGGGTTCTTGGCGGCCTCGCCGAAACCGCTCGACCAGGTCCAACCACCGAAGGACCACAGGACCTTGAGGTTCGGGTGCTTCTTCTTCAGCTCGCGCAGCTGGTTGAAGTTGCCGCGCAGCGGCTGGTCCCAGGTGTCGGCGGTGCCGTCCACGGACTGGTCGGCGGTGTACGCCTTGTCGGTCGCCGCGTACGCGTCGCCCATGGCGCACTTGCCGCCGGTGACGTTGCCGAAGGCGTAGTTGATGTGGGTCAGCTTGGCGGCCGAGCCGGAGGTCTCGATGTTCTTGACGTGGTAGTTCCGGTCGTAGACGCCCCATTCGGTGAAGTAGCCGACGACCTTGGAACCGGCCGCGGTGGCCTGCGTGGTGGCCTGGGCGGTGCTGGACTCCGGGGCGGCCGTCGCGGCGCCGGCTCCGGCCAGCAGTCCCGCGCCGAGGACGGCACAACAGGCGGCGGACAGAAGCGCCCGGAAGCGGGCGCGGGGACGGTGCGGTCTGCGCATCGATGTCTCCTCGTGGGGGAGGGGAGCGTGGGGAAGTCGTGCTTGGACCTGCTGAGTGCTGTTTGACATGAACGCGGTGACGTGTTGGGGGAACAGTAGGAGGACTAGACCAGTGCGTCAATGGTTCGGACCAATTTCCCTTTCTTTTAGTAAGCGGTCGTTAACTGGTGACGCGGTGCCTCCGATCGGGCATACTCACAGCGCCACAGCCGCTGGTCAGCAGGTTCCGTGACCCGGAACGGAAGCATCGGCTGTGCCAGGTGAGACCCGGCGGAGCACCCCCACCCAGGTGTGCGTTCGCCGATATGCCCGACAGGGAGGAGAGCGTCGCCATGCCCGACCGCGCCCCGCAGCCGGTGGACCGTCAACTGCCCACGGACGAGGCCCGGGATCTGATCTCGCTCGTTCGCGACATCGCGCAGCACGAGATCGCCCCGAAGGCGGCCGAGGAGGAGGACGCCGGACAGTTCCCGCGCCATGTCTTCGGCCTGCTGTCCTCATCGGGGCTGCTCGGTCTGCCCTACGACTCCGCGTACGGCGGCGGAGACCAGCCGTACGAGGTCTATCTCCAGGTCCTCGAGGAGCTCGCCGCGGCCCGCCTCACCGTCGGCCTCGGCGTCAGCGTGCACTCCCTCTCCTGTCACGCCCTCGCGAACTACGGCACCAAGGAACAGCAGGTCGAGCACCTGCCCGCGATGCTCGGCGGCGGCCTCCTCGGCGCGTACTGCCTCTCCGAACCGTCCTCCGGTTCGGATGCCGCCTCCCTGCGGACGAAGGCGGTGAGGGACGGCGAGGACTGGGTGATCACGGGAACCAAGGCCTGGATCACGCACGGCGGAGTCGCCGACTTCTACACGGTCATGGCGCGCACCGGCGGCGAGGGCGCGCGGGGTATCACCGCGTTCCTGGTGCCCGGCGACGCCAAGGGACTGAGCGCCGCGCTGCCCGAGAAGAAGATGGGCATGAAGGGCTCGCCCACCGCGCAGGTGCACTTCGACGGCGTGCGGGTCCACGACGACCGGCGCCTCGGCGACGAGGGCCAGGGCTTCGCGATCGCCCTGTCCGCGCTCGACTCAGGGCGGCTCGGCATCGCGGCCTGTGCCATCGGTGTCGCCCAGGCGGCCCTGGACGAGGCCGTGGCGTACGCGACCGGGCGGCAGCAGTTCGGGCGGCCGATCTCGGACTTCCAGGGGCTGCGCTTCATGCTCGCGGACATGGCGACGCAGATCGAGGCGGGCCGGGCGCTCTATCTGGCCGCGGCACGGCTGCGCGACGCGGGCCGGCCGTTCTCCAAGCAGGCGGCCATGGCCAAGCTGCTGTGCACGGACACCGCGATGAAGGTGACCACGGACGCCGTCCAGGTGCTCGGCGGCTACGGCTACACCGCGGACTTCCCCGTGGAGCGCTATATGCGCGAGGCCAAGGTCCTCCAGATCGTCGAGGGCACCAATCAGATCCAGCGGATGGTCATCGCCCGTCACCTCGCGGGTCCCGACTCGCGCTGAACTGCGCGTACCCGTACATCGCCGACGGCGCCGCCAGCCGGACCCACTCCGGGTCGTGGCGCCCCGGCAGCGTACGGCCGCGATCGGTCCAAGTGCGGATCAGGGCGCGGTAGATGGGGGGATCCTGAGGCGCTGGGGGCCCCAGCCGAACCGATTCTGCCGGAGCCGGGACGAGGATCCGGCGCCGACGCTCGGTCGCAGAGTCTGTAGGGGTCATACCGGGGCAACGCGCGGGCGGGCAGGCAGGACACCGGCCCATGGATTCGAGCGTGAGTTCGCGGCGAGCCCGTGCGGGGGACCGTCCGAAGCGCGGTATCTGGTCCCGGACCGGTATCTGACGTACCGTCAACTGCGCGTCGGAGGCCGCACCCCTTCGAGTGACGTCAACTTCCGTGCGCCCAGGGAGGCTTGCCGTGCCGGACGACCGCCCCGTTGCCCTCGACGAGTACCCCGTTCACCAGGTCCCCCTGTCCATGAAGCACGTCGCGACCGGCGACCGGAACGCGTACGACCGCTGCATCTTCCACGTCTTCGATCACCAGGGCCGGGCGCTGCTGATCCTGGGGCTCGGCGTGTATCCGAACGTCGGGGTGATCGACGCATACGCCACCCTGCGGCTGGGTGACACCCTGCACGCCGTGCGGGCGTCGGACGCGCTGCGGGACGACAGCCGGATGGAGCTGGCGGTCGGCCCGCTCCGCATCCACGTCGAACGGCCCCTGAAGGACTTCGTCCTGAGCTGCGCGGCCGATCCGCAGGACCCGGACGGACTGTCGTACGAGATCAACTGGTCGGCGGACTTCCCGGCCCTCTGGGAGCCGCACCACCTGCAGCGGCGCGGCGGACGCCTCACGCTGGAGGGCAAGCGCTTCGCGCAGGCGGGCCGCTGCGACGGCTGGATCCGCGTCGGCGGCGAGGAGATACGCCTGAGCGCGGACGAGTGGACCGGCACCCGCGACCGCAGCTGGGGTGTGCGCCCCGTCCCGGGTGAGGAGGGCGGACGCCTCGCCGAGGAGAACCCGACCGAGGGGTTTCACTGGATCTGGTCGCCCGTGCGCTTCGAGGACCGCTTCCTGATGGTCATCACCCAGGAGGACGCCGACGGCCATCGCACGCTGAACGACGCGACACTCGTACGCGAGGGGGAGCGCGACCTCCAACTCGGCTGGCCCCAGGCCGACATCACCTACCGCTCCGGCACCCGCCATCCCTCATCCGCCGTCATCCATCTCACGCATCCGGTGGACCGCAAACCCATGGAACTGAGCGTGGAGGTGCTCACCTCCTCCCCGCTCGCGGTCGGCGCGGGCTATCCGCCCGCCGACGACTGGCAGCACGGCACCTGGCGCGGACGCGACTGGACCGACCGCCGTGTCTACGACCTCTCCGACCCGGCCGCGCACCCCCTCGCCGGGTACGGGGTGATCGACCACGCCGCCCGCTTCACGCTGGACGGGCAGGTCGGCCACGGGATCTTCGAGCACGGCTCGTTCGGCCGCCACGACCCGAGCGGCTTCACCGGATTCGACTCGGTCGCGCCCTGAATCCCCCTCGCGGCCTGATGGGAGTGGTGAGATGGCAACGGCACCCCGCCCGCGTACGACCACACGTGATCCCGAGGAGCTGACGCGCCGGCTGACCGCCTGGCTCAGCGCGCGGCTGCCCGGCGCCAAGGCGGTGAACGTGACCGCCCCCGAGTCCAACGGCATGTCCAGCGAGACCCTGCTCTTCGACATCGAGCACCTCGAACCGCCCCTGCGGACCTGCGCGTTGAGGCTGGCGGCGGATCCGGCGGCGTACACCGTCTTCCCCGTCTACGACATGCCCCGGCAGTACCGCACGATGCGCCTGGTCGCCGAGCGCACCGATCTGCCGGTGCCCCGGGTGCGGTGGCTGGAGGAGGATCCCGGGCCGCTCGGGGCGCCGTTCTTCGTCATGGAACGGGTCGAGGGCCGCGTGCCGCCGGACGTCATGCCCTATACGTACGAGGGGAACTGGCTGCACGCGGCGAGCGACGAGGAGCGCGAACGCCTGGAGGCGGCCTCGGTCGGACTCCTCGCGCGACTGCACGACCAAGTCCCCGTGACGGAAGCCGACTTCCTGGACCTGCCCGGCGACGGAAGCCCACTCCACCGTCACGTCACAGCCCAACGCGCCTACTACGAATGGGTGATTGACGGACTGTCACGCTCACCCCTCATCGAGAGCGCCTTCGACCGGCTCGACGCACTGTGGCCGCGTCACGAGGGCGAGGCGGTGCTCAACTGGGGTGACGCGCGCATCGGGAACGTCATCTACGAGGGGTTCGAACCCGCCGCCGTCCTCGACTGGGAGATGGCGGCCGTGGCCCCGCGCGAGGTGGACCTCGGCTGGACCGTCTATCTGCACCGCTTCTTCCAGGACCTCACGGTGAGCTTCGGTCAGCGCGGACTGCCCGGCTTCCTGCGCCGGGACAAGATCGAACAGCGGTATGCCCAACTCACCGGTCACACACCGCGCGACATGGACTTCTACACGCTGTACGCCGCCCTGCGACACGCGATCGTCATGCTGCGCGTCGCCTACCGACAGGCGCACTTCGGCGAGGTCGCCGTCCCCCGGGACCCGGACACACTGATCCTGCACCACGGCAGCCTGCGAGCCATGGTGCAGGGCAGCTACTGGGAGGAACGGGGTGTCGGCCGCTGAACCCGCTCGCTGAACGCGATGACCGTCAGGCTGCCTGGCGCCGCATCTCGGGGACCCGCATCGGGCGCGAGCCCGGGCCGCCCACGTGCGAGAACGGCTGCGTCCGCCAGTCGAGACCCTGAGGGAGCGTCAACAGGAGGGCGGTGTCCTGCTCCTGAAGCTCGGCGGTCTCGTCCGCGGGCCGTGCGTCGGCCGCCGCGCGGCCCGTGCCGGTGCAGACCGTGAGCCCGAACGGGTTCCACGGCGAGGCGCACAGCGCGTGCTCGGGCAGGACTTCCTCGTCCGCCAGGAGCGCGATGGGCTGCGCGCAGTCCGGGCAGAACACCCGGTACATCTCGAAGGTGTCGTACGCGTCGAACTCCTCGCCGTCCAGGGCGTCCGGTTCGACGCCCTCCGGCTCGGGCTCGAGAACCGGCTGCTGCCGCTTGGGTGCGGTACGACCAGGGCGCTTAAGACTCTGCATGGGATTCTCCCCCTCGGGTGGGCCGACAAGGCACTGCGGCCTCGACCACAGCAAGCACTTCCCGTCCCGTCTCTGCGGTAATCACGAGAACATCACGGACCCGGTTGCGGCCATGTGGCGTTCGTCACATGCCGCCCGCAGGTGCCTGGCCCGGTGGATTTGTCCCCCGGGTGGCTCACACGTGACTCTAGGCCACATCACAAACAGGGTATGACCTGCGCCGCTGAGTATCCGGTGGGATCAAGCGCCCTGTAGGTTCTTGCGCCATGGAGGAGCTGGACCGACAAATCGTGCAGCTGCTCGTCGCGGACGGGCGGATGAGTTACACCGACTTGGGCAAGGCCACGGGCCTGTCCACGTCTGCCGTGCACCAGCGGGTGCGCCGGCTGGAGCAGCGCGGCGTCATCCGCGGCTATGCCGCGGTCGTGGACTCGGAGGCCGTCGGGCTGCCCCTGACGGCCTTCATCTCGGTGAAGCCGTTCGACCCCAGCGCCCCGGACGACATCGCGGAACGCCTCGCCGGTGTCCCCGAGATCGAGGCCTGCCACAGCGTCGCGGGCGACGAGAACTACATCCTCAAGGTGCGGGTCTCGACCCCGCACGAACTGGAGGAGCTTCTCGCCCGCCTGCGTACGCTGGCGGGCGTGTCGACACGTACGACGGTGGTGCTGTCGACGCCGTACGAGGCGCGGCCACCACGGATCTGACCGACCCCGGCACCGGAGGGCTGCCGGGAGGCGCGAGACTGTTCCCCATGAGTGAGAGCACCGCCCCGTCGGACACCGTGCTGCTGCGCGGTGGCGAAGTCCACAGTCCCGCCGATCCCTTCGCGACCGCGATGGTCGTGGAGCGCGGGCAAGTCGCCTGGGTCGGCTCCGAGGGCGCCGCCGACGCCTTCGCGGAGGGCGTCGACGAGGTCGTGGACCTCGAAGGAGCCCTGGTCACCCCGGCGTTCACCGACGCCCATGTGCACACCACCGCCACCGGGCTCGCGCTCACCGGCCTCGACCTGTCCGACGCCCCCTCCCTGGACGCGGCCCTGGCTCTCGTACGCGACTTCGCCGCCGCCCGCCCCGCCGACCGGGTCCTGCTCGGCCACGGCTGGGACGCGGCCCGCTGGCCCGGCGGCCGGCCGCCGACGCGCGCCGAACTCGACGGGGCGACCGGCGGGCGCCCGCTGTACCTCTCCCGCATCGACGTGCACTCCGCGGTGGTCACCACCGCGCTCCTGGACCTGGTCCCGGGGGTCACCGCACGGGCCGGGTACGTGCCCGACGCCCCCCTCACCCGCGACGCCCACCACGCCGTGCGGGCCGCCGCGCTCGGCGCCATCACCGGGCAGCAGCGCACCGAGGCCCAGCGCGCCGCCCTCGCCCACGCCGCCTCGCTCGGCATCGGCTCCGTCCACGAGTGCGCGGGCCCCGAGATCTCCTCCGAGGACGACTTCACCGGCCTGCTGCGCCTCGCCGCCGAGGAGCCGGGGCCCCGGGTCGTGGGCTACTGGGCCGAGCTGGCCGAAGAGGGCGTCGAGAAGGCACGCTCCCTGGGCGCGATCGGCGCCGCCGGCGACCTCTTCGTCGACGGCTCCCTCGGCTCGTACACCGCCTGCCTGCACCAGCCGTACGCCGACGCCGAGCACACCGGCACGGCCTACCTCGACGCCGCCGCGGTCGCCGCGCATGTGGTGGCCTGCACCGAGGCGGGCCTCCAGGCGGGCTTCCACGCCATCGGGGACGCCGCGGTGACCTCCGTGGTCGACGGCGTCCGCATCGCCGCAGAGAAGGTCGGACTCGCCCGCGTGCGCGCCGCACGGCACCGCGTCGAGCACGCCGAGATGCTCATCCCCGAGATGGTGGCGGCCTTCGCCGAGCTCGGCCTCACCGCGTCCGTGCAGCCCGCCTTCGACGCGCTGTGGGGTGGCGAGGACGGGATGTACGCCCAGCGCCTCGGCGCCGAACGGGCCCGCACGCTCAACCCGTTCGCGGCCCTGCTGCGCGCCGGGGTCCCGCTCGCCTTCGGCTCCGACAGCCCCGTCACGCCCCTCGACCCCTGGGGCACCGTCCGCGCCGCCGCCTTCCACCGCACCCCCGAGCACCGGGTGTCCGTCCGCGCCGCGTTCACGGCGCATACGCGCGGCGGATGGCGGGCCGTCGGACGGGACGACGCGGGTGTCCTGGTGCCGGGTGCGCCCGCCGACTACGCCGTGTGGCGCACCGACGCCCTCGTCGTGCAGGCCCCCGACGACCGGGTCGCGCGCTGGTCCACCGACCCGCGCTCGGGCACCCCGGGGCTGCCCGACCTGACCCCCGGCAACGACCTGCCCGTCTGTCTGCGCACCGTGGTGGGCGGACAGGCGGTATTCGTACGGCCCAACGAGTGATGTGCCGGGGTGGCGCGGTCCTGATCATCCTCCGCCACCGCGTCGCGCGACCTGCGCATCCTCCGCACTGACCAGGCGATTGAGGGAAAAGCCGCAGGCCGAACGGCTGTTGACAGGTGACGGCAGGTGGCCGGTAGGTTCGGCCGGGTCCACCACCGGACGTCCGACCGGGAACTTCCGCGCGGCCTCCAAGCGCCGCTGGGTCAGGGGTGGTGTGCCGCACCGGCGCACCACCACTGGGAGCCAGGCCCAGCGCCCGCGCGACGAGAGGCGAGGGAACGTTCCGACAAGTCGGCAGGTGTGACCCGGGTGGGGCCCGGACGTTCAGTAGACAACGGCTTTCGGTCGACCCGCAGCCAGCGGGTCCCTGGTCGGCCCGAAGGGCGCCGGGCCCCGATCCGCAGCACACGAGCTCGCCCTCGCGGCGCCCACTCTTACCCGGCTCTTGCCGAATCGACACCCTGGTACTGACGCTGCGACGCAGCGGCGCAGGTTGAGAGCACTATGGTGGACCCCTGCGTACGGACACGAAGGGGCAGCAGTGAACGACGACGGGACCCTCGCGGCAGGAGCCCAGGGGAGGCAGTTCGGCCCGCTCGGCACCGCCTTGGTGATCATTCCGACCTACAACGAGGCGGAGAACATCAAGAAGATCGTCGGCCGGGTGCGCGCAGCTGTGCCCGAGGCGCACGTCCTGGTGGCCGACGACAACAGCCCCGACGGGACGGGCAAGCTCGCCGACGAGCTGGCCGCCGAGGACGACCACGTCCAGGTGCTGCACCGCAAGGGCAAGGAAGGCCTCGGCGCCGCCTACCTCGCGGGCTTCCGCTGGGGCATGGAGCACGACTACGGCGTACTCGTCGAGATGGACGCCGACGGCTCGCACCAGCCGGAGGAGCTGCCCCGCCTGCTGACCGCCCTCAAGGGGGCCGACCTCGTGCTCGGCTCGCGCTGGGTGCCGGGCGGGCGCGTCGTGAACTGGCCCAAGTCCCGTGAGTTCATCTCCCGCGGCGGCAGCCTGTACTCCCGCGTTCTGCTCGACGTGCCGATCCGGGACGTCACGGGCGGCTACCGCGCCTTCCGCCGCGAGACCCTCGAAGGCCTCGGCCTCGGTGAGGTCGCCTCCCAGGGGTACTGCTTCCAGGTCGACCTGGCCCGCCGCGCCGTCAAGGCCGGATTCCACGTCGTCGAGGTGCCCATCACCTTCGTCGAGCGGGAACTCGGCGACTCCAAGATGAGCCGCGACATCCTCGTGGAGGCCCTGTGGCGGGTCACCACGTGGGGCGTGGGGGAGCGGGTCGCGCGGATCACGGGCCGCAAGTCTTCCTGACGTCGCGTCCCGGGCTCGATGCACAGCTGCCGTGGCTGATCCACAGCTGCCGTTGATCATCCGCTTATCCCGTACTGAGCCGCGCCCAGGCACACTGGGTGCATGACGACTGGCGCTCCGACTCCCACGCACCCCGCCCGCCCGCGGCGCTCGCGGCTGCGCACCTTCCTGCCGCTCGGCATCGCGGCGTGGCTGGTGCTGGAGATCTGGCTGCTGACCCTGGTCGCGGGGGCGGCGGGCGGCTTCACGGTCTTCCTGCTGCTGGTCGCCGGATTCGTGTTCGGCGCCGTGGTCATCAAGCGGGCCGGCCGCCGGGCCTTCCGCAACCTCAGCGAGACGCTGCAACAGCAGCAGAGCGGCGTGGCCCCCACCAGCGGGGGCGGCAACGGGAACGGCCTGATGATGCTCGGCGGCCTCCTCCTGATGCTCCCGGGCCTCATCTCCGACGCCCTGGGCCTCCTCCTGCTCATCCCGCCCGTCCAGAAGGCCCTCAGCCGCTATGCGGAGCGCACCCTCGACCGCAAGATGCGCGCGGCCGCCCCGGGTACCTTCGGCGACGCCTTCCAGCAGGCCCGCATCCACCGCCCCGACGGCAAGGTGGTCCAGGGCGAGGTCATCAGGGACGAGGGCCCGCAGGAGCCGGGCTCTGAGACGCGGCCACCTCTGAATCGCTGAGGTGCGGGTTGCAGCCCGTCCGGCGCTTGAGGACGAGCCCGTCAGGGCGATGGGGGGGGCTGGGGCGCAGCCCCCAGGAACAGCAGCCCCCCACAGACCGCCACTGACCACACAGACACCGGCGGAGCCGAAACGCACGAAACCGCGGACCCCGTACGGTAAACGTACGGCGCCCGCGGTGACGCGCGTGCTATGTATGCCGCTCAACCCCCGGAGGGGTTACGCGGACTTGCGGCTGTCCCGCGGATGTACCGCGATGTTCATCGCGCCGGAGCGCAGAACCGCCAGGCGCTCCTCGAGGACCTCTTCGAGCTCCTCTCGGGTGCGCCGCTCCATCAGCATGTCCCAATGCGTACGCGCGGGCTTGGCCTTCTTTTCCTCAGGGCCGTCGCCGTCCACCAGGAGTGCCTGCGCCCCGCAGACCTTGCACTCCCACTCCGGCGGGATCTCCGCCTCGACCGAGAAGGGCATCTCAAAACGATGTCCCTTCTCGCATGCGTACTCCACGGCCTGGCGCGGGGCCAGGTCGATGCCGCGGTCCGTCTCGTAGCTGGTCACCACGAGGCGCGTGCCGCGAAGAGCTCGCTCACTCATGAATCGTGCCTCCCGGGCTTGTCGCCCACAGGACAGGTGTCGCTGTCGTCGTCATCCGGTCAACGTCCGGTCGGCGGTAAAGATTCCCGTTCCGGGTCATGCGTCGCCGTCGTAGCCGCCCCTTGTTGTACCCACCGGCGCCCGGTTTGTCACATCTGACAGCAGATGTCACCCAACGTTCCAGTATCTTTGGCGCGCAGTAACGGTACGCCTGGCAGGCCAAACGCGTACACTACCGGCCTTTGGCCTCGGGCGCTAAATCCTGTCGGGTACGGGATTGCCCGCGTCGCGCACCGCCTGCCGCACCGGAACCCGCGCAAGCAGCACGAAACCAATGACGAAGAAGGCCACCAGCGAGATGATCGCGTCCCGATAACTTCCCGTCAGCTGGTAGGTCAGCCCGAACAAAAGTGGGCCCAGCCAGCTCATGCCGCGGTCGCTCATCTCGTACGCCGAGAAGTACTCGGCCTCCTTCCCGCTCGGCACGAGATGCGAGAACAGGGAGCGCGACAGCGCCTGGCTGCCGCCCAGGACGAGACCGATGCCGGCGGCGAGGACGAAGAACCAGACGGGTGCGCCGGCGGGCAGGAAGTACCCGGCGCCGAGCGTCACGGTCCAGGCGACGAGCGAGCCGAGGATCGTGCGTTTCGCGCCGTACGTGCGCGCCAGCCGCCCCATGCCCAGGGCGCCCCCGACCGCGAGCACCTGGACCAGCAGCACGGCGACGATCAGGGTCGACTGGCCGAGCCCCAGCTCCTCCGATCCGTACACCGAAGCCTGCGAGATGACCGTCTGGATGCCGTCGTTGTAGACGAGGTACGCGAGCAGGAAGGCGAGCGTGAGCGGCTTGCCGCGCATGTCCCGGACGGTGGCGGCCAACTGCCGCCAGCCGTGCCCGGACGCCGCCTGGACGCCGGCCGTAGGGCGGTCGCGCAGCCGCTTCAGCGGTACGAGGGTGAAGGCGCCCCACCAGACGCCCGCCGAGGCCAGACAGATGCGGACGGCCGTCGACTCGGAGACACCGAAGGTGTCATGCGCCGTGTAGAGGATCAGGTTGGCGACCAGGACCAGCGAGCCCGCCGCGTATCCGAACGCCCAGCCCCGGGACGAGACGGCGTCGCGCTCCTCGGGCGGGGCGATCTGCGGCAGGTAGGAGTTGTAGAGGACCATCGACACCGCCACCGAGGCATTGGCGACGATCAGCAGCAGGCCGCCCAGCAGATAGCGGTCGCCGGCCAGGAAGAACATGCCCGTGGTGGCCCCGGCGCCCACATAGGCGGCGGCCGCGAGCAGCGGCTTCTTGCGGCCCGTGCGGTCGGCGGCCGCGCCCGCCAGCGGCATCACGAAGATCGACAGGATGACGGACGCGGAGACCGCGTACGCGAAGAAGGAACCGGCGCGGACCGGGATCCCCAGGGGGTGCACGAAGCCGTCCGCGTCCGCCGCGTGCTTGGCGACCGACGTCAGATAGGGCCCCAGAAAGACGGTCAGCACGCTCGTGGAGTAGACGGAGCAGGCCCAGTCGTAGAAGTACCAGCCGTGTTGCTCGCGCCGCCGCTCGGCGGCCTCGTCGGCCGCCTGTGCCCGCACGGTGTCAGTGCCCACCCGTGCTCCTCGCTTCCCCGTGAACGGACCGCGCGAGGAGGCTCAGACCCAGGTGCCCCGGTCCTCCAGGACCTTGCGCAGCGTGTCGATGTGATCGGTCATGATGCCATCGACTCCCAGGTCCAGGAGCCGGTGCATCCGTTCCGGTTCGTTCACGGTCCACACGTGCACCTGCAGCCCGCGCGCGTGGGCGGCGCGGAGGAAGCGCTGGTCGACCACCGGCACGCCCGACTGGGACTCCGGCACCTGGGCGGCGACGGCCGAGCGGCGCAGCGCGGCCGGTATGCCCCACGAGCGCAGCCGGAGGCCGAGCACACCGCGGGTGCCGTACGACGTCGCCAGGCGCGGCCCGGCCAGGCGCTGGGCGCGGGCGACGCGCGCCTCGGAGAAGGAGCCGACGCAGACGCGGTCCCAGGAGTCCGTGCGGCCGATCAGGTCGAGCAGCGGGTGGAGGGCGGGTTCGGCCTTGACGTCGATGTTCCAGCGGACCTCGGGGAACGTTTCGAGAAGTTCTTCGAAGAGGGGGACCGGCTCCTTGCCCGCCACGCGCGCGTGGCACACGTCCTCCCAGGGGAGGTCGGCGATCCGGCCCGCCCCGTCCGTCACCCGGTTGAGGGTCGCGTCGTGGAAGGCGACGAGCTTGCCGTCCGCCGTCGCGTGCACGTCGGTCTCGATGTAGCGGTAGCCCGCCTCCACCGCGCGCCGGAACTGGCCGAGGGTGTTCTCCAGGCCGTCCGCCGCCCCGCCCCGGTGCGCGAAGGCGATCGGGCCGGGGTGGTCGAGGTACGGGTGGCGTATGCGCGTGCTCACCCGGGCAGTATCGCGCGCTCCGGTTGACCGGCGGCAACGACGGTGCTGCCGGTCGGTGTTGTGGGGACGGCGAACATGCGCAGGAACAGCTGGGCGAGGGGTCCGATCGCGACGGCGTACAGCACCGTGCCGATGCCGACGGTGCCGCCGAGCGCGAAACCGGTCGCGACCACCGCCACTTCCAGGGCGGTGCGCACCAGACGGATCGAGCGGCCCGTACGCCGGTGCAGGCCCGTCATGAGCCCGTCGCGCGGGCCGGGACCGAAGCTGGCCGAGATGTAGAGGCCGGTCGCCACGCCGTTCAGCAGGATGCCCGCCACGAGCAGCGGAATCCGTACGGCCAGGGTGTGCGCGTCGGGCACCAGGGCGAGCGTGCCGTCCATGGCGATGCCGACCACGAACACGTTGGAGACCGTCCCGAGGCCGGGGCGCTGGCGCAGCGGGATCCACAGGAGCAGCACCGCCGCGCCCACGATGATCGACACCACCCCGATCGTCAGGCCGGTCAGCTCGGCAAGGCCCTGGTGCAGCACGTTCCAGGGCTCCAGACCGAGGCCCGATTCCACGAGCAGGGCCGAACTCGCGCCGTACAGCGCCAGGCCGACGTACAGCTGGACGAGCCGGCGCGGGATCCGCCGGGACCGGGACAGTTCGGCGCGTATGGAGCGTGTGGACAAGTGATGCCCCCCTGTGGTGGTAGTGGCCTGGCGCATGACATTCTGTGGCTTGGTTGGAGATTCCATCCAAGGCCAATTCGGGGAAGGTGGACTGGGAATCATGGCGCAGTGGACTTCGGCGGTGGGTGCCGCACAGCTCGCCCGGCTGCTCAACTCCCAGCAGGAGCGCCCCGCGGGGCCGGGCACCCGCCGTCCGCCCGCCTATCGCGCGCTCGCCGACGGCATTCGGCTGCTCGTGCTCGAAGGCCGGGTGCCGGTCGCCGCGCGGCTGCCCGCCGAGCGGGAGCTCGCGCTGTCCCTGTCCATCAGCCGTACGACGGTCGCCGCGGCCTACGAGGCGCTGCGCGCCGAGGGGTTCCTGGAGTCCCGCAGGGGAGCGGGCAGCTGGACCGCGGTGCCTGCGGGGAATCCGCTGCCCGCGCGCGGCCTGGAGCCGCTGCCGCCCGAGGCCCTCGGGTCGATGATCGACCTCGGCTGCGCGTCGCTGCCGGCGCCCGAGCCGTGGCTCACCCGTGCCGTGCAGGGGGCTCTGGAGGAGCTGCCGCCGTACGCACACACGCACGGCGACTATCCGGCGGGCCTGCCCGCGCTGCGCTCGATGATTGCCGAGGGGTACACGGCGCGCGGCATTCCGACCATGCCCGAGCAGATCATGGTGACCACCGGGGCGATGGGCGCGATCGACGCGATCTGTCATCTCTTCGCCGGCCGCGGTGAGCGGATCGCCGTCGAGTCGCCCTCGTACGCCAACATCCTTCAGCTGATGCGCGAGGCCGGAGCCCGGCTGGTCCCCGTCGCCATGGCCGAGGGGCTCTCCGGATGGGACATGGATCGCTGGCGGCAGGTGCTGCGGGACTCGGCTCCCCGCCTCGCCTATGTGGTCGCCGACTTCCACAACCCCACCGGTGCCCTGGCCGGCGAGGACCAGCGGCGGGGGTTGGTGGACGCGGCGCGTTCCGCGGGCACCGTGCTGGTCGTCGACGAGACGATGAGTGAACTGCACCTCGACGAGGGGTTGGAGATGCCGCGCCCCGTGTGCAGCTTCGACCCGGCCGGGTCGACGGTGATCACCGTCGGCTCCGCGAGCAAGGCGTTCTGGGCGGGGATGCGGATCGGATGGGTGCGGGCCGCTCCCGACATCATCCGCAGCCTGGTCTCCGCGCGCGCGTACGCCGACCTGGGCACGCCCGTATTGGAGCAGCTGGCCGTCAACTGGCTGTTCAGCACCGGGGGCTGGCAGCAGGCCGTGGAGATTCGGCGGGAACAGGCCCGGGAGAACCGGGACGCACTCGTCGCCGCCGTGCGGCGGGAGCTGCCCGGGTGGGAGTTCTCTGTCCCCCGGGGCGGGCTCACGCTGTGGGTGCGGACGGGTGGACTGTCCGGGTCGCGGCTCGCCGAGGCGGGTGAGCGGGTGGGCGTACGCGTGCCCTCCGGGCCTCGGTTCGGGGTGGACGGGGCCTTCGAGGGGTATGTGCGGCTGCCGTTCACCGTGGGGGGTGCGGTGGCCGAGGAGGCGGCGGTGCGGCTGGCTGCGGCGGCGCGGTTGGTGGAGACGGGGGTGTCCGCAGGGAGCGAGCCGCCTCGGACGTTCGTGGCGTAGGGGCACTTGTCGGCCCCGCCGGGCGTAGGCCTTTGGCCCGTCCGGCGTTTGAGGACGAGGCCGTTCAGGCCGACGGCGAGGGTCTGGGGGCGGCAGCCCCCTGGGGATGGGAAGGGTAGGGGTGGCGGGGGCGAGAAACCGCCTTAACTCTCCGCCACCGCGGCCTCCGCAGGCACCGGCTGCGCGTCCGCAGGCACCGGCTCCGCGTCCGCGGGCGTCGGCTCCGCGTCCGCAGGCGTCGTCCGCTCCGGGAGGAGTTCCAGGACGGCCTGCCGATGGGTCTCACTCGTGGCGTCGTCGTAGGGGTCAGGGGTGGCCGGAACCTGGAGGCGAAGGACGGGCCCGGTACCCAGGCGGGCATACCCGCGGCCGGGCGGGACGTCGCGGGTGGGCGTGGTGTGCGGCGGCGCGCCGAGGATCGCTTCCAGCTGGTCCGAGGACGTCGGCCCGAGCACCACGCGCGCGCGGGTGTGCTGGCGGACCGCCTCGCTGAGGGAGTCGAGGCCGTCGAAGTGCTCGGCCACGACGACCGTGACGCCCGCCGCGCGCCCGTGGCGGAGGGGGACCTGAAGGAGCGCCTGGGGGTCCTTGCGGCCGTCGGCGGCGGCGAGGTGGCCGAGGGCGCTCGGCCGGTCCAGCAGGATCCAGAGAGGGCGCTTGGTGTCATCGGGGGCGGGATGCCCCGCCTGACGGGCACGGTTCGCGGCGATCAGGCGCCGCTCCGTCTCATGGGCGGCCCACTCCAGGCTCGCCAGCGCCCCCGCCAGCCCGCACTCGATGGCGAGCACACCGTCCCGGCCGGTCAGGCACGCGTACTCACCGGTGGCGCCGCCCTCGACGATGACGACATCGCCGTACTGGAGGGCTTGGAGGGCGATCGAGCGGAGGAGCGTGGTCGTGCCGCTGCCGGGTTCGCCTGCCACCAGAAGGTGCGGCTCGGTGGAACGGCCCCCCGTGCGCCAGACGACGGGCGGAACGTCGCGCTGTTCCTCACCGTAGGTGAGGGGGAGCGTGCGCTGGACGTCGGCCGGGTCGGTGAAGCCGAGGACCGTCTCGCCGGGGGCGGTGACGAAGCGCTGGGCGGCGATGTCGGTGGGGAGGGGCGGCAGGACGGTGACGGTGAGTTCGTTGCCCTCCTCGTCCCAGTCGAAGTGATACTCGCGGCCGCGGCCCGACTTGGCGTGCAGCAGCTGTTCGATCCGGGCGCGGGACTCCGTTTCGCCGTCCGTGAAGTACGCCGGATAGCGGATGAGGAGACGGGACACGCGTCCGTCGTCGTCGAAGTCGTACGAGGAGAAGGTCTTCTCCCAGTCGCCGCCGTGGGCGTAGAGGGGATCGGGGTCCTCGGCCGCGGAGAAGTACGGGACAAGGGCCTCGTACAGCGACTGGAGGCGCCCGGTCTGCGCCTCGTCGGGGCCCGTGGGCGTCGACGGGGTGCGGTCGCGGCCGGTCCAGGCTGCCGCCGCCATCAGGCCGATGGCGGCGAGCAGCGGCCCGTACGGCACCAGAGCCACGACCAGGATCACCGAGGCCACCAGGAACAGCAGCGGCCCGCGCCGGTCCTTGGGGGTGTCGGCCCACTTGCGCCGTCCGGCACCTGCCAGCCGGCGCAGTCCTCGGGAGACCGTGATCAGTGGGTGGAGGACGTCGGTGGCGCTGTCGGCTGCCGTCCGGGCCAGCTCCCGGCTTCGGGCGATCTGTGCGCTGCCGCTGCTGAGGATGCGGGGGAGAGGGCGCCGGGCCACTGCTGTCTCCTGATGGTGCGTGCGAGAGGGACGGGCGAGGTCAGAACTTGATCCCGCCGAGCAGGCTCGCCAGGCTCTCCCCGCCGGCCTTGATGCTCGGAGCGATGGCCGTACTGGCCAGGTAGAAGCCGAACAAGGTCGACACCAGGCAGTGCGACGCCTTGAGGCCGTCCTTGCGGAAGAAGAGGAACACGACGACGCCGAGCAGGACCACACCTGACATGGACAGGATCATTTGAGTCTCCTGGTTCGTGGGGACAGTCACCATGAGTACTTCCAGGATCACAGCATGTATCCATACGATAAAAGGTGCAACTGGGTGAATCTCTGCCGATTTCACCCAGATGCCGGAGCCGTCTTGGGTCACCTGAGCAGGTCTGTTGTGTCCAGCGGGTCTGCTGTGATCTTTGCCGTGGACAGTGCCGGTCATGTCCTGGTGGAGCCAGTACGCTGGCGATTCACCCGAACGGTTGCAGTGAGAGGCGGTCCGGCCGATGAGTGAAGCCCCCGACCCGGAGGTCGTGGAGCTGGCGACCAAGATCTTCGATCTGGCGCGCCGTGGCGAGACGGAGGCGCTCGTGGCGTATGTGGACGCGGGTGTTCCGGCCAACCTCACCAACGACCGCGGTGACTCGCTCGTGATGCTCGCCGCCTACCACGGCCACGCCGACGCGGTACGGGCCCTGCTGGAGCGCGGCGCCGAGGCCGACCGGATCAACGACCGAGGCCAGACACCGCTCGCCGGGGCCGTCTTCAAGGGCGAGGAGGCCGTGATCCGGGTGCTCCTGGACGGCGGCGCCGATCCCGCCGCGGGCACGCCCTCGGCCGTCGACACAGCGCGCATGTTCGGCAAGACGGAACTGCTCGAACTGTTCGGCGCACACTGACTCGAACGCTCTGACCAGGCGAAACGCAAGAAAAAGGGGAGGCGGAACGGGGCCGCCGGAAATACGGTCGCGGCAGGAAGAACTGCCGAGTCATCATGACGTCGTGATTTACGGACGCGATGGCTGGGCAGGTGTTGCCGCACCGCGCGGGCCGTGATGCGGCCCGCATGGGCCACCGACGAGAGGCAGAGGAAGATGGTCTACAGCAAGCAAGAAACGGCGGGCGCTCCGACGTGTTGTCACGCGGCCAGGTAATGCAGGATCCCGGTTGCGTCGACGCTTGATGTGAGGCTGTTTCCCATGTTCGATCCGGTCATAGCGCCCAGCGGTACGCTGCTCGGCCTCCTCCAGAGGGGCCGCGGCGACGGCACGCTGCACGCGCTCACCGCACCGCGCGCCGAAGCGCTCGCGGCACTGAACCACTGTGTGCTGCGCGACCCCCGCCACGACTGGCAGGTGGAGAACCGCTCCCTGTACTACGCCCGTCTTTACCTTGATCTGAGCGGTGAGCTCGACGAGATCGAGCGGCATCTCTTCGACGTCGAGGACGTCCTCGACACGTGCGAGTCCCGCACCGGGCTCGCCCTCGCGGTCCTCGGGCACCTCGCCTCGTACGGCAGGCGGGACGCCCTCGAACTGCTGCGGCGGTACGCCGCCTTCGGCACCAACTGGGCCTGGGCTCTCGACGAGCTGGCCCTGCGCGACGACGACGCGGGTCTGCGCGCCCTGGCCGTGCCCGTACTCGCCCGCTTCCCGGCCGACGCGGAGGGTGAGGCCGAACTCGCCGCCGCCGTGCGCGACGCCTTCGAACCGCGGCCCTGGCGGCTGTGGGCCGACGACCCGCGCGAATCGATCGGCACGCGCGTGCGTGCCGCCCAGGAAGCCGGGTCCTTCGACCGCTGGCAGCGCCAGATGCGACCATCAGGGCCCCGTCCGGGGTGGAGCGTGCGGGCCGTCTTCGAATGGGCCCAGCAGGGCATCGAACGCGGAGCCGCGCTCCATGTCCCGGCCGCCCGTTGCCTGACGGCCGTCGCAGGCCCCGAGGACCGGCCGGAGATCGTCGAGGCCGCCCGCGGCGGTGGCGACGGAGCCCGCTGCACCGCCCTGCGCTACCTCGCCGACGGCAATGATCCGGACGCCCTCGACCTCATCGAGGGAGCCGTGGCCGACGGTTCGACGACCGTCGCCGACGCCGCCGTCGACGCCTTCGAGCGGATGCGCAGTGTCGCCGCCGTCGACCGGGCCCGAAGTTGGGCGCACCGGCCCGACGCCCTGGGCGCCGCCGCCGGACGGGTGCTCGCCTGCCGCGGCGGAGCGCAGGACAGTGAACTGGTGCTGGGGGCACTGCGGGAAGCGGTACGGGGCGAAGGCCCCGACGCGCCGACCCTGTGGACCCTCGTCGACGGCGCCGGACGGCTCGGCATCGTCTGTGCCGCACCCGTGCTGCGCCATGTGTACCGCGAGACGGCCTCGTCCCATCTGCGCGGGCGCGCCGCCCGCGCCCTCGCCGCCACCGATCCCTCCTTCCCCGCCGGCTTCGCCGTCGAATGCCTGTGGGACTGCGAGGAGACCACTCGCGAGGTCGCCGCACGGCATGCCGAGACCGGTGATGCGCGGGTGGTGGACCAGCTGCGCCGGCTGGCGGCGGATCCGGCCGAGGAGGCGGACGTCCAGACAGCGGTACGCAGCCGGATCGGGCCCGACATGCCCGCCGTATGAACGTGCGGTGACCCGGGAGGCAGGAGGGCGTGGACGCGGGCTGACCTGGACGGGTGTGCAGTGCAACGCTCATGGGACGTTCCCCGTCCGGAAAGATCGACGTTGACGCGGCCACGTCCAGCACGGAGACAACACGGGTATGCGTGTCGTCATCGTGACCGAATCCTTTCCCCCCGATGTGAACGGCGTGGCCCACTGCGCGCTCCAGACCGCCCGGCACCTCGTCGATCGCGGTCACGCTCCCCTCGTCGTCGCCCCGGCCACCGCGGCCGGGAGCGGGCCCGACGCCCTCGCGCCGTGCCCCGTCGTCCGTATCCCCTCCCTACCGCTCCCGGGCTACCCCCAGGTCCGCGTCGCCCTCCCCAGCCGACGCGTCGCCGCGGCGATCACCGAACACCGCGCCGACATCGTCCACCTGGCCAGCCCCTTCATCCTCGGCGTCCGCGGCATGGCGGCCGCCGCCCGGCTCGGCATCCCCGCCGTGGCCGTCTACCAGACCGACCTCGCCGGATACGCCCGTACGTACATGGGTGCGGGCGAAGGCACGGCGTGGCGGCGGATACGTTCCGTGCACGCCGCCGCCGACCGGACGCTCGCCCCGTCCAGCGCCGCCCTGAACGACCTGGAGGCACACGGTGTGCCCCGGGTGCGGCTGTGGCCGCGCGGAGTGGACACCGTCCGCTTCCGTCCCGACCACCGGGACGAGGCGCTGCGCCGAGAGCTGGCGCCGAACGGTGAGCTGATCGTCGGCTACGTCGGCCGGCTCGCCCCCGAGAAGCAGGTCGAGCTCCTCGCCGGTGTCTGTGGTCTGGACGGCGTGCGCGTCGTGGTCGTGGGCGACGGGCCCAGCGAAACGACCTTGACCGGCGCCCTTCCCGGCGCCGCCTTCCTCGGGCGTCGTACCGGCGACGAACTCGCCCGGATCTTCGCCTCGTTGGACGTCTTCGTGCACACCGGCCCCTTCGAGACCTTCTGCCAGACCGTGCAGGAGGCCATGGCCAGCGGCGTGCCCGTCGTCGCGCCCGCCGCGGGCGGACCGCTGGACCTGGTGGCCCACGGGCGTACGGGACTGCTGGTGCCGCCGCGCGACGGGGCCGCCGTACGGGACGCGGTGTGGGCCCTGGCCGCCGATCCCGCGCTGCGGACGGCCTACGGCGCCGCCGCGCGTGCCATGGTCGAGGGCCGCACCTGGGCCGCCGTGGGCGACCAGCTCATCGGGCACTACACCGACATACTGTCCGCGCGGAAGCTGGTGGCGGCATGAGCCTGCGCATCGTACGGCTGGCCAACTTCGTCGCCCCCGCGTCCGGTGGCCTGCGCACCGCACTGCGGGAGCTGGGCACCGGCTACCGGGCGGCCGGTCACGAACCGGTGCTCATCATCCCCGGTGAGCGCGCGAGCGACCGCGAGACCGAACAGGGCCGGGTGATCACCCTGCCCGGGCCGCTGCTGCCGGGGACCGGCGGCTACCGCGTGCTCACGGACAAGCGGCGGGTCGCCCGGCTCCTGGAGTCGCTCGCACCCGACCGCCTCGAGGTCTCCGACCGGACCACCCTGCGCTGGACCGGAGTGTGGGCACGGCGGGCGCGGGTGCCCGCCGTGATGGTGTCCCACGAGACCGCCGACGGGGTGCTGCGGACCTGGGGGCTCCCCGAGGGGATGGCCCGGCGGACCGCCGACGCCCTCAACATCCGTACGGCACACACCTATGCGCGGGTCGTGTGCACCACGGAGTTCGCCGAGCGCGAGTTCGTCCGGATCGGCGCCCGCAATGTCGTACGCGCCCCGCTGGGCGTCGATCTGGTGGGCCGGCACCCCACGCTGCGGGATCCGGGGGTGCGCGCCCACTACGCGCGCGTGGACGAGGCGTTGCTCGTGATGTGCTCCCGGCTGTCCGTCGAGAAGCGGCCGGGCACGGCCCTCGACGCGCTCGAGGCGCTCCTGCGGCGCGGACAGCGTGCTGTTCTCGTCGTCGCCGGGGACGGACCGCTGCGGGCCCGGCTCGAACAGCGGGCCCGGGAGCGGAGGTTGCCCGTCACCTTCCTCGGACATGTCTCCGACCGGGCCCTGCTCGGCGCGCTGCAGGCCTCCGCCGACGTGTGCCTGGCACCCGGGCCCGCCGAGACGTTCGGGCTCGCCGCCCTGGAGGCGATGGCCTGCGGTACCCCCGTGGTGGCCAGCGCGCTGTCCGCGCTGCCGGAGGTCGTCGGGTCCGCCGGGGCCACCGCGGCGGACAGCGGGGACTCCTTCGCGGACGCGGTGCGGCTGCTGCTCGGGCGTCCCGAGGGCGAGCGCAGGGAAGCCGCACGCGCGCGTGCGGAGTGTTTCGGCTGGGACGCCGCGGTGGACGGCTTCCTCGCCGCGCACGACGCGGTGGCCCAGGCGCGGCCGCGCTTGCAGGAGGGCGTCGGATGAGACCCCTTCGGTTCGTGGCCCTCGGGGACTCCCTCACGGAAGGGGTGGGCGACCCCGTGGGGGAGGCCTGGCGAGGGTGGGCCGCGCTGCTCGCCGACGGGCTGAACGCCTCCGTCGAGTTCACCAACCTCGCGGTGAGCGGGGCCCAGACGCGCGACGTATTGGAGCGGCAGACACTGGCGGCGCTCGCCCTCCGCCCGGACGTGGTGTCCGTCGTGATCGGGGTGAACGACACCCTGCGGTGCACCTTCGACATCCACGCCGTGGCAGCCCGGCTCGACCAGGTGTACGCGGCCTTCCGTGAGCAGGACGCCGTCCTGCTCACGGCATGTCTGCCGGATCCCGGCGCGATGCTCGGGCTGCCGGGGGTGCTGGCGCGGCCGCTGGCCCGACGGCAGCGGGCGGTCAACACGGTCGTGCACGCGCTGTCCGAGCGTTACGAAGCCGTGCACTTGCACGCGGCGGAGGGCGACTGGCTGATGGACCGCGCGATGTGGAGCGCGGACCGGCTGCACCCGGGGGAGCGGGGACACCGGCAACTCGCCCTTCGCTTCCACGCGCTGCTCGCGCAGGAGGGCATCGCCACCGGGGCACCGCCCTCGGCCGAGCCCGAGTTTCCCGCGCCCACGCGGTCGGCCAGCCTGTGGTGGCTGGCCACCGCGGGGACCGGGTGGGTGGCCCGGCGGTGCACGGACCTGCTGCCGCAGCTGCTCACGCTCGCCGCGGACGAGGTGCGCCACCGGGCGCGCGGCACCAGCGCACGCCTCGACCTCAGCGCCTCGCACGCCGTGGCGTCCGCGCTGGCCGCGCTGTCGGTGGCGGAACAGCCGGACGCGGCGTGACGGTTCAACGTCGGCACTGGGCCCTTCGGCGTCGGCACTGGGCCCTTCGGTGGCGGCGCAGGGCGTTTCAGCGGCGGCGTACGGCCACGAAGCGGACCGGCGTGCCGGAGGCCGCCTGAGCGGCCGCCGCGAGGTCGGTGGAGCGGACGACCGCGATCACCGGGTACCCCCCGGTGGTCGGATGGTCGGCGAGGAAGACGACCGGTCTGCCGTCGGGCGGCACCTGGACGGCGCCCAGCACCATGCCCTCACTGGGGAGTTCGCCGGAAACGGCCCTCTCCAGTGAGGGCCCTTCCGTACGCAGTCCGATGCGGTTGCTCGCGGAGGAGACCCGGTAGGTGCCGGTCGTCAGGGTGCGCAGGGCCGCCGCCGTGAACCAGTCGTCGCGCGGGCCCGGTGTCACCCGCAGGATCAGCTCGGCGGGCGGACCGGGATGCGGGACGATGTCCACGCGCGCGTGGAGGGCGGCGGGGCGTCCCAGGGGCAGCACCATGCCATCGGTGAGAGGCGGGGGGCCCAGGCCCGAGAGGAGGTCCGTCGAGCGGCTGCCGAGGACCGGGTCCACGGCCACTCCGCCGGAGACGGCCACATAGCTGCGCACCCCGGCGCGGGCGGTGCCGATGTCCAGCAGGGCCTCGGCGGGTACCCGTACGGGCGCTCCCCAGGGCGCCGGACGGCCGTCCACCGTGACCGGGCACGGCGCACCCGTGACCGCCACGGTGACCGCCGAACGCGGGCGCAGGGCACAGCCGTTGAGCGTCGTCTCCAGGACGGCCGCTTCGGAGGGGTTGCCGACGAGCCGGTTGGCCAGCGCCGCCGCGGGCGCGTCGAGCGCGCCGGAGCGGGGGACACCGAGGTGGGCGTGGCCGGGGCGGCCCTGGTCCTGGACGGTGGTCAGGGCCCCGGAGCGCACCACGCAGAGGGCCCGGTCCGTCATGAGCGCCTCGCCGGTACGAAGCGCACGCGGGTTCCCGGAGCCAGCAGCGCGGCCGGCACGCGCGCGTGGTCCCACAACACCGCGTCCGTCGTGCCGATCAGCTGCCAGCCGCCCGGCGACGAGCGCGGGTACACGCCCGTGTACGGGCCCGCGAGCGCCACGGAACCCGCCGGAACCGTCGTACGCGGGGTCGCCCGACGGGGCACGTCGTACCGGGAGGGCAGTCCCGTGAGGTAGCCGAAGCCGGGCGCGAACCCGCAAAAGGCGACGCGGAATTCGGCCGCCGCGTGGATCTTCGGCACCTCGTGCTCGGGAACACCCCACAGGGCCGCGACATCCGCCAGGTCGGGACCGTCGTACCGTACGGGGATCTCGATCGCCTCGTCCGCGCGTGCGGACGGCGGCGGGATGACCCACGTGGGGAGCTGGTCCGCCAGGTGCCCGGGGTCGTCCAGGCCGTCCAGGAGGACCGTGCGGGCCGCGGGGACGATCTCCCGTACGGACAGGGAGCCCTCCGCGCGGCGGCGCAGCAGTTCGGCGTGCAGGGCCTGGGCCGCGTCGCCCGAGGAGACCTCGACGAGCAGGGCGTGGTCGCCGACGGGGAGCGCCCTCATACGGTCGCCGCCCGGTTGTGCCCTCATACGAACGCCGCCCGGTTGTGCCCTCATACGAACGCCTCCACGCGGACGCCCGAGGACTCCAGCCGGGCGCGGACCCGGCGGGCCAGGTCCACCGCGCCCGGGGTGTCGCCGTGCAGGCACAGGGAGCGGGCGCGGACCCGGATGCGCTCCCCGGAGTGTGCCGTCACGGTGCCGCAGCGGGCGAGGCCCACCGAGCGTTCGACGACCGCCTCGGCGTCCGTGATCACCGCGCCGTCCCGGGTGCGCGGCACGAGGGTGCCCTCCTCGGTGTAGGCGCGGTCCGCGAACGCCTCGGTGGCGGTGGGCAGTCCGGCCTTCTCGGCCAGCTTCAGGAAACGGGACGACGGGAGGCCGAGGACGGGCAGGCCGGTGCCCGCGAGCAGGACGCCGTCGACGACCGCCCCCGCCTGCTCCTCGTCGTGCACGACGCGGTTGTAGAGCGCGCCGTGCGGCTTCACGTACGACACGCGCGAGCCCGCCGCGCGCGCGAAGACCTCCAAGGCGCCGATCTGGTAGGCCACTTCGGCCGCCAGTTCGTCGGAAGGCACGTCCATCGCGCGCCGCCCGAACCCCGCCAGGTCGCGGTAGGAGACCTGGGCGCCGATCCGTACGCCCCGCTCGGCCGCCAGCTCGCACACCCGTCGCATGGTGGCCGCGTCCCCGGCGTGGAAGCCGCAGGCCACATTGGCGCTGGTGACGACGGACAGCAGCTGTTCGTCGTCGGTCAGCCGCCAGCGGCCGAAGCCCTCGCCGAGGTCGGCGTTGAGATCGATCGGGGTCATGAGGTGCTGTCTCTCCTGTCTCTGCTGCTCAGGCCACGCGGTACTGCTCGTCACGGGTGTCCGTGAGGAACATCTGCCCGGGTGCGTGGGTGATCGCGAACGGTGGTCGGGAGGCCATCACGGCCGCCTGGGGCGTCACCCCGCAGGCCCAGAACACCGGGATGTCGTCCGGTGCGGCGTCGACCGGATCGCCGAATTCGGGGCGCGAGAGATCCTCGATGCCCAGGCCGGACGGCTCGCCGCAGTGCACCGGGCTGCCGTGCACGGCGGGCAGGAGGCTGCTCTCCCTGATCGCCGCGGCCAGATGTTCCGGCGGGACCGGGCGCATCGACACCACCATGGGGCCGTGCAGCCGCCCCGCCGGGCGGCACTGGCGCCCCGTCACGTACATGGAGACGTTGCGGCCCTGCTCGATGTGGCGCATCGGGACACCCGCCTCGGCCAGCGCCCACTCGAAGGTGAAGCTGCACCCGATGAGGAAGGAGACCAGGTCGTCGCGCCAGTGGGCGACCACGTCCGTGGGCTCGTCGGCCAGCTCGCCGTGCTCCCACACCCGGTAGCGCGGCAGGTCGGTGCGCAGGTCAGCGCCCGGAGCGAGCGGAGTGGTCCAGGAACCGGCGTCCGTGACGTCGAGGACCGGGCACGGTTTCGGGTTGCGCTGGCAGAACAGCAGCATGTCGTACGCCCAGTCGGCGGGCACCGAGATGAGGTTCGCCTGGGTGTGGCCCGCGGCGACTCCGGCGGTGGGGCCCGACGCGCCCGAACGGAACTGGGCGCGCGCCTTCTTGGGGGTCCACGCGCGTGTGTCCCCGTCGAGAAGGAGGTCGAACGGACGGTCCTGGACGGTGTCGTTCACAGGAGTTCCTTCCCGCGAGTCTCGGGGAGCCCGATCAGCGCCAGGGCGGCGAGGGCGTAGCCGATCGCGCCGAAGACCAGCGCGCCGCCCACGCCCCAGCTGTCGGCCAGGAAGCCGACCGCTGTGGGGAAGGCGGCGCCCACCGCGCGGCCGGTGTTGTACGTGAAGCCCTGCCCCGTGCCACGCACCGCCGCGGGGTACAGCTCGCTGAGGAACGAGCCGAAGCCGCTGAAGATCGCCGACATACAGAAGCCGAGCGGGAAACCGAGCACCAGGAGAACGGTGTTGGCACCGCTGGGGATGTTGGCGTACACGAGGATGCAGGCCGCGGAGAGGATCGCGAAGAGCAGGATGTTGCGCTTGCGGCCCAGCCTGTCGGTCAGGTAACCGCCCGTGAGGTAGCCGATGAAGGCCCCGGAGATCAGGAATGTGAGATAGCTGCCGGTGCCGACGACGGACAGTCCGCGCTCCGTCTTCAGGTACGTGGGCACCCATGTGGCCAGCGTGTAGTAGCCGCCCTGGACGCCCGTGGACAGCAGGACCGCGAAGAACGTGGTGCGCAGCAGGCCGGGAGCATCGGCCGTGGCGGGCCTGAAGATCGCCGCGAACGACCCCTTCTGGGCGCTCTTCTGGCGCTCGGCGGCCGCCTCCGGAGCGTCGTGCACCCGGCGGCGCACCCAGACGACGAGCAGCGCCGGGAGCGCGCCGGTCCAGAACATCACGCGCCAGGCGAGGTCGTCGCCGAGGAACTGGAACACCAGCGTGTAGACGATCACGGCCAGCGCCCAGCCGACGGCCCAGGAGCTCTGGATCGCGCCGAGCGTGCGGCCGCGGTGCTTCGCGCTCGCGTACTCGGCGACCAGGATCGCGCCGACCGCCCACTCGCCGCCGAAACCGAGACCCTGAAGGGCCCGGAACACCAGCAGCGTCTCGTAGTTGGGCGCGAAACCGCAGGCCACCGTGAACACCGCGTAGGTGGCCACGGTGATCATCAGCGCCTTGACGCGCCCGATCCGGTCCGCGACCACACCCGCGATCGCGCCGCCGACCGCCGAGACGACCAGCGTGACGGTGGTGAACAGGCCCGTCTGGCCGCTGTCCAGGCCGAAGTACGCCGCCAGCGCGACCATGCTCAGCGGCAGTGTGAAGTAGTCGTACGAGTCGAGGGCGTAGCCGCCGAACGCGCCGGCGAAGGCGCGGCGGCCCCGCGGACCGAGCGCCTGCAGCCAGGCGAACGGGCCTTCCTGGGCGGTGAGTTCATCCGCGCCGGACGGGGTGTCGGCGGTCAGGGCCTGGGGTGGAGGGGTCGTGCTCATGGGCACCTCGCAGTGAGGGACGGAGGGTGCTTGAGGACTGAGCCGTGCCATGCCGTGCGGGAAGTGCTCGGCGCCGGTGCGGTGCGGAGCGGTGCGGAGCGGTGTGATGCCGTCGTGCGATGCGGTCGTGAGGCCGGCGCCTGAACGTCAAGGTAGAGGATCGTTGAACAATCCCTCAATACCTATGTTGTTTCGTTCTTGTATCTGCGATTGAATTCCGGGCATGGCAGAGCTGACGGAACTGGCCGACGATCGCGCCCTGCTGGGCCGCACCAGCACCGCCGAGCGGGTCTCGGACATCCTCAGGAGCCGCATCGCCGAGGGCTACTTCCCGCCCGGGACGCGGCTGTCCGAGGACAGCATCGGCGGGGCGCTCGGCGTCTCCCGCAACACGCTGCGCGAGGCGTTCCGGCTGCTCACGCACGAGCGGCTGCTGGTGCACGAGCTCAACCGCGGGGTCTTCGTGCGGGTGCTGACCGTCGAGGACGTCGAGGACATCTACGGCACCCGCCGGCTCGTCGAGTGCGCGGTGGTCCGCGAGCTCGGCAAGCCGCCGTACGCCGTGGACGGCCTCGCCAAGGCGGTCGGGGACGGGCGGCGGGCGGCGGGCGAAGGTGACTGGAAAGGCGTCTCCACCGCCAACATCCACTTCCACCGGGAGCTGGTCGCGCTCGCCGGAAGCGCCCGCACCGACGAGCTGATGCGCAGCGTCTTCGCCGAACTCCGCCTCGCCTTCCATGTGGTGGACGACCCTCGGCGGCTGCACGAGCCGTACCTCGCGCGCAACCAGGAGATCCTCCGGACCCTCCAGGCGGGCGACCGGGACGCGGCCGAGCAGCTGCTCGCGGTCTATCTCGACGACTCGCTGCAGGGGCTCGTGGCGGTGTACGGGCGGCGGGTGGCCGACGGCGGGCAGGGGATCGGCTGAGGCGCCACGGGACGGGTGCGGGACCGGTGCGGGGTACGGGACGACGACTCGTTCCGCGGCTGTGTGGCGACGGTCACCGAGGATCACCGCGGATCAGTGCGCGAACCGGATCACTGCCTATCACTGCGCGATCACGAAGCCGAAGGCCATGACCGGCTGTGACGGCCGGTCGCTTCTGCGTCGTTTCGACCGTTGTCAGACCGAGGACCTAGTCTGTGCACCGTGACTTCGCCTGCATCGACGGACAGCGTTCCGCCCCAGCTCAGCGCGGGGCCGCGCCCCGCTCCGGGCCCGGCCGCCGACGAGGGCCTGGCTCGGCGGCTGCGCGCGCTCGCCTGCACCGCGCCGCTGCACGACCTCGACGTGCGCAAGGCGAACCTCGCGGGTGAGTACACGGTGTACGGCATGGCCGAGGTGGCCCTCGCCGCCATCGACCTCGTCACACTGAACATGGACTTCGACACGGGTGCCGACCACGACCAGATAGTGGCCAGGCTCATCCCGCGCATCGCCGCCCAGGCCCCGCAGCGGCCCGTCGCCGAGCACGAGCGCGTGGCCCGCTGGGTCCTGGAGAACCTGATCAACGTCGGCAGCGTCGACCGAGGCTTCCGGGCCGTATACGGCACGTTCGCCCCCGACGGCTCCTATGTGCGCCGCGACTACGACTTCAAGCTCATCGAAGAGGTGCCCGGATACGGGGGAAGCGTCTATCTCCGTACGACGGACGAAGCGGTCAACGTCCTCGTCGGCGCCCTCGACACCGACGTCACCAGCGCGCAGATCGCCGCCGAGGTCAAGCTGGAGGTGCTGATCAGCCGCGGCCGGCTCGCCGACGCGCAGCTCGCCGCCGAGCAGGCCCGGTACCGGACCGTGCAGTACTCGGAGACGCTCCGCAGGGCACTGGACGCGACCCGGCGCAATGTGCGCGCCGTCGACTGGCTCCAGGCCGTGCCCGACATGATCGCGGAGGCCCTCGACCACGTCGCCGACCGCTACCGCCACGAGAACGCGATCCTCACCAACATCCGCAAGGCCCGCGACGAGTCCGAGGACCCCGAGCAGAAGCGCCGCGCCGCCGAGCTCGTCGACATCGTCAAGGACTGCATCCGCAGGCATACGCAGCTCCAGTCCCGGCTGCTGGAAGCCGGGCCGCTGTTCCGCGCCGAGCAGGACCGGCAGGCCTTCGCCACGCCCATGACGACCTCGGGGATCGATCTCTACGGCCACCTCGTCGCGCCCGTGCTGCCACTGCCCGTGGCGCAGGCGCTGCGCGTGACCGACGCCTTCTTCGCTCGCGGGACGGGGCTGCGCACACCCGTCGCCGTACGCGTCGGGGACCTCGTCGACATACTGCTGACGCCGCCCCTGGAGCGGGAGCACCTCGGTGCGGAGATGCCCGAGCCCGATCTCATCGCCACTCCCGACGACAGCCGGTTCAGCGAGGAGCAGCTGGCGAGCGCGATGGAGTTGCTCGATCTGCCCGCGGATGCCCCGCGGCGGCTGTCCGGGCTGCTCGCGGAGGCGCGCCGCCGGGATCCCGAACTGCCGTACCTGGTCGCGCTGTTGGCCGTGCACGCGGCCAGTCCGCCGGTCGGTACCGCCTACCGGCAGGGCGAGAAGAAACTGCTGTTCGCCGTGGACGACGGGACCGAGCTGGATGATCCGGAGTTCGGCGGGGCGGATCTCATCGTGGGGATGGCTCTGCTGGACGCGGCCGGGATGGCGGCGGACCGGACGGAAGCAGCATGACCGTCCGGACGGAAGTCGCAGGACAGTGACGTACGTGATGAAGCACCAGCCGAACAAGGAGCCCCAGTCGTGACCGAGCACGTCGAGTGGAGTGAGCCGGAGGCCGTCGCCGCACCGGCGAACGCCCCCGTCACCCCCGCCGACGCCGCCGACGCGGCGCGGCTCGTCGCCTTCGGGCTGCAGCCCAAGCTGCAGCCCGCGCGCGACCAGGAGTACGCGGAGCTGCTGCGCCGCTACCGCGAGGACCCGCCGTTCGCGCGGCTCGCCGACGCCGTGGCCGCCGGGCTCGGCCTTGTCGTCCTGGAGGTGTCCCCGCGCGCGGGGATGGCGGTGACCGCCGCCGAGGACTCCGTGTTCGCCGTCCGCATGGGCGACTACGCGCGTCGTGCGTCGGCCGACTCGGGGGACCGCTTCCTGCACGGGCTCGCCCACCTCGCCGTCGCCGCGATGGCGTTCCCGCGGCCCGAGGACCTCGCGGACGACGGGTACATCGGGCGCGTCTCGGTCAACGGCGTCGACGCGTTCGTACGGCAGGCCTGTCGCCGTCTGGAGGAGCGGGCGGAGGAACACGGCGAGAACACCGACCCGGCCACGGACGCGCCCGGACTGGAGGCGGCCTGGCGCATCTGGGCCCGGCGCAGCTCCACCGGCGCCACCAAGGACGCGCGAAGACTGGCCGGTTCGACCACCGGCATCGTCGCCAAGGCCGTCGCGTTTCTCACCGACTCAGGGTTCCTGCAGCGCACCGGGGACGACGCCGGCGGGACGTACCGGACGACGGCCCGCTACCAGCTCCAGGTCCGTGACATGGCGGGCAGTGCCGCGATGGCCGAGCTGCTCGAGCTCGGCATCGTCCCGGTGACCGACGGCACCGCGAGTCTGCTGCCCGCCGAGGACACCGACGACCTGGAACTGGCGGCCGGTGCCGGACTGCCGTTCCACTCCTGACCGCCCCCACTTCGTTGACGACTACGAGAGTCCGCCGCCATGTACGAGCTGTCCCGGGTCCGCCTCTATTCCATCGGGCCTGCCGGTGCGCGCTACGCCGACACCGTGCTTGACCTGCGGGGTGTGGGCGAGCCGGTGCCCGACCCCGCGCCCACCCAGGCGGAGTTCTTCGAGGAGGAGCCCGTCGGGCCGCCGCGCCGGCCCGCACCCGCGGGCGTGCTCTTCCTGGAGAACGGCGGCGGCAAGTCGGTCCTGCTCAAGCTGATCTTCTCCGTGATGCTGCCGGGCCACCGGAACACGCTGGGCGGCGCCAGCTCCGGTGTGCTGCGCAAGTTCCTGCTCGCCGACGACTGCGGGCATGTCGCGCTGGAATGGCAGCACACGCTGACCGGCGAGTGCGTCGTGGTCGGCAAGGCGAGCGAATGGCGGGGGCGGCAAGTCTCCAATGATCCACGGAAGTTCGCGGAGGCCTGGTACTCCTTCCGGCCCGGCCCCGGGCTGAGCCTGGACAATCTGCCGGTCGCCGAGTCCACCGCCGTACGGCCGCCCGTCGAGGGCGCGTCCGGTGCGCAGGGGCGGCGGCGCACCATGAAGGGCTTCCGGGACGCGATCACCGAGGCGGGCAAGGCGTACCCGCACCTCGAAGTGCACTGGGAGGAGATCCACGACCGCTGGAACGAGCACCTCGGCGACCTGGGCCTCGACCCCGAACTCTTCCGCTACCAGCGGGAGATGAACGCGGACGAGGGCGAGGCCGCCGGGCTTTTCGCGGTCAAGAAGGACTCCGACTTCACGGACCTGCTGCTGCGCGCGGTCACCGACACCCGGGACACGGACGGGCTCGCCGACCTGGTCGGTGGCTTCGGTAACAAGCTGGGACGGCGCGCCGAGCTCATCGCCGAGCGCGACTTCACGGCCGGGTCCGCGGACCTGCTCGGACGGATCGTCGAGGCCGCCGAGGCACGGGCACGCGCGCGTGACATCCATGCGGGCGCCGAGCGGCGCACGCGGACGCTGGCGCGGCGGCTGTCCGCGCGGGCCGTGCAGGAGCGCGTACGCTCCGGCGAACTCGCGCAGCGCGTGACCGCCGCCGCGTACGCCGTCACCCATGCCGAGGGCGCCCGCGAGCGCAGTTCCCTGATCGCGGCCGAACTCGCCTACCGCCACGCCTCGTTGGCGCTCGCCGGGGCCGAGAAGTCCGCCGCCGCGCAGAAGCGTGAGCTGGCCGACGCGCGCACGCTGCACTCGGCCTGGCAGGCCGCCGAGGCTGTGCTGCGGCACCGCGCCGCCGCCGACCGCTCCGCGCGCGTGGCCGCCGCGATCCGCGAGGCCGAGCGGGACGCCGCACCGGCGCTCGCCGCGCGGGCCAAGGCCGCCGTCGACCTCGTCCGAGCCCTGCACCGCGCCGCCGAGGGCGCCGAGGCGCTCGCCAACGAGGAGGAAGAGCGGTCCGCCGGGATCCAGGAGGTCGGCGAGACCGCGTATGCCGACTCGACCGCCGCTGCCACCGCCGCACAGCGCGCCCGCAGCGAGATCGGGCATCTGCGTCAGCGTCTGACCGAGGTCGAGCAGGAGACCGCCGAGGCGGTCCGCGCGGGCTGGCTCGACGACAGCGCCCCCGACGCCGACCCGGCCAGGGCCGCCCTGGCCGCCAGCGACGCCGAGAAGACGGCCGTCGCGGCCTGGGACACCGCCCGCGAGGCCTCGCGGCGCGCCTCGGAGCACGCCCGCGAGGCGGCTTCCGCGGAATCCCGGGCCGAGCTGACGGCGGCCCGCGCGGCGGACGCCGCCACGGCGGCGGAGCGGGCCTACGACGCAGAGCGGCGCACCGCTGAGGCGCTGGCGGGGGAGGAGCGGCTGGCGGAGCTGCTGAGCCTGCCGGGCGCCTTCGGCGCGGGGCGTCGGGGCGTGCCGGTGCCGCGAGCGGGAGGCGACGGGACTGCCGCGGGCGCGGCGGTGCCACAGACAGGAGGCAGCGCAGCCGAGGGCGTCGGCAACGACAGCCAGGGTGGTGCCCGTACGGCGCGACAGCGCCCCGGCGCCGACGACGGCGAACTCCAAGCAGACGGGCGCGGCCAGGTGGGCGGCGCGGTGGCGGCCCGCTCGGGCGGTGGCGCCGACGGGGCGCGGGCCGACGCCCGGCCCGCGGCGGAAGACCCCCTCACCGCCGAGCAGCTGGACCACTACGCCGACGAACTCCGCGAACTCCTCGACGACGGTGTCGCCGCCGCAGAGCGGCAGCTCTTCGAGCTGCGCACCGCCGCGGCGGACGACGCACGCATCCTCGGGGCGCTCGGCGACGGCGGGCTGCTGCCGCCCGGCCCGGATGTCCTGGCCACCGTCGAGTACCTCGGCGAGCATGGGATCCCCGCCCTGCCCGGCTGGCGTTACCTCGCGCAGGCCGTCGACCCCGCCGACCACGCGCGCGTGCTGGCCGCGAGGCCGGAGCTGGTCGACGGCGTGATCATCACCGACCCCGACACACACGCGCGGGCTCGCGAGGCGCTCACCGACGCCGCTCTGCTGCCACGGTCCGCCGTCGCCGTCGGCACGGCCGCCGCGCTGCTCGCCCCGACCCCGGCCCCCGACGCCGGCGACAGCGGTGTCTTCCTCGTACCCCCGAACCCGGCGATGCACGACGAGCACGCCGCCGACGAGGAACGGCAGGCGCTACGCGCCCGCGCGAGCGGGCGCGACGAGGAGATCCGGGCGCTCGCGGCCCGGCTCGGCAAGGACCGCGAGCTGGCGGCGCGCCTCGCGTCCTGGCGCACCGGCTGCCCCGCGGGGCGGCTCGTCGAGCTCGCCGCGGCCGCCCTGGACGCGCGCACGTTCGCCGAGGAGGCCGAGGCCGAGCTCGCGGAGGCGCGCACGGTGCGGGCCGAGGCCGACGAGGCCGCCGCCGAGGCGGCGCTCGTACGCGACGAGCGTCAGGAGGCCGCCCAGCGGGCCCGGCGCGCCGCCGACGCGCTCGCCGGGCTCGCTTTCCGGCTGCGCGAGCGTGCCGGATGGCAGGTCCAACTGCGCGAACTCGCCGACGAGGCAACGGAGTCGGAGGCCCGCGCCCAGGTCTGCCTGGAGCGTGCCCGCGCTGCCGACGAGGACCGCCGCGCCGCCCAGCGCGCCGCCGACGACGCCCGCCGCACGGCCCGCGCGCTGCGCGCCGAGCGCGCGGAGATCGCGGGCGCCCCCGACGACGTACCGGAGGACGAGACGGGTGCGGCGAAGTCGTCGCTGCCCGCCCTGCGCGAGGCCTACCGGGCCGCGTCCCAGCTGTACGAGAAGGTCGGCGTCGGCGCCGATCTGCGGGCCGAGCAGGCGCGGGCCGAGAGCGACGAGAGCGCGGCGCTCGCCGAGTGGGACCGGCTCAGCAACAAGGTGCGGACGCGCGCGGCGCAGCTCCTGGAGTCGCCGGACGGTTCCGACGGACCGTCCCGGCAGGCCGCGGCCGCCCGCGCCGAGGAGCTGGTGCAGCTCCTGGAGACCCGTATGTCGACCGCGAGCGAGCAGCTCGGGCGGCTGCGCGGCGAGGCGGAGCGGCACGCGCCCGAGGACGGCGAGGTGCACACCGAGCTGTCCGAGGAGCTGCTCCCGCGCGACGCCGAGCACGCGCAGAGCCTGCTGCGCACCGCCACCGGTGAACTCGCCTCGCGTACGGAGGCGTTGAGTCAGGCGCGCGAGTCCCACGCCGAGCTGCTCGCCGCCCACCGTGCCGCCGAGGACGCGGCCGGCGGCTTCGACGAGACCGCCGCCCTGCTCCGTGACCTGCTGCGTGAACACTCCGACGACGAGCAGGAGGAGCCCGAGCCCTACCCGGGCACCCTCGAAGAGGCCCGTCAGTCCGCCGCCGAGGCCCGCCGTTCGCTGCGCGGCTGCGCCGCCGACCTGTCCGCCGCCGAGGCCGCCGTGCGCGAGGCGAGCGACATCCTCGTACGGCATGCCAACTCCACGCGCTACGAGCAGGTGCGCACCCCCGCCCGGCAGCAGATCCGCGAGCTGCCCGCGTCCGCGCTGCCCGAGCACGCCCAGAAGTGGGCGGACGCCTTCGCACCCCGACTGCGCGTCCTCACCGACGAGTTGGAGCAGCTGGAGCGCAACCGGGACTCGATCGTGGACCGGCTGCGCGGGCTCGTCGAGTCGGCGCTGGCGACCCTGCGGTCCGCGCAGCGGCTGTCCCGGCTCCCCGAAGGGCTCGGTGAGTGGTCGGGGCAGGAGTTCCTGCGCATCCGCTTCGAGGAGCCGGACCAGGCCACGCTCACCGAGCGGCTCGGCGAGGTGGTCGACGAAGCCACCCGCGCGGCGGTCAAGAAGAACTCGGACATGCGCCGCGACGGCATGTCGCTGCTGCTGCGCGGGGTCGGTGCCGCGCTCCAGCCGAAGGGTGTCGCCGTCGAGATCCTCAAGCCGGACGCCGTACTGCGCGCCGAACGTGTCCCGGTCGGACAGATGGGCGACGTCTTCTCGGGCGGCCAGCTGCTCACCGCCGCCATCGCGCTGTACTGCACGATGGCGGCCCTGCGCAGCAACGACCGGGGCCGCGACAAGCACCGGCACGCCGGCACGCTGTTCCTGGACAACCCCATCGGGCGCGCCAACGCGACGTATCTGCTGGAGCTCCAGCGGGCCGTCTCCGACGCGCTGGGCGTCCAACTCCTCTACACCACCGGCCTGTTCGACACGACCGCGCTCGCCGAGTTCCCGCTCGTCATCCGGCTGCGCAACGACGCCGACCTGCGCGCCGGGCTGAAGTACATCAGCGTGGAGGAACACCTGCGGCCGGGACTGCCGCGTGAGGCTCCCGCCGGGGAAGTCGTGCACACCGAGATCACGGCGACGCGGATGTTCAAGCGCCCGGCGCCGAGTGCCTCGTAGGACGTACGGTCGTGGGGAACTGCGGGCCGTTTGTGGCTGGTCGCGCAGTTCCCCACGCCCCTCACAGGGCGCTCGGTCTACACGTCCTCCTTCAAGAGATCCGCGCACTTCTCGCCGATCATCATCGTCGTGATGCACGGATTGACGGAGATGAGATCCGGCATCACCGAGCCGTCCGCGACCCGCAGACCGTCGACCCCCTTGACCCGCAGCCGCGCGTCGAGCGGGGCCGAGGCGTCGTCGTCCGCGCCCATCTTCACGGTGCAGGACGGGTGGTAGACGGTGTTGTGGGTCTTGTGGATGTAGTCGAGCAGCTCGTCGTCCGTGCGGACGTCCGGGCCGGGAGCAAGCTCCGCACCCGCCCAGCCGCCCAGCGCGGGCTGTGCCGCGATCTTCCGAGCGAGCTTCAGCCCGTACGTCATCACGCGCACGTCGTGCTCGTGCGTGAAGTAACGCGGGTCGACCATCGGCTTGTCCCGGTAGTCGCGGGTACGCAGCCGCACCGTGCCCCGTGACTTCGCGCGCGTGACGTTCGGCGTGAGGCAGAACGCGTTCTCGGACGTCGGATAGCCCCACCGCGCGGTGTTCATGTCGAACGGCACCGAGCCGTAGTGGTACATCAAGTCCGGCCGGTCCAGGCCGGGTTCGGTGTCGTAGAAGATGCCCGCTTCCCACCACTGGCTGGACGTGGTGGTCATCGGCTGCTTGGCCTCCCACATGATGACGCCCTCGGGGTGGTCCTGGAGGTTCTCGCCGACGCCCGCCGAGTCCACCACGACCTCGACCCCGACCTCGCGCAGCTGCTCGGCGGGTCCGATGCCCGAGAGCATCAGCAGCTTCGGCGTGTCGATGGACCCGCAGGACACGATCACCTCGCGGCGGGCGCGTACCGTCCGTGTGTGGATCAGGTCCGGGTCGAGGTACTCGGCGCCCACGCAGCGGCGTCCTTCGAGGACGAGCTTCTTGGCCCGTACTCCGGTGCGCACCTCCAAGTTGGGCCGCTTGCCGATGACCGGGTGGAGATACGCCACCGACGAGGACTGCCGGATGTTGTTCTCGTCGGAGTTGATCTGGAACCAGTTGGCGCCGCGTACCACGGTCGTACCGGTGTTGAAAGCGGTGGTGGGAATGCCCGCCTGCGCGCACGCCTCCAACAGGGCGGTGCCACAAGGGTCTTCGCCCTTCAGCGTGCGCAGCTTCACCGGGCCGGTGCGGCCGTGGTGGTCGCCGGGAGCGTCGTTCGACTCCAGCCGCTGGTAGAGCGGGAAGAGTTCGGCCGCGCTCCAGCCCGTACAGCCCCCCGCCGCCCAGTCGTCCAGATCCTCCGCGGGCGCCCAGAAGGCGATACAGGAGTTGTGCGAGGAACAGCCGCCGAGCACCTTGGCGCGGGCGTGCCGCATGAAACTGTTGCCGCTGGCCTGCGGCTCGACCGGGTAGTCCCAGTCGTAGCCGGACTCCAGCAGGCCCATCCAGCGCTCCAGCTTCAGGACATCGTCGTCGCCGACATCGCTGGGCCCTGCCTCCAGGACGCACACGGTGACGGACGGGTCCTCGGAGAGCCGGGCCGCGACCACGTTGCCCGCGGTGCCGCCGCCGACCACGACATAGTCGAACTCATCGACGTTCATGGGGAGTTGACCTCCTTGTACTCCTTGTAGCCGGGATTCAGTCGGTCGCGGGTGCGCCGACGTGAGCCGCTGCGGAACCGCTCTGCAGCCGGTGCTCCTCCAGCACGCCGGTCTTGTGGCGCTGGACGAACCAGTAGTAGGCGAAGCCGCCGCCGGCGATGACCGCGACGAACAGGACCGCGCCCCAGCGCAGGTACCAGTGGAACGGGGCGGCGGCGTTGTAGACCTCGGCCCGCGGCCAGATCAGGTTGATCGTCATGGCCGCGCCCCACACCACCGCGACGATGTTGACGAGCAGGCCCCAGCGGCCCAGCGAGAACTTGCCGTCGCCCGCGGGCTCCCACTTGCCGCGCAGCCGGGCCACCAGCATCGGCGCCGTGACACCGAGATAGGCGAGGTAGATCATGATGATGCCGATACTGGTGACCACGGTGAAGATCTGCGGCTGGCGGATGTTGACGACGAGGATCGCCACCGCCAGGACGCCGATGATCACCGCGGGGAGCACCGGGGTCTGGAAGCGCGGGCTGACCCGCGCCATGAGCGAGGACGCGGGCAGGTTGTTGTCCCGGGACATCGCGAAGGCCAGCCGGATCGCCGCCGTGTGCACCGCGAGCGCGCACACCGTGACCGCGATCAGCACGCACCACAGCATCGCCTTGCCGGCCGTCGGGCCGAGCACGTCGAGCACGATGTACTGCAGCCCGTCCGTGGACAGCTTGTCGCCCTTGAGGCTGGAGACGCTCATCAGCGCGAGCAGCAGCACCAGTCCGCCGAGGATGAACGAGGCGACGATGGCGCGGATGATGGCGCGCGGGGCGTTGCGGGACGGGTCCAGGGACTCCTCGCCGAGCGAGGCGGCGGTGTCGAAGCCGTACATGACGTACGCGGACGCCAGTGAGGCCACGAGGAACGCGCCCAGGTACCCGGCTTGGTGGCCCGTCCCCGTGCCGTTCGTCTCCATGACCACCTGCGGGCCGCGCGTGATGTGCACGGCGAACAGGACGATCAGCACGACCGTGGCGACCAGCTCGATGAAGACGCCCGCGCTGTTGATGGTGGCCATCAGCTTCACGCCGAAGGCGTTCACCAAGGTCGTGAACAGGATGAGGACCGTGGCCAGGACGACCGCGTTCGTCGCCACGTCGTACTTGCCGGTGCCGTCCCCGACGAACTGGAACGCCGACGAGATCTGCGGCAGCGTCAGCTGGTAGGCGAGCGCCACGGCCGAGATCGACACGATCGACGCGATCAGCATCATCCAGCCCGCGAGCCAGCCGAGATGCGGATTGCCTATCTTCTTCGACCAGTTGTAGACGGAGCCCGCCACGGGATAGCGGGCGGCCAGTTCCGCGAAGCACAGCGCGACCATGAACTGCCCGATGAAGACCATCGGCCAGGACCACCAGTAGGCGGGACCGCCGCTGCCGTAGCCGAAGTAGAAGAGCTGGAACGTGCCGGTGAGGATGGAGATGTAGCTGATGCCGGCGGCGAAGGTGTGGAAGTTGCCTAGGGTGCGCTTGAGTTCGGGCTTGTACCCGAACTCGGCCAACTCGGCATCGTCGTGGCCGTGTTGGCCGGATGGTGGCTGCTCGGATGGCTGTGTGGTTGTCGTCATGAGCGGACTCCTGGGGGAGGGGTGAGGGAGCTCGGCTCGTTGCGGGTGCCGGGATCTTGGATGGGGAGGTGGAGCCTCAGGCGAACCAGCCCTGCGGGGAAGGGTCGGTGTTGCGCCAGATGTGCTTGGCCTCGCGGTACTCGGCCAGACCGGAAGGCCCGAGCTCGCGCCCGAAGCCGGACTGCTTGAATCCGCCCCACTCGGCCTGCGGGACGTACGGGTGGTAGTCGTTGATCCACACCGTGCCGATCCGCAGCAGGGCCGCGACCCGCTGCGCCTTGGCCGCGTCGGTGGTCCAGACGGCGCCCGCGAGCCCGTAGATGGTGTCGTTGGCGAGCCGGACGGCGTCGGCCTCGCTCGTGAAGCGCTCCACGGTCAGCACGGGCCCGAAGGACTCGTCCTGGACCACGGACATGTCGCCCGTGCACTCGTCCAGCACGGTCGGCGGATAGTAGAAGCCCTCGTCGAAGTCGGGCCCGGACGGCCGCGCGCCACCGCACCGCAGCACCGCGCCCTCCGCGATGCCCCGCTCGACGTAGGTCTCGACCTTGGCGCGATGGGCCGCCGAGATCAGCGGACCGGTCTGCGCCCGCTCGTCGAACGGTCCGCCGAGGCGGATCTCCGCGGCCCGGCGTACGACCTCGTCGACGAACCGGTCGTGCAGCGAGTCCTCGACCAGCAGCCGCGCGCCCGCCGAGCAGACCTGCCCGGAGTGCAGGAAGACGGCGGTCAGCGCCATGTCGACCGCCGTGTCGAAGTCGGCGTCCGCGAACACGATGTTGGGGTTCTTGCCGCCCAGTTCCAGGGCGACCTTCTTGACCGTCCCGGCCGCGGCGGCCATCAGCCGGCGGCCGGTCTGGAGACCGCCCGTGAAGGAGACGAGGTCCACGTCCGGGTGGTCGGCGAGCGGTGCGCCCGCCTCGGGACCGGCGCCCAGGACCAGATTGGCCACCCCCGCCGGGAGCCCGGCCTCCTCCAGCAGCCGCATCAGATGGATCGCCGTGTGCGGGGTCAGCTCGCTCGGCTTGAGGACGAAGGTGTTGCCCGCGGCGAGCGCGGGGGCGACCTTCCACGCCGTCTGCAGCAGCGGGTAGTTCCAGGGCGTGATCAGCGCGCAGACCCCGACGGGCTCGTACACGACCCGGCTGTCGACGCTCGCCGTCCCCGTCTCGACGACCCGGCCCGTCTCGGCGGCGGCCAGCCGCCCGAAGTAGCGGAAACAGTTCGCGATGTCGTCGATGTCGTACTCGCTCTCGACGAGCCGCTTGCCCGTGTCCAGCGACTCCGCGCGGGCGAGGGCTTCCTTGTCGCGCAAGAGGAGGTCGGCGACGCGCAGCAGCAGGTCACCGCGGTCCGGCGCCGGGGTCGTCGGCCACGGGCCCTCGTCGAAGGCGCGCCGCGCGGCGGCGATCGCCTCGACCGTGTCCTTGCCGCCCGCCTCGTCGACGACGCCGACCAGGGAACCGTCGGCGGGACAGCGGATCTCCCGGGTGCGCTCGTCGAGTGCACCCCGCCAGGAGCCGTCAATGTAGAGGTCAGGCACGGGGGCCTCCCAATTGCGTGATCAACCACTCATGGAAGATCCCGATGTGATGCTCGGTCGGAACCAGCACACCACCGTTCCGGTACGCCCGCGATGTCATCGCAGGCTGCGTACGTTCACAGGCTTCGAAATCCTGTTCGTTCACGCGGTGGAAGAGCTCGACCGACTTGGACACGTCGGCGCCGGACTCCACGACCTCCGGCGCGTAGAGCCAGTCGCACTCCACGACCGTGCGGTCCTCGGCGAGCGGGAACATGCGGTGCAGGATGACATGGTCCGGGACCAGATTGATGAAGACCGTGGGTTTCACAGTGATTGCGTAGTAGCGGCGGTCCTGGTCGTCCGAGACCGCGGGGAGCTTGGCGAAGCCCTCGCTGCCGTCGACCGTGAACCCCTTGATCTCCTCGCCGAACTCCGCGCCGTGACCGACGTAGTACTGGGCGGCGTACCCGTCCGCGAACTCCGGGAGTACGTCGGTGAGCTCGGGGTGGATCGTCGCGCAGTGGTAGCACTCCATGAAGTTCTCGACGATCAGCTTCCAGTTCGCCTTCACGTCGTACGTGATGCGCCTGCCGAGCGCGAGGTTCTCGGTGCCGTAGTGCTCGATGGCCGCCGCGTTGCCGAGCCGCTCGACGGCCGCGCCCATCACCGTCTCCTCGAAGGAGGGCGGCGCGTCGGCCAGGCACACCCAGGCGTAGCCCAGCCACTCCCGCAGCGCGACCTTGACCAGGCCGTACTCGACACGGTCGACGTCCGGCATCTTGACCAGGTTCGGCGCGGCGACCAGCTTGCCGTCGAGGTCGTAGGTCCAGGCGTGGTAGGGGCACTGGAGGTTGCGGCGGACCTCGCCGGACTCCTCGGTGCACAGCTGGGCGCCGCGGTGCCGGCAGATGTTGAGGAAGGCGCGCAGCTCGCCGGTGCGGGAGCGGGTGATGAGGACGCTCTCGCGGCCTACCTGGACGGTGCGGAAGGCGCCGGGCTTCGCGAGATCGGCGGAGCGGACGGCGCAGAACCACATCGACTCGAAGAGCCGCTCCTGCTCCTGACGGAAGATCTCCGGGTCGGTGTAGTAGTGCCCGGGGAGGGTGCTGATCAAGCTGGGGGAGACGGGGGTCGTCGTCACGTGCGTACTCCTCAGGCGGGCGCGGCGGCGAGGCGGTGGGGGTCGAACAGCCCGATCGGATGCTCGGTGCTGCCGGTCAGGGCCAGATCGGCGAGGATCTCGCCGACGACCGGCACGAACTTGAAGCCGTGCCCGGAAAATCCGCAGGCCACGGTGACGGACTCGGGGTGCGCGGGATGCCGGGCGATGATGAAGTGCTCGTCGGGGGTGTTGGAGTACATGCAGGTGGCGGCCTTGAGGAAGGTGCCCGAGAGGTCGGGGATGCACCGGGACATGTGATCCGCCATGGCCTGGATCTCCTCCTCGTGCACGGTCCGGTCGATGTTCTCCGGGGTGCACTCGACGCCCTTGCGGAAGAAGGCGACCTTGGCGCCCAGCTCCGGCCCGTCGATGGACGGGAAGCCGTAGACCTGGACTCCGGCCGCGTCCTCCCAGACGTAGATCGGGTGGTTCTCGGGGCGGAACGGCTGGACCCCGCCCTTCGGCTGGAACCAGTACATGACCTGCCGTTCGATGGAGAACGGCACCCCGAGGTCGGTGAGCAGCTGCGGCGCCCACGCACCCGGGCAGATCACCAACTGGCCCGCGGTGTACGTGCTTTCGCTCGTGTGGACGCGTACACCGTCCTTGTACGGCTCCCACCGGGTCATCGGCTCTTCGAAGTGCAGCTCGGCGCCCTGCTGAGTGGCGAGCTGGAGGTGGGCCGCGACCATGTTCTCGGGGCGGACCAGTCCCGCCTTCTCCTCGTAGAGTGCCACCTCGTCGTCGTACGGGTTCAGTGTCGGGAAGCGGCGGCGGATGTCCTTCGCCTCCAGCATCTCGTGGGGCAGATCCCACTGCGTCGCGGAGCGCAGCGAGCCCGAGACGGTCCGCGATTCGGGGCGGCCGACCATCACGCCACCGCAGAGCGTGGCGATCTCACGGCCGGTCGCCCGCTCCAGCTCGTCGTACAGCTCGTAGGAGCGCAGCAGCAGCGGTACGTACGCCGGGTCCTCGAAGTAGGACTGCCGCGTGACGCGCGAACCGCCGTGGCTGGAACCGCGGTTGTGGACCGGGCCGAACTTCTCCAGTCCGAGCACGCGGGCGCCGCGCGCGGACAGATGGTGGGCGGCGGCGCTGCCCATGCCGCCGAGACCGATCACGATCACGTCGTAAGTGGGGGACACAGTAGGCCTCCTGAGAGCGGGTCAGCGGCGGATGCGGGTCATCTTCGGGTCGAAGAGCGGCTCCTCGGCGACGGTCGCGGGGACCTTCTCACCGAAGTACTCGATGTGCACGCCGGTGCCGGTGGCGAGCGCCGGCAGCCAGGCGTACGCGACGCAGCGGCCCAGCGTGTAGCCGTACGAGGCACTGGTGACGTAACCCGCGGGGGCGCCGTCGACGTACACGGGCTCCTTGCCGAGGACGACGGCGGCGGGGTCGTCGAGGAGGAGAGGGGTGAGCCTGCGCGTCGGCTCCGATCCGGCGAGGCCGTGCAGGACGCCCTGCAGCGCCTCCTGGCCGACGAAGCCGTCCTTGTCCATACGGACCGCGAAGCCGACGCCCGCCTCGTACGGATTGTGCTCGTCGGTCATGTCGACGCCCCAGGCGCGGTAACCCTTCTCGAGGCGAAGGGAGTTGAAGGCCGAGCGCCCGGCCGCGATCGCGCCGTGCCGCTGCCCCGCTTCCCACAATGTGTCCCAGAGCCTCAGACCCAGGTCGGCGCTTGTGTACAGCTCCCAGCCCAGCTCGCCGACGTACGACAGACGCATCGCCGTCACCGGGACGTGCCCGAGGTACGTCTCCTTCGCACGGAAGTAGCCGAAGCCCTCGTGCGAGAAGTCGTCGCGGGTCAGCGGCTGGACGAGGTCGCGGGCGAGCGGGCCCCAGACGCCGATGCAGCAGGTGCCGGAGGTGATGTCGCGAATCTGCACGTCGTCAGGGGCGTGCCGGGTGAGCCAGTCCAGGTCGGTGGGGGAGTTGGCGCCGACCTGGAAGCGGTCGGCGGCGAGGCGGGCGACGGTGAGGTCGGAGCGGACGCCGCCCGTCTCGTCCAGGAGCAGGGTGTAGGTGACCGCGCCCGGCTTCTTGCGGAGGTTGTTCGAGGTCATGCGCTGGAGGAAGCCGAGGGCGCCGGGGCCGGTGACTTCGAGGCGGCGCAGCGGGGTCATGTCGTACAGGGCGACGTTTTCGCGGGTCGCCTTGGCCTCGGCGGCGGCTATGGGCGACCAGTAGCGGGCCGACCAGGCGTCGCGCTCGGGGAGGGGGCCGAGGGCGTCGACGAGCGGGGCGTTCGCCTCGTACCAGTGCGGGCGCTCCCAGCCGCCGCCCTCCAGGAAGTACGCGCCGAGTTCCTGCTGCCGGGCGTAGAAGGGGCTGACGCGCAGGGGGCGCGGCTGCTCCATCGGCTGGAGGGGGTGCAGGACGTCGTACACCTCGACGAACTGCTGTGAACCGCGTTCACGGACGTACGACGGTGAACGCTGCGCTTCCTCGAAACGCGTGAGGTCGCATTCGTGCAGGTCGATGGAGGCGCGTCCGTCAACCATCCATTCGGCGACGGCCTTGGCAACACCCGCGGAGTGCGTGACCCAGACGGCCTCGGCGAGCCAGAAGCCGCGCAGCTTTCGCGATTCGCCGAGCACCGGCATGCCGTCAGGCGTGAAGGAGAAGACGCCGTTGAAGCCCTCCTCGATCTCCGTCTCACCCAGGGCGGGCATCAGCCGGCGGCAGTCGTCCCAGCTCGGTGCCCAGTCCTCCTCGGTGAAGGGGTAGGAGGACGGCATCTCCATGTCGTTCGCGCGCGCCTCGTCGTACGGGAGGATCCCGAACGCGTCCACGGGCAGCGGCTTGTGCGCGTAACTGCCGATGCCGATGCGGTCGTGGTGCTCGCGGAAGTAGAGGTCGCGGTCCTGGAAGCGGAGGATGGGCTTCGAGGCTTCCGTGGCGTGCGCGGCTTCGGTGGCTTCGGTGGCGTCCGCGGCTTCGGTGGTGGCTTCGGCCAGCTCGGGGAGCTGCTTCGTCTTCGCGTACTGGTGTGCGAGCGGCTGCAGGGGTACGTCGACTCCGGCCATGCGGCCGATCACCGGACCCCAGAAACCGGCCGCGGAGACGACGTGGTCGGCGGGGAAGGTGCCGCGGTCGGTGACGACGGCGGTGACTCGGCCGTCCTCCCGCTCGATTCCGGTGACCGTGTGGCGGTCCAGGAAGCGGACGCCGCGGCTTTCCGCGCGCTCCATCTGGGCGCGGGCCGCGAAGAGGGCGCGGGCCAGGCCGTCGTCGGGGGTGTGGAAGCCGCCGAGGACGGCCGACTCATCGATGAGCGGCCAGAGTTCCTTGCAGCGGGCCGCGCTGACGATCTCGCCGCGCACGCCCCAGGAAGCGGCGTAACCGGCCTTGCGGTGCAGGTCGGCGAGGCGCTCGGGTGTGGTCGCGAGTTCCAGGCCGCCGACCGGGTTGAAGCAGGAAACCCCGTCCACCTGGAGGGAGTTGAACTTCTCGACGGTATAGCGGGCGAACGCCGTGAGCGTCTTGGACGGGCTGGTCTGGAACACCAGGCCCGGCGCGTGCGAGGTGGAGCCGCCCGGGGCGGGCAGCGGCCCCTGTTCGAGAACGGTGACGTCGGTCCAGCCGCGGGCGGTCAGCTCGTCGGCGAGGGAGCAGCCGACGATGCCGGCGCCGATGATGACCACGCGGGGACCCTGGGGGCGGTTTTCGGGCGTGCTGGACATGCCCCTCCTTGCCGGGGTGGGGAGTGAACGCGCTTAGGGAGTGGTGATGTTGGGCCGCTCGGCGGCGATGGTGGTGTCCTCGCCGTGTCCGGTGCGGACGACCGTGCTACCGGGGAGGGTGAGGAGCCGGTTACGGATGGAGGCCTCGATGGTCGGCCGGTCGGAGTAGGAGCGGCCGGTCGCTCCGGGGCCGCCGTGGAAGAGGGTGTCCCCGGTGAAGACCGTGTCCAGGAACGGGGCGTAGAGCGAGCAACTGCCCCAGGTGTGGCCGGGGGTGTGGATCACCTGGAGCTCGATGCCGGCGACGCTGAGGATGCGGCCGTCCGTGAGCTCGCCGTCCGGCTTGCGGGCGGGGTGCGCGAAGGACCACAGCTCGTTGTCGTCGGGGTGGAGGAGGACCGGCGCGCCGGTCAGCACGGAGAGCTCGGCCGCCGCGTCGATGTGGTCGTCGTGCGCGTGGGTGCACACGATGGCCGTGACCCTGCGGTCCGCGACGGCTTCGTGGATCGTACGGGCGTCGTGGGCGGCGTCGACGATCAGTACCTCTTCGTCGTCGCCGACGAGCCAGACGTTGTTGTCGACGTCGAAGGTCTCGCCGTCCAGGCTGAAGGTGCCCGAGGTGACGACGCGCTGGATCCGTACCGCGTGGGTCTCCGTGTGGCTCTCCGCTCGGCTCACAGGACCACCACGGACCGCAGCACCTCACCGCGCTGCATCTTCGCGAACGCCTCCTCGACCTGGTCGAGGGCGATGGTCTCGCTGACGAACGCGTTGAGGTCGAGCAGCCCGTACAGGTACTGGTCGATGAGGAAGGGGAAGTCGCGGCTCGGCAGGCAGTCGCCGTACCAGGACGACTTGAGGGCGCCGCCACGCGAGAACAGGTCGATCAGCGGGAGGTCGATCTTCATCTCGGGGTCCGGGACACCGACCTGGACGAGCACGCCCGCGTGGTCGCGCATGTAGAAGGCCTGCTTGTACGTCTCCGGTCGGCCCACCGCGTCGATGGCGATGTCGACCCCGAAACCGTCGGTGAGCGCGCGCACGGCCTCGACCGGGTCCGTGCCGCGCGAGTTGACCGTGTGGGTGGCGCCGAACTTCTCCGCCTGGTCGAGCTTCTTGTCGTCGATGTCGACGGCGATGACCTTCATGGCGCCGTTCAGACAGGCGCCCGCGATCGCGGCGTTGCCGACGCCGCCGCAGCCGATGACGGCGACCGTGTCACCGCGGCCGACGTTGCCGGTGTTGACGGCGGCGCCGTATCCGGCCATCACCCCGCAGCCGATCAGGCCCGCGGCCTCCGGGCGGGCGGCCGGGTCGATCTTCACCGCCTGCCCGGCCGCGACCAGGGTCTTCTCGGCGAACGCGCCGATGCCGAGGGCGTTGCTGAGCGGGGTGCCGTCGAGCAGCGTCATCGGCTGCGTGGCGTTGCGGGAGTCGAAGCAGTACCAGGGGCGGCCGCGGCGACAGGAGCGACAGGTGCCGCAGGGGGCGCGCCAGGCGAGGACGACATAGTCGCCGGGGACGAGGTCGGTGACACCCTCGCCGACCGCCTCGATCGTGCCGGCCGCCTCATGGCCCAGCAGGAACGGGAAGTCGTCGTTGATCGCGCCCTCCCGGTAGTGCAGATCCGTGTGGCAGACCCCGCAGGCCTGTACGGCGACGAGCACCTCGCCCGGTCCTGGATCGGGAACGACGATCGTCTGCACCTCGACGGGTGCGCCCTTCTTGACGGCGACTACGGCACGGACCTCGTGTGGCACGACAAGCTCCTCTGCTGTTGCGCAATGCACGATGGGTTGCGCGATGAGGAACATATTGAGAACGCCGTCAGGGGGTCGTCAAGAGGTGCGAGTTAACCCTTGGCAAAAGGAACGGGCCGGACGAAACCTGCCCGACACACAGAAACGCGGGGCCAGGTGATTCCTGGCCCCGCGCTGTGTTCCGCGCCCCGTGGGGTTTCCGCCTGCGGCCGTGTCCGGTGCGGTTTCGGGCTCCGTTTCGTGTCCGGTACGGCTTCCGTCAGAAGCCGTACCCCATCCGGCGCGACAGCTCAGCGGCAGCGGCCACCGTGCGCTTGGAGAGGTCCGACAGGCGGTCCGGGCCCAGCCGGTACACCGGCCCGGAGACGCTGATCGCGGCGATGACCTTGCCGTCGTGGGCGCGCACCGGGGCGGCCACCGCGGTGAGGCCGACCTCCAGCTCCTCCAGGGTGATCCCGTACCCCTGGTCGATCACCGCCTCCAACTCGCTGCGCAGCGCGGACGTGCCGGTGATCGTGCGCTCCGTGAAGCGCGGCAGCGGGCGCGCGAGCAGGCCTTCGCGCAGTGTGGGCGGCATGTGCGCCAGCAGCACCTTGCCACTGGAGGTGGCGTGCAGGGGTGTGCGTCTGCCCAGCCAGTTCTGCGCCGTGACCGACGCGGTGCCGCGGGCCTGCATGATGTTGACCGCCGCGTCGTCGTCGAGGACCGCGATGTTGACGGTCTCGCCCAGCTCGTCGGCGAGTTCGCGACAGACCGGGACGCCCTCCTGGGAGATGTCGAGGCGCACTGCCGCCGCGCCCGCGAGGCGCAGTACGGCCGCCCCCAGGTAGTACTTCCCACGGTCCTTGGCCTGCGCGACCAGGCCGCGGTTCTCCAGGACGCCAAGCAGCCGGAACGCGGTGGACTTGTGCACGTCCAGCTCGTCGGCGATCTCGGTGACACCCGCCTCGCCGAGCCGGGCGAGGATCTCCAGCACGCTCACCGCGCGGTCCACCGACTGGACGGCACTGCCCGTGCTCCTGCCGTTCCGCCTCTCGGGATTCTCCTCGTTCCGCTCAACCTGCTTCTGCGTGCGGGTCATAGCTCAACTCTCACCACCTGGCGGCCCTGTTTGGGCCGCATCTGCGGGAAGCCCTTGACGTGACGGGACCCCCGCGCGGATTCTGTTGCGCATAGCGCTCCCTCGTGCGCCATACGAAACATCATGTTACCGAAGCGTCCGGAACCGGAAAGGTCTCGGACGACCTGGACCTGAGAGGTCCCGGACGAAACGTCCGGACCGAGAGGGGGGCCCATGATTCCCGTCTGCCGCCTTGAAGACCTCCCCGTGGGCGAATCCGTCCGTGTCGACACCACACCCCCCGTCGCCGTGTTCAACGCCGACGGCGAGTTGTACGCCATCGACGACACCTGCACCCACCAGGACGCCTCCCTCTCCGAGGGCTGGCTGGAGGGTTGTCTGGTCGAATGCCCGCTGCACGCCGCCTCATTCGATCTCCGTACGGGCCGGCCGACGTGCCTGCCCGCACGGCGCCCCGTCCGCACCCACCGCGTCACCGTCGACGACGGCATCATCCACGTCCATCCGGCCGCGGAGGAGGGCACCGCCGCATGAACGCCGTGACCGTTTGCGACGAAGAGTGGGCCTCATGAAAACCGTGACCGTCGTCGGTGCCTCCCTCTCCGGGCTGTACGCGGCTCGCGAGCTGCGGGCCCAGGGGTTCGACGGGCGCCTGGTGGTCGTCGGGGACGAACCCCACCGTCCGTACGACCGCCCGCCCCTCTCCAAGGACTTCCTCACCGGCCGCGCCGACGAGGACCAACTCTCCCTCACCGACGCCGAGGAGACCGCCGAACTCGACGCCGACTGGCTCCTCGGCGTACGCGCCCGCGGCCTCGACATCCGTGGCCGCACCCTCCTCCTCGACAACGGCCGCACCGTCTCCACCGACGGCGTGGTCATCGCCACCGGCGCCTCGGCCCGCCGCCTCCCGGGCGACGACCTCGCCGGCGTCCACACCCTGCGCACCCTCGACGACGCCCGCGCCCTGCGCGCGGAACTCGGCCGGGGCCCACGCCGCGTCGTCGTCATCGGCGGCGGCTTCATCGGCGCCGAGACCGCGTCCTCGTGCGCCGCCCTCGGCCACGACGTCACCGTCGTCGAGGCCGCCCCGCTGCCCCTCGTCCCCCAACTCGGCCCCGACATGGCCGCCGTGTGCGCCGCGCTGCACCGCCGCGGCGGCGTCGACCTCGTCACCGGCATCGGCGTCGCCGGGCTCCGGGGGAGCGGCGCTGCGGAAGCCCGCGGAGGCGGTTCCACCGCACGGGACGGCAGCCACGCAGTCGATCCGTCGCGGATCGGGGACGACGGCGCGGCGCGCGGCTCCGTCACCGGCGTACAGCTCGCCGACGGCCGGACCCTGTGCGCCGACGTCGTGATCGTCGGCATCGGCGCCACCCCCAACACTGGCTGGCTCGCGGGTTCGACGCTCGCCCTGCACGACGGCGTGCTGTGCGACGACGGCTGTGTGACCGGACTTCCCCAGGTGGTCGCCGTCGGTGACGTCGCCCGGGTCGGAGGTGCCCGCGCCGAGCACTGGACCTCCGCCACCGAGCAACCCCGTGTCGCCGTACGGAACTTGCTCGCCGGACGCACCGTCGAGACCGCGCGGTCCCTGCCCTACTTCTGGTCCGACCAGTACGGTGCGCGGATCCAGTTCGCGGGGCGGCGGCACGAGGCGGACACCGTCCGTATCGCCGAAGGCGCTCTCGAGGACGGCGCGCCCGCCGAGGGCGGCTTCCTCGCCCTCTACGAACGCGACGGCCGGACGACGGCCGTGCTCTCCGTCGACCGCCCCCGCCCGTTCATGCGGGCACGCCGCGGACTGGCGCGCAGCGCAGGTCCGATGGAAGCGGCGGCACTGTGACGAGCTGACGGTGCGGTGAGCGGGCCGGACCGATGTGTCCCTCGGCCGTGACCAGGAATGCTAGTGGTCGTGACCAGGAATGCCCCTGGTCGTGACTAGGAGTGCGACAGCTGCCCGGCCCCGCCCTGCCGACGTATCCGCTCCTGCGCACGCTCGGCCGCCCGTGCCTGCCGCCTGGCCCTGCGCCGCTCGCGTCGCAGGGCCCGCGCGGTGCTGCTCGGGACCGAGACCACCCCGTTGCGCTGGTTCCACACCTGTCGCGTCACCCAGACGTCGAGGGCGGACCAGGTGGCCACGACCGTGCTGGCCACGCTGCTCAGGACCATGGGGAAGGCCAGCCAGGATCCCGCGAGGGTGGACAGGAAGGCCACCATCGCCTGTATCAGTGTCACGGCGATGATGATGACCGCCCGCACGGCCGCCGTACGCACCGGATCGGGCAACCGCCGCCTGCGCGCGGGCTCCTCGATCCACAACGGCCGGTAGTACGCCTGCTCTTCGTACCCTTCAGCAGCAACGTCCGGCCGGACGGCTCGGCCGTGCCCGTCCGCGGCGAAGCCGTGCTCGTCCACCCGACCGTGCCCGTCCGCCGTGAAGCCCTGCCTGCCCACCCGGTCGTCCCCGTCCGCCGCGAAGCCCCGACCGTCCACCCGGCCGCGCCCGCCCGTGGCCACGCCCTGCCCGTCCACCCCGTCACGCCCGCCCGTCGCTCCGTGCCGCCCGTCCAACTGGCCGCGTCCGTCCGCCGGAATGTCGCGATCCGGTGCTTGAGCGGCCCGCCGCGCCGCCTCGGGTGCCGCAACGCCGGTCCCGGGCGCCCCGTTCCGCTCCACCGTGCCCATCAACTCGTCACTCCCCACCGCCGACAGACCCCTCGCACCGGTGTCAGATGACTCCGGCTCCCCAGTGGCTGCCCGGCTTGCGCTGTTTTACGCGGCCTGAGCGCGGCATGCGGCGCCTGTGGCCGATTCCGCCCCCATTTCCCGTACAGAACGACGAACGACGTGCCCCGAAGATTCCCGCCGAACGAAGAATTCCGGCCAACTGACCAAGTTCACCGCTCCGATGTGATCCGGCCTCAAGTACCGGATTCGGGGAGGCAATCTCCCCCAATGAACGGACAACTGCCCATGTCTCGTTCCCCTCGCGCCGGGGCTGCGCCCGGACAGCTCTTCGAGTTACCCGTGCTTCGGTAGTAGGCTCACGCCGTTTGTTGACGCACATGTGTACCCCCGGGTCAGGGGGTCGAGCTGGGGGAGGCCATGCGCTTTCGCGGGAAGTCCATCCGCCGGAAGATCGTGGCGCTGCTCCTCGTGCCGCTGGTTTCGTTGACCGCGATCTGGGCCTTCGCGACCGTGCTCACGGGGCGCGAGGCCAACCAGTTGTTCAACGTGACCGACATCGTCGAGAAGATCGGCTATCCCACCGAGGACGCCGTCCGTGTCCTTCAGCAGGAACGCCGTCAGACCCTCGTCTATCTGGCCGACCCTCGTGCCTCCGACGCGCTCGCCGCGCTCAAGCGCAGCCAGACCGCCACCGACCACGCCGTCGCGAAGGTCCGCAGGAACGCCAAGGACGATGACGTACGCGAGGAGATGGGCGAGGGCACATCGGAGCGCCTCACCTCCATCCTCGACGCCGTCGACGGAATCGACTCGCTGCGCCGCAGTGTCGAGGAGGGCACCGTCGGCCGGGCCCAGGCCCTCGGCCTCTACAACCGCCTGGTCGACCCCTGTTACGTCCTGATGGCCAACCTCCACGTGCTCGACAACGTGGAGATGGACAAGCAGGGCCGCGCCCTTGTCAACGTCGCCCGCGCCCGCGAGCTGCTCTCCCGCGAGGACGCCCTCCTCGGCTCCGCACTGGTCGCGGGGCGTATCACCCACGACGAGATCCGCGACGTCTCCGACCTCGTCGCTCAGCGCACCCTGTTGTACGACATCAGCCTGCCGCTGCTGCCCTCCTCGGAGCGCGATCGCTTCGCGCGCTACTGGAAGAACGCCGACACGGCGCCCCTGCGCGTGGCCGAGCAGTCCGTCGTCAACTCCGCGGCCGGCTCGCCCCGTGGCGTCACCGCGAAGAGCTGGGACAGCGCGGCCGGACATGTGCTCGACGAGCTCGGCGACCTCAACGACAAGGCGGGCGACCGGTACCAGGACCGGGTCCGGCCCGTGGCGATCGGCGTCATCGTCAAGGCGATCATCGCGGGAGTCTTCGGGCTCATCGCCCTGCTGATCTCGCTCATCATGTCCGTACGCATCGGCCGGAGCCTCATCCGCGACCTGCGCCGACTGCGCCTGGAGGCCCACGAGGCGTCCGGCGTCCGGCTTCCCAGCGTCATGCGCCGCCTCTCCGCGGGAGAACAGGTCGACGTGGAGACCGAAGCGCCACGCCTGGAGTACGACAAGAACGAGATCGGCGAGGTCGGGCAGGCCCTCAACACCCTGCAGCGCGCCGCCGTCGAGGCCGCCGTCAAGCAGTCCGAACTGCGCGACGGCGTCTCCGAGGTCTTCGTCAACCTGGCCCGCCGCAGCCAGGTCCTGCTCCACAAGCAGCTCACCCTGCTCGACACCATGGAGCGCAGGACCGAGGACACCGACGAACTCGCCGACCTCTTCCGTCTCGACCACCTGACCACGCGCATGCGCCGCCACGCCGAGGGCCTGGTCATCCTCTCCGGCGCCGCCCCGTCCCGGCAGTGGCGCAAGCCCGTCCAGCTCATGGACATCGTCCGCGCAGCCGTCGCCGAGGTCGAGGACTACGAGCGCATCGAGGTACGCCGTCTGCCGCGCGTCGCGGTCACCGGGCCCGCGGTCGCCGACCTCACCCACCTCGTGGCCGAACTCCTGGAGAACGCCACGGTGTTCTCGCCCCCGCACACCGCCGTCCAGGTCCTCGGCGAGCGTGTCGCCAACGGCTTCACCCTGGAGATCCACGACCGTGGCCTGGGTATGGCGGCCGAGGCGCTCCTCGACGCCAACCTGCGGCTCGCCGAGACCCCCGAGTTCGAACTCTCCGACACCGACCGGCTCGGCCTCTTCGTGGTCAGCCGTCTGGCCCAGCGGCAGAACGTCCGCGTCTCCCTGCAACCGTCCCCGTACGGCGGCACCACCGCGGTCGTCTTCATCCCCGACGTCCTGCTCACCGACGACGTCCCGGACACCAACGGCATCGGCTTCCGCCTCGACCGCGCGCTGCCCACGAAGGAGGGCGAGACCGAGGAGGGCCGCACGTCGGCGCTCTCCCAGGTTCCGGTGCGCCTGCCGGGCCTGCCGGCGTCGATCCTGGACGGTCCGGTCGAACTGGAAGCGCCGGTCGACCTGGACACCCTCACCGGTTTCCCAGGAGCCCTCGGCGACGAGGACAGCGAGCGCGGCGGTCTGTTCCGGCCGCGCCGCTCCATCGCCGGAGTCCCGGGAGAGCAGCACCAGCAGGCACGCGACAACCGGGGCGAGCTCGCCCGTCGGGACGACGACGACCATCCGGGCGCCACCCCCGTCCCGCTGCCGAGGCGCAGGGCCCCCAAACTCGTCAGTTCGCACGGCCGTCCCGTCACCCAGACGAGGTCACGGCGCGATGAGGCGGACGAGGAGTTCGCGGAGAACCTCGAACCGGTCCAGAACCTGGAGCCGGTGGAACGGGTCGGGGCGGAGCTCGACGGCGCTAAGCCGCTGCCCGCCCGGCGCGGCGAGCGCACTGAGACCCCGGAGCGGCCCAGCAGCGAAGGCCCCGAGACTCCCGGCCTGCGAGAGGCCCCGGGGCTCCGCGAAGCTTCCGGTCTTCGCGAGGCCCCCGCCCGCCCCAAGCGCACCCGCCGTACCGCCTTGTCGTCCGAGGCGGGAGAGGCAGAATCGGGGGTGGGTCCGCTGCCCCGCCGCGTCCGACAGGCCAATCTGGCCCCGCAGTTGAAGGACGGCCCCGAACGGCGCACCGAGCGCGACAAGGCCCGCACCGGCAACGGAACGGATCCCGCCGAGCGCGACGCCGACGAGGTACGCAGCCGGATGGCCTCGCTCCAGCGGGGCTGGCAGCGCGGCCGCGAAGAGAACGCGGTGGGCGACGAGACCCAGGACGGCACAGCACCAGGAACGACAAAGGGGGACGGTCGATGACCGCACCGAAGGCCGCAGGGCCCACCACGACCAGCAAGGCGGCAGGCGAGCTGAACTGGCTTCTCGACGAACTGGTGGACCGCGTCGCCAGCATCCGCAAGGCGATCGTGCTCTCCGGCGACGGCCTTCCCACCGGGGCCTCCAAGGACCTGACCCGGGAGGACAGCGAGCACCTGGCCGCCGTCGCCTCCGGCTTCCACAGCCTCGCCAAGGGCGTCGGCCGGCATTTCGAGGCGGGCAGCGTCCGGCAGACCGTCGTCGAGCTGGACGAGGCCTTCCTGTTCGTCACGGCCGCCGGTGACGGCAGCTGCCTCGCCGTCCTCTCGGACGCCGACTCGGACGTCGGGCAGGTCGCCTACGAAATGACGCTCCTGGTCAAGCGGGTCGGCGCACATCTGGCCGCCACTCCGCGCACCGATCTGACTTCGGGCGGGTAGTGGGATGACATGAGCGGAGACGGTCAGGGAAGACGCCACTGGTTCGACGACGAGGCCGGACCGGTGGTGCGTCCGTACGCCATGACACGCGGCCGCACCACCAGTGCGGCCCAGCACCGCCTCGATCTGATCGCGGTGGTCGTCACGGAGCCGCACGCCGACGACCCCGAAACGGACCAGACGCTGTCCCCGGAGCACGTGGACATCGTCGAACTCTGCCGCGACACGCCCCAGTCAGTCGCTGAACTCGCCGCCGAACTCGACCTCCCCATCGGAGTGGTACGGGTCCTCATCGGGGACCTCGTGGACGAGGAAATGGTCCATGTGACACGTCCCGTACCCCCTGCCGAGCTGCCGGACGAGAGTATTCTGCGCGACGTGATCAACGGCCTCCGGGCGCTCTGAGCAGGGCGGAAACGGGGAACAGACGTGACAGGCTGGCAGTTCTGGGTCGACCGAGGCGGCACCTTCACCGACATCGTCGCGCGGCGCCCGGACGGCCGTCTGCTCACGCACAAGCTGCTGTCCGACCATCCGGCCAGATATGCCGACGCGGCGGTCGCGGGCGTGCGTGAACTTCTCGACGAGGGCGCGGAGATCGAGGCCGTCCGCATGGGCACCACCGTCGCCACCAACGCCCTCCTGGAACGCAAGGGCGAGCGCACCCTCCTCGTCATCACCCGAGGCTTCCGCGACGCCCTGCGCATCGCCTACCAGAACCGGCCCCGCATCTTCGCCCGCGCGATCGAACTGCCCGAACTGCTGTACGAGCACGTCGTCGAGGTCGACGAGCGGATCGCCGCCGACGGCACGGTCCTGCGCGCCCCCGACCTGGACTCCCTCACCGGACCCCTCCAGAAGGCGTACGACTCCGGGATCCGCGCTGTTGCAGTCGTCTGCCTGCACAGCCACCTCCACCCCGCCCACGAACAAGCCGTCGGTGAACTGGCAGCCGGGATCGGCTTCCCGCAGATCTCTCTCTCCAGCGAGGTCAGCCCGCTGATGAAGCTCGTCCCGCGCGGCGACACGGCCGTCGTCGACGCCTATCTGTCGCCTGTGCTCCGGCGCTATGTCCAGCACGTAGCCGACGAACTCCAGGGCGTACGGCTGATGTTCATGCAGTCCAACGGTGGCCTTGCCGAAGCGGGTCAGTTCCGCGGCAAGGACGCCATCCTGTCCGGGCCCGCGGGCGGCATCGTCGGCATGGCGCGGATGTCGCAGCTCGCGGGCTTCGACCGGGTCATCGGCTTCGACATGGGCGGTACGTCCACGGACGTCTCGCACTTCGCGGGCGAGTACGAGCGGGTGTTCACCACCCAGATCGCCGGGGTCCGGCTGCGCTCGCCCATGCTGGACATCCACACCGTCGCCGCCGGCGGCGGTTCGGTGCTGCACTTCGACGGCTCCCGCTACCGCGTGGGCCCCGACTCGGCGGGCGCCGACCCCGGGCCCGCCTGCTACCGGGGAGGCGGCCCGCTCACCGTCACCGACGCCAATGTGGCGCTCGGCCGCATCCAACCCGCCCACTTCCCGCACGTGTTCGGCCCCGACGGAGACCGGCCCCTCGACGACACCCTGGTCCGCGACCGCTTCGCCGCTCTCGCGCGCGAGATCCGCGAGCAGACCGGCGACGACCGCACCCCTGAGCAGGTCGCCGAGGGCTACCTCCAGATCGCCGTGGCCAACATCGCCAACGCCGTCAAGCGGATCTCGGTCCAGAAGGGCCACGACGTCACCCGGTACGCGCTGACCACCTTCGGCGGCGCGGGCGGCCAGCACGCGTGCATGGTCGCCGACTCGCTCGGCATCCGCACCGTCCTCGTGCCACCCATGGCCGGTGTGCTGTCCGCCCTCGGCATCGGACTCGCCGATACGACGGCCATGCGCGAGCAGTCCGTCGAGGCCCCCTTGGAAACCTCCTCGATGCCCGCTGTCCTGAAGACCGCCGACGACCTGGAGGGCGCCGCCCGCGCCGAACTCCTCGCCGAGGACGTACCCGAGGACCGCATCCGGGTCACCCGCCGTGCCCAACTCCGCTATGACGGCACGGACACGACGCTCACCGTCGAGCTCACCGAGCCCGACACCATGACCCACGCCTTCGAAGAACGCCATCGCGCAACCTACTCCTTCACCCTCGACCGTCCGGTCGTCGTGGAAGCCCTCTCCGTGGAAGCCACCGGTCTCACCGAACCCCCCGATCTCTCCGCCCTGGCTTCTTTTGAAGGCCGCTCCGCCACCCCGGAGACGGTCCGCCTCCACACGGGCGGCGCCTGGTGCGACGTACCCCTGCACCGTCGCGAGGAATTGCCTCCCGGCGAAACGGTCACCGGCCCCGCGATCATCACCGAGGCCAGCTCGACGACCGCCGTCGACGACGGCTGGCAGGCCGCGACGACCGACGACGGGCATCTGGTCATGGAACGCGTGGCGGTTACGCAGAGTTCCGATCTCGGCACGGAAGCGGACCCCGTTCTCCTTGAGGTCTTCAACAATCTCTTCATGTCCATCGCCGAACAGATGGGCGCCCGTCTCGAGTCCACCGCCCAGTCGGTCAACATCAAGGAGCGCCTGGACTTCTCCTGCGCCCTCTTCGACCCCGACGGAAACCTGGTGGCCAACGCCCCACACATTCCAGTCCACTTGGGTTCGATGGGCACGAGCGTCAAGGAGGTCATCCGGCGGCGCGGCTCCGGCATGCGCCCCGGCGACACATACGCGGTCAACGACCCGTACCACGGCGGCACCCACCTCCCCGACGTCACGGTGATCACCCCGGTCTTCGACACGGAGGGTGAGCGGATCCTGTTCTACGTCGCCTCGCGCGGCCACCACGCCGAGATCGGCGGCATCGCACCGGGGTCCATGCCCGCGAACAGCCGCACCATCGAAGAGGAGGGCATCCTCTTCGACAACTGGCTGCTCGCCGAGAACAGCCGCTTCCGCGAGGCCGAGACCCTGGCCCTGCTCACCGAGCCGCCCTACCCCTCGCGCAACCCCAAGACCAACCTCGCCGACCTGCGCGCCCAGATCGCCGCCAACCAGAAGGGTGTCGACGAAGTCGCCCGCATGATCGAGAACTTCGGGCTCGACGTCGTCCAGGCGTACATGAGGCACGTGCAGGACAACGCCGAAGAAGCCGTACGCCGGGTTATCGACGCTCTTGAAGACGGTGAGTTCGCCTACGAGACCGACTCCGGGGCCGTCATCCGCGTCCATGTCTCCGTAGACCGCGAAAAACGCTCCGCCACTGTCGATTTCACCGGTACGTCACCGCAGCTCACCACCAACTTCAACGCACCCTTCGCGGTGGTCAACGCCGCTGTCCTGTACGTCTTTCGCACGCTGGTCGCCGACGACATCCCGCTCAACGACGGCTGTCTGCGCCCCCTCGACATCGTGGTGCCGCCGGGTTCGATGCTCGCGCCCGAGCCCCCGGCCGCCGTCGTCGCGGGCAACGTGGAGACGTCCCAGGCGATCACCGGCGCCCTGTACGGAGCCCTGGGAGTGCAGGCCGAGGGCTCAGGGACCATGAACAACGTCACCTTCGGCAACGCGCGGTACCAGTACTACGAGACCGTCGCCTCCGGATCCGGAGCGGGCGAGGGCTTCCCCGGCGCGTCCGTCGTGCAGACCCACATGACCAACTCGCGGCTCACCGACCCCGAGATCCTGGAGTGGCGACTGCCGGTCCAGCTCGACGAGTTCTCGGTCCGGCGCGGCAGCGGTGGCGCCGGGCGCTGGCGTGGCGGGGACGGCGCCGTGCGCCGCATCCGGTTCCACGAGCCCATGACCGTCTCCACGCTCTCCCAGCACCGCAGGGTCCCGCCCTACGGCATGGCGGGCGGCGAGCCCGGAGCGCTCGGCGCCAACCGGGTGGAGCGCGCGGACGGCACAGTCACGGAACTTGGCGGAAGTGATGCGGCGGACGTCGTCCCCGGCGACGTACTCGTCATCGAAACCCCCGGCGGCGGAGGCTACGGTCCACCGCCGCGCGACCCCCATCAAGCAGGAGAAGAGATCGATGATCTTCGGGCGTTCTGAGCGCGGCAAGCCCCCGGTCGAGCCCGTCACGCTCAAGATCCTGGTGGCCGGCGGCTTCGGCGTGGGCAAGACGACCCTCGTCGGCGCGGTCAGCGAGATCAAGCCGCTGCGCACCGAGGAGTTGCTCACCGAGGCGGGCCGCCCGGTCGACGACACCAGCGGCGTGGAGGGCAAGCACACCACCACCGTCGCCATGGACTTCGGCCGCATCACGCTCCGCGAGGATCTGGTGCTCTACCTCTTCGGGACGCCCGGGCAGGACCGCTTCTGGTTCCTGTGGGACGAGCTCGCCACCGGCTCGCTGGGCGCCGTCGTGCTCGCCGACACCCGCCGCCTGGAGGACTGCTTCGCGGCCGTCGACTACTTCGAGCGGCGCTCCATACCCTTCGTGGTCGGAGTCAACTGCTTCGAGGGCGCCGCCCGTTACCCCGCAGACGACGTCCGCCAGGCCCTCGATCTCGACCCGGGAGTACCGGTCGTCCTCTGTGACGCGCGGGACCGGGAGACGGTCAAGGAGGTCCTCATCGGCGTCGTCCAGCACGCGATGGCGTACGCGGCCGAGCGCCGCCAGACCGTCACTGGCTGATGCCCGCCGCCAGGCCGTAACGAGCCGACCGCCAACGCCGGACCGTCAGAAGCGGACGCCCGTCGTCAGACCTTCACGACCCAACACACAGGTACGGCCCGTACCCCCGCCGACCGGGGTACGGGCCGCAGTCATGTACGCGCGCGTGGCTCACGCGAGACGCACGCGCGCGTAGACCCCTGTTTCAGCTCACCTGTCCTCGTGCCAGCCGAAGCTCTTCTCCACCGCCTTGCGCCAGTTGTGGTACTCGTGGTCGCGCACGGAGGCCTCCATGGACGGCGTCCACTCGACGTCCTTCTGCCAGTGCGACTTCAGCTCGTCGAGGTCGTTCCACACACCGGTCGCGAGCCCGGCCGCGTACGCGGCGCCCAGGCAGGTCGTCTCGGAGACCTTCGGACGGATCACCGGCACCCCGAGAACATCCGCCTGGTGCTGCATCAGCAGATTGTTCTTGGTCATGCCGCCGTCCACCTTCAGGGTGGTGATCTGCACCCCGGAGTCCTGGTACATGGCGTCCACGACCTCACGGGTCTGCCAGCTGGTCGCCTCCAGAACCGCGCGGGCGAGGTGCGCCTTCGTGACGTACCGCGTGAGCCCCGTGACGACACCGCGCGCGTCGGAGCGCCAGTAGGGGGCGAACAGGCCCGAGAACGCGGGCACGATGTACGCGCCGCCGTTGTCCTCGACGCTCGCCGCCAGCGTCTCGATCTCGTCGGCGCTGCGGATGATGCCGAGCTGGTCGCGGAACCATTGCACGAGCGCCCCGGTGATCGCGATCGACCCCTCGAGGCAGTAGACCGGCGCCTCGGTGCCGATCTTGTAGCCCATCGTCGTCAGCAGCCCGTTCTTCGAAGGAACGGGCCGGTTACCGGTGTTGAGCAGCAGGAAACTGCCCGTGCCGTACGTGTTCTTCGCCGTGCCCACGTCGTAACAGGCCTGCCCGAACACCGCCGCCTGCTGGTCGCCGAGCGCCGACGCGACGGGCACGCCCCCGAGTTGGCCCACAGCGGTGCCGTACACCTCGGCGGAGGACCTGATCTCGGGAAGGACCGCTTCGGGGACGTTCATCGCGGAGAGGATGGACTGGTCCCACTGGAGGGTCTCCAGGTTCATCAGCATGGTGCGCCCGGCGTTGGTCACGTCGGTGACGTGCTGCCCGCCGTCCGTGCCGCCGGTCAGGTTCCAGATCAGCCAGGAGTCGATGGTGCCGAAGGCGATCTCGCCGCGCTCGGCACGCGCGCGCAGCCCCGGGACGTTGTCGAGCAGCCAGGCCGCCTTGGGCCCGGAGAAGTAGCTGGCCAGCGGCAGTCCGGTCTGCTCGCGGAAGCGGTCCTGCCCGTCCGTGCCGCCCAGTTCGTTGCAGAGAGCGGAGGTGCGGGTGTCCTGCCAGACGATCGCGTTGTGCACGGGCTTGCCAGTGGCGCGGTCCCACAGAACCGTCGTCTCCCGCTGGTTGGTGATGCCGAGCGCGCTGACCTGGTCGGCGCGCAGCCCGGCCTTGGCGATCGCCCCGGCGACCACCGCCTGCACCTTGGACCAGATCTCGGTGGCGTCGTGCTCCACCCAGCCCGGCTTCGGGAAGATCTGGCGGTGTTCGCGCTGGTCGACGGCGACGATCGCGCCGTCCTGGTTGAAGATGATGCAGCGGCTTGAGGTGGTGCCCTGGTCGATTGCGGCGACGTACTTCTCGGCATGGTCCGTCATGACGTCCCCTTCGTCAGAAGGCTGCGTTGTAGATCGCGGCCCCGATGGCGGCACCCGCGATCGGGCCGACCACCGGGATCCAGGAGTAACTCCACTCCGAGGTGCCCTTGTTGGGAATCGGCAGCAGCGCGTGGGTGAGGCGCGGTCCCAGGTCGCGGGCCGGATTGATGGCGTACCCGGTGGGGCCGCCCAGTGAGAGGCCGATGCCGACGACGAGGAGGGAGATGAGCAGAACGGGCAGGCCCGCGTCGCCGATGCCCGCGACGTGCTTGCTCCCGCCGACCAGCCCGAGGATGGGCAGCATCAGGGCGGCGGTGGCGATGATCTCGGTGATCAGGTTCTGTACCGGGTTGTTGATCTCGGGCCGCGTCGAGAAGATCCCCAGCGTCTCGATGGCCTTGTCCTCTTCGGCGTTGAGGTTGAACTGGCCGAGGTAGAGAAGCCAGCAGAGCGTGGCCCCGATGATGGCTCCGGCGAACTGCCCGAGGATGTAGAAGGGTACGTCCTCCCACTTCGTGGAGCCCTCGATGGCGAAGCCGATCGTCACCGCCGGGTTGATCTGCCCTCCGGACAGTGGTGCCGAGGTGTACGCACCGGCGAGCACACCGAAGCCCCACCCGAAGGCGATGACGACCCAGCCCGCGCCCTGTGCCTTGGACTTGTTGAGGGTGACCGCGGCGCACACTCCCGCGCCGAACAGGATCAGAATCGCGGTGCCGATCAACTCGCCGACAAAGATGTCTCCGTTGCTCATGGCGGCTCCTAGGCTCTCGCCCGGGGCGGTCCGCCCCGGTCCACCGTGCAGGGTGCGTTTCCCATGGCTACTGCAGCCGAAGGCAGGGAGGTCCCGCGCCCCGCCCGGCGTCCGTGACGAGCGTGCCGTCGCAGTGGAATCGCCCGTGGAGGATGGCCCTTCGTCCAGGTCGGAAACCCGAGCGGCGCGGTGCCTGAAGACGCCCGAATGCGGCGATGCCGACTGACACCCGGAAGTGTTCACCGGTGCCCAGGGGGCGTCAAGGTCGCGGACTGCAACGGTTCGAAGGCCGCAAAAGGGGACGTGACAGGGAGGCCCGCCGAAGGGGGCATGCAAGCCGCAGGGCCCCGCGAGGCGCGGACCGGCCGCCACCGAGCCCCGCCGATCGACGCCGACTGCCATGCATCGACCGCCGACGGGCCCTTCGCACCCTTGCAGGTCAGCAGGTCAGCAGGTCGGCACGCCGATGGCCAACAGCTTGGGCGGCCCGAGACCGAGAAGTCAGCCGGCCAGCGTCTGCCCCGACCACTGAGCCGGTGCAGCCCCCGGGCCACGGCGGATCTCGTGGCCCGGCAGCCCCGCGCGCCCCAGCACCCAACTCGCCCCGCTCAGGGCCTTCGCGGCCTGCTTGAGCGGCGCGAGACACGCGGCCGCCTGTCGGTGGTCGGTCACACTGCCCGGCGCGCACAGCACCGTGGCCAGCGACAGTGTGACGGCCCGTCCTCCTGCCGACCAGGGCGCGTCGAGCACCGAGGTGGCCAGCGGGTCGAGGGTGTCGGGGTCCGCGAGGACCAGGAAGTCGTCCCCGCCGATGTGCCCCACATGCGTCGCCCCGGACGCCGCGTGCTGCAACGCCCGCCCCACCGCCCGGATCAGCTCGTCGCCCGCCGCGAACCCCGCTCCGTCGTTGACCTGCTTGAAGTGGTCCACGTCCAGCCAGCTCAGCGCGAACACCCGGCCGTCCGCGATCCGCCGGTCCACCTCCCCGGTGATCGCGTCCGAACCGGGCAGCCGCGTCAGCGGATTGAGCCCGGCCGCCTCTTCGACGCGGCTCTCGGCGAGCGCCCGTACGAGATCCGCCAGCCGTACGACACCCACGCACCGCCCGTACCGGTCGACGACCGCGACATCGTCGGACGTACGGTCCCGCTCCCCGTCCGCCACCACGTCGAGGACCTCCCACGCGGTGGCGTCGACGCCGACCGTACGCGGCGGATCGCCGAGCTTGGCGGCCGGCCGGTCGGCGTACAGCGCATGCCCGTACCGCCCCGACATGGACAGCAGGAACCGCGACCGGTGCACTGACCTGACCGGAACGCCAGAGGTGTCCACGAGCAGCGCCCCGGACACGTCGGGCGATCCGGTGAGCAGCGCCCGTACCTGTCCGGCGGACGCCGTGGCGGGCAGCAGCGCGGCAGGCCGCACGAACTGCCGCACGGACGGCCCCGACCGAGGCACCGCCGCCATGCCGGGGGAGAGGGCCGGAACGTATACGTCCGCCGCGGGCAACCGCGCGGGCGGCGCGAACAGCTCGCCCTGCGCCAGCTGCGCGCCCGCCGACACCGCGGCCGCGCACTGCGCCTCCGTCTCGACCCCCTCGACCGACAGCAGCGCTCCCAAGTGCTCGCACAGCGTGCGCATCGCCCGCACCGCCGCCGGCCGCGACAGCAGCGACACATCGAGCTTCACCAGCTCGGGCGCGAGGTCCGTGAGCAGCCGCAGGGGTACGTCGCCGTCGCCCACCCCGTCCGCACAGATCCGGAAGCCCTCGCCCCGTAGCGCGGCAACCGCCTCCAGCAGGGCATGCTGCGGAACATGGGTGTACGGCGGACCGACGTCGACCGTCACCTCCCAGGGCAGCCGCCCTGCCTCGCGCACCGCCTCGCGCAGCGCCGCGAGCCCGCCCAGGTCGGCCAGGGTCCCGGCGAACACGTTCACGTGCAGCGGCAGCAGCGTCTCCTTGCGGGCCGCCGCCCGGATCGCCAACGCGGCCAGACGACCGTCGAGTTCGGGGTCGCGGCGCGCCTCGGCCAAGATGTCGCCGGCTTCCGGGCGTGCGAGTATCTCCAGCGCAGCGACCCCTCCGGTCGTCAGATTGACGACCGGCTGGAAGGCGAAGCGGACAGTATCCGTCCAGGAGGGCACGGCAGCATGATGGCGCCGCCCGCGCACGCCCGGGCGCGATTCATGAGCTGTTCACGCGGGATTCCCAGGTGGTCACAGTCGGTGCGTACGCCTGTCCGAGATCAGCGTACGGCGATGACCGACGACCCATGTCCGAACAGCCCCTGGTTCGCGGTGATCCCGGCCCGGGCCCCCGCGACCTGCCGGTCACCCGCGGTGCCCCGCAACTGCCATGTCAGCTCGCACACCTGGGCGATGGCCTGTGCCGGAACAGCCTCCCCGAAGGAGGCCAGACCGCCGCTGACGTTCACCGGTATGTGCCCGCCGAGCGCCGTGGCACCCTCCCTCAGCAGCTTCGCGGCCTCGCCCTCCGCGCACAGGCCGAGATCCTCGTACCACTGCAACTCCAGGGCCGTGGACAGGTCGTACACCTCGGCGAGGGAGAGGTCCTCGGGACCGATGCCCGCCTCCTCGTACGCCGCCCGCGCGATGGAAGCGCGGAAGGTGTGGGCCGCGGGCTCCACCGCGACCGCGGAGTCCGTGGCGATGTCCGGCAGATCCAGCACGGTGTTCGGGTAGCGCGGCGTCACCGTGGACACCGCGCGGATCCGCACGGGATCCGCCGCTCCGTGCCGTCGCGCGAACCCCATGCTGGACAACACGAGGGCCGCGCCGCCGTCGGAGGTCGCGCAGATGTCGAGCAGCCGCAGCGGATCGGCGACGACCGCGGACCCGGCGACCTCCTCGGCGGTGACCCTCTTGCGGTAGCGCGCGTTCGGATTCAGCGCCCCCAGGGCCGCGTTTTTCACCTTGACCTGTGCGAAGTCCTCCAGTGTGTCCCCGTGCACGGCCATCCGCCGTCGCGCGTACAGCCCGAAGTACGTCGGATTCGTCGCCCCCAGTACGCGGAACCGCAGCCAGTCGGGATCATCCGGCCTGTCCCCGCCCGCCGGACGGAAGAATCCCTTGGGCGCCGCGTCCGCGCCCACCACGAGCACGACGTCCGCGAGGCCCGAAAGGATCTGTGCCCGCGCCGTGTTGAGCGCCTGAGCGCCCGACGCGCACGCCGCGTACACACTGGCGACCCGCGCCCCCTGCCAGCCCAGCGCCTTCGCGAACGTCGCCCCCGCCACATACCCCGGGTAGCCGCCGCGCACGGTGTCCGCGCCCACGATCGAGCCGACCTCCCGCCAGTCGATCCCCGCGTCGGCCAGCGCCGCCCGCGCCGCCGCGACTCCGTACTCGACGAAGCCGCGTCCCCACTTGCCCCAGGGGTGCATGCCCGCGCCGAGCACCGCCACCTCGCCGGTCATGCCGTCACCCCCGTGCGCCACATGCTCCTCATGCCGTCACCCCCGTCGGCCGCCAGTGCCATGTCGTCCAGGTCGTCTCCGCGTCCTCGTTCAGCACACCGGGGACGACCTCCACCTCCATGCCCACCGTCAGATCGGCGACGGTGATGCCGGGAACCGTCTGGCCGAGTACCACGATGCGCTCGGATTCCATCTCCACAGCGATCAACGTGTAGGGCTCCCACGAGAGTTCCGGATCGGTCACATACGGTGACGGAGGCCGGTACTGGCTGTCCGTGTAGGACCAGACGCGGCCGCGCCGGGACAGCGGCACCTCGGCCAGCTCGCCGCCCCGGCAGTCCGGATTGCGGCAGAACGCGTCCTCGCGGGGAAAGAAGACCGAGGCGCACGCCGAGCAGCGTGTGCCGAGCAGCCGGAAGTCGGCCCCGTCCCCGGCGAACCACCCGGCGACCACAGGCGTGCGTGTACGTGACAAGACCCCTCCACGACACTGGATCTGACGGAACGTCAGAAGTGTGCCACGGGCGACCGGAATTGGGCAGGGCGTCGTGGAGAACCGCGGGGGCCTCCCGGGCGTCGGAGTATCGGTAGGGACGGCCGGGGCCCACGGGGGTGGTTCCGGCCGTCCCTCATCACCCGTGGGGGGGACGGTCAGCAGAAGTCGCCGTTCCTCGGGGCCGGCTGCCTCACGTCGTCCCGCTGAGCCGCTGCGGGACCACCCCTGAAGACGTCCCTCCAGTGATCGGATACAGTCCGCGGCGTGTCCGCATCCCCGCACCCGCCCGCCGACTTCGCGCCGGACTCTCACTGTTCCAGCTGCGGAACACCCTACGGAGAGGGAATCTCCGGCTGGCCCCGCACCTGCGCCGCCTGCGGCACCGTGGCCTACCGCAATCCACTTCCGGTCGCGGTGGCCCTGCAACCCGTGTACGACGCCAGGGGCACCTCCCTGGTCGTGATCACCCGGACCATCGCTCCCGCGCGCGGGGGCATCGCCCTGCCCGGAGGGTTCATCGACCACCGGGAGGACTGGCGGCACGCCGTCGTCCGGGAGCTCAAGGAGGAGACGGGCATCGACGCGGCGAGCCGGGAGGTGCGGCTCGCCGACGCGATGAGTTCACCGGCCGGGCACCTGCTGCTCTTCGGGCTCCTCCCGGAGCGTCCGGCCGCCGAACTCCCGCCGTCCGCCGTCACGGACGAGACGGAGGGCTGGCACCTGCTGCGAAGACCGGAGGAACTCGCCTTCCCGCTGCACACCTTGGCGGTGCGGGCGTGGTTCGAGGGCCGGTACCTCTGAGGGGCGCGCGCAGCTGAAGGCGCGCGCTCGGGGCGCTCAGTGATCCGTCACGGCGCCCCGAGCCCCCGCACACGCACCGGGTACGCCGGCTCCCCCAGGCCACCCTCTCGGTCCCGTCGCACGATCACGCGCTTCCCCTCCCAGCGCGTCACATAGCGCTCGACCTCCTGCTCGTCCCACCCGTCGCCCGCGTCCGGGACGACGAGCCCGCCCCCGGTGCGCCCGCGCGCGGGAGCCCACGCCTCCAGCTCCAGACCGCCGTCGGCACCCCGTACGGGCACGACGGCGCCCGCGCGCGCGAGCACCGGAATCCGCGACAAGGGGGCGTCGATCAGCACCTGGCCAGGACCCTCGTACGCCTCCTCGGTGACGGTGTCGTACCAACGCCCCCGCGGCAGCTGCACCGCCCGCCGGTCGGCCCCGTGGTCGAGTACCGGCGCCACCAGGAGGCAGTCGCCGAGCAGGAAGGCGTCCTCGCAGTCGCGGAGCGCCCGGTCCTCCGGCGCGCCCCACCACACGGGCCGCACATACGGCGCACCGGTGCGGCGCGCCAGGTGCGCCAGGGTCATGAAGTACGGCAGCAGTCGCTGCCGCTCGACGAGCGCCACGCGCGCGTGCTCCAGGACTTTGTCACCGAACTCCCAGGGCTCCCTGCGCCCGGCGCGCAGACTCGCGTGCGTACGGAACAGCGGGAGGTAGGCGCCGAGCTGGAACCACCGCAGATACAGCTCCGGAGAGGGGTTCCCGTCGAAGCCGCCCACGTCGGGCCCCGAGTACGGCACCCCGCACAGCCCGAGCCCCATCACCAGGGACAGCGACGCGCGCAACCCCGGCCAGCCCGTGGCCACGTCCCCGGACCAGGTCCCTCCGTAGCGCTGCATTCCGGCCCACCCGGAGCGCGAGAAGATGAACGGCCGCTCCTGGGGAGCAAGTTCACGCAGACTCTCGTACCCGGCCCGGGCCATGCCGAGCGCGTACACGTTGTGCGCCTCGCGGTGGTCTCCGCCGCGCCCCTCCAGGGAGTGCCGGGCCGAACGCGGCAGCGTCGACTCCCCGAACGCCGCGAACGACGTCGGCTCATTCATGTCGTGCCAGAACCCGGCGAACCCCTGCGCCAGCCGTTCCTCGTACAGCCCGCCCCACCAGCGCCGCACGCGCGCGTGCGTGAAATCCGGGTAGACCGACTCCCCAGGCCATACGACACCCCGTACGAGCCGCCCCGAGGCATCACGCACGAAGGCCTCCTCGGCGACGCCACTGTCGTACACGGCGTTGCCCGGCTCGGCCTTGACCGCCGGGTCGACGATCGACACCAGGCGGATGCCGTCGCGGCGCAGTTCCTCGGCGAGCACGGGCAGCTTCGGGAAGTGCTCCCGGTCGACCGTGAACACCTGGTGCTCGTCGTAGTGGTCGATGTCCAGATGGACCGCGTCGAGCGGAAGACCGTGCTCCTGGTAGCCCGCGACGATCCGCCGGACCTCCTGCTCGCTGCCGAAGCCCCACCGTGCGTGATGGTGCCCCAGTGCCCACGCGGGCGGCAGCGCGGGCGCCCCGGTGAGCGAGGCCCAGGCGTGCAGCACGCGCGCGGGGGTGCCCACCATCACCCAGCAGCGCAGCGGGCCGCCGTCCATGCGCAGTTCGCAGGTCCCGGCTCTGTCGTGCCCGGAGCCGGCGCCCTCCTCGCCCTCGCGCAAGGCGACCGTGCCGTCCCACGAGGTGTCGTGGAACACGAGATGCGTGGCCGCGTCGGCGACCACCATCTGCACCGGCATGGTGATGTACAGCGGATCGTCGCCGGGCGCGAAGGCGTGGCCGGGATCCGTGTTCCACAGCCGGTACGTCCCGTCGCGCAGCCGAGGCCCTGCCGTGCGCCCGCCCAGGCCGAAGAAGCGCGCGTCGGCGGCCACTTCGGAGCGCTGCATCCAGCGCGCTCCGCCACCGTCGACCGGCTCCCACCAACGCGGCGGCAGATCACGGCGCAGGATCACCCCACCGGGGGTACACACGTCGACCGCTCCGTGCCGCGAGACCACGACCGTCACACGCTCGGCCACGACCCGCCAGCCGCCGTCCTTGTCGGGCTCCAGGACGGCCCGTGGGTCCGGCTCCGGGCAGCGGCCCGCGAGCGCGTACGACGGCTCGGGACCAGCCCCGTCCCAGCCCCAGAACACGGCGCCGTTCACCGCGACCGTGATCCGCAGCTCGGACCGCGCGAACCGTACGACGCCGCCGCCGGGCCCCGGCTCCACATCCCGCACCGGGCCCGGCACCCGCGCACGCTCGGCCCCGCGCCGCGGCAGCCCAGTGGCGTCGGCACGCCTCCTGCGCCACGCGGCCCGCACAGTGCGCAATCCTTGAGTGGCACCCCCCGAACCGACCGCCTTCACCGAACGCACCAGGTCACGACCGTCCATGCTGCTCACCCTGCCATTACCGGCGCCAAATGGGTGAGTCGTTCAACTGCCGTTCACCCGTGGCGACGCCACATCTTCACGCTGCCGACTATGTGTGGCGCACCCTGGTGCAGAAGTCGATCACATGGCATCGTCCGTGTCAGCCGCGTGACGCGCACACCCCCGCTCGTGCGCGACAGACGCACACGACGCGCACAGTCCGGGAGCCGCCCCATGTCCACCTCGAACCCCTCACCGCTCTGGCAGCCCACTGGGGAGCGCATCGCCCAGGCGCAGATCACGAAGTTCCAGGCCTGGGCGGCCGAGCAGCACGGAGCCCCGTCCGACGGCGGCTACGCGGCGCTGCACTGCTGGTCGGTGGACGAACTGGACACGTTCTGGAAAGCCGTCACCGAATGGTTCGACGTACGGTTTTCGACCCCCTACGCGCGCGTGCTCGGCGACCGTTCCATGCCCGGCGCCGAGTGGTTCCCCGGGGCGACCCTCAACTACGCCGAGCACGCCCTGCGCGCCGCCGGGACCCGTGCGGGCGCGCCCGCGCTCCTGTACGTCGACGAGACCCATGAGCCGACCCCCGTGAGCTGGTCCGAGCTGCGCCGCCAGGTCGGGTCCCTGGCCGCCGAGCTGCGCACCCTCGGGGTAGGTCCGGGAGACCGTGTCAGCGGCTATCTCCCGAACGTTCCGCAAGCCGTGGTCGCCCTTCTCGCCACGGCCGCCGTGGGCGGTGTCTGGACGTCCTGCGCCCCCGACTTCGGCGCCCGCAGCGTCCTCGACCGCTTCCAGCAGGTCGAACCCGTCGTGCTGTTCGCGGTCGACGGCTACCGCTACGGCGGCAAGGAGCACGACCGCCGCGACATCGTCGCCGAGCTGCGCCGCGAGCTGCCCACGCTGCGCGCCGTCGTCCACATCCCGCTGCTCGGCACCGAGGCCCCCGAGGGCGCCCTGGACTGGTCAACGCTGACCTCCGCCGACGTGGAGCCCGTCTTCGAGCAGGTCCCCTTCGACCATCCCTTGTGGGTGCTCTACTCCTCGGGCACTACCGGCCTCCCCAAGGCCATCGTCCAGTCACAGGGCGGCATCCTCGTCGAGCACCTCAAGCAGCTCGGCCTGCACTGCGACCTCGGCCCCGAAGACCGCTTCTTCTGGTACACGTCCACCGGCTGGATGATGTGGAACTTCCTCGTCTCCGGCCTGCTCACGGGCACCACGATCGTCCTGTACGACGGCAGCCCCGGCTATCCGGACACGGGCGCCCAGTGGCGCATCGCCGAACGCACGGGAGCCACTCTCTTCGGCACGTCAGCCGCGTACGTCATGGCGTGTCGCAAGGCGGGCGTCCACCCCTCCCGCGACTTCGACCTCTCGCGTGTGCAGTGCGTCGCCACCACGGGCTCGCCCCTGCCGCCCGACGGCTTCCGCTGGCTGCACGACGAGATCCGCGAAGACCTGTGGATCGCCTCCGTCAGCGGCGGCACCGACGTGTGCTCCTGCTTCGCGGGAGGGGTACCGACACTCCCGGTGTACATCGGCGAACTCCAGGCTCCCGGCCTCGGCACCGACCTCCAGTCCTGGGACCCCAGCGGAAAGCCCGTCATCGACGAAGTCGGCGAACTCGTGGTCACCAATCCGATGCCGTCGATGCCCATCCGCTTCTGGAACGACCCCGACGGCAGCCGCTACCACGACAGCTACTTCGACACGTATCCCGGAGTGTGGCGCCACGGCGACTGGATCACCGTCACCTCACGTGGCTCCGTCGTCATCCACGGACGTTCCGACTCCACGCTCAACCGCCAGGGCGTGCGCATGGGGTCGGCCGACATCTACGAAGCCGTCGAACGCCTCCCCGAGATCAAGGAGTCGCTCGTCATCGGCATCGAACAGCCCGACGGCGGCTACTGGATGCCCCTCTTCGTGCACCTCGCCCCCGGAGCCGTACTCGACGAGGCCCTCCTGAACCGCATCAAGCGGACCATCCGCGAACAGCTCTCACCGCGCCACGTCCCCGACGAGGTCATCGAGGTCCCCGGCGTTCCCCACACCCTCACCGGCAAGCGCATCGAGGTCCCGGTCAAACGCCTTCTCCAGGGCACCCCCTTGGACAAGGCGGTCAATCTCGGCTCCGTGGACAACGTCGAACTGCTGCGCTTCTACGAGGAGCTGGCCCACAAGCGCGCCTGATCAGCCCCCGTAGGAGGCCTCGGACTCGCCGAGCACGGCAGCGAAGTCCGAGGCCAGGCGCACCGCGTCGGCGGGCTCGAGTTCGGACCCCGAGATCCGTACACCGGGTCCGCAGGCGATCCGGAACCGCGCCCCCGCCCCGACCCACCACCCGTACGACCGCAGCCCGTTCACAACGGCCGACTCGTCCCGCACGGGCACCCAGAGGTTCAGCCCGCTCACACCGTGAGCCTCGATCCCACGCTCCGCGAGCTCGCGGACGAGCGCGTTCCGACGCATCCCGTACGTCTCCTGAGCACGCGCGATCAACGCGCGCGTGCCGTCGTCCGTCATGAGCCCGTACACCGTCTCCTGCAACAGGTGGCTGACCCAGCCCGAGGTCAGCAGCAGCCGACCGTCGTGCCGAGCCAGCGTCGTGGGATCACAGGCCGCCGCGGCCCATCGCAGATCGGTCCCCAGGAACTTGCTCACGGTCCGCACATGCACCCAGCGCGCCAGGCCGCCCGCCGTCAACGTGTGAAGCGGCGCGCCCGCGACGGCGGACGCGTGGTCGTTCTCCACGACCAGCACATCGGGCTCCTCCCGAAGCACGTCGACCAGCGCGTCCCGGCGCTCCGCCGAGAAACACCCGCCGAACGGATTCTGCGCCCGCGGACTGCACACGACCGCTCGTACGCCTGCCCGCAACGCACCGCGCAGCGCCTCGGGGCGCATCCCCTGATCGTCCACCGCCACCGGGACGTTACGCAGCCCCAACGCCGTGACCAGATCCAGCAGATGGTGATAACCGGGGTCCTCCATGGCAACGGCATCCCCTGGCCGCAACTCCACTGACAGCAGCCGCCCCACCAGATCCAGCGCACCGTGCGCGAACGTCACGTGGTCCGTCGGCACCCCGTCCGGCTCCAGCCAGCCGCGCACCGCTTCCTCCAGTCGCGCCAGTCGGGGCGTGCTGCGGTGCGACCGCGCGCCGGGGGAGAGCCGCGACGGCGGCACCAGATGGGGAAGCAGCTCAGGGTCAGGATGTCCGCCGGCCAAGTCGCGCAGTCCGTCCGGCACTTTCGGGGGCCGGCGCGACGCCACCGCGGGAGCCTCGGCGACCACGGTCCCGCCACGCCCGCGGGTCACGACGATCCCGCGCCGCCGCAGCTCCTTGTAGGCCGTCGCAACCGTCCCGGGACTCACCCCGAGCTCGTCGGCAAGCCCGCGCACCGGAGGCAGTGCCGTTCCCGGACCCAACGCGCCCTCGGCCACGCCTCGTTCGATGGACGAGGCAATCCCCTTGGCCGTCGAACCACTGATCACATATTGTGTTGCCACATTGTCGAGTATGTATCAGTACATAACTGAAGGCAAGGGGGAACAGTGAGTCCGACGCGCATTCCAGGAGGCCTCCACGGCCGCCGAATGCTCTGGATCGCCCTCGTCGACCGGATCGGCAGCGGACTGTGGGCCTCCGTCTCCGTTCTGTACTTCACCTACGTCACCGGGCTCTCCGTCGCGCAGGTCGGCACCCTCGCCGCCGTAGCGGGCGCCATAGGCATCGCCGGTGCCCCCCTAGGCGGCCGCATCGCGGACCGCCTGCCCCTCACCCGCGTCCTGATCGCCCTCCAGCTCCTGCGGGCCCTCGCCTCCTTCGCACTGCTCACCACCGACAACTGCGCCCTGCTGCTCGCCTTCTCGGCCGTCGGCAGCCTCGGCGACCGCGCGGCCAACGTCCTCACCAAGCTGTACGCCACCCGCGTCTCAGGGCGGGACCGCGTCCGCTACCAGGCCCTCAACCGGACCGTCGCCAACGTCGGCTGGGCCCTCGGCGGTCTCGCCGCCGCAGCGGCCCTCGCCGTCGGCACCACCACCGCGTACCAGTGGCTCCTGGCAGGCGACGCCCTCTCGTTCATCGCCGCCGCCCTCCTCACCGTGCGCTGCGCCGAACCGCCGTCACCCACCCGAACGGTCGCCACATCGAAGGACCCCGTCCCCACGACACGGCGGGCCACCCCCTGGCGCGATCGCACTTACCTCGCATACGTCGCCACCGAGACCGCCCTCTTCCTCGACGACGCGGTGTTCAAGGTCGGGCTGCCGCTGTGGATCGCGCACTCCGACAGCGCGCCGCACGGCCTGGCCCCGCTGCTCATGGTCCTCAACAACGTGATGGTGGTGGCCCTCCAAGTCCCGTTGGCCCGGTTCGGGGCCACAACAGCCGCGGCACGCGCCCTGCTGCTCCCGCTCTCCGCCGCCTTCGCCCTGGGCGGCGCCACCATGGCACTCTCTGCCACGGGCGGGACCATCGCCGCGTGCCTGTTCCTCACGGCCTCGGCCATCGCCTTCACCCTGGCCGAAATAATCCACGCCACCGTCTCCTGGGAACTCTCGGTCGCCCTCGCACCCGACACCGCCCAGGGCGCCTACCTCGGCGCTCACGGGCTGGCACAGTCCACACAGCGCAGCATCGGGCCACTGGCAGTCACCGCGGCCATCGCCACCGGCCCCATCGGCTGGACCGTTTTCGGCGCGACCATCGCCCTGACCTGCTTGTTTCAGCATCGCCTGGTGCGCGACCAGCTCGCCCGACCGGCATTGTCAGTGCCACTGGTTACTGTGAGTGAGAATTGATCGACTGCGCACAGGGGGATACATGGCGCACACCCAGCACCAGACCATGCGACGCGTCCTGCGCCGCGAAATCGCCGGCACCATCGGCCTGTTGACCGACGCACACGACTTCACGGCGATGCGGCGCTACCGCACCTTCGCCTTCGACGACCATGCGACCTACCTCCAGCAGGTGGAATCCCTGCTCAGGACCCTCGCCGCCCAGGGCAGCCACACCACGGTGGCACTCTTCGACCCCGAGGAGTACGCCGAGTTCTGCGCCGCCAGCGGCCTGGAACCCGACGCCGCCGCCAGCCGCACCCGCTTCACCGCCGAGCTGGCCGCCACAGGACCGACCGTTCCCTACGAGGGACAGTCCCTCGACGAACTCGTTCCGGACCTCGTCGACGAGGCCGTCCGCCAGGCGACCTGGGAGTACGCGACCACACTCCTGGCCCGCATCGGCAATTGCGCGTCCTGCGGCGAGGACATCGGACGCGCGTCCTTCGTCCGCGCCTCCCACCTCCTCTCCCGCATCCTCGACACAGCGGGCCCCGGCGACCTGCACCTCGTATGCAGCGTCTCGGCGGTACCCGAAACGCTCGTCGCGGTACTCCGAGCCGACGACGCCGCGGGCACCTCCCGCCTCGACGAGTCGGAAGCCCTCGAATTCACCACTGTCCTGGCCCTCGGCATCGCCACCCGGAGCGTCGGAGGTCTCGTCATGCGCACCACCGCCCCCGACGCCACCGACCGCGTCTACGGATGGCGGCTGCGCGGCGAAGACCTGGAGCCCCTCACCGCCGCAGAAGTCTTCGACGCCTACTGCACCGACGCCGACTCCGGAGACCTCGTCTCCCCGGAATCCGGCGTCGACTACTGCGTTCCGCCCGACCTCGGCGAGGAAGGAGAAAGGACGGGCCACGCGCACTGAACGCGAGAGGGGCGCCCCACCCGAAGGTGGAGCGCCCCTGGACAACAGCCGATCGACGACGGGGCCCGGCTACTCGCCGGACAGCACCGCCTGAGCCGCGGTGCGCGCCTCCTCGGCCGTGTCCGTGGCACGCGCGGCCGCGGCGGCACGCTCGCACTGCGCCAACGTGTACTTGGCGAGAGTCGCCCGTACATAAGGAATCGACGCGGCGCCCATCGACAAGGAGGTGACACCGAGACCGGTCAGCACACACGCGAGCAGCGGATCGGACGCGGCCTCACCGCAGACACCACAGCTCTTGCCCTCGGCCTTCGCCGCCTCGGCGGACAGCGCGACCAGGTCGAGCAGCGCGGGCTGCCACGGGTCCTGCAGGCGGGACACCGCACCGACCTGCCGGTCGGCGGCGAAGGTGTACTGCGCGAGGTCGTTGGTCCCCAGCGACAGGAACTCGACCTCCTGCAGGATCGACCGCGCCCGCAGCGCGGCCGACGGAATCTCCACCATCGCGCCGAACTTCGCCTGCAGCCCGGCCACACGGCACGCGTCCGCGAACGCCTTGGCGTCAGTACGGTCCGCGACCATCGGAGCCATCACTTCGAGGTAGACCGGCAGCCCCTCCGAAGCCTTCGCGAGCGCCGTCAGCTGCGTACGCAGCACGTCGGGGTGGTCGAGCAGCGACCGAAGACCCCGTACACCCAGTGCCGGGTTCGGCTCGTCGGCCGGAGTCAGGAATTCGAGCGGCTTGTCCGCACCCGCGTCGAGCACACGCACGACGACACGGCCCTCGGGGAACGCCTCCAGCACCTGCCGGTACGCCTCGACCTGCTTCTCCTCGGACGGCGCGTTCTTGCTGTCGTCAAGGAAGAGGAACTCGGTGCGGAACAGACCGACACCCTCGGCACCGGCCTCCACCGCGGCCGGCACGTCCGCCGGGCCGCCGACGTTGGCCAGCAGCGGCACCTTGTGCCCGTCGGAGGTGGCACCCGGACCCGTCGAGGCGGACAGCGCCGCCTTGCGCTCTGCCGCCGCGGCCTCCAGCTGCGCCTTCTTCTCGGCGCTCGGCTCCACGAAGATCTCACCGGTGCTGCCGTCCACAGCGATCACGGTGCCCTCACCGATCTCACTCGCACCGGGCAGTGCCACCACAGCGGGAACCCCGAGCGCCCGCGCCAGGATGGCGCTGTGGCTGGTCGGCCCGCCCTCCTCGGTGACAAAACCGAGCACCAGAGTGGGGTCGAGCAGTGCGGTGTCCGCAGGCGCGAGGTCACGAGCAATAAGAACGTACGGCTCGTCGCTGTCCGGGACGCCCGGCATGGGCACGCCCAGCAGTCGCGCGACGATACGGTTCCGCACGTCATCGAGGTCGGCCACGCGACCCGCGAGATACTCGCCGGCACCCGCCAGCAGAGCGCGGTACGAGGCGAACGCGTCGTAGACCGCACGCTCGGCGGTGCTGCCGACGGCGATACGCCGTTCCACATCCGCCATCAGCTCGGGGTCCTGGGCCATCATGGCCTGAGCCTCGAGTACCGCCTGGGCTTCGCCCCCCGCCAGATTGCCGCGCGCAATCAGGTCGGCTGCCACAGCCTCCACGGCCTTGCGGGCACGCCCCTGTTCGCGCTCCGCGTCCTCCGCCGGGATCTGCTTGGCAGGCGGCTCAAGAACCGCCGTTCCCATGTGCCGAACCTCGCCGATCGCCACACCGTGGCTCACGCCGACGCCTCGCAGCGTTGTCTCCATCTCACCCGTCTCCGATAGTGCGGCGGGCCCCGCCGCCGCGGTGGTTGTCCAACTCGCCGTCCACTACGACGGCATCGATGTCACTGCCAGTCGAAAAGGACGTCGCCGGCCTTCACATCGCCGTCCTCGCGGAGGTCGGAGAGGGAGTCGCTGGTGGCCTCGAGCGCCACGATCGGGCACACCGGGGACTTGCCGGCCTGCTCGACAGCGACCGGGTTCCAGCGCACGATGCCCTGGCCGCGCGTCACAGTGTCGCCCTTGTTGACGAGCAGCTCGAAGCCCTCGCCGTTGAGCTGTACGGTGTCGATACCCAGGTGCGTGAGCACGCCATGACCCTCGCCGTCGACGACGACAAACGCATGTGGGTGAAGCGAGACAATCACTCCGTCCACGGGGGCGACAGCCTCCGAGGGCTCACGCACCGGGTCGATCGCCGTGCCGGGGCCGACCATCGCCCCGGAGAACACAGGATCCGGTACCGCGGCGAGTCCGATGGCGCGTCCTGCAAGAGGGGACGTCACGGTGGTCATGGGAAGCCTCCCAGGGGTGGAGATTTATATGGGCCGTCACTGCCTGTCCCGGACGGCGCACTGTTCAGCAGGGTATGTCATATGAAGTGCCGGTTCCGCATGAGAGGTACCGGTTGGCGGCCGTAGAGCACAGCGCAAACGATTTGCGCCCGCTCCGGACCCCCATGTAGAGTCGTACTCCTGCTTGAGGCCGAGCGACGCAACCAAGCGTCCTTGCCTGGCAGCACCCAACTTGTCAGATCCTATCTCGGGGTCTCGTTCTGCATGTCCGCAGGACGGTGGTCAGAGAGACAGAAAAACACTGATAGAGTTTGGAACACCGAAGGGAAGCGCCCGGAGGAAAGCCACGAGAGAGTCTCTCGGGTGAGTACAAAGGAAGCGTCCGTTCCTTGAGAACTCAACAGCGTGCCAAAAATCAACGCCAGATATGTTGATACCCCGTCTCCGGCCGATCGG